>CAZQPY010000038.1:0-51746 GCA_964595345.1 uncultured Occallatibacter sp.
TCGCCCTTCGCTAACCAGCTGAATCTATTCGACATCTAACCGGACACTAGTGATGTTGAGGCTGTTCTCATCCATGAAGGCGGGGCGGCCGTTGCCAAAATCACCAACGCGCTTAGCAAGGCCGAATAGATTTCTCCCCCCCGATTCGTAAACAGAAATACTTCAAAACAATCATGTTGCTTGGAGCAATCGGATGATGTTTTGGATGGAGTGGTCGGCCTTTTGGAAGGCGGTTTCGAGCTTGCAGTTTGGGCGTGGGGCCATAGCGGTTCGATGGCGAATGAGGCTGTTGGCGAGCGGCCCGCAGAGTTGCTTGTGGAAGAGGACGACCAGAAGGGCGGCCTTGATTCCTTTTTCTGTCAGGCGATAGGCGCAGCGCTTTCCGTCGCGGGTCAGCAACCCGTCGGCCTGCAGTTTGCGCAGGTCGTAGCGAGTTGGTTGAGACCATATCGATCGGCGCCGAACTCAGCCTGACTGACGGCATAAAAGGGATGCAGGTCCATCGCCGCCCGTTCGCTCTTGGAAAACATCGGACCCAGGATGAGCGTCCAGTACTCGAGCCGCTTGCGGATGACTTCAGAGGTGAAGCGATCCGCTGCTGCTTGCAGAGCCTGCGGATCGGAGACGGCCAGGAAGGCGTTGTCGTTCTTGCGAAAGCCGATCTTCTCGCGGCCGAGCTCCTTCTCGATGAAGTTGTGGCCGTTGAAATAGTAAGGCTTCGCGCATAAATGAACTGTGCGATAAGCGGGTCGTTGGGGCAGAACAAAGTAGTTCAGCCGCCATGGAATGCGTCTGGTTTCAGGTTGAGAGTGGCCATCTCCGCAGCGGTGATTTCGACTCCTGTAGGATAGGCTCTTTGTGTCACCTTTGCCTTGATCTTGGGCCCCGTCGTGGTTTTGGTATTTGCGATCAAATCGACGATGGTCTGGTAGCTTACCAGCGGGGTTGCTCACCAGTTTTGCGTGATGAAGGAAAACATGCGGTGTTTGATCTTGTTCCACTTGCTGGTTCCGGGCGGAAGATGCGATACCTGAATATGCTGGCCGGTGAGATTTGCCAGACTCCGTAACCCGACCTTCCACAACCGCGAACGGCTGGCATTGCTGCCGCCCGCGTCGGCCATGATCAGCAGCTTCGTCGCCTGGGGATAGACCTTGCGCCCCATGTTTCCGTCTGCTGATGATTTCGGGACAAGGGGGGGACAACTTCTGACTAAGTTCATTATTTGTCATGGTGCAAAGCGCACCTCGATTCGAGTGGGGTGAGTAACATTTGGAAAGCGAATCAGTACGGTTTCATGACTCGATTCGAAGCTGTTCGTTCCGAGAGGAACTCCTCCGACCAAGACCTGACTGGGCTTCCTTTCCGTCTCAATGCGAACCACTGCATTGGTGTTGGCAATACCGTCGGCATAGAACGTAAGGCGATTCAATAAGAATTCCTCGTGTGTGACACGGCAGCTTGCCGCAATCACTCTTGGCTCTTTGCTCGCTTCCAGCCGATCGAGATCGATCAGGAGCATACGGGCGTTTGAGGAAAGGTTGATTTGCGACAGGACAGTGAGATTGGCATCGAACAGGTCGACGAATCTCCCCTGGAGGGTGAAGGTCCCGGCTCGTGAAACCGAGTCGTCGAGCCCTGCGCCAACAATGTACGGGCCACGCCGCAGGACGAGGGCATTCGTCTCCTTCCAGGCTAGATTCGCAGCCGTCGCTGCCTGCCGGGCAAGTCCGCGCACAGTTGCGCCGCCATCTTTGCTGTGGGCCAGGGCCGCGGGGGATTTTCGCTTCGATAACACGACGCCGCGACCGACATGAAAGAGACCCTCTGCATCCAATGGAATGCCGAGGCGTTCAAACAGATGCTCCCTTGGAGTTTTGTAGGAATTCGGAGCGGCGTTCCACCATTCGCGTACGGCGTTGTACGGGTCATCATCGCCATCGACAACCACCAATGCTCCTCCCTCGCGGACCCACTGGGCCAGGACTGCATGGAACTCCGGCGCCGGCGGCTTCTGCCCTTCGTAAGTTAGAAGGAGCATCTTGTATCTGCTCAGGAACCCGGGGACGCTTGAGCTTTCAATCTGCACCGGTTCAACCGGCACACCGTGCTTCAAGAGCGGAAGCGCGAGTCCATAGAAAGAGCCCAAACCGGGATCCGAGGGGAACGGATCTGCCCGCTCGAACATCATGGTATCCGAGACAAGTATTCCAACGTTCTGGGTTCCTGCAACCTCCCAGCCGACATTTTTCTGTTTCATGTTTCCAAGAGCGTTGATCACCGATTGCAGTTCGGTCTCATATGCCTTCGGAATTCCAACCTGCTCAACCGCGGACGCCGGACCGAATCCGCCCAAGGCCGTACCAACCGGGATCTCTTCCAGTTCCCGCACCGATTTGCGAGTCACGTGAGTCTCCTTGACGGGATGCTCGCCATTGAAGACTCTTTCCGGCCACGGCATGATTTCGTAGCGCCACACTTCCGGTTGCAGCAGCGACGCTGTAAGAGTGCTTTCCCAGTTGGTGCGGTAATCGTTCCAGTCGTGGTTGGGATCGTCTTCAATGGGGTCGTTGAGGAACCAGATGCTGCGGCCCGATGCGCGCGCCAGGTTCTGCATGGAACCGTATTCGAGAAACGCCGTCTCGAAAGTGCGCTCTTTGCGGACGCCATTGTAATAATTCGGGGTGCGCGCGGTGCCTGTCCACACTTGTGCGATGTACCCGTCCGCCCCCACAGCAAGCAACGAGGACTCGGGACTTACGATTCGCCAGTTGGCATAGTTGATCAGCGAATGTGTTGCTACATAACTGTGGATCGGCCTGCCGGTTGCCTTTCCATATTCTCGCGCGGAATCGAATACCTGCCCAAGTGCTCTGCGATAGAGAAAGTACTTGAGCTTGGAAGCGCGATATTGGGCGTCGGGCGAAGAATTCGGTGCGCGCCATTCCTCGCCGTAATAGCTCCTCCACTCGCGCTTGAAATTCTCTTCCCATCCGCTCCTGGCCCAGAACTCAGGCTCTTCGAGATAGATGGATTGCGCGCCCGCATCGAAAGCGCGTCGCACACCTTGCGCCAGATATCGGCCGTAAGACTCTCCCGGAGAAATGTACGGGATTGTCTTGCTGCCTCCGTGCATGATCGGGTTTCCCAGTGCGTCCATCTGTGCCTGGTCCATGTGATTCAGCCCATCGAAATGCCCGTTCAAGTAGTCCTGGTAGTCGCCCCAGGCCACGCCCGTCATGACATCCGCGTTGTAGCCGTGCTGACGCCAGGTCTCAAGATTCGATGCTGTCCTCGGACCGATGCCATAGACCATCGCAACATCCGCGTTGAGATTTGTCCGGGGTGTCCATGGTTGGCCTGTTTGAAAGGTGAGCCGTTGTTCTTCGCGCCGAGCTGTCGTGTTCCCGTTTGCCGCGTTTTGCTGCGCCATCATCCCAACGGAGAGGAAAAGCATCGTCGCGTGCAGAATGCCGCCGTACAGTTTCATGATTCCCGATACTCCCCTCCTCGCAAGCGAGGACTATTTGCCGCGAAGGCCATTCAGCGAGGACGCGTTGATTTGCCGAATGACCTGCAGCATTTTGAATTGTCCCAATCGGCGGGCAAGCGCAGCGCGACTGAGAAGATCAATTGCACTCTACGTGCTCGTCGCCATGGTAAAGCGCAGAACTCCTCCGCCCATCAGAGCTGCATGCTCGACAGTGTGGCCGGAGAGTGACTGCCCATTCAGTGAGGCGCTGCGCACATAAACCGCGTCCTGGATGTTTCCGGAGGCTTCTATGACCAGCGACTTCCGATGCGGAAGGCGCAGGGTGATGCGTTTGAACAAGGGACTGCCGAGCGTGTAGTCCGTCTTCCCGGGGCATAGCGGATAGAAGCCCATGGCGCTCAGGATGAACCATGCGGACATGGAGCCGGTATCTTCGTCGCCGGGAAACGAATCGGAGGTGTAAAGGCATTGCATCACCTTGCGTACCCACAACTGAGTAAGGTCGGGACGCCCCGCATGCGCAAAGATGTAAAGCAGGTGATGCACCGGCTGATTGGAGTGCGCATACTGACCGAACTTGACTGCGGCCATCTCGGACATTTCGTGGATTTCAGTCCCATACACACCGACATTGAACTTCGGCTCCATAGCCAACATCTTTTCCAATGCATCCACGGCAGCTTTGTCGCCTCCGACCCGCTCAATGAGTCCTTGCATATCGTGAGGAACATCCCAGCGATGCTGCCATGCGGAGCCCTCTACGTAAGGACTGCCCCAAGTGAATGGATCAAACGGCGCAGCCCAGGAGCCATCTTCATTCTTCCCGCAAAGGAATTTCTCGCTCGAATTAAATATATTGCGCCAGGCCTCCGATCGTTTGAGAAACGTATCATGATCTCCCTGCTTCCCAAGCACCTGGGCTACCTGTGCAATGCAGAAGTCTCCGTACGCCGCATCCGCAGTTTCGGCCACCGACTGTTGAATGCGGTCGGCTGGAATGTAGCCGTGACGAAGATAGAGTTCGGATCCCACACGACCGTAACCTTTGGCCGGATTGCCGGGAATGGTTGCGTGCTTCTTCAAGCCCTCGTAGGCATCGGCCAAGTTGAATCCGGAAATCCCCTTCACCGCGGCATCGGCAAAGACGGAGTCGATCAGGCTTCCGGTCATGCACGCGCGGTACCCGGGGGCCGGGAACTGAGGCATCCATCCGCCTTCCCTATACGCGTTGACCCATGCCTGGAGAATCTCGCCCAGGCGCTCGGGAAAGAGAATCGACATGAACGGATACCACGCTCGGTAAACGTCCCAGTAGCCGTGATCCGCATACATCACCCCAGGCATCACCTTGCCGTTGAAGGCACTGAAGTGATGCATCTCTCCGCTCGCATTCGGCTCGTGCCAGGTGCGGGGAAACAGAAGGGCCCTGTACATGCAGGAATAGAAAAGGCGCCGCTGTTCGTCCGAAGCTCCTTCTATCTGGACGCGATTCAAGTGGCTATTCCATTGGTCGCAGGCCTTGGCACGGAGCTCCTCAACAGGGGTAGAACCCATCTCTGTTTCAAGGTTGAGAGCTGCCTGCTCGAAGGAAATGAAAGACGTTCCAATTCTTGCTTCAATGGTTTGGCCAGGCCGGAACCGCACGACGCCCACATGATGGTTCCCGACCTGCTTCTCCTCAAGGCTCTGCCACATTCCAGGAAACGCGACGACATAATAGGTCGCAAAGTTTTCCGGAACGCCACCTGCATTCGCAGAGGATTTGAATCGCACCTGGTGTTTCGCGCGGTCGGCCTCGATGCTGACGCCCTCGCCGGGAATATCAATTAGCAGGCCCGGGACCTCCATGTTCTTACTTGCGTCGAAACTCGCGGTAAGAATCGCGCCGCGCTCGGTTGGAACCAATTCGACCTGAGCGCGATATCGCAATAAAAAGAGCTGCATGGAATATGGCAATAGGCGCGACGATTCCGGGTTGTAGGATGAGGCGCGGACCGCGGGCTCAAAGCCGGTGTCGCCACAAAACGGGAGGAACGTTGCATGTCCGTAGTCGTCAAGCCACGGACTGAGTTGATGAGTGCAACGAAACCCCTGGGTGCGGCGCGCACCCGGCTGAAAGAACCATGGAGTATCTGCATGCGATTGCAGTGTCCAATGTGCCATTCCGAAAGGGAGCGCAGAAATCGGCAGCGTGTTTCCACGCGAGAATTCAAAGGTCGAGGCGGTTCCTTGCAGCAAGTTCACTGTATCGACGGGATTCACATCACCTGGTGCAGATGCGTTCGAACTTGCAGTTGCAACTTCACTCGGATCGGCATGAACTTCCCGCGTCAGCACCGTGCTGATTGCGGCAAACCCCGATGCCTTGAGAAACGTCCGTCTATTCGGCTGAATACTACGTTCTTCAAAAGGTCGCGTCAACGTATTCCCTTTCAGATAATGCCTTCTGGAGTTAAATCAGGTTGACCCACGATTAAAAGTGAATTCGGAGATTCATTCCAATCGTCAATTCCCGGGTATCGCCGCTGGTCGTTCCATCAGGCCAGGCCTGTTGAACATCGAACAGCATTCCGCTTTGTCCTTAACTCATTGCCCAGCCTGCTCTTTCTCCTGTTTTCTTGCCTGCAGCATTCAAGCGAGGCTCTCCCCTCTGCGCAAAGACCATCGGTGTCGCTTACTCCGGTTGCAGCGAAGTAAGACGCTCCTTCTGAATACTTAGCGCGGATTCCCTCTGGACCTGCATAAGTTGGCTTGCGTATTCCTGCATTTCGCGGGACTTCTGCTTGTCCCCCAGACGCGCATAGACCTTGCTGAGCTGGTAATGCGCGGGGGCATGGGACGGCGCAAGCCGAATAACTTGCTCGAATTCCGCCTGCGCTCCCGCGAAGTTTCCGCCCTCCAGATAGACCCTGCCGAGTTGGTAGTGCGGCTCGACGATGGTTGGATCCAATTCCTCGGCGCTCTTGAGCGCCTCAACAGCCTCTTCCGGCTTTCCCAACTCGGAGAACACCAGGCCGGAAATGTATTCAAGCCCGAAGTCGCGTCCCACTTTTGCGCGTGCACCCGCAAGCACATCCGCGGCAGCCTTGTCGTTGGCTTCCTTCATAAAGGCCTTTGCAAGGGCGACATAACCGATGGCAACGTCTGGATGTTCGTCGATTGCCTTCTCGAAGCATTGACGCGCTTTCTCGTACTCGGCCTTCATCATCTCAACGGCCCCGAGTCGAATATTCAGCGCATAGTTGTCCGGAGTGCTCTTGATACCCTTCCGGATAAGGTCAATTGCATCATCGTAGCGATCCAGATCCATTAATACGCGCGTGTAATCCAGGTAGCGGTCGGAATTGCCCGGGTCATTCGCTACCGCCTTTTCATATGCATCGAGGGCAGCGGGTAACTTTCCTGCCGACTCATATGTAGATCCGAGCAGGCTGAATACATTTCCGTCCGCGGGCCGCTGATTCGCCAGAGTCTCAAGCAACGGAAGAGCCTCTGTCTGCTGCCCGGCGTCGAGCAGAGCGATTGCCAGGTTGTATTTGCAAATCCACGATGTGGGCTGCGCCGCTGCGATGCGGCGAAACAGTTCGACTGCCTGAGGATACATTTGCTTCGCGGCAACTTCGGTCGCCAATTCATACTCCTGATCTGAAGTGAGGCTCGGGGTCTGCTGCAGAGAGTCGATGATCCTGGCCGCATCCGATTCCTGGTTGGTTCGCAGGAATGCCCGGGCTAAAGCAATCGACGTCTCCGCATCGCTGGCAATCAGGGACTGTGAAAGGCGGCTGTGTTCGATAGCCTCGGCATCCCTGCCCGTAGCGAGATACAACATGCAAAGGTAATAGTGAATGAACTTGTCGCTTCCGCTGAGGCGCAGCGCCTCGTTCAACTCTTTGCCCGCGGCATCGAATTGCTTCATCGCCAGATAGTTGACGCCGAGATTCTTGTGCGGACCCGGCTGGGTCGGATCCAGTTCGATGGACCGTGTGTAATACCTGTTGGCATCATCGATATGCCCGAGTCGGGACTCGGTGATTCCCAACAGGTTTTCGACCACGGCGTCCATTGGCTTGACGCGTTCGGCAGCCTGAAATTCTCGAAGGGCGTCCGAGAAACGAGAGTACCGGAGTAACTCAACGCCTGCCTGGAGCGGATTTGCATCCTGCGCACGAAGACCCGATACGGAGAGGAACAGCGCAAGCATGGTGAGACCGTTACGCATTGTCATTTCGCCGCCCCGTCCTGCATCATCATTCTCTTTTCCGTCTCGATGCGGTCTGCCTTTATCCTTCGCGATATGGCGAGTTCCTGCTGGGCCGCGATGCCTCGTCCCATGGCGCGGTACACAAGGCCCAACTGATAATGAGCCTCACCTTCCGGATCGTCGGCGGTGGACTTGCGTAGTTCCACTTCAGCCTTCGCGTAGTCTCCCATCTCCGCATACGCTTGCCCCAGCTTCGTATGCGCAACGATCAACTCAGGCTCAAGCCGAATGGCCTTTTCGAGATAGCCGATTGCCTTCTCCGGATTCTGTTGAGCAACCAGAATCTCTCCCAGTTCAGCATTGGCCTCCGGGTGGTCCGGATCAATTTGGAGCTCCTTCTCGAATTCGACCCGGGCCAGCGCAGACTGTCCATTTGCCCACAGCAGGTTGCCGATCGAAAAGTGCAACCCCGGGAGGTCCGGCACCATATGGTCAACAATGCGGTATTCTTCCAGCGCCTTGTCTTCGTTCTTTTCCTTTTGATAAGTTTCCGCAAGCAGTTGGTGGGTCCGATATGAATCCGGGACTATCTTCAGCAGCGAGGTGAGGGTTGCAAGAGAAAGAAGACGATATGTTCTCCCCAGCAGGTAGTCCGCCTGCAAATCATGTGGATGTTGCTGGAGCCATGTGGCCAGGCTCGTCTCCGCCGCATCAAGCTTCTGGCAATCGAAATAGGTGCGAGCATTTTCATACAAGCTGCCTTTAGGTGCAACGCACGGAATGAGGCGATTCAAGCTTTCGCACTCATTGCGGGATGCGTCGTTGTCGCCAAGTCTCGCGTAAATGAGCGCGAGCGCCAATTTCAGTGAAGGACTCTCTGGTGATTGCCGCAGTGTTTTCAGATCTCTGGCAAAGCGCTGCCTGTCCTGCTCGGAAGGCAGGCTTGATGAAGGCCGATCCGATGGGAGCACCCCCAGAGCCCTTTCGGCCTCGGCGGGTCCGAACCTAAGTGCCGAATCCAGCAGGGTCAAGGCATCCTGCGGTCTGTCGTCAAGGAGTGCAATCTCCGCAAGTTTGCCTTCGGCTGCGGCGGAACGCGGATTTACTTCCAGCTCGCGCTTGAACTCCTGTTCTGCTTCGGTCAGTTTGCCCTGCTTCATATATACGTCGCCCATCCCGAAGTGAGCCTCTGCCCAATGGGGATCCAGGTCAATAGCTTTCTGGTAGTGCCCCATCGCCTTGGGCCACGCTTGCTCGATGCTGTAAATATCTCCATACACCTGATGAATGAGGGCTGTACCGGTCGCGCCTGCAAGAACCTTGTCGATTTCCCGGTCAGAGGCTTTACGATATGCTTCACCCAATGCAAACAGGATGTCGGCATCTTCGGCAAATAGCCTGTTGGCCTTTTCCAACTGCGCCAGCGCGCGGTTTGTTTCACCGGCATTCCAAAGGGCTGCTCCGAGTGAGCGCTGGGCCTGCTTGCTTGCTGGATCGATACGTACCGCGCGTTCAAGACAAGGCACCGCGCGCGCCGGTTCGTGCAATTTCAGATAGTCAATCCCCAGGTAGAGGTCGACCCCTCGCAGCCCTGGCTTCAACTTCCCGGCTTTTTCAAGCGCTTGCACCGACTGTTTGAAATCTTGTTGCGCATTGTAGACCAGGCCGAGACTCGCGAAGGCCTCTGCGACTGCCGGTTCCAATTGCGTAACGATCAGATACTCGCGGGCTGCGACGACGAGATCTTTACGGTCCTGGGCTTGATGGGCTATTTGAAAATGGCGGGATGCTTCGGCTTCCTTGTTGTCTTGTCCTATAAGTAATGGCGTCCGCAAAGATGCAAGGGAACAGCACGTCAGTACCAACAACGCTCTTCCCACGCACTCGATTTTCTTGCATCGAATATTCATTGCGGCGCCCTTGAATGGATGGCAGGCTGCAATGGGACCCGTTCTTTGAGCCCCATTGCAATCTGTTTTCAACGGTTGAAGATGTTAGAAAGTGAGTTTGAAATTACCTCGCATACTACGGCTTCCGGTGGCTGATTGCGCCTCGCCAAATGTAGTATCCGAGATGTTTTTGTCAAAGTTGGTGAATGTGTGACGGTTAAGCACATCGAAAGCATCCACCGTGAACACAGCCTTTATGCGTTCGGTGAACATCGGGATTGCTTTCGAAATGTTCAGATCCTCGTTGCTGTTGAAGCGTCCGCGCATTCCGGGGTATGGCCTCATATCTCCAAACGTGAAGCTGGGGGCATAGGAGAATGCTGCCGGGTTTGCGTACAAGCAGGTCGAGCTGTTTTCCGTGCACTTGCCGCTGTTCTTCGGTTTGGTGCTGGCGCCAGGTACGAGGTTTGGCCGCGCCGGGATTCCGCTGCCGTCACCGGTCGCGTTGCCGGCAAATATGCCATTCTGCCAACCGCTTTCCGTGGCCGAGATCGGCGTGCCGGACGCATAGGACAGTTTCCCGGCGAGATTCCAGCCTCCGATTACCGCGGCAGCTACGCGGTTCTCCCTGGCTTTTCCAATCGGCAACTGGTAGCTGAAGGCGATATTGACGGCTTGCGGAGTATCGAAGATGCTCAGTGCCTTCTCGGCCTTCTGGTTGTAGACATTGGCGGCCCCTTGGGTGTTTCCGTTCCAGTTGGCCTGCGCCGGGTAGTCCGCATCGGCATCGGTAATCGCCTTGGACCATGAATAGTTTGCAAGAACGGTAAGTCCCTGCGAGAGGCGCTTGGTTACCTGGACTTGCAAAGCATGATACGTGTAAACACCAAAAGGATTGCCACTCATGGCGCTATCGAGATTGACGGTTCCGATTTGCGGGAATGGCCGCAACGCCTGCGAAACAGTTGCACTGCTGCCGAAGTCGGAAACAAAGTTGGCGTACGGGATCGGCACAGTTGCCTGGCCGGCGCAGGCGGGATTGGTTGCCTGTTCGGTGATCAGCACGTTCAGGCAGTTACCCCTGGCCATGTTGGCCGGGTTGCCCTGGTTCGGATCATTCATGTAGGCCTGGATGTGGTCACCGTGCGCGCCGACATAGGCAACACTCACCATGGTGTCCTTCGGCAACTGCTGCTCGATGTCCAGCGTCCAGTTCTGCGTTGTTCCAGGTCTTGCAACCTTGGAGAGAATGACCACCGCTCCATTGGCGCCGTTCTTGAGCGTCGGGTCAATGAATGGCGGCAGCTTGCCAGGGAACGCCGTGATTGCGCTTGGAACGACAGCAGGAGTTTGCGGGCTTGCGGTCTGCCCCCAGGAGTATCCGGTTCCGAAGAACCCAGCGCTGTCGTTATTGGCGAAATTGTTGATCTTGATGGCAGTAAAATAGATGCCATAACCAAGGCGAACCGCAGTGCTCGGCCGCAGCTGATATGCCACACCAAGGCGCGGCCCGACGGCCTTCATGAACGTATCCTGTGGAGCTGTCCGTCCATCTCTACCGTTACCTGTGCCGTTGAACTCCATTGCACCGGGAAGATTGTCGGCACCGGGATTCTTCAGCGTGAGGTTGAATTGAGAAGTCCGCGATTGAGCTTCGTGAACCGGTTCGGGGATATCATAGCGAACCCCGATGTTTGCGGTAAGCTTTGGGGTAACTTTCCAGTCGTCCTTAGCATAGAAGGCGAAATAGTGGACCCGATCGCCAAGCTGCAGAGCGCTGTTGATTAGAGTGTTTCCGTTTGCCTCCGCGCCACCCAGAAAAAAGCTAGCCACACCGAAGCCCGAGTTGGGATCGTTTTGCGCGCTTGTCGCCGAGGTAACGCCCGGACCGTAAACAAACTCGCCGGAGGTTCCCGTCAGATAGGCAATGTTGAACTGCGAAGCGCGGAATTCTGCGCCAAACTTCAGATTGTGCCTTCCGTGGCTCCACGCCAGGTCGTCATTGTACTGATAGTTGTTGTCGGCGAAGATATTGGCGTTGTCCTGCGGCGTGGGATAATTCCCACCCACACCGTCGAATCCAATACGTGGAAAGCTCGTATTGATCACGCCCTGGAGCCCGAGCTTGTCCGGCCAGTTTCCGTCATAGGTTCCAGCAACAAACTCAGCCCTCCAGCGGCGGGTGAAGCCGAAGTTGAAATGGTTAAACAGCACAGGACTCAGCGTAGTGTCGTAACCGACGCGTGCGTAACGGGTACGCTGATTCTGCGTTTCAGGCGCGTATAGGGCGCCAAGGCTTGAAACGAAGTTCTGCGGCAAATTGTCGTAATCGTAACTCGCCGAGAGTTTTTGATTCCCTGAGATTTGTTGATCAATCTTGATCGTATACAGATTGGCGATGTAGTGGTTGGTGTTTGTAACTGTCAGATTCTCGTAGGGCTGATTGGATTTGTCGGAATCCGGCTTGGGGAGGTATTGCCACACCTTGCTGGAGAAGGGATCCAGACGGCTGGTGGGAATTTTGTTGCCTGCAAATGCGGTGCATGCCTTGCCCTGGTTTGCCCCAGTGCAAGTGCTGTAGTCATAGAGTTGATGGCTGGCAAAGGAATGGCCGCTTGGGGCAATGATCGGGGCGCCGTTCGCACTTACAATCGACGAAAAGTCTCCATTGAGCATCGCAGGCAACGGCGCTGTATCGAGCGAAGCTCCGCCACTGTTGTACCGAAAGCCTTCGTAGCTGAAAAGCCAGAATGACTTGTCGCGTCCGTTGTAAAGTTTCGGAATCCACACCGGCCCCGATACCACCCCGCCAAAGTCATTTTGATGATCCACGCCCCGGGCAATTCCGTTGTGGTTGTTGTCCCAACCGTTGGCGTCCAGATCGGTGTTTTTCAACAATTCGAACACGTCGCCATGAAGATCGTTGGTCCCCGATTTGGAAGCGAGGTTCACAAATCCGCCGCTGGCGCGCCCGAACTCGGCGTCGAATGTATTCGTCATCACTTTGAATTCGCTAACGGCTTCGGGGCTGATTCCGAAGTTTTCCTGCAAATTGGGTGAAGCAAAATCGATCGACGCGCCATCCAGCAGAGTCTGAGCCCCGCCGATCTGTCCACCGCCCAGCTTGAATCCTCCCTGGTTGGTTGGATCTCCGCTTACATTTCCGGCGTATCCGGGAGTGAGAGAGACAAATGAGAGCGGGCTACGAACCAGACCGCTGAATTGCAACGGGAGATCCTTGAGTAATTGCTCTGAGACGGTGGTGCCAACGTCGGTGGACTCGGTCTGCAACTGCTGTGCATCTGCCGTCACAACAACCGACTCTGTTTTGCTTCCAACCTGAAGGGTGATGTCCAGGTGGACGGTGTCCGCAACCGACACAGTGACCCCCGACTGGACAAATGTCTTGAAGCCCGCAGCCGATACATCGACACGATACGTGCCGACTTGTACCTCTGGAAACGAGTACTGACCATTGGAATTGGCAGTTGACTGGTATTTGGTTTGGGATGCGAGCTCAGTGAGTATGACATCCGCATTGACGACCGCAGCGCCATTGAGATCATGAATCGCTCCCGTTAGAGCTCCACGGGAGGATTGACCCCACATCTGGCCGCGCATTGCGAATAGCAAACAGAATAGGGCCAGAGCGAAACTCAATATCCTCCCATTCCGGGAAGTGCTTCGTTTTACCGCGCTTTCTCTCATTTGTTCCTGCCTTGTCTCCATCCGGGGATGGCCTTCCATAGAGGTGAATTTTCTCTTTGGCATCAAACGCCAATTTCGTGGTGCATTCGGACTAGCTGGGGCTGATCCGTTCCCCTCATGCTTAGCGAAGATTGAGATCGTGAACCCCACGTCCGCAAACAAGACTCATGCCCGCCGATGAGCGTTGTGAAGTGAACTAACGGTAAAACGGCCCATAAAGACTTTTAGTGATCGATGCCCGCCACGTAAACAGTGACCCCATTTAACCGCGAAGATCTGTGCGCGTGGTCGCACCGTATCAAACCCCCCGTCCTCGCCTTCCTGAAGCGGCCGGATGTGGGTGCCGGGATTCGGAGCACGCGAACAACAAGCGTATATATAGGGTTGTAGCCACCGAACACAATTCGGTGTTTGGCCTGGTTTTGCGCCCGGCATTTCGCTTCAAACGCTTGATTACAGACGATTTTTTCAGGGCATCCTTGGAAGTCGCGGGAAAGCCGGATGGTTTTGCAACGTGAGTTCCGGGTGGAGTGGACCATCGTCGGAGACACAGAGGAATTGAGTCGCACGCGCGAGTTCAGATTTCCGGGATTCCGCCGCTTCGGATGTCCAGGCACTCAACTTCGCCTCGAATCCGTTTTGCATTTGGCAGAAACTTTACTGTAAACTGGGCCTCACCCGAGAGAGATCCCCGATGAGGAGACGTATTTGAACGAAGACCACAATTCCTTGACACCAGATCCCAGACGCGACCTGGTGCAGCGAGTGGTCAAAAGCGAGATCTTTTGCCGGTCGGCGGCGATGCGCGCGTTCCTTCTTTACATCACCGATCACGCCATTGAGGGAAGATCCGAGAGACTCAAGGAACAGGTGATCGGGGCCGAGGTGCTGGGGCGCAAGCCGAACTATGACCCCGCGGACGACAACATCGTCAGGGTTCGCGCGCACGAGTTGAGAGGCCGGCTGGAAAAGTACTTTGCCTCCGAGGGCGCCGAGGAACCAATTCTCGTGAAGATTCCCAAGGGGTCCTATATTCCCGAGTTTGTTCCTCGAGCGGTGGCGCCAGTCGACACTTCAGCCACCCTAACTCCCCTCGAGGCGATCGAGCCTGCAGTGGAAAAAGCGCATCCGCTGAAGCGGTATTGGCTTCCACTCTCAGCGGTGTTGCTGATCGCGGTGGCTGGTTCCTTTGCGCTCTTGCGGTACGAATCGAGATCGGGCAGCAGTGCGAGTGCTCACACGGCAAGCAGCGCAATGCAGGATTTTTGGGGACAGTTCTTTGATCGCCCAGATGAAGAGATGAAGATCGTCTACGCAGATACGAGTTTTGCACTTTGGCAGGATATGAGTGGCAAGGACTTGGATCTTGGCGACTATTTGAGCAACAAGTACCTTCAGAATCCAGACGACCGATTTCGCGAAGTGGCAATGCGGCGCTCCACGAGCCCAGCCGACCTTTCAATCAGTGCGCGGCTGACTTCTCTGACTGTGGAATTTGGTGGCCGGACAAATATTCAGTCTGCACGAAATACCGATAGCGAATTCTTTCAACATGGGAATATCGTCCTGATCGGAAGCCATCGCTCCAATCCATGGGTTGAGATCTTCGAGGCGAATCTCAACTTCGCGGTGGAGCAGGATCCAAAGACAGGCGCGCCATTATTCAAGGATCGCGCTCCTCAGGCCCACGAGTCTTCGACCTATGCGATTCCGGAGATGCTCACTGCAAGAGGAGACGAGCAAAGGGAATTCAAGAGCTACGGGTTGGTGGCTCTGGTAAATGGGTGCGGCGGACGAGGCATGGTTTTGATTCTGGAAGGGCTGAACATGCAAGCTACCCAAGCCGCAGGAGACATCGTTACAGATCCGCAGAGACTTGAAGCCTTGCTGCGCAAGATCGGGCATGAGGAAGGAACGAGAGTTGCGCCTTTTGAGGCACTTTTTCAGATGACCTCGTTGCCGGGCGGCTACACCAATTCCGAAGTTATCGCTTATCGGGTCAAGCCCGGAAATCCTTGCCCGATCAAGTGAGGTTGAGTCCAAATCAGCGTACCAGGACTCCGAACTGGCAGAGCGCTTTGTGGAACGCTATTCACCAATGATGCCGTGTCTGAACTTTGAGTCGGCGTTCTCCGGACTTATCAGTGTGAGAGCTTTGGAGATCGCTTTTCAAGTGCTGTCTTTGTTCCCGCCTTGGCGGCCCGACGAAGTTGTTTGAGTTCCGTCCAGGCCATCTCGATGAGGTAAGAATCAGGCAGGTAGGGCGCAGATAGAGCACCTCCTCCCTGGACTCTCCGATCATTGGCAGCACGCCAGAGACCTTGTGCGAGCTCAGGTTATCCATCACCACGGCTTGGCCCGGCTTCAGCGCAACTCACAACACATGCTGGACACAAGCCCGGAAGATGTCTCCGTCTTACGGCTTTGAAACGTCATGCTAGCAGACATCGGATTCCGGTCCAGAAGCCGTTGAAAGGCCGCGGACCGGAAGCAGCGTTGGCTTTGGTTAGTTCACCGTGAGTGTGAAGGTGGAGGTGTGCTCAAGTCCTCCACCACTGGTAGTCACGGTCAACGTGTAGCTTTGGGGCTCCGTGTTGCCTTGCGATACCGATGTCTTCGACGACGATGCACCGCAGCCGGACACCAACATCGATCCCACCAGGCCGCCTGCCAAGAGCAACAAACAAATCAATTGGTTGAGGCGGCGGCTTGCGCGGCGCACTCTGCGCGCTCCGGCAAAGGGCAGCAACAGCAACGCGAGGGCGGCCGTCGCCAAACCGCCAAACAGCGGTTTGCTGGTCTGGTTCAATCCCGCAAACGTTGCAGTCTGCACGGTGAAGCTGACGGTCTGCGGACCTCCGTTGGCGGCAATGGATGCAGGGGTGAAGGTGGCGGTCGCTCCAGGAGGCAGCCCGCCGGCCGTGAAGGTTATTGGGCCGGCATAGATGCCGTAGAGCGGGGTCACGCCAAACTGGAAGGTTGCCGATCCACCCGCATTGATCGTCGCCGTGTTGGCCCCGACGGTTGTCACGGTGAAATCCAGCGGGGCCACGACGACTGTGAGGCCGGAACTGTTGCTGGCGCTGGCAGTGAAGTTGCCATCGCCACTGTAGGACGCTGTAAGGGTGTGTGAGATGCCGGGCGCGAGCGCCGCGGTGGAATAACTGGCACTGCCCGCGGCCAAGGTCGCCGTGTTCAGTAGCGTGGTCCCGTCGTAAAAGCTGACTGTACCTGTCGGCGTGCCGCTGGTGGTCGATGTAACCGTAGCGGAAAGAGTAACCGATTGGCCTGGTGTGATCGAACCGCTGCTGACAGCAAGCGATGTGGTGGAACCGGCCTGGGTGATGGTCAAAGTGCCATTGACTATCACCGTTGTGTAATCGGAGAGATTGGAGCCCGATACACTCGGAACGATGGAGTAACCGCCCACATTGGAAGTTATCGCCGCGGAGGTCGAGAAGGTCTCGGTGAAGCTATCCGTGCTAGCTGCGCCTGTAACTTTCCCGGTAAATGTGGGATTAGCGACGCCATAAACGCGACTGGTGCTGTCAGCGGACACGGTCAAGTTGCCCACGGTTATGGTGAGGTTCGCGCCGATGAAGCTCAGAGTGTAGTTGGAGCCAGCACTCAGAGTGCCTTGCTGGATGGGATAGCTGCCCAGGCTTTCACCGGGAGCGCGGGTTAGCGCACCGGTCAGTGCGTCTGTTCCCACCAGAGAGCCGGAGGTAATGCTATAGGTCAAGGCAGGATCGGTTGCCCCATAGAGTTTGGATTGGGGATTCGCGGTCACGGTCAGAGGTGCGGTGGTAACGGTGATGGAGATCGTGATCGGAGCAGTGGCAGCAGCGAAGTTGCTGTCGCCGGAGTAGTTCGCAGTAATGGTGTGCGCGCCCGCTGACAAGGATACCGGAACTGCCAGAACCGCTCCGCCCGAGGAGATAGCCGCTGTTTGCGCTGCACCGCTATCGATGTTGTATGTCAACATGCCGGTGGGTGTGGAGATTCCCGCGCCGGTGTATTGTCCGGTGACGGTAACTGGCACAGTGCCGCCAACTCCGTAGACAAAGCTGGGCGCAGTGCTCGGCCCAGTCATCGTGGTGGTTGCCTGGTTCACGGCTTGCGTGGTGGACATCGCAGGCAAAGCCGTGTAATTCGTGTCGCCATTATAAGCAGCCGTGACGGTGTGAGACCCGCCCGCCGACAACGTGTTGGTTGTCAGCGTGGCTATTCCGTTGTTGATAGTAACGGTGGACTGAGTCTTGTCCACCGTAAACAAGACGGTGTTAGTGGGCACGCTGACTCCGCTGGCGCTTGCGCCAGTGAGAGTGACGGTAAAGGTGACTGGAGCGCCGTAGACCGAGGGCGATCCTGAACCCGTCAGGGTCATGGTGGGTGTGGCCTTGACGACCGCGATCGAGTTCAGCGTTGTTGAAGCGCCAGCGAAGTTGCCGTCGCCGGCATAGGTCACCGCGATGGTGTGTGCGCCCACGGGCAACACTGCCGGAACGGTCAAGGCAGCCACTCCCGCGGAGATAGCCGCGGTTTGGGCTGCTCCATTGTCAATACTGTAAGTTAGCGTGCCGGTCGGCGTGATCGCTCCGGCGCCCGTGTATTGTCCGGAGACCGTGACCGGCACTGTTCCACCTGTGCCGTAGGAAAAGCTGGGCGCGGCACTGGGTCCCGCCAGCGTGGTGGTGGACTGGTTCACGGTTTGCGCCGTGGACACTGCGGGTAAAGAGTTGTAATTTGTATCGCCGTTGTAGGCGGCCGTGATGGTGTGGGGTCCGCCAACCGACAACGTATTGGTCGTCAGTGTGGCTACCCCGTTGTTGACGGCAACAGTGGACGGAGTATTGTCCACCGTAAACAACACGGTGTTGGCAGGTACGCTGGCACTGCTGCCCGCGACGCCCGTGAGAGCTGCGGTAAAGGTAACCGCAGCTCCGTAGGCCGACGGAGATCCGGAACTCGTCAGGGTCATGGTGGCCGTGGCCTTGGTGATGGTGACACTGAACTGGGGCGCAGTGGCCGCCGCGAAGTTGCTGTCGCCGGCGTAGCTCATGACGATGGTGTGTGTACCCCCGGACAAGGATGCCGGAATGGTCAGAACCGCTCCACCGGAGGAGATAGCCGCGGTTTGTGCCGCCCCGCTGTCGATGCTGTAGGTCAGATTGCCGGAAGGCGTGGCGATCCCAGCGCCGGTGTATTGTCCGGTGACGGTAACCGGTACCGCTCCGCCAACCCCGTAAGCAAAGCTGGGCGCCGTGCTGGGCCCAGCCAGTGTGATGCTGGCCTTGCTCACCATTTGCGTGGTAGACATTGCAGGCAATGCGGCGTAATTCGCGTCGCCATTATAAGCAGCCGTGACGGTGTGAGGTCCGCCAACCGACAACGCGTTGGTCGTGAGTGTTGCAACCCCATTGCCGATGGTAGCTGTGATGGGATTGCCTGTATTGCTGTCAACAACCAAAGTCACGGTGTTGGTGGGTATGCTGACTCCGCTGCCGGTGGGGCCCATAAGGGTGGCGGTAAAAGTGACGGGAGCGCCGTAGGGCGAAGGCGACCCTGAACTCGTAAAGGTCATGGCGGGCGTGGCCTTGCTGATGGTGACTGCGACGTTCGGCGGGGTCACCTGGTTGATCCCGAGCCCGTTGTAATTCGCATCGCCCATATATTGCGCAGCGATGGTGTGGGGACCGCCGACCAGCGCGCTTGTGACCAAGGTCGCGGCCCCGCTGATGACGGGAACAGCGTTGCCGAATTGTACTTTGTCCACAAAGAACGTCACGGTGTTGGTGGGCAGGTTAGTGCTGCTAACACCCGTAAGCGTGGCGGTGAAGGAAACCGGTGTGCCGTAGCTCGAAGTCGAAGCAGACCCCGCCAGGGTCATGGTCGGTGTGGCCTTGGTGACCGCGACCGAGTTCAGAGTCGTTGTAGCGCCAGCGAAGTTGCTGTCGCCTGCGTATGTCACGGTGATGGTGTGCGCGCCCGCGGACAAGGATGCCGGAACGGTCAGGGCAGCCACTCCCGCGGAAATCGGCGCGGTTTGGGCTGCTCCATTGTCAATACTGTAAGCGAGCGTGCCGGTTGGCGTGGCCACCCCAGTGCCCATATATTGTCCGGAGACCGTGACCGGCACAGCTCCACCCGTGCCGTAGACAAAGCTCGGCGCAGTACTGGGTCCAGCCAATGTGGTGGTGGACTGGTTCACGGTTTGCGTGGTGGACACCGCAGGGAGAGTGTTGTAATTTGTATCGCCATTGTAGGCGGCCGTGATGGTGTGGGGTCCGCCAGCCGACAACGTATTGGTCGTGAGTGTTGCTGTCCCATTGTTGATGGCAACAGTGGACTGAGTACTGTCCACTGTAAACAACACAGTGTTGGTGGGTGCGATGACTCCGCTGCCCGTGACGCCCGTGAGAGCGGCGGTGAAGGTAACCGCAGCGCCGTAGGCCGAGGGTGACCCGGAACTCGTCAGGGTCATGGTGGCTGTGGCCTTGGTGATGGTGAGACTGAGCTGGGTTGCAGTGGCTGCAGCGAAGTTTCCATCGCCGGCGTAGTTCATGGTGATGGTGTGCGCGCCGGCGGACAAGGATGCCGGAACGGTCAGGACCGCTCCACTGGCGGCGATAGCCGCGGTTTGGGCTGCCCCGCTGTCGATGTTGTAAGTCAGCTTGCCGGTGGGCGTGGCGATACCAGCGCCAGTGTATTGTCCGGTGACTGTAACCGGCACCGTGCCGCCAACTCCATAGACGAAACTGGGAGCGGTGCTGGGCCCAGCCAGTGTGATGCTGGACTTGGCTACCATTTGCGTGGTGGATATCGCAGGCAGAGCATTGTAATTCGCGTCGCCGTTATAAGCAGCCGTGACGGTGTGAGGCGCGCCAACCGACAACGCGTTCGTCGTCAGTGTTGCTACCCCATTGATGACAGTAGCTGTGATGGGGCTGCCTGTATTGTGGTCAACGACCATCGTTACGGTGTTGGTGGGTACGCTGACTCCGCTGCCGGTGGGACCCGAAAGGGTTGCGGCAAAGGTGACGGGAGCCCCGTAGGGCGAAGGCGACCCTGAAGTCGTGAGGGTCATGGTCGGCGTAGCCTTGCTGGTGGTGACGCCAACACTCGGGCGGCTCACCTGGCTGCCCCCGATACCGTTATAGTTCGCATCACCCATATATTGCGCCGCGACGGTGTGGGAACCACCGGGCAGAGCGCTTGTGAGCAAGGTCGCGATTCCGTTGATGACAGGAACGGGGTTGCCGTATGCTGCGTTGTCCACAAAGAACGTCACGGTGTTGGTGGGCAAGTTGGTGGCGCTGACTCCCGTAAGCGTCGCGGTGAAGGAAAGCTGTGTGCCATAGCTCGATGACGAAGCGGACCCCGTCAGGGTCATGGTGGGTGTGGCCTTGGCCACATATTGCGCGATAGAGACAGGGTTAACGGCGTTGTAATTCACATCGCCGGAATAAATGGCTGTAATGGTCTCGTTTCCAGCAAGAAGAGAGCCGGTGGTCACCGTGGCGGTTGTTCCGACGATGGTGGGGGAGGCGAAAGTGATGCTTGCGGCGGGTTCCTCGCTGGATGTGAAATTTACCGCTCCCGTAGGTGCGCTGACCCCAGTGCCAGTGGCGCCCGTCAGGGTGGCAGTGAAGGTGACCGAAGCGCCGCCGTACACCGGCGTCCCCACGCTCGTCAAGACCAGTGTTGGCGTGGCCTTGGCCACTGTTTGCGAGATCGAGACAGGGTTAATGGCGACATAGTTCGCATCGCCGGAGTAAATGGCTTTGACGGTATCCGATCCTGCTTGCAGAGCGCCGGTAATCAGCGTAGCGGCTGTTCCGGTAATCGTGGCGGAGCCAACGGAATCCCCGTTCGAAGTGAACGCGACTGGACCGGAGGGTCCGAGGACTCCAGTGCCACTGACGCCCGTCATAGTGGCAGTGAGGGTGACCGAGCCGCCATAGGTCGAGTTGGGTCCGGAACTCGCCAGTGCTATTGAAGGCGTGGCCTTGTTCACGGTTTGAGTGATGACGTTGGATGCGGTGTAGGTGTAGTTCGCATCGCCAAGAAATGTGGCGAACACCCGGTCGCTTCCGCCCTGAAGTGCCGGGGTGGTGAGCGTTGCGGTCGTGCCGCTGATGGTTCCCGAGCCGAGCGAGACCCCGTTGGAGATGAAATTCACCAACCCAACCGGATTGCTTCCGCTGAAGCCGCTGAAGGTCGCGGTGAAAGTGACCGGGCCGCCATAAGTGGTGGTCGATCCGGAACTCGACAAGGCCAAGCCAGGCGCGGGCTTGCTGTTTTCGGAGAGAGTTGCGGTAATGGTCCCTCCGCTGACGCTGGCGGTGACGGTCACCGACCCGACGATTAACGGCATGGCTGTGGTGCTCGCCTGCCCATTGGCGCCCGTGGAGACCATGGGGGCGCCAAAGCTCAAATTCGCGCCGGAGAAGGTCACGGTAACGCCGGGTACCGGGGTTCCATTGATGTCGTTGACTTGCACCACGAGAGGATTGGGGAAGTTGGAACCGGGGCTGGCGCTTTGGCCGGTGCCGGAGAGGACCTCTATGCTGGCGGGCACGCCGGCGATCTGTTCGGTCATGCTCCCAGTGGAGGATGCGTAGTCGATGTCGCCGGAATAAGTAGCAGAAATGCTGTGCGAACCGACGGTCAGCGTGCTGGTCTGGTAAGTCGCGGTATTCCCTGACAGCGGAGAGGTTCCAAGCTGGGTACCGTCAGCGAAGAAGGTCACTATACCGGTGGGGCTCGCCGAGCGCCCGCTGCCCGGCGTGACCGTAGCGGTGAAGGTGACAGTGCTGCCGGGGTCCTGCGGATTTACATCCGAAGTGAGCGCGGTCGTACTGGTGGCCGGCAAGATGGCGTAGACCAGCGTTTGGAGATTGCCGATCTCAGGCGTATTGCCGGTGCCATTCGAGGAGCTTGCCGCAGTACCTTCATCGCCATATGCGGCGAAGTAGTAGAGGGTATGCAGCCCCGGGTCCTGGTTGCTCAACGCCAGGTTGAAAGTGGCCGGGTTGGCATCGGCGGAGGAGTTGTCCGCAGCCACAGCCCATGCGTTGGGATCGCTGGAGACCGCGCTGCCGTCGTCAATCCAATAGTAGAGCGCCGAGGGCGGAGGGTCGGTGATGGTCAACGTCGAGTACGGGCTGGAGCTGTCATAGGCGCTGGTCACAGTGGCTGTAAAAGTGGGCGCGGTGCTGCGGGTGGTGAAGGGCGCGGTGCTCGATACAGTGTAGGAGTCGCTCGCGATGGCGGAGGTTGCCGTGATCGGGATTTGCTGGAAGTTCGCGGTGTCGAAGACCGTCACGGTATTACTGTTGAGCTCCGACACGTAGACCCTGCCGGTGGCGGAATTCACCACGAGCGAATCGGGCTGGTTGCTCGTAATCGGCGAAGCGACGACGCTGTTGGTCGTTCCATCAACGATGGAGATGGTTCTGCTGCCCACGGTCGCAACATACACCTGATTGGTGATGGAGTTGATGGCTAGCCACGCTGGACTGGGTCCCACTGCGGGGGTTGCCAACACGGCCTTGGAAGATCCATCGATTACCGAGACAGTGCCATCGGTCCTGTTGGCCACGTAAACCTTGCCGGTCACTGGGTTGACTGCGATGGCCTCGGGTAAGGAGCCTACTGAAACGGTGCTGGTATTGTTGGTAGCGCCGTCAATCACAGTTACATTGTCACTTTGGGCATTGGCGACGTAGATCTGATTATTCAGCGGATTGATGGCAATGCCCCAAGGCCAAGTCCCAACCGCAATCACAGACGACACGCTGTTCGTCGATCCGTCAATGACATCCACTGTATTGTCGTCTTGATTGGCGACATAGACCTTGTTCGTGAACGGATTGAGCGCTATAGCCAGTGGATTTGCCCCCACCGAGATCGTCGTCAACACATTGTTTGAACTTCCGTCGATCACCGATACGGTGTTAGCCGTTTCATTGACAACATAGATCTTTTGGTTGACCTGATTGACAGCGATTGACACAGGGTCGGGTCCAACCGTTACCTCCGTCACGGTCAATGTGGAGCCGTCGATCACCGAGATGGTGTCGCCGCCTTGGTTCGCGACATAGGCAGTGTTCAAAACCGGATTCACAGCGATGGCTACGGGATTGGCTCCAACGGTAATTGCCGGCGAGACAGTGTTGGTCACCGTGTCGATCGCCGTGACGGTGCCGGCCAATTGATCGACGGCAAAGATGACGCCAGTCGCGGGGTTCATGGCCATCGGTCCGGGCTGGTTACCTGCCACCGTCACTGTGGAGGTCTTGTTAACCGCGCCGTCGATCTCCGTGACGCTGGATGCGCCGCTGTTGGCCACGTAGATCTTGTTGGTCACAGGGCTGACAGCCACGGCCAGAGGGGCAGCGCCTGTCTGCACTGAGCTGGTATTATTGCTCGCGCCGTCGATCACCGTCACGCTGCTGCCGCCGGTGTTGGCCACGTAGATCTGGTTGGTTCCGGGGTTGACTGCGATGCCTTCGGGCGTAGATCCCACCGTCACCGTGGCTGCGACCGACGACGGATTGGCTCCGTCGATCACCGATACACTGTTGCCGCCAAAGTTGGCTACGTAGATCTGGTTGGTCACCGGGTTGACCGCGATGGCTTCCGGATTCGCGCCTACTGTGGGAGTGGTCGTTACCGTATTGGTCGTACCATTGATGACCGCAATCTTGCCATCGCCCTTGTTGGCAACAAAGATCGTGTTGGTGACGGCGTTGATGGCAATCGCATTGGGCTGGGAGCCTCCGGAGCCTATGGATATCCTCACAGGCGTGCCCGACAGATTGGTTCCGTCGATCACCGAAACACTGCTGTCGCCGTAGTTGGCGACATAAGTCTTGTTGGTGACGGGGTTGACGGCGATAGCCCATGCGCCGCTGTTGGGTCCGGTTCCCGTGGTGATCTTCTGAACAATATTCGCGCTTGCTCCATCGATCACGCTTACGGAGCTATCGCCGTGGTTGAGAACATAGATCATGTTGGTGACCGGGTTCACGGCCACAGCTGCCGTTTCCAGGCTGGTGCCAAGCTGCACGGTAGAGGCGACATTGGTGGCGCCGTCGATGATCGTCAGCAAGTCCGGGGTATTGGTGGACTTAACAGATATATAACTGGTTACGTATACCTTGTTGGTGACCGGATTCACGGCGATGGCGCCGAGGCTGCTCGCCGTAGTCGTCACGTCGGTGGTTGCGCCGGTTATCGCGTCAAAGACCCTGACATAATGGTTGCCGCCATTGCTCACGACCACATAAATTTTGTGGGTAACAGGATTGATGGCGATGGCCTTAGGCGTGCTGCCCATTGCGATTGTCTCCAGCGCGGATTGCGCCTGCGCCACGGAGGCAATGCCTGGCAGGACAAGAAGCATAGCCAGAGCGGAGGAAGCCGCCGCAAGCGAGCGACGCGACAGGTTGTAAACAGGCATAGAGCGGGATAACAGGCGACGAACAAACTCAAGCATGCGGATGCTCCTCAAGGCCGAACCAGGCAGGGCACAAAGAATCGTTGAACACATAAACAACCAGGGTTGAATTGCTTCAGCCGCTAAGTAGGATAGAGAAACCCGTCCGGATGACCGGGCGATGAGTCGGAACTGCGATGGCCCGCTAAGGCATCCGGTGGAAAGTTGTGAGACTTTGGTCCGCATCTTTGTCGCCGGGGAACAGCGGAAAGAAGAGGGATAGACACGCAATATTTGCATTTCGCCGTTAGGCTGCCGGCGGACTAATGTTGAATTGCTCGAACCGCCAAAATAGAATAGAAACGCCCGTCCGAATGACCGAGCGAAGAGTCAGAATCGCGTTGGCCCGCTACTATGTCCATCGAAAAGGTGTGGAACTGTTGGGCCGAAACTTTTATTGCCGGGGCGCGAACGGGGGAACCGACCGACACGCAATAATTGAGCTACGTAGTCACGCTAACCGGGGAATGGGGAATCGGATATTTGTAGTTACTATCGCAAGTTCAGAATGTACTGTCAATCAAAAAAGCCGAAAGTTGGCAAGAAAACCACAGTTTCACGATTGCGAGCCGGAAGTAACCATTACCGAGCTTCGGACGAGGAGGCGGCCCCGATAAATGCGACGCCACGTTCGACCAGAAGATCTGCAAAAACTTCCTGCGCCGGTTCGATCCTGACCAGCACCTCCGACCTCTTCCATTTAAGATCAATCATTACTATCGCTTAAACACCGATTCCTCACCGCGATCAGGTGTGCCCCATTTGTGGATCTTCGTGTCTTTTCGACAACTGCATTTTTCCTGAAATTCTTGACTGCTTTCGTGGAAATGGTCAAACTAGAGCCATTTCCTCGATCAAGAGATGGTCTCCCCGCATTTTTGCGATTTCCTCACAAAGCGGACATGTGTTGAAAAACGTCGCAACGAAATCTGCAACTCTTCTCAATCTTCAACTCTTCTCAGTAAGTGGGATCCGCCGATTAAAGCATTCGTCGAATGGAAGAGCTATCACCTATCTTGAACAATAATGGTTTTCTGTGAGGAATAGGCGATGCAGAGGATGCAGAGATTGATGCTAATTCTCTTTTTGCTGGGAAACCTTCTGCCAGCGCTTGCCGCAAAGCAGGTTACGGTCGAGCAATTGGAGGCGATCGTGAGCGCGACTCACGGCATGAGCGATGCGAAGGTCGCCAGTCGTATCTCAGCGCTGGAACTGACGGAGCGGCTCAGCGCCTCCAGAAGCAGCAGGATCGAGACCGGCTTGCCGGGTGCAAAATCGCAACAAGCATTGGTTGCCTTGGCCGATAGTGCCGAGTTTCTCAACCTTCCCCCCGCGGAGGAATTGGCATTGGCGCCGCCCAGCGCGGCAACACGGGCCTCGTTGGTTGCCTTAACGATTCATTACCTGAGCGAGACGATTCCAAAGATACCGAACTTCCTTGCCACACGAATCACCAGCAGCTTCGAAGATACCCCTGCGGAGGATGAAACACTGAACGCCCCCGCAGTTTTTTATCGGCCCTTGCACTTGGTGGGCGTTTCCGGCGTGAAAGTGGTGAATCGAAAAGGACAAGAGCAGGCTGATAGCGAAGCGGAAAATGAGAAGCAACCAGCCGCAACCCCTGCGGGTCTGACCACTTCAGGCGAGTTCGGTTCGGTCCTCATCAGCCTGGGGGCGGATGTATTTGAGGGCGAAACACCCTGGAAGCGATGGGAGGCGGACGCCTCTGGACCTGTTGCGGTTTTTTACTACACTGTGCCCATCCAGCGGTCGCATTTTTTGGTACAGGTTCCAGAAGAAGGAAAACCACGGCCATCCGCATATCACGGAGAGATCGCCGTGGATCCGGCGAACGGAGCGGTGCTGCGGGTGACCATGATCGCAGATTTGAGGCCGGGCGATTCAGTTTCCGAGGCCAAAATGCTCGTGGCATACGGCCCTGTGGAGATCGCTGGAATGACGTATATTCTTGCCGCAAGGAGTGTGGCGCTTTCAACTATTCGCGTCGTCCAGCACATAACTGACCACGCTGGAGGTTTCAGAACCTATCTTGGTCCGGCACAGATCCAACTGAACGATGTTCACTTCACGAACTATCGGCTGTTCCGAACCGAGGTGCACATCTTGACGGGAGATAACCCGGAGGGCGATCCATCCGGCGGGGCGCCGACGTCCTCGACACCTCATTGATCCGCTGCGAGGGCCCCCTATGGCAGAATCGACGCTGATGAATCCGAGAGCGATGTACTTCAGTCGACGCGACCATCATGAAGCGGCTGACGTCTGCTAATTTTGTATGATTATTAAAATCAGAAGCCATTACTCTTTTCTGAACACACGGCGTGACTTGAAGCCAGCCTTTGCTCCATTCGTCCAAGCGCCAGAAGAATCCCGTGGAGCAACGCTTGTGGTCGTGGCGGACAACCTGGGATGAAGACATCCACCGGCACAACAGCATTCACTCCGCCGATTGTCGCGTAATTGTTGCCAAAGATCCCGCCACTAATGCCACACGCACCAACTGCGATTACGATCTTGGGGGTTGGAGTAGCGCGATATGTTTTTTGCAATGCAAGCTCCATATTTCGTGTGACTGGCCCGGTGACGAGCAGCATGTCGGCGTGACGCGGAGAAGCAACAAAATGAATGCCTAGACGCTCTAGATCGTAGACAGGGTTATTTAGGGCGTTGATTTCGATCTCGCAGCCATTGCACGATCCGGCATCGACTTCTCGGACAGCCAGCGAACGCCCCAGGACATCCTGGATTCTTTGCTGCAGTTTGGCTTCTACAGCTTGCAACCGGCCGTGCGCGGCAGTTGAGCCTGTGCGCAATCCGGCAAGATCGCCCTGGCGCCCATCGGAAGTGAGCGGATAGTCGGCAGTCGTCACAAGATCGCTGCGTTCGCGGACAGCAAGTTCAAAGTTACGGGTGATCTTCACCGCTCCGCTGAGATCGGCCTCTGCGCATTGCCCGCAATAGATGCAGAGTCCGTAGTCGATTGTGACTCGCCGCCGAGCTTCGGATTCCTCAATGGAAATCGCGCCGGTGGGGCAGGCATCGGCTGCAGGCCGCGCATCCTGCCAGCCGGCAAACTCGAAGCTGGGCGCCCCGCGAAAGTTCTCGGGGATCTGCGCGGACCTGTCCGGATACCCGATGGTGACGAGGCCTGTCTGCGCGGCTTTTTTGAGTATGTGAAACATGGCTAGCGGTCCGTCCCAGAGTAAGAAAGGTTGAAACTCTTGTTGATCACGGGGAAGTCGGGCACGATGTTGCCCTGGACTGCCTCAACGAGTGCGGGCCAATTGTTGAGCGACGGATCTTTGATTTTGCATCGATCCAAACGGCCATCCGGACCGGTGCGAATCCAATGCAGTATCTCGCCTCGCCAGCCTTCAACCGCGCCGAGAGCCACACAATTCGCAGGCAATTGCGACAGAGCGGTACGGCAGGGACCTGGAGCAAGTCGATCCAGGACATCTTTGAGAATGCGCATGGACTGCCGGATCTCATCGACCCGCACCAACATCCGGCTGAAGACATCACCCTCCTGGTAAACCGGCACATCAAATGAGACCTCGTCATAAGCCGCGTATGGGTGATCGCGCCGCAGATCGCGATCCACTCCCGAGGCGCGACCGGAGACACCGACGATTCCCAGATCGACGGCCTTGCCGGGATGCAATGTTCCGGTGTGCTCCAAACGATCGCGCGTTGAGTCGGAGCTATCGATGAGTGCCATCAGATCGGTAAACTCAGCATCAAAATGGTGCAGACTTTCCCGGCAGCGAGCGATCTGTCGGTCGGTCCAATCGTGACGCATGCCACCGGGGCACACCACTCCACGCAACAAGCGGCTTCCAGCGAGCTCTTCATTGATATTGAGAATCATCTCACGCAGTCGCGCGGCATGTGCGTTGGCGACGGCAAACCCAACGTCATTCACAATCGCGCCGATGTCGCCGACGTGGTTATATAGCCGCTCCAGTTCAAGCAGAATCGTTCTCATTCTTTTCGCTCGAATCGGAACCTCGGCACCTGCGGCACGCTCGACAGCCTGACAGAAGGCGGTTCCATGAGAAAACCCGGAATCTCCCGAGATGCTTTCCGCGAGATATACTGCATTACGCACGGTCAAATGCTCGAATCGCTTCTCGGTTCCCTTGTGCGTGTAGAACATGCGCAACTGCAGATAGAGGATCGGCTCTCCAGCCACCGCAAAGTTGAAATGCCCAGGCTCAATGATGCCCGCATGGACCGGGCCGACGGGAATCTGAAAGACTCCCTCACCGAGCGTGGGTCGATACACGTGCCGTTCTCCATGGAATGGAGGAAGCACAGTGTCGATGGGAAAGTCTTTTCTCAGTGGATGGATATCCGGCCAGTTATCGTGCAAAGCAACGCGCCGCGGGTTTGGATGACCTTTCGCTACCAACCCAAACATATCTTGTATCTCGCGTTCCTGCCAGTTAACGGCGGGGATTCTTGCAGAGACAGAGGGAAAGGCCTTGCTCATCTCTGAAACTACTGTGCGAAGCAATAGAAAGCGACAATCCTGGCGATGGTCGAAAACATAGCAGATCAAAAAACCCAAGCCAACGCTGGTTCTATCTTCAGCAAAGATAGACGCAAGCCGACAGCCATCTTCAATGAGCCCGGTAACGGTTGAACGAAGATCGGTGAGCGTTACAACTACATGGATCTCAGCCTTGCTAACTTCCGCATCGTTGGCTTCATTCCAGCCTGCGGACGAGAAGCCGTAGTGCGGCAGGATCTCATCGAATTTGCTGGTGAATACTTTGGAGGGTTGTGTCACGGATGCACCTCCACAATGTGCGCAGCCCTTTCAATGAGTTGATAAAGCGGCGCCGGCAACCAGAATCCCATGACGATGACCACCAGAGCCAGCCCGATCACCGGATAGGTCTTCCAGTGGCTGCCGAATTCCCTCGGTGCTCCGCTGGGAGGACCGAGCACGAGTTGCGCCACGTGAGAAAAGAAGCCGCAAAAGATCATCACAACACAAATCACGAAGAGAATGGATAAGCCAAGGTGCTGCGCAGCGAATCCGGCCCGGAGCACCATGAATTCGCTTTGAAACATGCCGAAGGGCGGCGTTCCAGTGACAGCCAGCGCGCCAAGCAGAAACAGCGGCGCAGAGATAGGCAGCACATGCACCAGTCCGCTTGCGCCTCTTCGCAGCGCGTCGTTCCCGGTGTGCTGTTGCACGTTGCCCACAGCGAGAAACAGCAACGGCTTGATCGCAGTGTGGTAGGTCATGTGCAGCAACATGCCCAGCACTCCCAACATGCCGCCGAAGCCGAGGCCAAGCACCATGATGCCGCCATGATCGATGCTGGAGTAGGCGAGCAACCTGCGCGAGCTGCGCTGCACCATGATGAAGGGCACAGCGACGCCGACCGAGAGCAGACCAAAGAGAATCAGCAGATTGGAGGCGAAGGCAGGCCCGAGGCAGCCCACGGTCAACACGTAGTAACGCGCCAAGCCATACACTGCACAGTTCAAAACAGCCGTTGACATGAGCGCGCCAACCGGTACCGGCGCCTCGCAATACGCGTCCGGCTTCCAGGTGTGCATGGGGGCCAGCCCAGCCTTCGTGCCATAACCAAGCAGGATGAGGATAAAGGCGAGCCGCATCACTGTCTTATCGAAGTGCGGAGCCTGCAACGCAAGCACGGACCAGTTGAGGGCACTCAGACTGTCAGTTCCCATCACCTGGTGCGCCGAATAATACGTTAGAACTGTTCCAAAGAGCGCCATGGATAATCCGACGCCGCCAATCATCGCGTATTTCCAAGCGGCCTCCAACGAGTTTGGCCGTCCGTAGAAAGTCACAAGAAAGATGGATGCCAGTGTGGTGCCTTCTATGGCGATCCACATCACTCCAAGATTGTTTGCCACCACAACCAGAAACATGCAAAAGCAAAACAGTGGCATCAAGCTATAGAACATACGCAGCCTTCGCAGCAGGCCGTCATAGTCGCCAGCTACGGCCAGTGTGCCATCTACTTCGTCGCGCCTTAAGTATCCGATCGCATACGGAGCGCAGGCCAGATAGACAAAGGCAGTGAGCAAAGCGACCAGTGCACTGAGAGCATCGGCGTACAGAAAACCGTTGGTCTGAGAAACGGAACCTTGCCGCAAAACCTGTGCGACGAGGAACAGCGCGGCAATCAAGGAGCCCGCAGCCGACACCAGGTGAATTGTCTCCATCCATCGCCGAGTCCGCGCCAGGACCGCCAAGCAGCAGGCTAACAGCGGAATGGATAGAAGGACGAATAGGATCATGGTGTTTTCAGCCTTTCAAGTGGCTCAACTGACTGACATCCGTGGAATCAAAGGTCTCTCGAATGCGGTAGACCAGAATCGCAAGAACCATTCCCGCAACTAGAACGTCGAAAAAAATCCCCACTTCCACGATCATTGGCATTCCATAGGTCAGCGAGATGGCCGCGAGAAAGATTCCGTTCTCCAACGAGAGCAGGGCCAACACCTGAGTGAGCGCCTTGCGCCGGTTCACCATCATGAAGAAGCCAATGAGAAACAAGGCTATGGCCACAGCCAACGTGTTGTGGCCCAGGCTCGCCGGTCCCAGGGGCTCATCGGGCCGGTGCAGCGACTCTGCGATGACATAGGCAAGCAGGGTCAGCAAGCCTGTGACGATCACAGAAATGGGAGCGTTTACGACCGGCTCAATCTCCTGCCGGATTTCGATCTTTGTTACCAGCCGCACAAAGACAATCGGCAGCAGGATAGCCTTGACCAGCAACATCAGCGCCGCCGCCGCGTAGATGTGCGGCGCATTGTTGTAGTAGGCAATTGTATTGGCGATGCAGGCGAGCAGGAACGATTGCAGAGCAAACGCCCGGATGTTGGTGATCAGCCATCGCTGCGTCACCATCATGATCTGCAGGACAAGCACTAGCGCCGCCATGAGCGTGATCATCTTGTTGCCGAATTGAGGGTCCTGCCAAAAATGCATTCGGTCCTCAGTCCTCGCTAGCCTTGAAAGATGAATGTGGAAATCAGCGCCAATGCGCCCAGAACAAAAGCAATCGCCAATAACTCCGGCACGCGGAACAGGCGCATCTTGGCATTGGTGACCTCAACAACCACCACCACGATGGAAAGCAGCAGCAACTTCAAAATGAACACCGGCAAACTAATGAGGACTGCAATCGGCGACCAACTCGCACTCAGTCCGAACGGGAAGAAGATATTCACCAGGAGGGTCATCAGCACCAGTTGCTTGATTGCGGATGCCCACTCAATCCATGCCAGATACGGGCCGGAGTATTCCAGAATCATCGCCTCGTGAATCATGGTGAGTTCCAGGTGAGTCGACGGATTGTCGACTGGTATACGCCCCGTCTCCGCAATCAGGACGATAAACAATGCTGCAAACGCCAGCATCTGCGACGGAGCAAGAAAGCGCCAGCTTTGTCCCTGCGCCGCTTGAGCCACAATGCTGAGGTTCGTCGAGCCCGCACCAATCGCAACCGTGAAGACGGCAAGCATCAGCGCTGGCTCGGCGATGGCGGAGATCGTCATCTCGCGACTACTGCCTAGCCCGCCAAAGGAACTGCCTGTATCCAACGCGCCGAGCGCCAGGAAGAATCGTCCCAGCGCCAGCAGATAGACGACAGCAAGCACACCGCCAAACAAGCTGAGAGGCGCTCGTGCTGAAATCGTCGGAATCAGCAGACTGGCCAACAAGGTTGCAACAAAGAGCACGTAGGGCGTGGCACTGAAGATCCACGACGAAGTGTCGGGAATGACCATCCCTTTGCGCAGCAGCTTGTGGAGATCCCTGTACGGCTGCAGCAAACCGGGGCCTCGGCGCGTTTGCACGCGCGCCTTCAGCGTGCGATTGAAACCGGTGACGAGTGGCGCCAACAGCAGCACCAGCACAACTTGAAAGAAGACCGCAAGCGCCTGTTCCCTCATTCGCGCACCCCGAACAGCAACAGGAGGATGAGGGTGACGAAGATGTACGCCAGATAGGCGTGGATACTGCCGGTTTGAATTCTGCGCATGCGCGCCGCAAGCATTTGAATTCCGGCCAGCAAGGGTTGATAAATATGCGTCTCAAAGGTCGGCGCAATCTCCGACTCGAAGTGAATCGCCTTGGGGTAGTAGGGCGAAACATCGTACTCCGCCTGAATCTCACGTCGGGGACGAAAGAGCGCTCCAAAGATCATGCGCAGCGGCTTGGAAAAGGCAGTTGCCGTGTATTCGTTTGCGGCAGTCAGGCCCGGCAGGCCACAGTCCCATGACGGGCCAGTGGCGCGGGTCGATTTGCGTCCCAGGATAAACCACAAAGCCAATGGAACGACGCCAAGCGCAACCAGTGCCACGGTTAGCATCAGCGGAGAAACGCTTCCATTTTGAGCCGAACCTGCTGTAAGTAACAAACCGTTTGCAGAAACCAACTGCGAGGTAATTTGAACACCAAACGCGTTCTGCGTAATGGGAGCAAAGATCGGAACGAACCAGGTAGCGCCAAGTCCAAGAACCACACATGCGACCGCGAGCCCCGCCATTCCAGCTTGCATCGAGAAGCGCGCTTCTGTTGCATTCTCTGCGCTTTCGCTGCGCGGGAGAGCGAGGAATGTAATCCCGAACGCCTTGACGAAACAAGCCGCTGCCAGCGCGGCTGTCAAGGCAAGCATTGCGCCTGCAATTGGAAAAACGATACGTGTCAGCGTCGGTGTTGCGCCGAAGCCTGCGAGAAGCCCTTGATAGGTGAGCCATTCGCTGACGAAGCCATTGAATGGAGGAAGGCCGGAGATGGCAATTGCTCCAATCAGAAAGAAGAGAGCCGTCCATGGCATGCGCCGGATCAGGCCGCCCATCTCCTCCATGTTGCGCGTCCCTGCACCTCGCACCACGCTGCCCGCGCCGAGAAACAGCAGGCACTTGAAGACTCCGTGATTGAGCGTGTGAAAGAGCCCCGCAACCAAGGCCAGCGCGGCAAGCTGGGGATGCCCGAAGGAACGAAACAGAAGCGCCGATCCGAATCCCATCAGAATGATGCCGATATTCTCAATGCTGTGATACGCGAGCAGGCGTTTCAGATCGTGCTCCATCAGCGCATACAGCACTCCCAGCAGCGCAGAAACAACTCCAGCTAGCAATACCAGCATCCCGGCCCAGACTGGCACATCTCCATAAAAGTCGAAGAACACGCGCGCCATTCCATAGATGCCGGTTTTGATTACGATTCCCGACATCAGCGCGGAGACGTTGCTGGGAGCAACCGGATGCGCGGCAGGTAGCCAGATATGCAATGGAATAATGCCAGCCTTCACGCCGAAGCCGAAGAACAGCGACAGGAAGGCTGCTGCACCGAGCGCTGGAGTCAGCTTTGTGCCGCTGCCATGCATGGCTTGGAATTCCATGCTGCTTGCGGCCGATGCCAGTAGCAGGAAGCCTATAAACAGCAGCCCCGTGCCACCGCGCGACATCAGGATATAGAGCATTCCTCCATGGCGCGACTCCGCCGATTCATGGTCTGTTACAACCAGGAAGTAAGAAGTGACAACAACCAGTTCCCAAGCAATAATGAAGAAGATAATGTTCGACGCGGTGAAGACCAGGGTCAAGAAAAGAAGATGAAGGTTAAAGAAGAAGCAGAAAAGACCCGGTCTGCGTTGAAGAACCCCATGTTTCAGATAGCCTACTGAATAAATGGCGACACTGACAGCCAGAAGAGATAGGGCGAGGTTGAAAAAGGCCGACAAGGGGTCCAATCGGACACCATAATGCAGGAAGGGCGCACCGGAGGGAAGCGACCAGTTGAATTCAGCGCCAGCGATCAGACTAGCTGCCGATGCACTGAACTCGAGCGCCGCCGCCACCATGCTGGCGCAGCACAGCGAGGTCGCGACCCAGGTCGCTCTTATCTTCCGAAGATGAGCGGCCAGCCCTGTCAACGCTGCAAGTGCATAGAGAAGAAGGCCCGCCGAATACAACTCACAAATCGGCCACATAGGAATTTGGGTTGACTCAATCAACCTGACAACTGGTTCAGAAGCGCACACATATCGTCACGCCATGGTGCATCCACGACTTGCAAACAGTATATTCGAACTTCTGAAGCACTGCTTGACTGCTACGATCTGCTGACGGAAACTTCACAATCGTCGGCACTCGCAGGGGAGGCTTCAAATCTGTTCAACACGTTGGCGCAATCTGGACCTAATGCAAAGACCGGACAACGCGCCTGGGCGACGATCTTGTGGGCGACACTGAGACGGGCGATAGAAGAGAGTTTCGGCGCTTTCTGTGCGCCCATCACGATAAGGTCGGCTTGCCGAATGCGGCTCTGGTTGAGAAGCTCCGCGGACACATCGTTCGACGCGATGATCGATTGCACGGCGAATTTGCCGCGAAGTCCGTCAGGTACCAAAGAAGCCAGGTCCAATTCAAGTTGATCCATCGATTGACTGGCCCGTTCCTTCGGCGCGATCACATGCTGCAGAATGAGCTTCGCGTCGTGATGCGCAGCGAGGTCCGCGGCGAAGCCGATTACACGGCGGCTGGTCTCCGAATGGCTGACGGCGCAAAGAATAGTGCGGGGAACCGCATACGACAGTGCAGTCTCATCCACGCTGGAGCCTACGATGCAAACCGGAATACCGACTGTGCGCAACACGGCCTCGGCCACCGAACCCGCCAGGAGCTTTCCGATGGCACTATGACCACAGGCACCCATTACGATTCGGTCGATTTGCCGTTCGCGCATCAGGGTGACAATCTGGTGAGCAGCCAGCCCGGGCCGAACAATTACTTCACAAGGAACACCCGTATCCCTGACCTTCTGAGCGAGAGGTCCATAACGATGCAATTCAGAGCGCGCGGCGCCAGCGAAGTCATAATCGCGAGTGCCGGAGACCCGACCTGCCTCCTCGCCGAGGGTGTCGTATGCGTGAAAGAGTACGAATGAAGCTTGAGATTGGACGGCTTGTGCGAGAGCAAAGGAGAATGCTGTCGTGGGGACAGGACTCCTGGATGCAAACAGGATTGTAGAGGGCTTGACCCAACCTTGGTTGACAACGGCGAGCATGAAAACCTTCTGTCGTAAGGGACCAACCAGTATAGCTCAGCGCTGAGGTGTTGCGTGAGGCGACGCAATTCTCAATTCTTTACCAGTTTGCTTTCGGAGTTTGAGTAGTCCAGCAGCTGTTTGGAAGCCCCAACGAGAAGACTGGCGTGGCAGAGGAGGTTCCGTGAGCGCGCCTGTCTGCCTTTACAAGGTTCCGGTGGCGGAGCGGTGAACGAACCTCGAAGGTTCAACAGTTCCGCTCATTTCGCAACTCCGCGCTGAGACAAAGTCCTCTTCTCGTAGCTGCGCACTTTCTCCAACCAACCGATTCCCTCTTCTACATTCTGGCTGGCGCAGTAATACTCCCACACCGCGGACCATGGCATCGACTTGTGTTCTTCAAAGATGGCCAGGCGTCCGGCAAAATCGCACTTCTTCTCCGCTTCGATTTGCAGCGTCTGCGGTTCAAGGAGGGCGAGCAAAAGGGCCTTGCGCATGTTGCGCGCGCCGATGATCCATGCGGCAATGCGGTTGATGCTTGCATCGAAGAAGTCGAGTCCGATGTTCACCCGCGACAGCGCGTTGCAGCGAACAATCTCTTGGGCAATGGCGATGGTTGCATCGTCCAGCAACACCACATGATCGGAATCCCAGCGCACCGGGCGCGATACATGCAGAAGAATCTCGTCCAGATAACACAGCGCGGTCGAGATCTTGTCAGAAACATTTTCGGTGGGATGAAAGTGCCCGGCATCCAGGCAAAGCAACGTCTTCCGCGTTGCCGCATACGCCAAGTAGAACTCATTCGAACCCGCGGTATAGCTTTCCGCGCCGATGCCGAAGAGCTTGCCCTCCACGGCAACCTTGTGGTTCGATCCCAGTGGCGCGGAAACGATCTCGTCCAGAGAGTCCATGAGGCGCTGGCGCGGGGAGAGACGATCGGCGGGCTGATCCTTACTGCCATCGGGAATCCAGATGTTCATCACCGACGGCTTCCCCAACTCAACGCCGAAGTATTCGCTGATCTTGCGGCTGGCCAGGCAGTGGTCGATCCAGAAACGGCGTATCCCCGCATCGGGATGCGTCAGGGTTTGATTGTCCGCGCTCTTGGGATGGGAGAAGCAGGTGGGATTGAAGTCCAGGCCCAGGCCGTTCTCTGCTGCCCAGCGGACCCAGCGCTCGAAGTGCTTCGGCTGGATTGCGTCCCGCTCGACTGGTGACTCCGACTCGAGATAGATGGCGTGAAGATTGACACGCTTCTGACCGGGAATCTGGGAGAGTGCTAACTTCAGATCGGCGCGTAATTCAGCTGCGTTGCGCGCGCGGCCAGGATAATTGCCGCTGGTCTGAATGCCGCCAGTCAGCTCGCCTTCTGGATTCTCGAAGCCCTTCACATCGTCACCCTGCCAGCATTGGATCGAAATGGGTACCGCATCGAGAGTGCGCAAAACAATCTCGGTATCCACGCCGATTGCGGCAAAGCGCTCTTTGGCCAGTTCATAGGCCGTCTGAATCTTGCTGCTTACTTCCTTCATTGCAAACTCTCCTTTGCAGCAAACGCCGCAAGTTGCTTGAACTGTTTCCAAACTTGATCTGGATTCTGCTCCTGCGGCCAGAACTCGACGGACGCAAACGAACCTCGAATCAAGCCGCGTGCATGATCGATGTTTTCGATTTCACCCAGAGCAATCATCTGCGTGCAGATATTGCCCAGCGTGGCGGCTTCCACCGGACCAGCCGAGACCGGCAGTTGGCAGGTGTTGGCGCACAGCTGATTGAGAAACGCATTCCTGCTGCCGCCACCTACGATGCGAATTCCCGTGAGGCTCCGTCCGCGCAGAGATTCCAGTTCCTCTTTAACTTGGCGATACGAAAGTGCCAGGCTCTCAAAGGCGCAGCGAGTGAGTTCTCCTATACTTTCCGGCCGAGGCTGATGTGTATCGATGCAATACTCTTGAATCGCCTGCTTCATCGATGGGGGATTCAGGAAGCGCGCATCGTTTGGATTCAAAATCGATCTCCATGGAGCCGCAGCGGCGGCCTGCGCGATCAGTGCGTCGTCAATCGGCACATCAAACTCCTGGCAAAGCTGGTGCAAAATCCACAGTCCCATGATGTTCTTGAGAACGCGGAAACGCCGACCATATCCGCCTTCATTTGAGAAGTTCATTGCGCGCGCTTCTTCCGACGCGTAAGGGACCAAGCTCTCGATGCCCATCAACGACCATGTTCCCGAACTGAGGAATGCCTCTGTGTCCGCTGCAAACGGAGTGCCCACCACAGCAGAGGCTGTGTCGTGACTGGCGGGTGCAATCACCTTGATTGCGCCTTTGTCGCACTTCATCTCGCCGAGCACGGTGCCCGCATCCACCGGACTTTGCATGAGCGACTTCATCGCTCCTGCGGCAGCAAATAAATCGCTGTCCCACTCACCATTCAGGGTCAACATCTGCGTGGTGGAAGCATTGGTGTACTCGTTGGACAGGACTCCGCAGAGCCGGAAATGCAGATAGTCGGGAATCATCAGCAGATGGCAGGCCCGCGAGAGCCATTGGGGCTCGCGCGCAGCCACGGCAGCGAGTTGATAGATGGTGTTGAAGGGCTGGAACTGAATTCCAGTACGACGATAAATCTCTGCTCCAGGAATGCGCGAACACACGCGCTCGATCGTCCCCTCGGTGCGCTTGTCGCGATAGCAGACTGCGCCGCCGATGCGCTGTTGCTGTGCATCGAGCAGCACATGGTCCACCGCCCAACTGTCGACGCCCACGCTGGCCACGGGCGCTAGCGATGCAGCGGACGCGATCCCTTTACGGACCTGCGCTTCGATCTCGTCAATCGGCCACGTGAGGTAGCCGCTAGCGGTGTCGAGCGAAAACGCGTTGGGAAACCGGCTCACTTCGCGCAGCCGCAAACGGCCACCCGTGAGTTGGCCTGCGATCACGCGTCCGCTGCTGGCGCCCAGATCCGCTGCGACAATGCACCTGACTGTCGACTTCACTTCGTTGGAGCCGTCCATCTTTCATTCCCTCTTATGCGCGGACTCTGCAGTACATGCGGACTCTGCAGTACATTGCTTTCTCACAACTGTGCTGCCAGGTAGTTTCCATAGCCGACAATCACCGTCGAACCAACCAGTGTCACCAGCGTCAGAAGAACCAGCACCTTGGTCCGCAGGCTCACGCCCCGCCACTCCTTCAAAGCGATTCCCCAGAGCGTGCTGAAGATGATCACGCTAGCATTCAGCAGCGTCCAACTGGAGAATTTGTAATGTCCCATCTGCGATTCGCCCATGGTGTAAAAGAAGAACTGCATGTACCAGAGTCCGCCGGCCAACGCCGAGAAGAGATAGTTACCGAATAGCGACGGGCGCTTCCGCGTGCCCAGCGATGAAAGAACGGGCGCAGACGAATCATCGGTTACCAGAGACACGCGGAGATACTCGCCGTAGCTGCGATTGCGCAGATTGAGGGCCACGCACCAGATGAAATTGGTGGTGAATCCGCCCGCAAGCAACACCACCAGCACGGGCAGGCCCTGCCAGACCGGATTGCTTCCATAGGCCATCGAGAGTTGCTTGATCGGGTTGCCCGCGTCCAGGCCAAAGGCGAAGCAGGCACTCAGGACGCCGGCGAAGATGCCGACAGCCAATCCCAGCCTGAGATTGAATTCGCTCACGCTGGCCTTCTTCTCTTCGGCTGAAAGCTCCTTCTCTTTGGAGATGCCAGCGGTGCCCGCCAGAAGAATGCCCAACGCGCAGACTCCCACACCTGACAAGGTAACCAGGCCGGATCGCTGCGAAACTAATTGGTGAAATTGCCCGTGAAACAAGGGCGGGACCAGTGTGCCGAAGATCGCGCAGTTGCCCATGGCAACGGCCATGCCCAACGACATTCCCAGGTAGCGCATGGTTAGCCCGAAGGTCAGGCCGCCAATGCCCCACAGAACCCCGAAGAGATAGGTCCAGAAGAGTGTGGAAACCGGTATGGCCTGCAGAACCTGGAGGAAATGCGCCGTCAAGGCCCCTGCCATCAACCACGGCACAACGATCCAGCTCACTACGCCCGCCGCCAGCCAATAGGTTTCCCACGACCATCCGCGCACCTTTCGAAACGGCACGTAAAAGCTCGCAGACGCCATGCCGCCCAACCAGCTTAAGAACACTCCCCAGATCGGATTCACGCCCAAGGTCGGTCACCCTTCGAGATTGAAAGTTCCCATATGAACCATTTTGTCATTGGAAAAACACTAAGTCGGAAGCGACTCCGCTGTCAAGGTCATTTGTTCTGAGCGAGAGGTTTTTCCGTATCGGTCTCAGCCAATCTGAGAGGTCTTCATTCTTGGTATAAATAATGACAACTAAATAGCTTACTCAGACCCAGGCGATCTTCGGATTCCTGGGGTTTCTGGAAGCCGACGGTAGGCAGGCGGCTTCCAGGAATAGAAAAGTCACCTCATCCCGCAGGAGGTTCGATTGGAGTGCTCAGGCTTTCCGGGGTGACCACACGGTGTCGCACGTAGTTGTAGGGAGGAACCGTGTAACCGCGCAAAAGCGAAATACCCAGCTGGATCAGGCGAGGACCGTAGGTCTCTGCTTCGTGGGAAACCGAGCCGACAATCGCACTTTTCTCCGTGCGCATCTCTTCCATCATTTCGGGGATGCAGTCCTGCCCGGCAATGGCGAAATTGTTCTCGCGACCGGCCTGACGGGCGGCATCGAGCACGCCCAGCGCGCTGGAATCGGTGGCCGCCGCAACCAGAATGGATTCGCCGGGCAGCACGACGCGAAGAAATTCGGCAACCGCCAATTGGCTGGGAACCCGCATGCCTCGGCCTTCGATCTGCACAAATCGTTCGGCCGGAATCTGGCCGAGGCGCTCGCGAATTCCGTCGAAGGCGCCAGAGATACGGCTCTGCACGAAACTGCCGGCTTCGGCAAATCCTACGCCCAGGACCCAATCGGCCTTTCCCTTCCACTTGGCGGCAGCAAATTGTGCCAGGAGCGCGCCGGCCTCATAGCCGACTTCGAAGTTGTCCACGCCAAAATAGGTGGCGTTTGGGTGGGGAACGTCGATGGCGATCAGGGGAATCTCGGCCTTTTTGAAGATGTGGGCCACGCGCGGCGCAGCAGCTTCTTCCACCTGGAATTCCAACACCAGATCGACGCGTTTGGCGACAAATTCCTCGGCATTCCGGATTGCTTGCTCCGCGTCGTAACGATTGTCGAGTTGCACCAGCTCGACACCTGCGGCAGCAGCGGCCTCACCGACGCTTTGCGCCACCGCAACCGAAAAGGGCATCTCCGCGCTCAGTGTGGCAAAGCCGAAGCGCAGCCTGCGGGGCCGCGAAACCAGCCTGTAGCGCCCATCCTGCGACTCAGCGACATAGCCGCGGTGCACCAGGGTCTTCAGAATCCTGTACACACTGGTCTTGGAAATCTTGGTCCGCTGAAAGACCTCTTCCATCGCCAGCGGGGCCTGATTCTGCTCCAGCAGCTCGATCACGTCGAGCGCCTTGGAGAGAATCGGGATGAGATAAAGTCTCTTGATTTTTGCCTTCGCCAAACTGCCGTCTCCTGGACGTCTTTGCTGCGCGCATGATTGGCGCTCATTCCAAAAGCTATCTGGAATCGAAAGGTCAGTATATTCCAAAGAGAGAAAAAGCATCTATTGCACCGAATCACCGCGTGAAACTCGGCGCCGTCCAGGCGGGTCCATTCCTCCGCAATGAGACTTGCTGCAGTTCGGGTTTCCGGCAAGTCTTTCATTTCGCTATTGAAAAAGATCCTGCTTTCAAAGAGCCCGGTACGAGTCTTATGATGAGCGCGGTGCGGGAGTATGTAGGACCTTCCCGTCAGGAGGTAGTTCGTCCATGATCGCTGCGGAACCCGGTCTCAAACGTTATGAGATGCTGATCGACGGTGAATTCGTCGCTTCAGCCGGAACCCTTCAGGTATTGAACCCCACGACAGAAACGGTGATTTCCGAATTCCCCAGCGGCACGGTAGAAGACGTGAATCGCGCCGTCCTGGCAGCCGAGCGGGCGCAAAAGCCCTGGGCCGCGCTCCCTGCCGTCCAGCGCGGAGCGCACTTGCGGGAGATTGCCGGCTTGCTTCGCTCCCATAGAGAAGCGTTAGCTAACGTCATCACCGAGGAGCAAGGCAAAATCCTTGGTCTCGCCCAGGTCGAGGTGGACTTTTCCGCCGACTACCTGGATTACATGGCTGAGTTTGCCCGCCGCTATGAAGGCGAAATCGTCCAAAGCGACCGGCCAGGCGAAAACATTCTGCTCTTCAAGGCTCCCATCGGCGTGATTGCCGGCATTTTGCCCTGGAACTTCCCCTTCTTCCTGATCGTGCGCAAGATGGCTCCCGCACTGCTTACCGGCAACACCATCGTCATCAAGCCCAGCAGCGAGACGCCGAACAACGCCTTTGAATTTGCCAAGCTCGTCGCTCAGTCTTCGTTGCCCAAGGGCGTTTTCAACCTAGTGTCGGGCACTGGCGCAGTCGTCGGACATGCCTTGGCGAGCCACCCCAAAGTCGGCATGGTGAGCCTTACCGGCAGCGTGGAAGGCGGAGTTGCCGTGATGCGCGCCGCTGCTGAAAACGTCACCAAGGTTTCGCTGGAACTGGGCGGCAAGGCGCCTGCCATCGTGATGGGGGACGCCGATCTCGACCTTGCCGTCCGCTCCATTCGCGACTCGCGCATCATCAACACCGGGCAGGTGTGCAACTGCGCCGAGCGAGTTTACGTTCACGAGTCGGTTGCCGAGGAATTCACATCGAAGATCACCGCCGCCATGCAACAGACCGTGGTGGGCGATCCCATGGACGCCGCCACCGAGATGGGGCCCTTGGTGAGCAAGCGTCAGCAGGAGTTGGTAAGTGCAGCTGTTCAAAAGGCGGTTGGCGACGGGGCAAAGCTGCTCTGTGGCGGAGGCACGGGTCAGGCCGCAACGGGATATTACTTCCAGCCCACTGTGCTGGCCAATTGCAAGCAAGATAGCGACATCATGCAGAAGGAGACCTTCGGTCCAGTGCTGCCCATCGCCACCTTTAAAACTCTCGACGAGGCAATCGAAATGGCCAACGACTGCGAGTACGGCCTGACCTCGTCAATCTATACATCGAACCTGAGTGTAGCCATGCGCGCCGCCAACGAGTTGAAGTTCGGCGAGACCTACGTCAATCGCGAAAACTTCGAAGCCATGCAGGGATTCCATGCCGGTTGGCGCAAATCCGGCATCGGCGGCGCAGATGGAAAGCATGGGCTGGAAGAATACCTGCAGACCCATGTCGTCTACTTGAACTACAACCTCCAACAGCAGTAAAAAGTCCCTTGCTGCCTGACATTTCTCAGTGGTTTCGGATTGTGGTTCGGAATCGCAGCAGATTGAGGTTCCTGTAGACCAGCCCGGCACGCCCGCGGGATCGTGCGAGAATGGAGGCTTTTGGTATGCGCTGAACGTTCCGTTGATTCTGGGCGTGGCGACTTTCGACCCGCAGGCAGCCCACGAGTTGATGCAGCGCATGACCTTCGCCAACTTTGCCCGGTCCTATCCGGATTACTGGACCGGACGATGGACCGCATCCGACTCTCTCGACTCCTCGCTGCGCAAGACCGGCGGCCTGTCGGAGAACATGGTGGTTTGCGCGCACGCGCATGCGTGCCCGCTTTACTGTTGGCTGCGCCTCAGGGAGCGGCCGGAAGCGGCGTAGCGCACCGTTCCGACACTTGATATTGCTCGGCAAGCGTGCAAAATTCCCGCAGCTGGGCATCGATCCACGCCTGATCGCGACCGAGTTCGCTCGCCAGGAGGCGCGCAACAGACTCGGCCATCCGCGATGCCGCGCCGGCATTCAGAAAGAGAGCCCGGGTGCGGCGAGCCAGAATGTCTTCCACCGTGCGCGCCATCTCGTTGCGCGCGGCCCATACGACTTCGGCAGCTATGTAGGGCAGATCGGGATGCAGACGGGCGGCCAGTTCCTCATGTTCCAAGGCGAGCGCGCGGATCGCCTGCGCATCGGAGCCGTACACCTCAAGCGGCCCAAGCGCCGCGGAATCCTCCAGATAACCGTGGATGCGAAGAGTCTTGGTCACACAGGGAAGATCGGGCAGCCGGCCGAGGGTGATGGCGTGGTCCACGCAATCCTCCGCCATGTGGCGATAGGTCGTCCATTTGCCGCCGGTGATGGTAAGCAAGCCGGAGGGATCCACGTGAATGAGGTGGTCTCTCGACAGCGCCGAGGTTTTGCCTTCGCCTTTGACCAGCGGGCGCAGGCCGGCAAAGACAGCCAGAATATCGGCGCGCTTGGGCGGCCGGGAGAAATAGAGCGCTGCCGTCTCCAGGATGAACTCGATTTCTTCCTCGAACGGTAGCGGCTCCAGGCTGGGGGCATCGACCGGCGTGTCGGTTGTTCCGGCCACGGCGTGACCATGCCAGGGAATCACGAACAGCACACGGCCATCGCTGGTGCGTGGGACCATGAGGGCCGTATCACCCTTGAGGAAACTCTGCTCGAAAACCAAGTGAATGCCCTGGCTGGTGACCACCAGCGCCTCCGCGTTGGGGTCGGCCATGCGGCGGACGCTGTCGGTAAAGATGCCGGTCGCGTTCACCACGACGCGCGCGTGAATGGTGTACAGTTCCCCGCTCTCCAGGTCCCGCGAGGTCAGGCCGTCGATAGATCCGTCCCCGCCGCGCAGCAGGCCGATGGCCGGGAAATAATTGAGCAGGGTGGCACCATGGTCGGCCGCGGTCATGGCCAGATGCACCAACAGGCGCGCATCGTCGAACTGGCCGTCGTAGTACACAACTCCGCCGCGCAGTTCCGCCTGCTCAAGGGCCGGAAGCCGTTCCAGAACCTCTTCCTTGCTCAACAGCTTGGATGCGCCGAAGCCATACTTGCCGGCGAGCATGTCGTAGAGCTTGAGGCCGATGCCGTAAAACGGCGCTTCCCACCAGGAGTAATTGGGCACCACGAAAGCCAGGTCGCGCACCAGGTGGGGAGCGTTGAGGCGCAGAATCCCGCGCTCCTTCAACGCGGACATGACGAGCGGAATGTTGCCCTGCTCCAAATAGCGCACGCCGCCGTGCACCAACTTGGTGCTTCGGCTGCTGGTACCCTTGCAGAAGTCATGTGCTTCGACCACCACCACGCTCAGGCCGCGCGCGGCCGCATCCACTGCAACACCGAGGCCGGTTGCACCGCCGCCGACCACCGCGATATCCCACGGATCCCGCCGCTGGCGAAGATTCCGGATCATCTCTTCTCTGCGCATGGACCGCTCCCTGGCCGTCGGCCGCCGGACCACGAGACAACATCGCAATTATTTTGCCACATCTATATAGAAAATAAGCCAATAAGCCGATGAGGACTTCAGTGAGACTGGTTTCCAAGGCGAGCGCAATCCTGATCCTGTTGCTTACCCTCGCGGAAGTGCGCGCGCAGGAGTACAGCTTTCGCACGTTTGGACCCTCCGACGGCCTGATGAATCTGGGCATTCGGCAGATCTACCAGGACCGGGCCGGTTTTCTGTGGACCGGCACCGACAACGGCATCTTCCGCTATGATGGCGATCGTTTCGATGCCTTCGGGAGCGGCAAAGACACGCCTTCTTTCTCGGGCACGGTCTTCGGGGAAGCGCCCGACGGAGCGCTTCTCATCGGCGGCGGCTTTGGCCTTCGGCGCTTGCACGGCAAAGCTTTCGAGGAGGTCCCGGGCGACTTCAAGGAAGTGAGCTGGCCGCAAGGCATTCAATCGGACGGCAAGGGCCACACACTTCTGGGCACGGACGCCGGGCTGGTGGAGATGAGCCTGACGCAGGGCCACAGCGGGTACACCTTTCGGACATTCGCGCAGGTTCCTGGCAGCTCAGGCCCCGGCGTATCGGCGATTCTGGTTGACGGCGGCACCTTCTGGTATGGCTGCGGCAACGAGCTCTGCCGCCGGGATGGCAGCGGCACTACCGTTTATGGCCGCTCGAACGGCCTTGCCGCGATTCCCGTGCGGTCGATCCGCAAAGATCGCGACGGCGCGCTCTGGGTGCAATCGGGGGACGGCGACATTGCATTCCTGCCGCAGGGCCAGAGTCACTTTGCAAAACCGCCTTTGCCCATCCCGGACCAGGATTCGATCGGTCCGCTGGCCGTGACCTCCGATGGCGACCTCATGATTCCTTATGCCGCGGGTGTCCTGATCCAGAAGGAGAAGAGCTGGCTGAAGGTCGATCGGTCCTCTGGCCTGCGCGGCGTGGTAAGCACCGTTTTCGAGGACCGGCAGCACTCCATCTGGGTGGGTCTGGCGGGGCGCGGGTTGGCGCTGTGGAGAGGGGGACGGGAGTGGGAGAACTACACCACCGAAAGCGGGCTGGCCAGCGACTACGTTTACGAGATCCTGCCCATGCCCGGCGGGTCGCTATGGGTCGGCAGCCGGGGCGGACTGATGCACGGCGAACCGCGCCCGTCCGGAATGGCGTGGACCGTTGTTCCTGCCCTGCGTACGTTCTCGGTTCACTCGGTGCGCATGGGGCCCGACGGCGACCTGTGGCTGGGAACCGAAAAACATGGCGTCGCGCGCATGAATCCGCAATCGGGCCATTTGGATTGGTTTGGCGCGGACCAGGGCCTTACCGCGAAAGCGGCGCGCATTCTCCGCTTCGATCATGCCGGGCGACTTTGGGCGGCCACCGACGCAGGCGTTTTTGTCGCCTCGCCTCCATACGCACGCTTTGAGCGAGTCGAAGCACTGCCGCCGCTGGCTTATTGGTCGCTGGTCGCTGCGGAAGACGGAACGGTTTGGGCCGGTGGTCTGGACGGCCTCTACGAGTTTGCATCGGAAAAATGGAAGCACTGGACTGCCGCGGACGGGTTGAACTCCGCCGAGGTGCATGTTCTTTGCGCCGCTCCGGATGGCTCGCTTTGGGTGGGTTTCCTAGGCGGCAGTGTCGTCCACATGCGGGTGACGGAGCAGAAGCTGGAAATCGACCGCGTCGTCCTGCCCCCCGCCGGCCAAAGCCTGATCTACTTTATTGAACGCGACACCGCGGGCCGCCTTTGGGTGGGAACCGATCGCGGCGTGAACGTCCTGGATGGCGCGCACTGGCGTCATTACGACAGCGGCGATGGGCTGGTGTGGAACGACACCAATATGAACGCCTTCGCTGCAATGCCCGACGGATCGGTATGGATTGGCACCAGCGGTGGCTTGTCGCGCTTTGTGCCTGCGCCCCAATCGCAGCAGAATGCGCGGCCGAAGTTGGCTTTCACCAAGTTGATTCTTGGCCCCTCGGATGTTACCGGGCAAGATGACCCGTCGACCGGCATCAAGGCCAATTCACTCGATGTGCGCTACGCGGTGCTGAACACCCCCGCTGACCGCGAACTTCGGTTTCGCTATCGGCTTGAGAACGGCAATTCAGACTGGACCGAGACCACGCAGCATGAGTTGCACTTTGCAAAGCTGGCGCCAGGGAACTACTTGCTGCAAGTCGAGGCCCTGGACAGCAACGGAGACTGGGGCAACCAGCCTGTCGATTTTGCGTTTCACATCCTTACGCCGTGGTATTTGACCTGGTGGTTCCTCGCGTTTTGCGGACTGGTCCCGGTCCTGGCAGGAATGGGCCTTGTCCGCTGGCGCATTGCCCAGTTGGAAAAGCATGAACGTGAGGTGAAGGACCTGATGGAAGCGCACCAGGTGATCAACAACCTGGCCTTCTACGATCCTTTAACCAGCCTCCCCAACCGCCGCCTATTGATGGACCGTCTGCAGCAGAGCCTCACGGTCAGCGCCCGCAACGGCAGTCTGCGCGGCCTCCTGTTGTTGGATCTGGACAATTTCAAGTCGCTGAACGACACACTGGGCCACTCGATCGGAGACATGGTGCTGCAGGAGACCGCTCGCCGGCTGGCCGGCACGGTTCGCAAGTCGGATACCGCGGCTCGGCTCGGCGGCGATGAATTCGTGGTGATTCTGGAGGACATGGGCTCTGTTCCGGAAGCTGCCGCGACCCAGGCCGAAGGCATCGCGGAAAAGATTCTTGCCGCGATCGCGCAACCGTACGTCATGGTCGGCCGCGAGTGCCTGACCTCGGCAAGCATCGGAATCACGGTTTTTGGAGGACAGGGCGAGACCACGAACGAGGTTCTGCAGCAGGCGGACATCGCCCTCTACCAGGCAAAAAGCGCGGGCCGACATTCCGTGCGGTTCTTTGCGCCGGCCCTGCAGGCGGCGGTCAACGCGCGCGCCACACTGGAAGATGACCTTCATCAGGCGCTCAAAGCCAGTCAGCTTAGGCTCCTCTTTCAGCCGCAGCTGACCGGCAGCATGCTTACCGGGGCCGAGGCGTTGATTCGCTGGCAGCACCCCGAGCGGGGCCTGCTCTCTCCCATGGAGTTCATCCCCGTTGCCGAGGAGACCGGTCTGATTCTGCCTGTCGGCAACTGGGTGCTGGAAGCCTCCTGCCTACAAATTGCCGAGTGGGCCAAGAGCAGGGATACAGAGCTCATCGCTGTGGCTACGAACATCAGTGCCAAGCAGTTTCGCGAGCCAGACTTCGTCAAGCAGGTGTTGGAGGCAGTGAGGAGAACGGGCGCGAATCCGTGCCGGCTCAAGCTGGAACTGACCGAGAGCATGTTTGTCGACAACATCGAAGATGTGGTGGCAAAGATGACCGAACTCAAGACTTTCGGCTTGCGATTCTCACTGGACGATTTTGGCACCGGCTATTCCTCCCTCAGCTATCTGAAGCGGCTGCCGCTGGACGAACTGAAGATCGACCGCGCCTTCGTAAAAGACATTCTGGATGACGTGAGCAGCCGCGCCATCGCACAGACCGTTATCTCGCTCGGCCAGGCGCTCGGCCTGAATGTCATCGCCGAGGGCGTGGAAACCGAGGAACAGCGCCGCTTCCTTGAACATCTAGGCTGCAGCAACTATCAGGGTTTCCTCTACAGCTGCCCGGTCGAAGTCCCCGAATTCGAACGCCTGCTGGCGCGCTCCATGGTTCTTTAATCGACGCGGGAACCAGAATCCGGTCGCCGGTCAGCATTCCGCCAACAAACCCGAACCTCCAATGGCCATTACCGCAAACACAAAGTGCCTTCCCTGAGGAAAGGCACCCTGCGTTCATTTCTGCATTCCTTATCCCTTTGCGAACATATGCTTCATGCCGCGCAGCGCCTGGCGTGTTCGCTCCTCATTTTCGATTAGCGAGAAGCGAACGTGCCCGTCGCCGTAGTCGCCAAAGCCGATGCCCGGCGAGACAGCCACTTTGGCCTCGTTCAGCAGCACCTTTGAAAACTCCAGAGAGCCCATTTTGCGAAACTGTTCGGGGATCTGCGCCCACACGAACATGGTGGCCTTGGGAGACACCACCGGCCAGCCCATCTTGTTCAGCCCCTCCACCAGCACGTCGCGACGTTTGCGATAGGTTTCGCAGATCTCGTGCACGCAATCCTGCGGGCCTTCGAGCGCCAGAATCGACGCCACCTGGATCGGCGTGAAGGTTCCGTAGTCGAAATAGCTCTTGAGACGGCCCAGCGCGGCCACCAGGACCGGGTTGCCGACCATGAAGCCGACGCGCCAGCCGGGCATGTTGTAGCTTTTGGAGAGCGTGAAGAACTCCACCGCAACGTCTTTGGCGCCGGGAACCTGCAAAACGCTGGGCGGCTTGTAGCCGTCGAAGGCGATATCGGCATAGGCCAGGTCGTGAATCAGGTGGAAGCCGTACTCGCGGGCCAGTTCGACGAGCCGCGCCAGGAAGGGCAGGTCAACACACTCCGTTGTTGGGTTCGATGGGAAATTGACGATCAGCGCCTTGGGCCGCGGCGTCATGCGCGGGATCAGGTCTTCCAACTGCGCCAGAAACTGTTCCTGATCGTTGATGGGCACGCTCACCACGTGCGCCCCGGCAATCACCGGGCCATAGATGTGAATGGGATAGCTGGGATTGGGCACCAGCACCGTGTCGCGGGAGTCCAGAATCGCCAGGCAGAGGTGTGCAATGCCCTCTTTGGAGCCGATGGTGACAATGGCCTCGGTATTGGGATCGAGATCCACGTCGTAGCGGGTCTTGTACCAATTGCAGATGGCCTTGCGCAGGCGGGGAATGCCCTTGGAGACCGAGTAGCGGTGGGTTGGCGGCTTGAGCACGGCCTCCACCAGCTTGTCCACAATATGTTTGGGCGTCGCCCCATCGGGATTGCCCATGCCGAAATCGATAATGTCCTCTCCGCGACGGCGAGCGGAGGCTTTCATTTCACCGGTAATGTTGAAGACGTAAGGGGGCAGGCGCTGGATTCTGCTGAACTCTTCCATCGGAATAGTGTAAGGCAAGCCGCATCGCACGTGCTGTGCGCAGGAATCCTCCCGTCTGCATAAAGATGCATGAATCATCCGGGAAAGCGGCGCTGCATGAGTGCGATGTGCACGCCATTCTCGCGCAAGCGGCGGGGGTTGCGCTGTCTCGTCTCTGGGCGCAGAATGGGGCCGTGCCGAAAAGCCTCCGACTCCCGATGCTAGCCGCGCTGCTGGCTGCTCTTTGCCTGCCCGCCGTCCTACAATCGCACGTCATGGCCAGGACCGTGGCGAAATCCGCGCCCGTGGACATCAATACCGCCAGCCTCGACGAGTTGCTCAAAGTCCCCGGCATGACCCGCGTGTGGGCGGCGCGCATCGTCCGGTATCGGCCTTACCGCACCAAGCTCGAACTTGAGGATCACGGCATCGTCAGCGAAGAGGTTTACGAGCGCATAAAAAACCACGTAATTGCCCACCACGATGAGAAGTGAGAGCCGCGGATTCTCTTCCGCCGGGGTCTTCTTTGCGACTCGGAACCAATTTCGGTCCAGCTGCAGGAAGACTGCTTGCGCGCTTGCCTCGCCGCAAATAGACTGGTGCGCATGAAAACGACATTGCGCTTCCTCGCAGTTATCGCCTGCTGGCTGCTCGTGCTTATGGGCGGAATACATCTCAACGCACAGGACTGGGCCAGAGCCCGTCTGGATGCTTCGCCGCGGCACCGCGAATATGTTGCACTAAAACACGGCGGCCGCACGGTGCAGGCCTTTGTGGTCTATCCCGAGATCAAGGACAAGGCTCCGACGGTGATTCTGATCCACGAGATCTTCGGGCTGAGCGACTGGGCAAAGGAAATGGCCGACGAGTTGGCCGCCGAGGGGTTCATCGTCGTCGCGCCGGATCTGTTGTCGGGCTTTGGGCCGAATGGCGGCGGATCCAGCGAGTTTGCTACCCAGGACGCTACCGTCAAGGCCATCGGCGGCCTGGATGCCGACGCGGTCAATGCCGACCTGGACGCGGCTGCCGATTATGCCCGGCATTTGCCCGCCGCCAACGGAAAGATCGCGACAGTTGGGTTTTGTTGGGGAGGCGGCAAGGCATTCTCGTTTGCCACGCATCGCCACGACCTCGCCGCTTCCTTCGTCTTCTATGGCCCGGGCCCGGCGGATGTTTCAGCGGTCAATGCACCTGTCTACGGATTCTATGCCGGCAACGACGCCCGCATCGGGGCCACCGTTCCCGGCACGATTGCCGCGATGAAGGCGACCGGCAAAAGCTATGAGCCGGTGACTTATGACGGCGCAGGGCATGGCTTCATGCGCGCCGGCGAAGATCCCGGCAACGCGATGCCCGGCAACAAGCCCGCGCGGGAACAGGCGTTCGCGCGGCTGGTGAAACTGCTAAGGGCTATGTAGAGGGTTCACTCGGCCGCTTTCCCATGTCCGAAAATCCGGACATGGGGCACCCATCCGTGTTTGCAGAATCGATACGACTGTCAGTTGCGTGGACGCTACGAGGCAGCGGAGCCCCAGGGCAAACGCATTTGAAATTCATTGAACCACTCTTGCTATATGCCCTGGCC
>CAZQPY010000039.1:0-50593 GCA_964595345.1 uncultured Occallatibacter sp.
CCAATCCAGTCTATGACCTTCGAAGTATAACAAAGCAGCCCGGCAGGCTGGCGCGACTGGCCGGTGTGGCTTAACATGGCCTTAGAATGCCGTCGCTTACCGACATCTTCGCCAACCGTCCCGTACTCGTCGATGGCGCCATGGGTACTGTTTTGTACGCCCGCGGCATCTTCATCCATCGTTGCTATGACGAACTCAACCTTTCTGACCCCGGCCTTATCCTCGCTGTACATGAAGAGTATCTCCAGGCGGGAGCGGAAATCATTGAAACCAACACCTTTGGGGCAAACAGCTTCCGACTGGCGCGGCATGGTCTGGCCGATAAAGTTCTCGAAATAAACCTTACAGGCGCGCGGATTGCCCGCCAGGCAGTGGAACGACTCAAGGAAAAGCAGGCTGGCGATGCCTGGGTGGCAGGCGCCATTGGCCCTCTCGGAGTTCGTCTCGAACCGCTCGGAAAGACCAGCCTTGAGGAGGCGCGCGCCGCCTTCGCAGAGCAGATTGCCGCACTTGCTTGCGCGGGCGTCGACATGCTGATCATCGAGACCATGCCGGCGATGAATGAAGCCCGCGAGGCTCTCCAAGCCGCGCGCGACGCCGCTTCCGGGCTGCCCGTGCTGATCATGGTCACTGTCGACGACGACGGCAACTGCCTGGACGGCGCGTCCCCTCAGCAAGCGGCAGCGTTGCTCACCGAATGGGGCGCAAGTGCCATCGGCGTCAACTGCTCCACCGGACCCACCGTTGTCCTCACCGCGGTGGAGGCCATGCGCTCTGCCACGGCCCTGCCGCTGGCCGCCATGCCCAATGCCGGGGTGCCGCGCGCTGTCGAGGGACGAAACCTCTACCTCTGCTCGCCGGAGTATATGGCCAGCTTTGCCCGCAAGGCCATTCAGGCTGGGACGCAGTTCGTCGGCGGCTGCTGCGGAACAACGCCCAACCATATTCGGGCTATGCGCGCGGCGATTCGCGCCATGGATGCCCAGGCGCGCGTGCAGGTCGCTGGGGCGGTACCGTCGCCCAACGCCCACACGCCCCCTGCCTCGCTCGGCGAACGATCCCGTATCGGTGCCCTGATCGAACAGAACAAGTTTGTAACCCTGGTGGAGATAGAGCCGCCGCGGGGCATCGAATGCAACCAGATCATCGAAGAGGCGCAGTTGCTTTCGCAGCTTGGCGTGCACGGCATCACCGTCTCCGATTCGCCAAGTGCTTCGGCGCGCATGAGTGCGCAAAGCCTCTGCATCCAGATTCAGCAGCATACAGGAATCGATACCGTTCTTCATTACACCTGCCGCAATCGAAATATTCTTTCCATCCAGTCGGATCTCTTGGGTGCGTCCTCTATCGGGCTCCGCAATCTTCTCTGCACAACCGGAGATCCAAACAAATTCGGCAACTATCCCGACGCCACTGCTGTCTTTGACGTGGACTCCATCGGCTTGGTCAACATCGTGCGGCGTCTTAATCATGGACTCGATGTGGGCGCAAACGCCTTTGGCGCCAGTACCAATTTCACCATCGGCGTAGCGGCCAACCCCGGCGCGCCGGACATCGAGCAGGAACTCCATCGCTTCGCCTACAAGGTTGAGGCCGGCGCCGAATACGTCATCACACAGGCGGTGTTCGATCTGCGCCTTCTAGAGGCGTTCCTGGAACGAATCAAGGGCCACCACATTCCTGTCATCGCCGGAATCTGGCCGCTCACCAGCCTGCGCAATGCCGAGTTCCTCAAGAATGACCTCCGCATCTCCATGCCCGAGGAAATCATGCTCCGCATGGCCCAGGCCGACACTTCAGAGGCTGCACGGCGCGAAGGTGTTCTCATCGCTCGGGAAATGCTGGAAGCCGTTCGGCCTTATGTGCAGGGAGTGCAGGTCAGCGCGCCATTCGGACATTACATCACTGCAGCTGAAGTCATTTCCAATGTGATGACCCAACCCTTCGCTACCGTTCCGGAGTAACTGCTATGGCCTCGTTTGAAGAATCGCTGAAAAAGCTCGAATCCATCGTTGATCAACTGGAAAAAGGCGAACTCGCGCTGGAAGACTCATTGAGCCTCTTCGAGGAGGGCGTGGGCCTCTCGGCCGCCTGCAAGCAGGAATTGGATACTGCCGAAGGAAAGGTCCAAATGCTGGTTCGCCAGCGCGATGGAGCTGTCAAACCCGAAGCCTTTCCGTCTGAAAAGCCATTCTAGAAGTCACTTTGATGCAACTTCGACCGGTTTTAAGACGCTGAGAGGAATCTCCATCGTGCCGGCCTTGTGGGTCGCCTGATCGTAAACCCCTGTCTTCAACCAGTACTGCCCTTGCGGAACCTCAATTTCCGCATGCAGTTGCACGCCTGCCTCTCGAAAGAAAGCGTAAACATCGGGTTTCAGTGTCAAGGCGACAACTTGGTCTTTGCGCCTCACGATGTTACTAAGGCGGTCATACACAATCAGGCTCAGATTCAGCATGCCTTTCCGCACGCCGGAATCATCCACCTGAAAAGATAAATCGTTCAGGTCGAGCGCAAAGTCCACCGAATAGCGCGAGTCGTTCCTGCCAACCCTCTCCGTCTCGGATGAAGGTTGGCCAGCCGGAATCCGCTTCACGAGCGCCTTATAAAGTATCTGCTCGGTCTGCGGCATCCCAAAATCCATGAATGGGCGTAGTGGGTCGGTGACCATCGCCGTCCCAGCGTCCTGTGTGGACTTCACCGCCCCCGGCAACCCGGCATCGCTCGCATAATAGCTACGGCGATACGCGAGGTTGTACTTCCCTCCCGCAACTTTCACCTCGATATGACGCACCGAGTCGTCCATCTTCTGATTGCTCGGAGAGTAGGACACGGTGTAAAAGTCCTTGCTCGACGCAACAATGTCTGCAATCACCTCCGACAGCCCGTTGGTGTTCGCGAAAGCCTTACCTCCGGAATCCTGGGCCAACATGCTCATCGTCTCCTGGTCGGAGTTCCGCGCATTCGAATCGGCGATGAGTGCGCCAGCCTGAATTCCGGCTACGCCGGTCAATGGTTGGCTCGTCGACGGTGATGGGGTCGCCGTATCTCCTGCCTCGTAAAATGCGTTGGCCCGCACTCCCCGCGCATCCACCGGGTACACGGCCACACGCGCCGCCGTCAGCAGGTTGACGGTCTTCTTGATCTCATCGTCCAGGCGCATCGTCGAATCGCCGAACAGGCGCAGCGGAAACGACTCCGAAAACCAGATCAGGTTTTTCCGCCCCGGAAATCCACCCAGAAACGCTGCAAGCTGCTGCAAATTCGCCAGTGTCCGGTAAGCCCTATCCGTTTCCTCATTGACATTGGTCTGCTGAAAGAAGCTGATCAGCGCGTCGATCATCGCCTGCGGTGCAGCGGTCTCAGTGGTTCCGCCACCAGCCGCTTCCGGACGCTGCATCTCGCCAATCAAATTTGTCTGCGCGTTCGCCTCATCGTCCGATTTCATAAGCTCCGGCACTTCAACTTCATTGCTTCCGCGTACGCGAAGAGAAGCCACCAAAAGTGCCGGGTCATCCGTAAACCCCTGCACGAAGCGCAGGCCCAGCGACATCGAAAAGATAGCCATCCGCGATCCCGGCTTCAGCGAACGCAGAAAGATCAGCGCCTTTTGATGGACATAGCTCTGGTCCTCCAGGGGAGTGTTCAGCGAATCCAGCAGCAGGACGTTGACTACCGGCGACTTGGGGGCCGGCGAGAAATTGCAGAAAACATTGGGAGGCAATTCTGGCATTTCTGCCATTGCAGCAGCCGGAAAGTTCTGATGCTCTTCAAAATAGGCGATCTTCTGCGGTTTCCCCTGCTCGTTCACGCTGAAGTCTTCCTGCTTCAGCCCTGTCACAGGGTGACCGCTCCGATCCGTGACCATCACGTCAACCAGCACCGCCCGGCTAGAAATACGCAGAGTTGAACTAGCTTCTGGACCGGATCCCTTGCTCTGACCAGCTTGTGACAAGGAACCGCTAAAGGCGCACGCCGTGATTAGAGCCATCACAATCGAAGAACGATTCAAAGGGGACCTCCTCGTGAACGTCCGCACGAATGAATTGATGGTACTCCGGGATTGATTTCGCGCGCATGGATTCTTACGAAGATTTTTCGGGTTCGAGTCTTGGCGAGCCTTCCGGGCAATCAGTCGAAGAGGCCCCGACCTTCGCCTCTCGCTCTGAGCAAAGCGCCGCGGAGTCGCAGTCCCAGCGTGTTGATTCTTTGCGGCTGCAGCGAAACCGGAGCTGTTATATCTAGAAACTACAGCGCCAAAGTCGACGCGAACATCAAGCCGGGGTCCCCTCGGACAGGTCTTCGTCCGAGGGGTGGAGCGAGCGGCGACCTTGCACGAAACTCACCGGGCCACAGGGATTCTGGTTTCGCTGTAGGGGAACCAATCGCACGATTGCGGGTACGAATATATTGCCTCAACGCCGCGATCAGTCTGCTTTCAGTGGCGAATCGATGAAATAGCCTGTTCGATGCCGGATATTGAAGTCTTCTGCCGCTGCCCTGGGAACAGTCACCTCAATCCGGTGGAATGTCTTTCCCGGTTCCTGATTCTTTGGGTAGTAGGCGAGCAGGTACTGGGTCCGCAGATCGTCGCTCAGCTTGGCAAAAGCCTTGTCGAGCCCCCCATCGGACACGTAGAAGCTTTTGCCGCCTGTCTGTTCGGCGAGCGTGATCAGGGCATGTTCACCTCCCAGGTCGCGACCTGCACTCGCTTCGATGGGTACGTCGATGATGCTGTATATCATCACCTCATTGCGCAATGCTTGCTCCAGCGCCTGCGCATAGGTTGTGTTCTGCACCGTATCGCCGCCGTCCGAAATCAGGACCAGGACTTTTCTTCCCTGCTTGCCGCCAAGCTTGCCTGTCCCCAGGTAGATCGCGTCGTACAGAGCCGTCGCGTAATCCGCCCGCAGTTGATTCAGTCCCCGGTCAATCTGGCTTGGCTTGTTGGTGAAAGGCGTGATCTCGCGAACCTCGGTAGCAAATTCCAGCAGACTCATCTGGTCTTGAGGACGGAGCAAAGCATGGGTAAAGCGCCGTGCCGCATCGGCTTCTGCCGCCAGGTCCTTGCGCACGCTGCCGCTCGTGTCGATCGCTAATGTAAGGTTCAGCGGCAGCTCGGACTGCCGCTCGAACACCGAAATCTGCTGCGGCCGTCCGTCCTCCGTGAGCTTGAAGTCTTCCCGCGCTAAGCCACCGACCAGTGCACCGTTCCGGTCGGTAACGTTGACAAAGATATTCACCAGCTTCACATCTACCTTGAGGGTAGATTCCTGCGCGCGCAATCCCCCGGCAATGCCTGAAACGGCAGCAAGCATGCCGAAAAGCAGAATTGCCGATTGCTTGCTTCGAGGACTACGCTCCATGCCCGGCCTCCGGGACTGTTGCCAGAGCATCGGGAAAAGGCTCCCCCGGAGCCCAGACCGCTCCATCGACAAAAACTTCCCGCTTCCAGATGGGGACGGTCTTCTTCAGTGTGTCGATCACCCATCGGCAGGCCTCGAACGCCGGTCCTCTATGCGCGGAGGCAACGACGATCAGCACACTGGACTCGCCGATCTCGATGCGGCCAAGCCGGTGAACCAGCGAAACGTACCGGACTTCAAACTGGCTCAGCGCCTGCTCCACCAGCCCTTTCATCTGACGCAAGGCCATCTCCTCGTAGGCTTCATATTCCAGATAAAGCGTCTGGCGGCCACGCGAATGATTGCGAACCACTCCATCGAAGATCACCAGCGCGCCATCCTCCTCGCTGCGGGCCGCCGCTTCGATGCCTGCCTTGTCAATTGGCCCGAGAATAAGACTGACTTCCCCTCCCGCGTCTTCCGGCGCAGGGAACCGGTCTTCTCCAGGAATATCATCCGCGGAATGCGAACAGCCTCCGGAAACGGGAGGAAGCAGACCCACTTCATCACCGTCTTCAAGTAGCTGCGTGACACTGGCGAATTCCGCATTTACGCTGACCGCAATGCCACGCAGAATCGCCTTCGGCGGGGCAGCGCTCAATCGCTTCAACAGATCCGCAACAGAAGAGCCCGCAGGGAGTTCCACCGAGACATCGGCAGAGTCCAGCCAATCCTTCAACACACCGAAAGTGAGTACGCGCACCAGCATCATCGGAAAGATAATATCGCCTGCAAGTTAGACGGAGCCACCTGCGATTGGGCCCCACCTCTATACGCCTTATCAAGAGCGCTCTACTGGTTTGTTTGCGCTTCCCTCAATCCGCCATGGAAAAGAAGGCGGACTGGAACGAAACCGCCCACCCGACTCGCGATCTCGACGCGAAAAGGGTGGGCACTCCTCAGAACCTCATCTGGAGATCACTGCTCGCTCGATAGGAAATGCGAGGAAGATTTCTCGATCAAACCATTTTGTAAAGAAATCCTGTGGGAGTGCCCCACAGATTCCTCGACCGGTCCTCGTAAAAAATGCTGAACTCGATCCCTGAAATGTCGAAGTCAAAAAGCGGCACCCGGTCAAATGTGTAATCGCCGCGCACCGAATACTCGTCACCGCCGCAATCGATCATCAGCGTGTCTTCTGAAGAAAGGCGCTCGGGGTGAGTTAACAAAATGCAAGTGAATGCGAATACTCCCAGGCCAAACTCGTTGCCTGCCATCGAAACGCGCGTACGCCTGGCCGAACAGCCGCGGTGTAGCATCCCATTTTGTGCGCCAACAACCAGAATATCGTTCCCGGTCTGCTGATCGGCGAGAATTTTGCCGGCAAGTTTCGTGCGCTCGCTCTGCCGCAGGTAGATCGGCCCCAAGCGGCCGGCAACACGGTTTTGGAACTTGCGCCGCGATGCCAGCGCTGTCATAGCCTTCTCGACGGCCTCGTTATAGGTCGGCGCCAAAGCTTCCCAGCGGGGAATTGCGAACCAATCTTCTGCCCCTTCCGGCAATTCCCGGCGGCCTAGCTTCTCCATACAGCTGCCAAGGCCTGGGAAGGCCTTCCGCAGCTCGGTAACCTGGGTCTCCACTGGGCGAACCCGATAGGTCGGAGGATAGACGCGATTTGAAATCGTCTCTTCATCCTTGTACTTGTCGCTGATTGTGTGCTTGTGAATGACATTTACGATCAACTCGGCGACATCGGCCTTGACCTTCTTCTCCATGTCGATCACAACTTGCGCGCTCTGCATATCAAGCTGCTCGATCGAAATCTCGTATGCCGCTTGCGCCGCCTGTGTGAGAATCTCATACAATTTCCGATTCTGCTGCTCGGCCGTATTTCCGGAGATGTGAAGTGGAACAATGGTGTGACTCGTGATCATGGTCCTCGCCTTTGGCGCATGCGCGCACTGACATTATTTAGATTCATATCGGCGAGATAGGCAATCTGTCTACCGCATCCTGTCAAAATCGCCGGCGCTGCACCCGAATTGCAAATAGCAGTTAAGCTTACAGCTTAACTACTAGAACACGTCCTGATTCCAGTTGCAACGCCAGAATTTCACTTCTATGGAAATGGAGGGTTGGTTTACCGCTCGATTGCTCGATTTCCCTCTGCCGTTCTCCCATTCCTGCACATCGAGACCAATGCATCCAAGTCGATCTTTACTTAAATGAAATGACATTTCGGTGTCTCCTCAAGCGCAAGTGAATGGGAGAATCGCTCCAATTGCTGTTGGTCACGCGACGCAGCCCACTTCACACTCACTTCCATCGGGAACTTCCCCAACCGCTGAACCGTCTTCAGCCTCGTTCGTCGCGCTTGTCTTCGCCCCGGTTGCCTTCGTCGTATCTGTCCTCTGCTTCAATGTCGGCAGCGCAACGCTCAGCACATCTTCAATGCGGCTGGCATAGTGAATCGTTACACCCTCGGTCAGTTCCGGGGTCAAATCCTCTTCCACATCCTGCCGGTTCTCGGCGGGCAGAATAATCGTCTCAATTCCTGCCCTACGCGCCGCGAGAAACTTCTCCTTGATGCCCCCGACCGGCAGCACGTTCCCACTCAGCGTGATCTCTCCCGTCATGGCCGTCAGCGGACGCAATTGTGTGTCCGTCAGCAGCGACACCAGCACCGCTGCCATCGTGACGCCCGCCGATGGGCCATCCTTCGGGATCGCGCCGGCCGGAACGTGAATGTGCAGGTCGATGTCCTTCGTAAAGTCTTCTTCCAGACCCAGCGTACCGGCGTTGGAACGCACCCAGGTCAGCGCCGCCTGCATCGACTCCTGCATCACTTCGCCAATCTGCCCGGTCATGGTGAAGTTCCCCTTGCCCTTCATCTTGTTGGCTTCAATGAAGAGAATGTCCCCGCCCGCCGGTGTCCAGGCCAGGCCTACCGCAATTCCAGGACGCTTCACCCGTTGCTCGACTTCCGTGTCCACGCGCACCTGAATCCCCCCCAGAAACTCCTTGAGGATCTCCCGCGTGACCACCAGCTTTTCCGTCTTCCCTTCCACCACCCGCCGCGCTTGCTTGCGGCATACCGTGCCCAACACCTGTTCCAGCTTGCGCACCCCAGCTTCCCTGGTATAGTGGCGAATCAGATAACTCACCGCGTCCTCGGGGAACTCGATCTGATCGTCCGAGATTCCGTTCTCTTTGATCTGGCGCGGAATCAGGAAGCGGAAAGCAATATGCACCTTCTCCTCTTCGCTGTATCCCTGCAAAGGAATCAGTTCCATCCGGTCCAGCAGCGGCGGCGGCACCGGATCCAGCATGTTGGCCGTGCAAATGAACAACACCTTCGACAAATCGAACTGCACGTCCAGATAGTTATCCCGAAAAGTGTTGTTCTGCTCTGGATCCAGGGTCTCCAGCAGCGCCGACGCCGGATCGCCCCGGAAGTCCCGGCCCAGCTTGTCCACCTCGTCCAGCATGATCACCGGATCGTTCGTCTCCGCCCGCCGGATGCTCTGGATGATCTGTCCAGGCAACGCTCCGATATACGTCCGGCGATGACCGCGAATCTCCGCCTCGTCGTGCATGCCCCCTAACGAAATGCGCTGAAATTTCCTACCCAGAGCCCGCGCTATTGACCGGCCCAGGCTCGTCTTGCCCACCCCCGGGGGTCCGACAAAACAGAGGATCGGACCCTTCATGTCCGGCTTCAGCTCCAGAACACTTAAATAGTCCAGAATGCGGTCCTTCACCTTCTTCAGTTCGTAGTGGTCCTCGTCCAGAATCTCCCGCGCCTTGCCGATATCCACCTTCGAACCGGAACTCTTGTTCCATGGCAACACCGCCAGCCACTCAATGTAGTTGCGGGTCAGCGAGTAATCGGCCGCCATTGGAGACATGCGCGACAGTCGCGAAAGCTCCTTCAGAGCCTCCTTCTTCACGTCCTCCGGCATGCCTGCGGCATCGATCTTCTGCCGCAGTTCCTCCACCTCGCGCTGCCCCTCGTCCTGTTCGCCCAACTCCTTCTGAATCGCCTTGAGCTGTTCGCGCAGATAATAGTCCCGCTGCGACTGCTGCACTTGGTCCTGCACTTCGGTCTGGATCTTGGTGCGCAGCTGCTGCACTTCGATTTCCTTCGCCAAGTGCTGGTTCAACAGTTCCAAACGCGTCAGAATGCTCGGCGTCTCCAGAAGCTCCTGCTTGTCGTCGGTGGTCAAAAAAGGCAGCGAGGATGCAACAAAATCTACCAGTCGGCTCGGCTCCTCAATATTTTGCGCAATAGTGCGAAGTTCATCGGAAAGAGTCGGCGACTCCGCAACAATCTGCTGGAACTGTCCAATCACATTCCTAACCAGCGCTTCCACGCTGGAGGTCGACGCATCCTCGCTCTCGCGCAGCGTTTCCACCTCGGCAATCATGAACGGCTCGGTCTGCACATAGCGCAGCAACCTCACCCGTTCCACGCCTTCGGTAAAGACAAAGCGGCTCTGGTTGGGCATCCGCACAACCTTGTGCACCGTCGCCAAAGTACCCACCGGATGCATATCCCCCGGCTTCGGAGAGTCCAGACGCGGGTCCAGCTGTGCCGCCACGATGATGTTCCGTTCCTCTCCCAGCGACTCGATCAACTGAATGGAGCTCTCCCGGCCCACCGTCAGGGGCAACACCGCATGGGGAAACAAGACGGTGTCACGTACCGGCAGCACCGGGACTCTGCGTACAGTCGAATTCTCGCCAGAAGATGAATCATTGGGGAGGAGCGGAGTGGATGATTGGCTAGGCATTGAGTGTCCTCATATCAACTTTTCTTCGTTAGACTTTGCAGGAATTCAAAAGGTTTCAAGTTTCTCCCTCACCCATCATTCTCACATTGCGCTACCCGCTGTCGGCTTCCCTACATCAGCCTCTGATTCTACGTCCGGCCAATGGAAGTACTTCTTCTCCCTTGCCGCCCAGGACCACTTGCCGACAAGAAGCCAAGTCGATTCAGGACAAGAAGATGGAGCAGAGTCCGATGGTTGTATCGGCGCAAATCCGGAGAAAGTGAGCAGAAGGCCGTTAAGAATCAAAGGAGTTGCCGCTGTGGGAAGCTTCGTGGCAAATGGGAAACCAGCCGCATCCCTTAGCACTTTGCCCAGAGATCGACGGCATCCCACCCGCGCGCCTTGTCTCACTCTTCCTTCGAGGACTCTCGTTCGCCCTTGATCGCCGATTCGATATGTTCCCAGAGATCCTCCGGGGGGTCCACGATGGGAAGCAGCTGCCGAGCAGCCTCGGCAATGGCTTCCAGGTCCGCGAGCAACGCCTTGCAGAGTTCACAATGCTGAAGATGCGCATGCTCGGCAATCGCGGCGCCGGAGCCAATCAGTTCAGGCAACTGGCTCTGGAACTGTTCACAACTCAGGGTGTCGGGGCAATCGATCATCGCCGCTCCTCCTGCCGAGGGTACGCGCACAAGGCATCCCGAAGCTTCAGCCGAGCTTTGTGCAACTGGGACTTGCTATTACCGATCGAACAATCAAGCATGGAAGCTATCTCATTATGCTCATATCCTTCGATGTCGTGCAGAATAAAGATGAGCCGGTAGCCCGCCGGCAGATCGGCCACCGCGTGTTCCAGTGCGAGACGGTCGATGGACCCGGCCAGATTCAAATCAGCGGCGCCAAAACTGCGCCCGGGCCCTTCGTCCGGAGAAGGCTCCATCGCCTCGTCCAGCGATACAAGGGAAAGATTCTTCTTGCGCAAATGCATCAAAACCACATTGATTGCCAACCGGTGAAGCCAAGTGGAAAAAGCCGAGTCTCCGCGGAAAGTGGCAATTTTGCGGTGCAGTTGGAGAAACGCCTCCTGCGTCAGATCCTCCGCTTCGGCAACACTGCCCACCATGCGCAGACACAAAGAGTAGATGCGCCTTTTGTGTTGAGAGTATATGCATGCAAATGCCTGATGATCGCCAGATTGCGCCGCGGCTAGCAATTTCGCCTCATCCGAGGTCGGAGAGGGCAAGAGCGAGCGCTGCCCCGCCTGCTCTTCGGCGCCCTGACCGGGCATCTCGCCCTCCGGAAACTTCCTACCCGACGCTGCGGAGCCCGGATTCAGTGGCTGCGCCGACAAGCCAGGATTGGACATGCGCCTCCTTCGAACGGAGAGATCCGCAGACCTCATACAGCTGCGCCAACCTACTTTACTCGCTGTAACGAAACCAGAGTGACCGTTCCCAAAACCGCGACGTCCAACCACGAGGCCTTCCGCGACAAGTCTTCGTCGATGGGGTGGATGACCGGGGCCTCCGCAACAAGTCTTCGTCGACGGAACGGAAATCAAAGCACCCAGAGTGCGGCGCACCTGCACAGAACTCGCCAGGGAACACCAACTCTGCTTTCGCTCTAGTATAAGGTGAATAGATCATTTTTCAGGACTTGGATGGCGTCGCCCAAAACGCGTCCCGCCTATTCTTGGACTGAAACGGTAGGAAAGCTGAAATGGGAAGCATGGCTCCGCGCCCTCGGGGAAAACAGGCAGTGAACAGTAAGGCATATCCGCCTCGCCTCGGAAGGCGTGGATACGGCAACCTTTCTGTATACATTCTCGCCGTCGGTTTGGGGCCAGCCAGCTTCGCCTGCTGCCAGACATTGCTCCTTGCACCCTCATACACCCGCGTAGCGCTTCTTACCGGCGCAGCCTCCGTCGCGCCTGGCTCTGCACCGAACACCCCTGCCACACTCAGCCAATGGGATGGGCTACCCGTCCTCCACATCAGCTTTGAGGGAGTGGACGCCAGACGTCTTGCCGCACTGAACGGCCACATTGCCCAGTCGGTGGGTTCCCCTCTCAACCGGGAAAATGTGCAGAAGAGCCTGCGCCAACTCTTTGCCACTGGCATTTACGAGACCATCGAGGTCGAAGGAATACTCCGGACAGGCGGTGTCGATCTCGTCTTCCGCGGAACTCCGCGCACCTTCATTGGCAGGGTTAGTGTCGATGGAGCCAAGGGAGCCACCCTGAATGCGCAATTACAGCGCGCTAGCCAGCTGAACGCCGGGACCAGATTCACCCAGAATTGGATGGACCGGGCTTTGGAACAGATGCGGCAAACCATGTCTGACAATGGCTTCCATGAGCCGGTGATTACACCCGTCCTCACCCAGCATAGGGAAGACCAGCTCGTCGATATCGCCATCCACGTCGTCAGCGGTCCCCAGGCCCGGATCGGTTCGGTCGAGGTAACCGGCGACCCGGGCATGAGTCTCCGCGAATTCAGAACCATTGCACACCTGCGCGCCGGCAGCCACGTCGATCACGAGACCGCCGAGCGCGCGCTCTCAGCCATCATGAAGCACTACCACGAACGCGACCACCTGGAAGCCGACCTCAAGCTAACCTCGCAGAAATATGTCGCAAGCACCATGAAGAGCAATTTCGTCTTTGCTGCCACGCAGGGCCGCCTCGTCAAGGTTTTTGTCGAAGGTGCCAACCTGGCCCCATCGCGAGTCAGGCACATCATTCCCCTCTTCGAGGAAGGCGCCGTGGACGACGACCTGCTCAACGAGGGCGATCGTCGATTGCGAGACTACTTTCAGCGCCTCGGCTACTTCGACGTCAAGGTGGACCACGAACAGCAGAGCAGCAGCACCGGCCTGCTCACCATCCTCTATCACGCGCATCTCGGCGCGCGCCGCAGCCTCGGCAGCGTCTCCGTAGACGGCAACCACTACTTCGATTCCGCCACGCTCATGGACAATCTAGGGGTTCATCCTGCCAGTGGCCTCGATCACCATGGCGCCTACAGCCTCAATCTGGTTGCCGCCGACGTCCGCGCCTTGCAGGCGCTCTACCAGAACAACGGATTCTCTCAGGTCAAAGTCGTGCCTGAAACGCGCACTGCGCCGATCGGCACCGCACCCTCGCTGGTCGGCAAGACTCGCTTCGAGATCGTCTACCACATCTCTGAAGGCGCACAGCAGCGCGTGGCATCCGTACGCATCGAGGGTGCGGACAATAGCGACGTCGCAAAGTTGATGAAGGAACTGAATACCACTCCCGGTCAGCTCCTTTCCCCTCAGAATCTGACCGGCGACAGAGATACGCTGATGACCGATTACTTGAGCCGCGGCTTTGAGAATGCCCGTGTTGAGATCCAACAGCAAACGGACACCGCAGATCCCAACCAGGTCGACGTCGTCTTCCGTATCCACGAAGGGCAGCCGGTTTTCGTGCGCAAGGTATTGCTGAGTGGGCTCGAATTCACCCGTCCCGAGACGGTTGTCAAGGCCATTACTCTGCATCCCGGCGACCCGCTGAACGAAACCGCGCTTGCGGAAACGCAGCGCAACCTATACGAATTTGCCTTGTTCAACGAAGTCGACACCGCCATTGAAAACCCCAGCGGCGAGGAAGCCTCCAAGACCATCCTCCTGCAAGCCTCGGAGGCACGCCGATGGGCGCTGAACTATGGCGGCGGATTCGAGATACAGACCGGGACCCCGCAGAACAATTGCCAGGGCGCGGCGGTGCGTAATATCCTCTGCGGCTCGAACCCCAAGGCAAATATTAGCCTGCGCGGACTCCTCGACATCACCCGCAATAACCTTGGCGGCCGCGAGCAATCCGCCTCTCTGCGCGCCACCTACGGCCTGCTCGAGCAGAAGATCGATCTGCTCTACCAGGTGCCCCATTTCGAAGGACGCAAGAACATCGGTTTAACCCTCTCCGGAGGGTATGCCAACAGCCTAGACGTCACCACCTACGTCGCCTCCAAGCTGGAGTCCGGCACACGATGGACACAGCATTTCGACGGGTCATCCCCCTTTCTCTCCAAAGCCAACACATTGATCTACGAGTTCGACTTCCGCCGTATCAAGGTGGACGCCAATAACCTCCAGGTCGCCCAGCAGGAAATCACGCCCCTCTCCACGGCTCAGCGTGTAGCCGGCCCGGCGTTGACCTGGATTCGAGACACACGTGACTCTCCCCTTGATGCACATCGGGGAACTTACACCAGCTTCCAGGAGTTTCTCAGCGCTGCTTCTTTCGGCTCACAGGTCCAATTCAACCGTCTTGACCTCTCCAATTCCAGCTTTTACAGCTTCGACAAAAGCCGCTTCGTTATCGCCCGCAATACCCGGTATGGCCAGGAACGAGCCTTCGGCACCACCAGCGAAGAACTGATTCCTCTTCCTGAACGCCTGTATGCAGGCGGGACAACCTCGCTGCGCGGTTTCTCCATGAACGCCGCCGGCCCTAGAGATCCCGAAACTGGCTACCCGGTCGGGGGGACCGGCACATTGATCAACAGCACCGAACTGCGCCTTCCGCCACCAAATCTTCCCCTGCTCGGAAACACCTTGAGCCTCGTGATCTTCCACGACATGGGGAATGTTTTCACCAACGCATCCGATGCCTGGGCTAGCGCCCTACGCTTCAACCAGCCGGATCGCAATACCTGCAAGAATCCGCAGTTGTTGCCGCCTGACGCTCCCTACAGTTCTACCGGATTGAAAAGCCCGTGCAGCTTCAACTACTTCTCGCACGCACCTGGAGTCGGCATGCGTTATCACACCCCGGTTGGTCCCATTCGCCTGGACTTCAGCTATAACCTGAATACGCCGATTTATCCGGTCTACGAGAACTACTCGCTTCCGAATCCAATTTCCGATCCACACGTAGGCGAAGCTAACCACTTCAATTTCTTCTTCAGCCTGGGACAGACCTTTTGATGCGCCTGGTGACTCCATTTTTCGACGCGACTGCCAGCTTCACGCTGCGCCCGCTGGTTGTTTGTGCAGCAGCAGTTTTCCTGTACCTCCCGGCCGGGGCTGAAAGCCAAAATGCAGCGCAGCCGAATTCGGATTCTTCCGCGGTCGTCCTCGACCGGGTCGTCGCCGTGGTCAATAATCAAGCTGTCCTACAAAGCGATCTCGACGAAGAAATCAAGCTCGCGATTCTCGACCCCGGAGAAGCTGGCCTCAGTGTCCTCACCCCTCAACGGGCGCTTGAACAATTGATTGGAAGATCTCTGATCCAGCAGCAGATTCGCCAGGAGGACGCGCGCGAAGCGGACCCCTCCCAGGACCAGGTCGATGCCCGGTTGCATGAAATCCGTACCGAACTTCCCATCTGCGTTCGCCAGAACTGCGCAACGGAAGAAGGATGGAATCAGTTTCTCTCCAGCCACGGGTTGACCGCCCAGCGCGTCGAAACCTACCTGCGCTACCGTCTGCAGATTCTCGGTTTTATCGAGATGCGCTTCCGCCAGGGTATTCGCATCACACCCCAGGAGATTGAGACTTACTATCGAGAGACCCTTCTGCCCCAATATGCCGCCGGCGAGAAGAAGCCCTCTCTTGAAAGCGTTGCCCCGCGCATCCAGGAGATTCTGCTCCAGCGTCAGGTCAACACTCTCTTTGATGACTGGCTGAAAAACCTGCGCATGCAAGGAGACATCGAGGTTCTTGACCCATCGTTCGAGACACCCGAAGCCAAGAACCCCGCCAAAGACAAAACCAAAGACCAAGGAGGACCGGCAGCCAAATGAGCGAGCCCAGCAGCAATCCTCCTGAAATCACCAAATCGACCGCGCAGCCGGCTAATTCAAAGCCGCCTTCAAAGACTCTGCGCCGTTTGACTCGGGCCGTGCTCATCTTTGCATTTCTGGCTGCCGGGGGCATCGCCGCCTTGTACGTGTGGATCAGTTCAAGCGCATTCGCGGAAATGGCGCGTAAACAATTGATTCTAGTGGTCGGCAATTCGCTGGGTGGACGCGTCGAAATCGGCTCCTTCCACTGGCAGCCGCTCGCGCTCCAGATGGATGTCAACGGCTTGACCGTTCACGGCAAGGAGACCCCGGCTGAGGATCCTTATCTTCAGATCACCCACATCCAGTTGCGTTTCAGCGTCTTCGACTTCTTCAGTCCGAAGATCCTCCTGCGCGATCTCCAGATCGACCGTCCTTCGATGCACCTGATCGTCTATCGCGATGGGACCACCAATCAGCCTCACCCGGCGCGAATCCGCAAACCGGGCAAGTCCGGTCTGGATATGCTATTTGATCTCAAGACCGGCCACTTGGGAATCACCGAGGGCGTGGTCAATTTCGAGAGCCGCGCCGCGGCCTTCGATTTTTGGCACCGATATTTGCCCATCGCCCTCGATGCCCGGGACTTCTCCGTCCGCATGAGCTACGTCCCCGCGGCGAGTGGGCTGCCGGAAACCTACCGCATCGAGTCCGGAGTTCGTGATCTGCATTTTGTCCGCGATGCAACTACCGTGACTCCCGATGCCCAGCCTACGTCGAAGAAGCTCGCTCCTGTCGAGGGATTCCTGCAGGCCACTGTGGATCTGACCCGCGACGCGGCTTTTCTCCGCTCCCTGCGGCTCACTGCGAGCGGCAAAGGAGTCCCGGACCGTTCGCTGGACATCTCCGGAGATCTGAAGGATTTTTCCCGCCCACGCTGGCAGGGAAGCGCCAACGGCGAGTTGGACCTGCGGCTGCTCGAGTCGATCACAGGCTATAACTTCGCACCGAGGGGCCTGACTCATCTGAATCTTGCCGGCGCCGGCGCTGGCGGCATTTTCCGCATCGATGGCGGCGTTCATGTTGATGACGGGTCCTACATTGGTACCGGTGTCGTTGCTACCGGCGTTCGCCTCGATGCGCATGTGCATGCCGATCCAGAGCGCTTGCAGATTACCTCTATCGTTGCGCGGTTGCGCCAAGGCGGGCAATTGGAGGGCGATCTGGATCTTGCGCATTGGTTGCCCCCGGTTCCCGGAATAGCCACCCTGCAGCCGGCTCCGAGCGGCAAGTCGGGATCCGGCCACAACCTCCCAATTCCGCCCGCCGATCCATTCAAACCTTCCGACATCATCGTGATTCCGGTGGATGGAAAAGTCACCGCCAGCTTTAAAGGCGTGGCTCTCGATACCTTGCTGGAAATGGTCTCTCTGCCGCCCTATCAACACCTCGGCTTCGACAGCCGCCTTAACGGCCCAGCCGTCGCAACCTGGATCAAAGGAGATGTGAATACCCTCGACGTAAAGTCGCAACTCCAGTTAGTCGCGCCATCCCAAATCGCGGCCAATCAATTCGCCCTCAATGGCGTGATCGATGGAATCTACCACCAGCGCGACGGCTCCGTGGACCTCCGCAAATTGGACCTCCGCCTCCCCGCCAGCGAGATCCATGCCCAAGGTCGCCTCGGCGCTTATCCTATGACCGGCCCGGCTGGTCTGGCTGTTGACATGCGCATAGGCGATCTCAGCGAGTTCAATACCACACTGCGCGATCTTGGCCTCAAGCGAAACGGGAAGACCGGCACCGCTGCCCTGCCCGTTTCGCTCAAAGGTCAAGCCGAGTTTCACGGCACTTGGGCGGGCTCGCTTGCCGATCCCCGCCTGACCGGGAACGTGAAGGCCACGCTCCTCGATCTTGAGATCCCTCTCAGCAGCGAAAGGAACAGCAAAACTCAAACTGTTCATTGGGACTCGGTTGTTGCTTCCGGCAGTTACTCATCCGGGCGCATTGACGTTCTGAACGGTCGCCTGCGCAACAGTCAGGCTGCGATCGACATCGATGGGAGTCTGACGGCTGAACCCTGCGCAAAGCCTTCCTGTTCCGCAACTGCCTTTGACCCGGGCGCAAAGCTGCGCGCGCGCGTTAAGGCGGCTGGCGTCCACATCGAGCAGTTGCAGCCTTTCCTCGCACAGAACATCCCCGTCAATGGTGTACTGAACACACAGTTTTTAGTCGATGGTCCCCTTCGCTCCCTTGCCGGATCCGGGTGGGCGGAACTCGATAAGGGCAGCGTATGGAACGAGCCGGTCAACCGCATCCGCGCGCAAGGAACTCTTGCGGGGCATTTGCTAAGCCTCTCGGCCCTCACCATCGCCTCGGATGCGGGCAGCATCGATGCAGCCGGAAGCCTCGATCTCCAATCTCGGTCCTTTCAGGTTGACGCACGCGCAGCAGGCATTGACGTCGCGCGCATTCATCGTCTCCGTGAGCAAGGAGTGGACGCAGCGGGCAAACTGCAGTTCACCCTTGCCGGTTCGGGCACGCTTGACGATCCGCGCCTGGAGGCCAAAGCCACTCTCGCCTCGCTCACCGTCGGCGGAGAGGCATTGGGATCCCTTGACCTGCAGGCACACTCGGCCGACCGCAAGCTCATCTACGGTATGAGTACCCGGCTCGAAGCTGCGGAGCTGGCTCTGCATGGCCAGACTTCGCTGGATTCCGACTATTCCACGCATGCCCAACTGGATTTTTCACAATTCAACATTGGAGCCTTGTTGAAGATGTCCCATGTCCAGGGACTCAACGGCGAGTCTTCCATGGCCGGTTCGGTCAGCATTGAGGGCCCCCTCAGCCGGCCGGACGAGTTGCGCGGGGAAGCCCGTCTGAAGCAGGCCGAAGTCACCCTCTCCGGCGTGCACTTGCACAGCGAGGGCGAAGTCCATGCCACCCTTTCGAATGCGCGGCTGAGTCTTGACCCGCTGCACATCACCGGCGAAGACACCAATCTACGCCTCCAGGGTATGCTGTCGCTCAGAGGTTCCCGGCAACTCGACCTCGCTGCGGCGGGAAGCATCAATCTCAAGGTGCTTGAAACCTTTGACCCCGACGTGACTGCAAGTGGCAGCTCTACGTTTCAGGTCGAGGCGCACGGTCCTCTGCTCGATCCCGGACTGCAGGGCCGCCTCGACTTCCAGAATGGCTCCATCGCACTCCAGGACTTGCCCAACAGCATCAGCCAATTGCACGGGTCACTCGAGTTCAACCAGAACCGCCTGGAAGTCAAATCTCTCACTGCCATGACCGGTGGGGGAGTGCTGGGCTTGGGCGGATACCTCACCTGGCAGCACGGCCTTTTCGCGGATCTGACTGCAATCGGAAGTGGGATTCGGATCCGCTATCCTGAAGGGGTCAGTTCACTGGCCGACGCTACTCTCCACCTGCAGGGGCCACAAAGCAACATGCAGCTTGGCGGCGAAGTCATGATCACCCGCTTCAGCGTCAGCCCCGACTTCGACATTGCCGCGCTGGTAGCGCAAACCAACTCAGTGCAGGCTATTGCGCCGTTCGATGCCCCCTCCAATCATGTGCGCCTCGATGTGCATGTCCTTTCCTCGCCGCAGCTGAACTTCCAAAATGCCTACGCGAAGCTATCCGGCGACGTTGACCTGCGCGTGCGAGGAACCGTCGCTTCCCCCTCCCTGCTTGGGCGGATATCCATCATCGAGGGGAGCGCTCTCATCGCCGGTACACGCTACGAACTGCAGCGCGGTGAAGTCTCTTTCAACAATCCCGTGCGGATTCAGCCGCTCATTGACCTCAACGCCACGGCGCGCGTCGAAGACTACGACATTACCCTTGGCTTGCATGGAACCCTCGACAAGCCTGCTTTCACCTATCGCAGCGATCCGCCGCTGCCGGAGGCCGACGTGGTCGCACTCCTCGCCTTGGGACGCACGCAGGACCAGCAGCGCCTCTACACCCAGCAGCAGATGCAAACAGTGGCCAATCCCACCACCGACGCCCTTCTCGGCGGAGCCCTCAACGCCACCGTAAGCAGCCGAGTGCAAAAACTCTTTGGCGCCGGCTCGGTCAAAGTCGATCCCAACTACCTCGGCGCTCTGGGCAATTCCACTTCGCGCATCATTGTCGAGGAGCAATTCGGCCGTAACCTGACCCTGACCTACGCTACAAATGTGAATACCACAGGCCAGCAGTTGATTCAGGCTGAAGTGGCCATCAACCGGCATATTTCCCTGCTCCTGGCGCGCGACGAGTCGGGCATTTTTTCCATGGTCTTCAAGGCCACTCGCCGTTACAAGTAACCGCAAACTACGCAAGATCCGCTCTTGCCCATTCACCCCAGAAAACGCATCAACCCCTTGGGGTTCAGATCCTTCTCAAAACACTTGAACGGCTGCCCGGCCGCGATGCCCAGTCCCTCGGCCGCCAGATGCCCGGAACGCGCCGCACTCTCCATCGTGGAAGGCCAGCCCGTATCGATCCAGTCACCCGCCAGAAAGCAATGGGGCCACGGAGAGTCCACAAATGGCCTCGCCGCATTGATCCCCGGCGGAACCCCAAAGGTCGCCCGCACTTCCTTGATCAGCGCCACCTTTTCCAGCCTGGCTTCCTTCACCAGCGGAAAAAACTCTTCCAGTTCTTTCAATGCGAGTGCGATCGCTTCCTCGCGCGGCAAAGCCGCAAAGGATCGCGTCGCACTGACAACCAACTCGATATAGTGGCCGCCCCGCCCCGTCTGGAGCCGCGATTGGTTATACATCCAGTGAATCTCCCGGTCCAGAAGCACGGCGTGCTCCAATTCGGTGATATCCCGGTCAAACCACAAATGGACGGAACAGATAGGCCAATGCACGTGCTTCTCCAGTTGCGCCGCCAGCTTCCCTGCCCCGACCGCTGCCGGCAGATTCGGCAGCAGCTTCTGCAGTCCCTCAAAAGGTAGTGCAATCAACAGGTAGTCGGAAACCAGCTCGCCATCGCGCGTCTTCACCATCCACTCGCCCCGGCCCCCGATCGCTGACTCCACCCAGTTCGCGCCGTCGACGTGTGTATTCAAATGAACAGCCCCGCCTCGCTCTTCAATGAACGCCACCACCGGCGCGTAGAGATCGCTCAACGGCACCCGGCTCATGCCCATGCTTCCCGCCTCGGGCGAGTTCATGAACAGCTCGCGAATCACCTTCGCCGCATAGGGCAGCGAAATCGTATCTATCTCGGCATTCATCGCGCTCGCAATCACCAGCCGCCAGAAGCGATTCAGCGCCCCGTCGCTTTGTTGATTGCGCCGCAACCAGGCTCCCAGGTTCTCGCTCGAATCTTCCATCACGCCCGGCCGCATCATCGCCGCGAAGGCCCGCCCCAGCGAAATCTTGTCCGCAAGGTTGAACGCTCCGGCGCTCAGGAGCTTGGGCAGCCCATGCAACGGCGCAGGCAAGCCGGAAGGACCCAACGCCGAACGCCGGCCACCGGGCTCGATCATCGTCATCTCGCTGGTCCAGTGAATCTGGTCGGCGACACCAATGCGCCTGTAGAACCCGACGAGATTCGTGCAGCAACCAAACAGTACGTGCTGGCAGTTGTCGATGACTTCATTTACTCCGGGATGCGGATACGAAGAAGCTCGCCCGCCCAGGTATCCGCGCCGTTCCACAAGCTGAACCCGGAACCCCGCTTCCGCCAGCGCGCAGGCCGCGCTCATGCCCGCCACTCCCGCACCGATTACCGCAACAGATTTCTGCTGGTCCTGGGCCAAATGAATCAATCTCATTTCCTAGTGTCCCGCGTCTGAAGTACGCACAATAAAAAGCACTGTCATCCTGAGCGAAGTTGGGCGCCAAACCACCTAGCGACAGGTCTTCGTCGCTGGGGTGGTTTGGCGCCCAACGCAGTCGAAGGACCTGCGGTTGCTCTTCGTCATCCTTCAGTGAGCTTCACTATTTCACTATCAACCGCGCCAGCCCCATGCGCGCAATCCCCACCACCAGAATGCGAACCTTTTCCGCGGTCGGAACACTGACGCGTCTCGAGAACACATCGTAGTTCGCCTTTTCAATGCGTTTCAGCAAGGCGTGGTAGATGCTCACCAGCACCCAAAGCGCCGGCCGGCTCTCGGCTTCGATCAGCGGCATCAATTCCATACCTGCCTGGTAGAACTTCTCCGCCCGCTGTCCAATTTCCTTCAGCAGCGCCCGCTCGGCATCGGTCGGGCCTGAACCCGGCGTGCGATGCAAGAGCGCTTCAAGGGCCACCCCGTGCGCGGCCAGATCCTCCAGCGGCAGATAAACCCGGTTCCGCTCGGCGTCCTCGGCCACATCGCGCAGGATGTTCGTCAACTGGAAGGCGATTCCTGTCTTCTCGGCAAGCTTTTCGGCGCGCTGGTCCTGGTATCCGAAGATCCGGATACACACCAGACCCACCACCGACGCGACCAGGTAGCAATAGCGGTAAAGATCCGCAAAGGTCTCGTAGGTATCCGGCTCGCTGTCCGTCTCCGACTCCAGATCCCCCGGTTTGGGTTCCAGATCCATCGTCACGCCCGCGATGAGTTCGTCCAGCAAGTTCAATGGGATCTGAAAATGCTCCACCGCATCGCGCACCGCAAGGAAGACCATGTTCGAAGAGTCGCCGCCGTGGCACACCCCGCGCCAGTCGGCAAGCCACGCATCCAGCCTCCGCCGGCGCTCCTCTCGCCCGACGCTCTCGTCATCGGCCAGGTCGTCCGCCTTGCGCATGAATGCGTAGATGGCGCAGATCGCGTTGCGCCGCCGATTTGGCAGGGCAATGAATGCATAATAAAAATTCTTTGCTTCACGTCTGGCGATAGCGCGGCATTCAGCATAAGCGCTATCGAGCACCTGCGCTGTCACCGCGCGAGCTTCTTCGGTTCGCCCTGATCTCACGCGGACTTCCCTCTCGTTCCCGGTTCCTCGGATCGCTTGCCCGTTCCGCCCTTGTTCAGGCTCATCCAGGGCAGCAACTTCCCCGCCACCGCGCGGAGGGCCAACCCCAGCTTGGCGCCCTTCGAGATGGACGGCCGCGACTTCAGAACATCAAAGTTCTGAAGTTCAATCGCCCGCAGAATCGCCAGCCCGCCACGGCTGAATAGATCCAAATCCAGCGCGAGTGCGCGGTGCACCTTCCCAATCAGCGGCAGTCCCTGCTCGAAAAGCTCTCGTGCATAGCCCACTTCGTGTTGCATCAGTGCGCGAAACTCTGCCGTCGCAATCCCCGCCGCAATCGTCTCGTCTGAAACTCCGAACCGGCGCATGTCCCCTTGCGGAATGTAGACCCGGTCCTTGCTCCAGTCCACCCGCACATCCTGCCAAAAGTTGGCCAGTTGCAGCGCCGAGCAGGTCGCATCCGACAGCGCGAAGCGCTCCGCGCGTTCTGCGCCGTCGGCAGCCTCACCCGTCGCATACAGCACCAGACGGCCCACCGGGTTCGCCGAGTACCGGCAATACTCCAGCACTTCCTGCATGCTCTCGAAGCGCGTCTTCTTCTGATCTTGCCGGAAAGCCGTCAGCAAATCCGCAAAAGGCTCTTTGGGAATCCCGCACGCGCGGATGGTCTCGGCGAGCGCCACAAATACCGGGTGACGCGCGACGCCTTCATAGCAGGCATCCAGTTCACTTCCCCACAGATCGAGGATCGCCAAGGCCGCAGAGCAGTCGCCCACCTCGTCGCCCAGATCGTCCGAAACTCGGCAATACGCATAAATCGCATGGAAGTGTGGCCGCAAAGCCTCCGGCAAAAACCACGAGGCAACATGAAAATTCTCGTAGTGCGACTCCGCCAGCTTCTTGCACCACGCCCGCGCCTCGTCGAGGCTGGGCGCAACCTCGGGCATCCGGTAGCTCGCCGGCAGCGCGGCCCAGGCCTTCGCGACCAGTGCCTCTTCATCCATCGTCATGGTCATGGCAGCCTCATCCCGGCAAAATCGCGGTCTTGATTTCGTTGCTGCGATTCATCAGCTTCTCAAAGACCCGGTTCAGTTCATACAGTTGGGCATGACCGGTGATAAAGGCGGATGCCTGGAAGCGCCCGCTCGCAATCAGTTCCAGCGCCTTCCGGCAGATCGCCGGGGTGTGGTGGAAGGTCGCGCGCAGCGTGATGTCGTTATAGTGCAGCCGGTTTGTATCCAGCGAAACATGCGTGCCCACAGCGCAACCTCCGAAGAAGTTGACAGTGCCGCCCTTGCGCACAAGTTCTACCGCCTCCTGCCACGCCTCCGGAACGCCCACCGCTTCTATCGCGATGTCCACGCCGCGATTCTTGTTGGTCAGCGCCCGCGTGTCGCGAATCGCGGTGCGAATGCTCGAAGTCTGGACAACTTGCGCTGCGCCCAGTTGCTTCGCCGCCGCCACCTGCCCGTCGTGCTTCACAATAGCGATCACTTGGCACCCGTACAGCGCCGCCACATGCAAGATCATCAAGCCCAGCGGCCCTCCGCCGATCACCGCGACCGTATCTCCAGGGTGCGGGTGCGAGTCTTCAAACCCATGCACGGCACAAGCCAACGGCTCCGTCAACGCCGCGTGCTCCAAGGGAACATGATCCGGGACTTTCAGAGTGTTCTTGGCCGCAATCCGCGCCGGGATCCGTATGAATTCGGCGTAGGCGCCGTTATTGAACAGAAGATCGTCGCAGAGGTTTTCCTGTACCCGCTTGCAGAAATAGCACTCTCCGCAGGGAGCCGAATTCAGCGCAACCACGCGATCGCCTGAGGCGAAGTTTGTCACGCCCTCGCCTACCTCGACAATCGTTCCAGCCAGTTCATGCCCGAAGAGCGCCGGAGGCACAATCATCCGCGCATGGTATCCGCGCCGGAAGACCTTGAGATCGGTCCCGCAGGTCAAGGCCGCACCCACCCGCACAATCAGTTCTCCTGGCCGAGCCTCAGGCACTGGAACCTGCTCGATGCGAATGTCTTCCCGTCCATGCAGCACTGCCGCCTGCATGGTTGTCGCTGCTGGCGCTTCCATGGCTGTTACGACTTTGCCTGTAGCTTCCATCCTATTCGGCCCTGCTTCCTGATCCCGCCACCGCAGAACTGATCGTGCTACGAATCGCCCCTGCGCCCGGAACAGGCTCAATCATAATCTTCATTGAGTCGGCCTGGGGATTCGATGCAACGGCGATTCCGGCAACCGTCTCTTCCAGCGGAAAGCGATGCGAAATCAGCTGCGTAAGGTCGAATCCGTTGCGATACCCGCCGAAAACCAGCTCCAGAACTTCATCATGGATCTCAATCGACGCAGAATATGAGCCGAGAAGGCTTTTCTCGTCCATGCAAACCGCGCCGGGGTCGATCACCGCTTCCCCGTGCTGCGTCTGCGCAAAAAGCATCACCTTGCCGCCCGGCCGCACCGCGTCCATGCAGGTCTTGATCAGCGCGCTGCCACCCACCGCCAGGATCGCGACATCCGCGCCCCGTCCCTCGGTAGCCGCCATCACCCGCTCGATCACGTTTTCCGTCCCGGCATGAATCGGCTCCGTCAGCCCGAACTTCGCCGCAATTGCATGGCGCTCCGGATACAGATCCGAGGTCAGCACCCTGGCCCCCGTCCTCCGCGCCAGGGCTGCCAGCATCAGTCCGATCGGGCCTTGTCCGATCACCAGCACCGTCTCATCGGACTCCAGATTCAGCAGCTTCACGCCCTTCAAACAGGTGTTCACCGGCTCGATGAACGCCGCCTGCTCAAACGGAATCCCCTCCGGAATCAGCACCACCCCGCGGTTGGCCACAATCCAGTCGCTCACCCGTATGTATTCGCTGAACCCCCCGCCCGACGGTTCAAAGCCCGCCGTCGCGCCCACCTTCTTGTATACCGCGCATTGCGCAAAGGTCTTCTTCCGGCAGTAGTAGCACTTCCCGCACGGAATGTGGTGAAACACCATCACCCGGTCGCCCACCTGGAAATTCTCCACGCCCGCGCCGGCGCGCACCACCGTTCCCGCCATCTCGTGTCCGAAGATCCTCGGCGCGCTGTGCGAACCCAGGTGGATCTTTTTCAGGTCGGTTCCGCAGATGCCGCAGGCGGCTATCTTGACCAGCAACTCGCCCGCGCCGATCTCCGGCACCGCCACCGTCTCCAGACGCAGATCGTTGATACCGCGATAGACAATCGCCTTCATCGTGGCTGGGATTTCATGCTCGAATTGGCTTTGAGTGCTCTGGCCTGGGTGGCCTGATGCTTGTGTCGTCATTCAGCCTTCTGATTCTTCCTGATTTTTCTTCCTAGTGTCCTGTCTCTGAAGTGCTCATCAAAAAAACTGTCATCCTGAGCGGAGCGCAGCGCAGTCGAAGGACCTGCCCTGAAAATTCATGTCTTCTTCTGCCCACACCGATCACTTACTCAATTTTCATGGCCTTGGCTGGCCCACAGGGCCATGTATGACTGCGGTTGCTTTTCCCGTTCTTGAATCAGCTTCAGAGACAGGACGTTAGCTTTTCTTCCGAGTCTTGCTCCCAGCCCCTTCCGATTCCGTCAAGAGTTCTGGCACCTGCACCGCGAGTTGCTGCGCCGCCCTCTTGCTATTTTCACCCATGCGGATCAGCGCGGGCCAGCTTCCGGGACGCAGCAGCGTAAAGCTCACGAACCGGGCCAGCTGGAAGCGCCCGTTCTTGTCTATAAAACGATTGAAATCAGGAAGATGATCCTTGTATCCGTCGCTCACGCCCTTCAGACAGTGAAACGGAATCCCCCGCATCCGGGCCAACCGAGCCACCGCCGCCGCCTCCATGTCCACCAGCCCGGCGGAGTAGGTCGAACGCAGCCTCTTCTTCTCCCCTTCATCCGCGACTCTTGGCGCCGTAGCCAGCCAGATTTTGTCCGCGGCCTTGCCTGCTCCCGCGCACTCGAAGCGCTCGCCCGTCTTGACGTCGATCACGCCGCTGACTTCGTACACCTTGCCCGGCTCGAACTCCGCGCTCAACGCTCCCGCCCAGCCCATCGACAGCGCAACGTCGACCTTGCCTCCGCGAACCGCCTCGGCAAACGCCTGGGCCGCGCAATTCTGCCCCGCTCCCGCGTACGCGGCAACCCACTCGCCGTCTTCCGTGCGTTTACGCCACAGCTCCACCCCGTTGCGCGGCTCGTGCTTCCAGCCCTCCACCAGCGGCTTCAACTCGCCCGGCATGGCTGCGATGATGGCGACTTTTTTCATGCTTGTGGATCACCTAATTGAGCTTTTTTGGTGTCTCGGCGCTTTAGGAGCCTTTCCAATAGCGCAAAAACCACTGTAGAAACACTCAGGAATAACCAACAAAGCCACCAGTGGAACCATCCTCCGATTGCAATCATGATCGCGAACATGATCCAAAGAATTGTGCATAGGTAATCTACCCAATTCCTGTTCGTCCGTTTCCAAAAAGAACCTGTTCCCGCCAGAAACAATAGCGGCATAAGGGTCACCGCAAGCGCATTACGATGAAAGTACTCTTCGAAAAGCAATGCTGTAGAGACCCAGACAATCATCGCCGCCCAAACCCAAAGATTCCGCTTTGTGCGCACCGGTTCGGCATATTCGATCAGGTCAAACATCTGCGCATCCCTCCGCCTGGCTTTGTAACAGGGCACGACTTTAGTCGTGCCGAAAAAGCCAACAAAACAAGTGTGGGCTTTAGCCCCTGCTACTGCTTATTTCGGCGCATACCCATGCGCCCGGAACCACTCGATGGCCGCGCGCATCGCCGGATAAACCGGAGCGATCCGGAAGCCCAGTTCCTGCTGCGCATGGGCGCTCGACGCGTACATCTTCTTGCGACCCATCATCACCTCTTCCAGAGTGGCGCGGGGTTCTTTGCCGCGAATCCGCCCGGTGACCCACTCCTCGAAGAACGCATACGTCGCCGCCACGGCCACGGGAATCTTCACGGTTGGCGACGGCAGCCCGGTAATCGCCGCCATCTTGTCCAGAATCTGCTTTAGCGTCAGGTTCTCTCCACCCAGAATGTACCTCTTGCCCGGCTGGCCAAGCCTGAGCGCCGCAACGTGCGCGCGCGCCACCTCGGCCACATCCACCAGGTTCAGCCCCGTGTCCATGTAGGCCGGGAACCGGCCGTTCAAAAAGTCCACAAAGATCCGCCCCGTTGGTGTGGGCTTGGCGTCATTGGGCCCAATCGGCGTGGTCGGATTGAGAACAACGACGCTTTGGCCGTTCGCCGCCGCCCGCAGGGCTTCTTGCTCGGCCAGGAACTTCGACCGCTTGTAGTGCCCCACCATGTCCTTGAGCGAAACCGGCGTGTCTTCGTTGATGACGATGCCATCGGTGCGGAAGTGCATCGTGGCCACGCTCGACGTGTAGACCACGCGCGGCACGCCAACCTCGCGCGCCATGCGCAGCAGCTCCCGCGTCCCTTCCACGTTGATCTTGTACATCGAAGCGGGGTCGGGAATCCACAAGCGGTAGTCTGCGGCCACGTGCATCACCGCATCGCAACCTGCCAATCCAGCTCGCAGCGTCTCCGGCTCAGCCAGATCGCCTACATGGGTCTCGCCGGCAATCCCTTCCAGGTTGGCCAGGTTGCTCGTCTTGCGAACCAGCATGCGCAGTTCCGCGCCCTCGGCGGCCAGCGCCCGCGCCACGTGGTGGCCCACAAATCCGGTGGCGCCTGTAAGAAAGACTTTCATAGCCTCGAATCTCTAACGACATCTTAAATTGCTGTGCAGGGTCTCCAAGTTTGGAATCAAGGGCAGAGCAAAACTCTCCGCATAATGCAATACTGCATTACAATCTAAGAAGAAGGTGATGCTATGGCTATAGTGACCACAACGTCGCGGGGGCAGGTGACTCTCCGGAAGGAGATCCTGAAGCACGTCGGGATCAGACCAGGGGAGAAACTGGAGATCGACCTATTGCCGGGCGGCGAGTTCCGGGGCCGGGCGGTGCGCAAGAAGGGGAGCATCCTTGACCTCGCTGGATTCCTGAAGGGCAAGACCAACGGCACAAGTCTGACCATCGAAGCGATGGACGAGGCCATCGGCGAAGCGGTCGTCGAGGAGTTTCTGAAGGGCGTTCGACGGTGAAGATCGTCGCCGATACCAATCTACTCTTGCGCTTTGTACTGGGTGATGATCCAGTGCAATACAAGCTGGCGCTCGAAATCATGGAGCGGGCTGAGGCCGTCGCAATCACGAATGTCGCGCTGTGTGAACTAGTCTGGGTTTTGCGCAGCAGTTATGGCGTCTCGCGTGAGAACATCGCGGCTACGATTGCCGGGTTACGCGAGACCAGAAATATGGTGTTCGACAGCGCCGCCCTTGACGCCGGATTGGCCATGCTGAATGCCGGCGCAGACTTTGCCGACGGCGTAATCGCCTACGAAGGGCGATGGCTGGGCGGTGATACGTTTGTTTCGTTCGACAAAAAAGCCGTTGCGGCGATTGAGGCGCAGGGAAAGCGGGCGAAGCTGATGGGGTAGGCGCATCCCAGTGATGATCAAGACGTAAATTAGGAGATTGGCCGCAACGAATCAAACAGGAGGCGGCTTCCTTGATCGAATATTTGAAGATTCTGGCCGAGCCATTGGTCGCGCTTTTCTTTGGGAGACGAATGGTGCGGTTCACCGTGCACCGAGCGTAGTTCCTCCAATCAAAGCGCGAGTGCTATTTCCTTAATGTGACGAATCTCTCCGGCAAGCGGGAGATCGAGGTGACCCATGTATGGTTTGAAGGGCCGCCGCAGGTGCACGCCATGGAACCTTCGCGCCCATTACCAAAGCGCTTGAAGCCAGATGAGACTTGGGAGACTTGGATCGATTTAGGCCGTGTCCAAGTCAAGGGTCATACAAGAGTGTTTTTGAACGCGCGTCTTCGCCTCTCCACAGGGAGGGTTGTGAAGTCAAAAGAGAATCGAAACGTTCCTGATCAAGGATTTGTACCCGGCGGATCAGTACTTTGATCTGGATTGTGAGTCGCTTTTTTGCCTCGGCAAGACTTACTCCAACGCATCCGGCGTCAGCGCAATGTTCTTCTCGCCGGCGGCCTTCTTTTCGTTGTACTTCTTCACCCAGTCTTCCCAGTGCTTCCCGGCTGCGCGGTCCTTGCCGAACTCCAGCCGGGCAATCTCGGCATAGCTCACTTTCTGCTTTTGTGGCTCTGTCGCGGTGAAGAACTGCACCCATGACTCAGCGAGCGTTGCTCCGGTATTACGATTGAAGACGTAAGCGTCGATCTGCTTGCCGTCCTTCAAAGTCAGCGAAATGTCGCCGCGATAATCGAAGGCCTTTTCGAGAGCCTCGCGCAAGGCTTCGTCGGTGGCAAGAGTGGGAATCCAGCCCTCGAGGTTTTCGTGCTCAAAGCCGGGAGCAACTTCCAGGGCTTCGACCTGCTCCATGGTGTACTTCAACACTTCGGCACTCATGCGCGGGTCTCCTCAAGGACGGGCTTTTCAATCTGCACCAGTGAGGCCGGTGCGTGGGACTCAAACTCGGCAAGCACCTTGGCCGCAGCGGCATCCGGATACCGGTTGAAGGTCCCTTTCACCATGGCCATAAAGCCCTTCCACGAGCCGAAGCCGTCGATGACAGCCGGCGTTTCATAGCCGCAACTCACCATGCAATTGGCGCACTTGGGATTGCCGCTTGCCGTGCCGTAGCTGTCCCAGTCGGTTGTGTCCAACAGTTCCTGATAACTCTCGGTGTAGCCGTCCTGGAGTAGGTAACAGGGCTTCTGCCAGCCGAAGATGTTGAAGGTCGGCATTCCCCAGGGCACGCACTCGTAGTGCCGGTCGCCCATCAGGAACTCAAGAAAGAGCGGCGACATGTTGAACTTCCAGCTAGCCTTGCGGTTGGAGAGCATGGCGCGGAAGAGGCGGCGCACGCGGGCGCGGCCCATGAAGTGATTCTGGTCGGGTGCCTTGTCGTAGCTGTAGCCAGGCGAGAGGATGATGCCTTCCACGCCCATGGTCATCACTTCGTCGAAGAAGGCGCGGGCGCTCACCGGATCGGCTCCGTCAAAGAAGGTGGCGTTCGTGGTGACGCGGAAGCCGCGGCGAACGGCCTCTTTGATCCCCTCGGTGGCGATGTCGTAGCCGCCCTCGCGGCAAACGGAGAAGTCATGATGCTCGCGCTGGCCATCCAGATGGACACTGAAGGTAAGGTACTTGGAGGGCGTGAACTCGGGCAGACGCCGCTTCAATTCCAACGCGTTGGTGCACAAGTAGATGTACTTCTTGCGGGCAATGAGTCCATTGACGATCTCGACGATTTGGGGATGCAAAAGCGGCTCGCCGCCGGGGATGGAAACCATCGGGGCGCCGCACTCGTCCATTGCCGCGAAACACTCTTCGGGTGTGAGCTGGCGCTTCAGAATATGCGGCGGATACTGTACCTTGCCGCAGCCGGCGCAGGCCAGGCTACAGCGAAAGAGAGGTTCCAGCATAAGCACAAGCGGAAAGCGCTTCCTGCCCGCCATCCGGTTCTTGATCACGTAGCTGGACACCGTCCACATCTGGGAGATGGGAATAGCCATTTACAGAAACCTCCAAATTGCAGCTAACTGCAGCTTCTAGCTTCTAGCTCCTAGCACTTAGCAGTAGCCAAAAACAAAAAATGTGTTCACACAGGCCACTCAAAAGCTGGTAGCTAGAAGCTAGCAGCTAGTAGCTGTCGTTACGAGTCATGGCCCGCTTGTAGGCCGTAAGAGCCATCAGCGGAAAATACTGCCGGTACATCGTGTAAGCCAGGTAAAAGACCCGAGGGAAGCCCGTGCCTGTAATGATACTCTGGCGCGTCTTTCCTTCGCCCATTGTCTCGTCCCAGCTGCCGTCGCTCTCCTGGTGCGTCAGCAGCCAGCGGACGCCCTTGGCAATCGAGTCGGACCGGTCGTCCCCTGCCGCCAGCAAGCCCAAAAGCGCCCAGGCGGTTTGCGAGGGTGTGCTCGGGCCTTCCCCGCGCGTATTCGGATCGTCGTAGCTCCCGCAAGTTTCGCCCCACCCGCCGTCCGGGTTCTGCACCATCCGGATCCATTCCGCCGCCTGCTGCATCTGCGGTTCCAGCCGGTCGAAACCGATCGCGTCCAACCCGCGCAGCACCAGGAACGTTCCATAGATGTAGTTCACGCCCCAGCGCCCAAACCAGCTTCCATCCGGCTCCTGTTCGCTCAGAATGAACTTGATCGCCTTTTGCACGCGCTTGTCTTCGCGCGTATAGCCGTACAGCGACAGCATCTCCAGCATGCGCCCGGTAATATCCACCGTCGGCGGATCCAGCATCGCGTTGTGATCCGCGAACGGAATGTACTGGAAGATCATCTTGGTGTTGTCTTTGTCGAAGCTCCCCCAGCCGCCGCCCTTGCACTGCATGGCGAACTCCCAGTCAATGGCGCGCTGCGCCACCTGATGCTGGTACCGCTCCCGCGGATTGTCCACCTGCTTCAGGGCCATCAGCACTTGAGCGGTATCGTCCGTGTCGGGATAGAACTCGTTATTGAACTCGAAGTACCAACCTCCCGGTTCCACGTTTGGAACCTTCACCGCCCAGTCGCCCTTGTGGCGGACCTCCTTGGCCAGCATCCAGTCCGCGGCCTTGAGCATGCGCGGGTCATTTCTCGGTACCCCCGCTTCGCCCAACGCAAAAACCGCCTGCGCCGTGTCCCACACCGGTGAAACGCAAGGCTGCATGCGGAATGTCGCCGGCATCTCCTCCGTCGCAGGCTCTTCGATGCCCAGCTTTTCGAATTCGTCCCGCGCCCGGATCACCTGCGGATCGTCCTCGGAATAGCCCAGACAGCGCAGCGCGATAATGGCGTTGAGCATGGCGGGATAGATCGCCCCCAGCCCGTCGGTCATCTCCAGCCGCTCCAGCATCCATTTTTCGGCCCGCTTCAGGGCAACCGTGCGAAGTGGCCGGATATGAACAGCCTCGGCCCAATGCATCACGCGGTCCAGGATGATAAAGAAGTTCCGCCACGAGAAGATCGACTGTCGGTCCCTGCGTAACCGCAGAACAGAGTTGGCCCGGCCGCCGACAAAAAGTTCGTCGATGCCCTGCTCCGCTGGAATCCTCTTGAAAGGCTTCCGCGCGTACATGATGGCCAGCGGAACCAGAATCGACCGGGACCACGACGAAATTTCATAAATGTTGAAATAGAACCACTTGGGAAAAAGAACAATCTCCGGCGGAATCGCCGGGACCGCGTCGTAATCGTATTCCCCCAAGGCGCACAGATACATCTTGGTGAAGGTATTGCACTCCACCACCCCGCCATTGGCCAGAATCCACTCGCGCGCATTCGCCAGCCGCGGATCGTCGGCGCCGATACCCATCAGTTTGGCCGATGAGTAGCACTTCACCGCCAGTGATATGTTGCCCGGACCGCCTGGATAGATGCTCCAGCTACCGTCCTCGTTCTGGTAGCGCATCATCTCCGTACACGCCCGCTCCAGGCGGCCCGGATCGCCGGTCTCCAGCAATACATGCAGAAAAATGTAATCTGCCTCGAGCATGGCATCTGCTTCGAGTTCCCCGCACCAGTAGCCGTCGGGGTGCTGCTCGGAGAGAAGGAAGTCTCGGCCGCGCACAATGGCCGATTCAACATCCGCCAGGTCCGCATCCAGCCGCCCGAATCTGGGCACAACGGTTTGCGTCTTCCCCTGTTTGCTCTTCATACGATTGAAAACGCCTCTACGATTCTCCGGTTGCGCCGGATCGGCGGCTATGCCGCGCGGTTGTCTCTGCCCGAAATACCGGACCAATAACAAGCAGCCCGTCCGGCAGGCCGAAAGAACGCCAAATTCGGCTTCCCGCTACTCTACCGGAAACACGGAAAACGGCAAGCCCTATTTTCATCGTATTGACTCAGACGAAACCTCCTTAAAAGGTCACTCGGCCAGAGTCCAGTTCACTTTACTGACCCGCCGCGGCCGGCATCACCTGGACGCTGCCGATGGCCTGCACAATCTCAGGCGGAAGCCCAAACCGGACGTTCTCCGGCATCACTTCAATCTCTTCTACGTCAGAGAAACCGTTCTGCCGCAGATAGCTCACCACGTCTTCCACCAGCACTTCGGGTGCCGAAGCTCCCGCCGTGACCGCAACGGTCTTCACGTCCTTGAGCCACTCCGGATCGATGGCCTGGGAATTGTCGATCAAATATCCAATGGTTCCCAGGTTTCTGGAAACCTCCACCAGGCGATTGGAGTTGGAACTGTTCGTCGATCCCACCACCAGCACCAGATCTGCGTTGTGCGCCACGTTCCGCACCGCAACCTGCCTGTTTTCTGTCGCATAGCAAATATCCTGCGAATGTGGTCCAACGATATTCGGAAACTTCAACTTCAGAGCGTGAATGATGTCCCGGGCCTCATCCAGACTCAAAGTGGTCTGGGTCAGATAGGCCACGCGATTCGGATCCGGAACCACCAGGGCTTCCACCTCTGCGACGTTCGAAACCACCTGAGTCGCCTCCGGCGCTTCGCCCAGCGTGCCTTCGATCTCGTCGTGATCGCGATGCCCGATCAGAACCAGAGAGTAGCCCTGCTGGGCAAACTTCACCGCTTCGATATGAACCTTGGTCACCAGTGGGCAGGTTGCGTCAATCACCCGCAGTCCCCGGCCTTTGCTCAACTCACGCACCGCGGGAGAAACCCCGTGCGCCGAATAAATCACACGTTCGCCGTTCGGTACATCGTCGATCTCATGAACAAAGATCGCACCCTTTTCCGCCAGTTCATTGACAACATACCGGTTATGAACAATTTCCCGGCGCACGTAAATGGGCGCGCCAAAGGTTTCCAGTGCGATCTTCACGATATCGATCGCGCGAACCACGCCGGCGCAGAATCCGCGCGGCTTGAGCAACAACACCCGTTTCTGACTAGGGGAAGTCTCGGAGTGGTTACCAGTCGAGTTGGAGTCGAGGATAGTTGTGGTCACGTCATTCAGTATACCAATCTGCCGATCGGTCTTCCCGAATTCCCACCCGCGAACCTCTTCCGGCTTGGGAATTCGTCCGCTAATTTGACCCGCAACCCTCATGATCGCCGCGGGACCGCCGATATCCAAGATCAAGCACTCTCTGTTCAAGGGGCCGCGCCACACCCATTCGGTCATTTATTGATGTCGGGGCCATCAACTCAAATACAGAACAGAAGATCTGTGAAGACATTCTTCCTCCGAAAGGGTCGCCAACGCGTGCTTACCCGCGATCAGAGATCGAAGGGAGAGGAGTATGCTTGTTTGGTTAAAGGGAGTTGGCCGGAGCCAAGAGGATCTTTCCCGGCTCCTCAGCGAGAGCCAAGAGAATACTAACTCCGACCCCAGCCAAAGCTACCGCCGTTCGCATGATCGCCTGGAACTGGTAGACGCCTACGGCACCCTGGTCTATAAGGGCAACAAGACCCCCTGTCATGTCCTCGAATTAAGTGTTGGCGGATGCTCCCTCCTGACCGAAAGGCCCTTCCGCCCTGGAGCTCTGGCTCCTGTCGAGCTCATCCTCCCCATCCTTGGCATGACGCTCCAGATCACCGGGACCACCCAGTGGATCAACAAGGATTGTCATATGGGCATCCAGTTCAACCACGCCAATCCCGGCTCCATGCATCAGGTGAAGTCCCTCCTCACCTGCCTGCGCGGCCAATCCACGCCGGAGTTTGTTCGTGAAACCATCGCTTCTCCAAGAATCAACCAGTCCCTTGGCGATGTGCTCGCTGTCTCCGACGCTAGCGCCACCACGAAGACTCCCAGCCCGTCGATACCGCAACCAGCCTACGGGCCTTACGATAACGCCATCCACTGCGGTGCCGCCCGCCTTTGCGCGCAACAGGACGATGAATGGCCCGTCCTTTTCCGCATTCTAGGCGCCCGCTTCCGCCATTCCGGGTGCATCCTCGACCTTAGCCTCGAAGGCTGCACCATACGCACCGCCGCAGCGTTCGAAGGCCAGAGGCACGATAAGGTCGAAATCGACCTCGCCATCCATGGCATGCACTTTCTCATTGGCGGAGCCGCCCAAGCCATCTACGGCCCTGCCAGCATAGGCATTCACTTCACCCCGATGATCGACCACCGTCGCCAGCAGCTGGCTCTCCTCCTGGTCGAACTTTGTGCCTCAGGCTGCAATCAGCTCGCGGTCAACTGACAGTCTGCACAGCCTTTGCAGACTGCGGGAAATCTCTTCATACACCAGTATTGAATAGACACGACTTTAGCCTCCTCTGCGCCACCGAAGGGCACCAATAAGATGAACGGGCTCTACCCCTGCTTCAGCCCATTCCTTCACATCCCTCGTCTTCCTGCCCTTTTCCGCGTCCTTGGCGGAATACCCGCAGCCTCAAAGGTTGAGCAAGAAGACCGGTGCCATCGAAGCCAGCGCAGCGCCCACTTGCAGCACAAGAACCTTCACCGCCAGCTTCGGTGCCCTCCGCAGCCACTTGGTCGCGAAAACAGCCAGAATCGGAATCTGTCCGGCCATGAGAATCTGCCAGATATGAGCCGTGGCGCCCTCGTCGGCCTCGCGCGCAATCCCGAACAAAATCAGGTGGCCTCCCAGCACCGCCAGCGCTGTCATCGACATCGCCAGCGGCAAAAAGGCGCTCGGCATCTTCGTCAACGCCAGAACCGAGCCGGGACCGGCCGCCGTTACTAATTCACGCGCAACCACCGGGGTCGGGGAAACCCGCTCACGGAAAGCCGACCACACTACATTCCCGGCCGCGCCAAGATCACCGCGAATGCTTCCCCGGCCTGCCAGCAGAAGAACCTCGAATTCCTCTCCGTAACGTTCTCGCCAAGCGCGTGGGTACAACCGCAACAGAAAATGCGCAAATCCAGGCCTCATAATGCCTCCAGTCTGCCCAGCCCAGCCTTGCTGAACAGATGCAAAGTGGTCAGTTTCGCGCGCAAGACGGCTGCGCCCTGCGCGGTGATCCGGTAAGGCCTCCGGCGATCTTCGGGCGCAAGCGGCTCGATCCACCCATGCTGCTCCAGACGGGCAATTGCGCCGTAAAGCGTTCCCGGCCCCAGCCGTGTACCACAAAGCGTCAGAATATCTTCGATCATCGCGTGCCCGTGCTTTGCTCCGCCCGCCAGGCTGGCCAGCACCAGCAGCGGCGGATCGGAGTAGTGTCCGATCTCCGGGTCCTTTTCTTTAAATACTACGTCGCGCGTACTACTCATGACGTAGTTATCTCACGTTTTTCCCCGTCGCGCAAGGTGATTTGTCGCACATTCAAACAAGACTGAAAGGTCCGCCCTGCATCCCGGTCCACCGGCCGCAGCCGCCTCTATACCGGTGTCCCATCCGTCATCTACAGGTTTTTGTGATCTGTTCCCTTTAGCGGGGACCTCATTCCAGTCCGAAACTTCAACCATGAATGTGTGACACAGCGCACAGCCGATCGTTATTCGCTCTGCGTACCTTCCGATGCATCCGTCGGTGAGCCAAATGGTTCAGGCCTGTTCTTCTGCCGCTTCCTAGGTCTCCCCGATCCCTGCACACAGGAGCGAGGTAGGCATGGGTCTTTCTATATGGGATTCAATGCAACAGAAGGGCTACAGCCGCAGAGACTTTCTGCAGTTCTGCGCCGCAGCCGCAACCATGGCCGGTTTGCAAAAGAGCGCTGTCGGCCAGGTCGTATCAACCTTTGAAAAGAAAGACAAACCAGCTGTCATCTGGATGCACTTCCAGGAGTGCACCTGCTGCAGCGAGTCATTCATTCGCGCTTCGCACCCCATCGTGGCCGATGCGTTGCTCGACGTTCTTTCTCTCAATTACACCGAGACCCTGATGGCCGCCTCCGGATTCCAGGCCGAGAAGAGTCTCAACGACACCATTCGCGATCATAAGGGCAAATACATCGTCCTGGTTGAAGGCGCGGTGCCCACCGGCGAAAACGGCGTCTACTGCATGATCGGCGGTAAGACCGCCGAGTCCATCCTGCAGACCGTCGCCAAGGATGCGGCGGCGGTCATTGCCTGGGGAAGTTGCGCCTCTAACGGCTGCGTCCAGGCGGCCAAGCCCAATCCGACCGGGGCCACCCCCATCCACAAGCTGGTTGACAAGCCTGTAATCAACGTTCCCGGCTGCCCGCCCATCGCCGATGTCATGATGGCCGTCGTCACCCACATCCTGGTGCTCGGACAGATCCCGGCGCTCGACAGCCTCGGCCGCCCCAAGGAATTCTACGGACGCCGCGTCCACGACACCTGCTACCGCCGCGCCAACTACGACGCCGGTCTCTTTGTCGAGTCCTTCGACGACGAAAATGCCCACAAGGGTTATTGCCTCTACAAAATGGGCTGCCGCGGGCCGGTTACCTACAATGCCTGCTCGGTGGTTAAGTGGAATGAGGGAACCAGCTATCCCATCCAGTCCGGACACGGCTGCATCGGATGCAGCGAAGAGGGCTTCTGGGATAACGGACCCTTCTACCAGCACCTCAGCTCGTTCCCTGGCTTCGGCATCGAAAGCACCGCCGATACTGTCGGCACCATCGTCGGAGCAGCCACCCTTGCCGGCGTCGCTGCCCACGCTGTGGTTACCAACATCCGCAAACAAAAGGTCATTGCTGAAGTCCACGCTGAAGACCAGAAGGAGTCCGAATAACCATGACTCGAATTGTCGTCGATCCGGTTACTCGTATTGAAGGCCACTTGCGCATTGAAGCAGTGGTCGAAAATGGCGTCATCACGGACGCATTCAGCGCTGGCACCATGGTGCGCGGTCTGGAAAAAATCCTTATCGGTCGCGATCCCCGCGACGCCTGGGCCATCACCGAGCGCGTTTGCGGCGTCTGCACCACGGTCCACGCCCTGGCCAGTGTCCGCTCCGTTGAGGATGCCATCGGCATCTCCGTTCCTCCCACGGCCGAACTCATCCGCAACATCATGATGGCCACCCTCTATGTGCAGGATCACGTGGTGCACTTCTACCACCTGCACGCCCTCGACTGGGTCGATATCGTCAACGCCCTCAAGGCCGACCCGAAGAAGGCCGCGGAACTGGCGCAGTCGTTTTCCAAGTGGGACAAGAACACCGCCTCCTATTTCTCCGCGGTCCAGGACAAGATCAAGAACTTTGCGGCCAGCGGCCTCGGCATCTTCGCTAACGGCTACTGGGGTCATTCGGCCTACAAGCTGCCGCCTGAAGTCAACCTGATCGCCGTGGCGCACTATCTGGACGCGCTTGAATGGCAGAAGGAAATCGTCAAGATTCACTCCGTCTTCGGCGGCAAGAATCCGCACCCCAATTACCTTGTCGGCGGCGTTCCCTGCTCCATCGATGTCGACGAAGTCGCCGCTATCAACTCCGAACGGCTCAACCTCGTCGGCCGTTTGATTGCCCAGGCCGATGAGTTCGTGAACGAAGTCTACATTCCCGACCTGCTCGCCGTGGCTTCCTTCTACAAGGACTGGGCCAAGTGGGGTGGTGGACTGAAGAACTACCTCTGCTATGGCGAATATCCCACCAAGGGCTATGGCAATCCGGAGTCCTTCAAGTACGCCCGCGGAGCAATCATCGGTCGCGACCTCAGTACCGTCCATCCTGTTAACCCGCGCGATACCCAGGAGATTAAGGAATATATCGCCCACTCCTGGTACAGCTACGAGGGCGGAGACTCCGCCGGAATCCATCCCTGGGCTGGCGAAACCAAGCTCAACTACACCGGCCCCAAGCCTCCCTTTGAGACCCTGGAAGGCTTCGACAAATACTCGTTCCTCAAAACCCCGCGCTGGAAAGAAAACCCCATGGAAGTGGGCCCGCTCGCCCGCCTGCTGGTTTCCTTTGCCTCTGGACGTGCGGATGTGAAAGAACTCGTCGGCGCTGCTCTCGGCAAGCTCGGCGTGCCTGTAGACGCCCTATTCTCCACACTCGGCCGCACCGCCGCTCGAGGTATCGATGCGGAGCTGGCCATGATCTGGCTCAAGGAGTTCTACAGTCAGTTGATGGACCGCGTAAAGACCCGCGAAACTTCCACCTTCAACCCGGAGAAGTGGGAACCCAAGTCCTGGGCCATGGACTGCGAAGGCGTCGGCCTCGTAGAGGCTCCGCGCGGCTCACTGGCGCACTGGATCAAGATCCACGACGGCAAGATCGAGAACTACCAGCTCGTCGTTCCCACCACCTGGAATGGTTCGCCCCGCGATGCCAAGAACCAGCATTCGGCATTCGAAGCGTCCCTTATCGGCACGCCGGTGGCGAATCTCGAGCAGCCTGTCGAGATCATTCGCACTATCCACTCCTTTGACCCCTGCCTCGCCTGCGCCGTGCACCTCTACGATCCGCAGGGTCGGCACATAACCCAGGTTTCCTTCGAGTGAGGCCATGAGTACACCAAACATTGGCGTTGGGAATGCTGTCCCGGCAGTCCACGAACATCCCGTCGAATATCGGCGGGTGTACGTCTGGGAACTGCCGGTGCGCGTCTACCATTGGATCAACGCGGTGGCCCTGGTGCTCCTCTGCATCACCGGCTATCTGATCGGTGCGCCGATCCGCGCTTTCTATTCTGCCGAAGCCTATCAGCAGTATTGGTTCGGCACAGTGCGGTTCATCCACTTCGTCAGCGCGTTCGTCTATGTCTTCAACTTCCTGGCCAGGCTCTATTGGGGCTTTGTCGGCAACAAATACTCGCACTGGAACGCCTTCTTCCCGCTCACCAAATCGCAGCGGCAGGAAATCGTCGACGTCGTCAAGGCGGACGTGCTGGAAGTCAAATTGCACGGGCCCATCTCCACCGGGCATAACGCTTTGGCAGGCACCATTTACTTCTTCACCTTCATCGCGTTTGTGGTGCAGTCCATCACTGGTTTTGCGCTCTATTCCAGCATGAGCAGTTCCTGGCTGCCGCGCATGTTCACGTGGATTGTGCCCATCATGGGCGGAGAAATGGGTGTGCGCTACTGGCACCATCTCTTCCTCTGGTTCTTCGTCACGTTTATCATCATCCACGTATACTTGGCCTTCTACCACGACTACATCGAAGGACGCGGCACTGTCTCTTCGATCATCGGCGGATGGAAGTTCGAGCGGGAGAAGAGTGACGACTGACCGTATCCACACCCTGGTCATGGGCCTCGGCAATATCCTCATGAGCGATGAGGGGGTCGGGGTCCATGTTTTGCGCGAGATCCAGAAGCAGGATCTGTCTGCGGGCGTTGAATGTCTGGACGGAGGAACCGGCGGCTTCACCCTGCTCGGCGCCCTCCAGAGTGCGGATCGCATCATCCTCATCGATGCGGCCGCCGACGGCAATCCGATTGGAACCGTCACGCGCACCACTCCCAGGTTCTCGCGCGATTACCCCCCAACCCTCACGGCGCACGACGTCGGCGTCAAGGACCTACTAGATGTTTTCTACATTCAGGGTGGAAGCCAGAACGTCGTACTCTACGCCATTACCATCGATCCCAAACAGCCCATCTCCATGGACATGTCGGAAGAAATCCTCCTGGCGTCAAAAGAAGCAGTGCGGATGATCCTCGAAGAATTGCATTCCGATTCAATCAACTGAACGGGTGCCCCAGGTCCCTCGCATTTGGGGACCTGGGAAAGCAACACCTCACTCCGCCCATCCATTCTCATCCCTTCTATGCAGATCTTTCTTCCTTCTCCAGTTTCGCCAGGTGTGCAAGATCCGTCTGCACTATGCAGCCGTTCTCCGACCTGAAAACGAGCTTGCCACCCAATTGATGTGCCAGGCTGGCGGCCAATTTCAATCCCATAGAGGTAGCTTTCGCCGCGTCGAAGTTCGCCGGCAGGCCGATTCCGTCGTCCTTCACAATCACCCGTGCCGCGCCTGCGATCCGCTGTACGGAAAACTCGATCCGCCCCTGCCGCCCGTTCGCAAAGCCATGTTTCAGGCAATTCGAAACCAGTTCGTTGGCCAGAAGTCCGAAAGGGATCGCCAGATCGAGCGTCAGCGGAATATCCTCGGCGTCCAGTTGCAGTTCCACCTGGTTCTGCCGCACAGAGTTGGAGGCTATCGCGCCTTCGATAATGTCACGTAGGTACGCCGAGAGCGACAGCACCGACAGGTTCCCCATCTGGTAGAGCCGCTCGTGCACCATGGCCATCACGTGAACCCGCTGCACCGCGTTTTCGATTGCGCCCTTTGCTTCGCTGGCCGGAAGTGCTCTCGCTCCCATCTTCAGCAGGCTCTGCACCACCTGCAAGTTGTTCTTCACGCGGTGATACACCTCGCGCAGCAGGACTTCCTTTTCCCGCAGGTTGTTCGATACGATGCGCGCAAACTCCTCGACCTCGTTGTTCTTCCTGCGAAGTTCTTCCACCGTCGCTTCCAGCTGGCTGGTTCTTTCGGCAACCCGGATCTCCAACTCCGCCGCAAGTTGTTGCTTGGCCAGTGCCGCCTCGCGCATCTCCTCATGCGCCCGCTTGCGGTCGGTAAAATCGCGGGTCACCTTGGCATAGCCGGTTACCAACCCGGCCGAGTCCCGGATCGCCGTCAGCACCGAATCGGCCCAGAAGCGCGTCCCATCCTTGCGCACCCGCCAGCCTTCTTCTTCAATGTGCTCCCGACTGTCGGCCAACCGAAGCAGTTCCATCGGGTAGCCGCGCGCCGAATCCTCCGCGACAAAAAGCCGCGAGAAATTCAGCCCCAGGACCTCGTCCGCCGCATAGCCCAGGATGTGTTCTCCTCCGGGGTTCCAGGTCACGATGCAACCCTCGCGGTCCATCATGTAGATCGCGCAATCGTTCATGCTCTCTACAATGGAGCGGATCTGCTGGTCCTTGATCCGCAGTGCGTCCTGGGCGGCACGCTGCTCCGTCATATCCCGCACAAAGCTGAGGACCACCGGGCCGGCCTTCGTCTGCATCGGCCTCAGCAGGACGTCGACCGGAAACTCGCTCCCGTCCTTGCGCAACCCGAGCAGTTCCATTGCCACGCCCATCTGCCGCTCGCGCGGATGGGCGTTGAAATTCTCGCGATGTGCCGGATGCCGGCCACGCGTCCGGACGGGGACCAGTTCATCGACCGACATACCCACCAGTTCGGCGCGTTCGTAGCCAAACAGTTGCGTGGCCCGCGGATTCGACTCGCGAATGATTCCATCCGCGTCCGAAGCCAGAATCGCATCTGCAGAAATCGAAAAAAGGTTCCTCAGAACATACTGGGGAAACTCTGCCCTGTATTGCTCTGCGATTTCCGCAAGAGGTTCATTCGACAAATCGGAACGACGCATGCCTTCAGCCCTCCGTCTCATCCGTGCGGTCTTGGGAATACCCCACAGGCTGGCATTCTTCCCGTCGCATGACGGTCGCGCAATCAAAGGTCTCTTCAGCTAATTGCTATCGCCGCGGTCAGACATTTCTTTGGTTTTGGCATCTGAATCAATGCTGGTCACATTGGCTCAATGCACCCCTTGCGGGTTGGTCGAGACCGTTGCATCCCCTCGCAACAGCTTCTGCATCAGTTGCTTGGCAATCAGAGGATCGGAGTCATTCGAAAGACCCGCAATGGTACGGCCGATCAATCTCTCCGGAGCAATGCCCGACTCATTCATCAGCGCCTGGTTCACGCGAATGATATGACCCGTCACATCCAGCTGAAGCATGGGCATCGAGGCCTCTTCGAACGGATCGAATTCGCGCATTGAGCCCTCGTCCTCCTGCGCCCGCAATCTCTCGTCCGCCCTGCGCAGGTTGATGACGAATCCCCGGTACCCGCCCGCGTCGCCCGCTAGCGGCGAAACCGTCATATCCACCGGTACTGGCGCACCTTCCGCTGGTATCAGGGTCAGACCAAACTCCGAGATGGTCACCTTCAGTCCACGGTTGTTGAGAATCGGAATCGGACGCCGCCGCCGGTCTCGCAGATCCACAACTTCTGCCAGGTTTCGGTTGGTAGCAAACTCCTTGGTCCGGCCCGTCATGTGCTCGGCCGCCGCGTTCATGAACAGGATGTCGCCATCCGGCGTCACCATCAGCAGCGCTTCGGTCATACTGTTCACCGTCGCCGCCATCCTCCGATGCGCCGCCCGTATACCAGCGTCCACTTCTGCCTTGTGCAGTGCCACCTGCAGCATCGCCTTCAGTTCCCGGGTTTGAAATGGTTTGGTCAAATACCCGTAAGGCATCTCCCGGGTCGCTCGGCTGATCGTCGTATCGTCGCTATAGGAGGTCAGGAAGATCACCGGCACACCGTAGGCATCGCGAAGCAGCCGGGCAGCGTCGATCCCGTCCATGCTGCCCGTAATCCGGATGTCCATCATGGCCAGGTCCGGCCGGGTCTCTTCAACCGCCATCAGCGCTTCATCCGCGCTTTCGGCGAGACCCACAACCTCACACCCGAAGTCCTCAATCTCCTGCTGGAGATCCAGAGCCACGACCGGCTCATCTTCTACAATAAGAACCTTTCCATTCATAGACCCTCCTGGCATGGCTGACCCAACTGGGGAGTGGTCTCAATCCGCCGAGTGTTGGGGGGAAACTCGGCTGAATCAACGTTCGACCGGGGGAACGATCTTTGGTCCACCTTACTGTAGAACCTAGAACAGATTCGGCGTGAATGGCAACGCCCTCCATTCCAAAGTAATAAGAAATAATCAATCAGTCTGCGGAAAATAGCCCAGTTGGCGCCAGTCATCCCCCGGCAATACCGGCTCGCAGTGGATGATCTCGCTTTCGGCAAGTCCGTCGCCAACCTGCTAACTCGCCATCCCCGCGACAGCGGGTGCCAACTCGCCAAATCGAATCCAACACACTATATTCGTTTGAATTGTTCAGTTTGCGGGATGACCAAAAACCTCTGCATAGTTTAGAAAATCTCTGCACAGTTTTATGTAAGGCTGATCCCAGGCCCAAATCGACAAAGCCTGGGATCAACCTACTTTTATTTCTATTTTCCTTGCGCGTTCAGCTTTTGCAGCGCCATTTTCAACGCTTCCAGCTTTTGTCCTGCCTCGCCCAGCTTCCCTTCGGAAGTCAGCCGCTGATAATCGGAGAAATCCTTCCCCGCTTCCACAATCAATGCATGCACATCAACCACTGCCGCGGGCGCTCCGGCTGCTGCTGGCGCACCGTGCGCAGCTTCCGTTGGACTCGCCACGGTTGCGCTGCCGCCATAGAGCGAGCTCAAAGCAGCCTCGAATGTCGGTCCGTAGGCAAGTTTGTCTTGCAGAGCCAGCACCACCAGCCGCAGTTCCGGCATCGGGCTGCGCTCCGCCTGCAGGTAGATCGGCTCGGCATACAGCAGCGCCTTGCCCGAAGGAATCACCAGCAGCGATCCGCGAATCACATGCGATCCCTGTTGATTCCAAAGCGTTAACTGCCCGGACAGCTGAGCGTTCTGGTCAATCCGCGATTCGATTTGTTGCGGCCCATCTACCAGCCGGGTCTTGGGAAAGTCGTAGACCACCGACTTGCCATATTGTTCGCCATCGCTGCGTGCCGCAATCCATCCGATCAGGTTGTTGCGGTTCGCCGGAGTAAACGGCAGAATCTCCACAAACTCCACACCCTGTTCGCCAGGCAGCTTCATCAACACGAAATTTGGTTCCATGGCCTTGGACGACTGTTCCCCGCCCGCTCCGGAACCCGTCTGTGTAGCCACCGTCCAAAGGTCTTCGCGGTTAAAGAAGACGGCCGGATTCGTCATGTGATAAAGCCCGTACACCTCTGCCTGAAGCTTCAGCAGCATCTCCGGATACCGCACGTGTTTGTGCAATCCCGCCGGCATGGCCGACTCGTCCTTGAACAGACCTGGGAAGATCCCTCGATAGGCCGCCAGGATGGGATCATCTTTGTCGAATACATAGAACGTTGTCGTGCCGTCGTAGGCGTCGATCACCGCCTTGACGCTGTTCCGCATGTAGTTCACGGTGCTGTTCCCAAGCTGGTAATGCTTTGAGTACGGATAGCTGTCCGACGTGGTGAACGCATCCATCACCCAACTCAGCCTCCCGTCTTCGCCCACCACCAGGTACGGGTCGCGGTCGAACGTCAGAAACGGAGCCAGTGTCTCAACCCGCTCGCGCACGTTGCGCCGGATCAGCAACCGGCTTTGCGCATTCACGTCGTCGCTGAACGGTATCTTCGACAAGTCGCCCCGATCGAACGACAGCAGCACGCGGCGCAGAAAGCTGCCCATCTCGATGCCGCCGGTGCCCTCGTACGATGTGGAAACATTCGTATCGCCTTGCGGATAGTTGAATTCCTGCTGCCGCGTCTTCACGTACACGTCGGTGTCCGTCATCTCGCCGAAATAGATCTCCGGCCGCGTAACGTTGAGCCCCTTCACCGTGCTCTGCACCGGCATATTTGACAACAGCAGCGTCGGCAATCCTTCCGTTGTAAATCCGTTCACCGGATTCATGGTGATGCCGTATCCATGCGTATAAATCAGCTTTTCGTTGATCCAGTTGCGGCTGCTCTCGGGAAGCTTCTCCACGTTCAGTTCGCGTGCCGCCAGCATCACTTCCCGCTTCGCCCCGTCAATTTCATAGCGGTCGATGTCGATGTCCGGAAAGTCGTAATAGGTTCGAATCTCCTGGATCTGTTTCAACGTATCCTGCAGCGCCGTTACATCCCACAGCCGAATATTCTGCAACGTGGCTTGGTTGTTGGCAGGATCGGTCGCCTCCACCGTTGTCTCGGCGGGAAACTCACGCTGATCGAAGCGGTCAAGCCCAAAGGCCTGCCGTGTCATTTCGATGTTGTGTGCAATATACGGCGACTCGCGCACCATCTCGTTGGGCTTCACAATAAACGTGCCCACATACCACCCAACGACCGACACTCCCACAAAACAGATCACCGCTGGAAGCACCGCTGCCACGAGCATGCGCGCCCGCGGCTTCCGCACAGCGTTCAACATCGCGATCACCGCGCCAAGCGCCAGCGCCAGTGCCACAATCAGCTTTCCCGTCAGGTTGATATGCGCGTCGGTGTAAGTGACTCCGTCAAAAATTGTGTGATGATCGAACAATAGATCGAATCGTCCCAAGTAGGTTCGCGCTGCCACCACGCAAAACAAAAACGCAACTGCCAGCGAGCAGCCGCGCCAGGGCAAAACAACCCCTGAAAAACCGCGCTCCTGGAAGGCTCGCGAGCCGCCCGAGATCACCACAAACACCACTGCCATCACGCAGATCAGCACGGCCTGGGTCAGCAGCCATCCGCTGATGAGGTCCAGCGCAGGCAAGGTAAAGAGAAAGAAATTCAGAGGCATGCCCAGTACAGGGTCAACCACTGTGCCCGTTGCTTGCGGCGCGTAGTAAAACAGCGCCAGCGTCGGCCACTCTGCGGCCATCGCCGCGCCCGTCATCAGAGAGATCAGCAGCGACCCCAGCAGCCCGATCCAGCCCAGCACCGGCAGCACCGACAACGTCACCGGCTGCCCGCCAAACACCATCGTATGGTCCTTGGGAAGATCGTCGAAGTGGGCCCACCTCAACAACCGGAACGCGCCATACAGAATCACGAAGGTCGCCGCGGCAAAGCCGGCGAAGCATCCCCATTGCAGATAACGCGCGCGCCAGAAAGCGTCTCCATAGCCTAACGAGCCGAACCACAGCCAGTCCACCCAGAAAGACAGAGCTGTGCGGCTGCCTAAAACAATCACGGCAACAATGGCGAGAAAAACAAGGAATGCACGTCTGCCTGTGCGGCGAGAGCCGGGATGCGGCCCTTCTATCGTTAACGCCACGTCTTCACCTCGATCGATTCCCTTCGCGGAATCGGTATCTCCCGAAGTGTACACCCGCCGCGGCAGGCCAAATCCCTCGCCCGACCCATTGCCCGCCCGCAACGCCCACGACAGCCTCTGAGTCGATAGGCGAAAATGGCCGTGAGGAGATCGAATGCAGACAAAAGAAACCAGAATCTTCGATCCTGCCGTCGGCTTTGGGGCAATCCGCAACCTGGCAGAGGTCACAGATGCGACCGTCGCGCTGCGAAACAATCAGTGGTGGATGTGCGCGGCAGGTCAGGTAATTGGCAGTGAGCAGACGCATCTGTTGAGCGCTTCGCTGCCAGCCGGTTCTCCACTTCGCGCGGAAGGTTGGCAACTAATCGCGGAACCATGCGACGTCACAAAAGTTGAAATCCTGGCCGACAATAGCGGCAAAAGGACTTGGGACGGAAAGGGAGGACGCCACTGCCCCTCCCACGTCCGCGGCTGGGACCCAAATCAGGAGAAATGGGTCGAGCGTATTTACTATGCCGGCGCCGCGGAGTTTCTATGGGGACCCTACACAATCGGCTACCTCGAGTGGGACGGCCGGCAATGGGTGGACCGACCGGAACCGGTCTTTGCGAGCACTGAGGATTGGGAGCACGGGAGCGTCTACGAGCCAAACCTGATCTATGCCGACGGCAAGTGGAAGATGTGGTATGCCTCCGGGTCGAATCAGGATGATTACATCGTGCAGGGGTACGCCGAGAGCCTTGACGGACGAACTGGTTGGCGCGCAAGGCGGCAGTTTGCCGAGGATTCCCTGAAGGTTTTCGACTTCAGCGTGGCGCGCGCTCCAGATGGCTACGAAGCTGTGTATTCCCGCATTTGGCTAAAACACACTCCTCCTCCGCCCGAGACGGGATTGTGGAGTTGCAAAGCATCTGAAATATATCCATCCCTGGCGCAATGGAGCGAGCCAGTTCAGATTCTCAACGCTGAAGACAAGGGTTGGCACACCGGGCCCTGGAAACCCTCGCTGCAACTGGACGCCACTCAACCTGAGCGACGCATGGTCTTTTTCGACGGAGTCTACCGAACCTCGGATCCGGGCCCCTTTCCGTTCGTGTTTACGCAGGGTTGTCTGGAGTTTTGAAGATCTCCTCGGCAAGCTGCCAAACCCTCGGTAAGTTTTTTGATCATTGAGATACACGCAAAAAGCCCGATCCTTGGCGGACCGGGCCTCTGCCTTTTTGACTTTTCCGACCTTCTTACCGCTTGTACTCCGGCAGTACCTGGTAGCTGGTGTGCAGCAGTTCGTGTGCCTTGTGACCGGCCGGCTCACCCAGGAACTCCGTATACAGTTCCTTGATGTACGGATTGTGATGCGAGCAGCGCCACAGGCCCGACTGATCCTCGCTATAGAGGCCGGCCGCGCGCTTGGTGCGCAGTTCGTTGGTGGCGCCATAAGGCTGGCCGCCGCCGCCCACGCATCCGCCGTTGCAGGCCATCACTTCGACGAAGTGATAAGGAGTCTCTTCGCCCTTGGCCTTGGCCTCGCGAACCTTCTCCAGCACCTGCTCCACGTTGGCCAGTCCGTGCGCCACCGCGATGCGGATCGTCTTGCCCGCGATCTCGATGGCGCCTTCCTTCACGCCCTTCAAGCCGCGCGTCACGTTGAACTCGACCTGCGCCGCGTCCTTGCCCGTCACATAGTAGTGTGCCGTGCGCAGCGCCGCTTCCATCACGCCGCCGGTAGCTCCGAAGATCGTGCCCGCCCCCGTGTATGCGCCCAGCAGGCAATCCGGCTGTTCGTCAGGAATGGTCACAAAGTCAATGCCCGACTGTTTGATCATGCGCGCAAATTCTCGCGTAGTGATTGAGACGTCCACGTCCTGGTGGCCGGACGAACTCATTTCCTTGCTGCGAATGATCTCCGACTTCTTGGCCGTGCAGGGCATGATCGAGACCATGTAGATCTTGGCCGGATCGATTCCCATCTTCTCCGCATAGTAGGTCTTCGAGAGAGCCCCGACCATCGCATGCGGCGACTTGCAACTGCTGAAGTGCTGGATCATGTCGCCATGGAACTTCTCCATGAAGTCCACCCAGCCCGGGCAGCAACTTGTAATCAGGGGCAGTTCGCCCTTGCCTTCCAGCAAGCGCGCCTTGAACTCGGTGGCCTCTTCAATGATGGTCAGATCGGCGCCGAAGTTGGTGTCGAAGACCGCCTTGAAGCCCATCCGGCGCAGTGCCGCGTAGATCTTGCCTGTCAGGTTGGTGCCCACCGGGAACCCAAATGCCTCGCCGACTGCCACGCGTACCGCGGGTGCAATCTGCACCACGCAGAACGCATCGGGATCGGCCAGCTTGTCCCAAACATCCTGCGACTCGTCATATTCGGTGATCGCGCCCGTCGGGCAGTGCGCCGAACACTGGCCGCAGCGAACGCAGGGCGAATCCGCCAGCGGAATGTCGCCGGCTGCCGCAATGCGCGTATCAAAGCCGCGATTGAGGAAGCTCAGCGCCCACACATTCTGGTCTTCCTGGCAAACCTGAATGCAGCGGCCGCAGGAGATGCACTTGCGCGGATCGAGAACCACACTGTGCGTCGAGTCGTCGATCGGCAGATCGGGAACAATGTTATCCAACCCGCTGCCAGTCAAACCGAAATCGGCTGCCAGCGTCTGCAATTCGCAATTGTGATTGCGCAGGCAGGTCAGGCACTCGTTCGGGTGGCGCGACATGGTTAGCTTCAGCACCGAGCGACGTACCTGAACAATCTCGGGCGTTTCGGTAAGGATATCCATCTTGTCTTCGATGGGCGTACAACAGGCGCGCAGCATCCTGCCGTTGTTCTTGATCTGCACGATGCAGATGCCGCAGGCCGCGGTAGCGTCCAGATCCGGATGCTTGCACAGCGTGGGAATCTTGACATGCACTTTCTTCGCGGCATCCAGAATGCTCGTGCCCTTGGCGATTTCGACAGGCAGCCCGTTAATCGTTGCGTGAATCAGATCGGTCATGGCAGCTTTTCTCAGTTTCTGATTTCTGGGCCTGTTCGCCAGGCCCTGTTTTTCACGTGTTGATGAATGGCCAGGCTTACTTGGTCGCAGCCGGCACCAAACGCTCG
>CAZQPY010000040.1:0-50200 GCA_964595345.1 uncultured Occallatibacter sp.
GGGTTTCGGCACGAGAAATGTAGAAACTCCAGCGGCACGACTAAAGTCGTGCCCTTTCAAAGCCATTGCTGCGCACAGTTCACGGAATTCCTGCGATTGGTTCGTCCTGAAATGGTTCACGCTTCCGGCAACAGGCCGCATCGTCCCTTAAAGCGGTATCGCCGGAGCGCGTGAACAGTGGAAAAATCGTTACCTTGCTAAACTGAAGCTGTTCCTTCATCCCCGGAGCAGCGAATTGACAACCCCCAGCATGCGCGAAATCCCCTTCAACTACACTTCGGCCGATGACAACCAGGTCATTTCGTTCCTGCTCGGCCAGGAGACGGTGGGGGTGCTGGAGGAACTGCGCTCGGCCCGCGTCACGGGCCGGTCGGCTCGTCGCCTGATGCGCATCTTCGGCGATGTATTGATTCACCGCCGCAATCCCTATCTCTTTCAGGAATTGATCGATTCCGCGCCGCGCCGGCAGCGCTTCTTCGCCAACATCGCGAAGGATATGCACGCCATCCACGACGGCCGTAACGGCGATGAGCGCGTGCTCGACATGCTGGCCCGCTGCGACGCGCTCATTGCCGAGCTGCGCAGCGACGTGGATTGCGCGCCCGATTTGCGCAGCCGCATGAAGCGCGACCTGGGCGCGGTTGTGGGCGCCAGCAACGTCCTTTTCGACCCGTTTTCGCTGGTCTCGCACGCCACGGACGCCACCGATTGGCGGTTGCATCTTCCCGTTGCGGTGGTTACGCCCGAACGGGAAGCTGACGTTGCTCCTCTGCTGGTCGCCATCGCCCGCCTGGGCCTCAAGGCCATTCCGCGCGGCGCGGGAACTGGCCTGACCGGCGGCTCGGTGCCGCTGCGCTCCGGCTGCGTGGTGATCAACACCGAGAGACTTAACCAGGTGCGCGGCATCAGCCAGCGCGAACTTGAATTGGCAGACGGGCGCGTGGTCACGGCACAGGTGATGGAAGTTGAAGCCGGCGTGGTCACCGAGAAAGCGATGGAGCACGCCCACGAGCACGGCCTGGTCTTCGCCACCGATCCCACCAGCGCCTGGGCCAGCACCATCGGCGGCAACATCGCCGAGAACGCGGGCGGAAAGCTCGCCGTTCGCTGGGGCACGTGCATCGACAACCTGCTGGAGTGGCGCATCAGCATTCCCAACGGCCAGCGCTGGACGGTTCGCCGCACCAACCACCAGTTCCGCAAGATTCTGCCCCAGGATCTGGTGACCTTCGAAGTTGTGGACGAGCAAGACGCTCCTGTAAAGCAAATTGAGCTGAAGGGCACGGAGATCCGCAAAAAGGGCCTCTGGAAAGACATCACCAACAAAACGCTGGGCGGGCTGCCCGGCATGCAGAAAGAAGGCACCGACGGCATCATCACCTCGGCCGTCTTCGTGCTCTATCCGGCTTACCAGGCGAAGAAGACTCTGTGCCTGGAGTTCTTCGGGCCCGACTTTGAAGAAGCCAGTCACGTCATCCTGGAGCTGGCCCGCGCTTTCCCGTTTCCGCGCGACAACGAGGAAACCCTGCTGGCGCTGGAGCATTTCGACGACGAATACATCCGCGCCATCGGCTACAAGGTGAAGGCCGCGCGCGCCCAAACGCCCAAGGCTGTCCTGCTGATCGATGTCGCCGGCGATAGCCCGGAACAAGCCGGCCGCGGAGTGGAGCGGGTTCGCGCGCTCCTCCAGCAGCATCCCAATACCGTGCTCTTTGTGGCCCGCGACAGCGCCGAAGCCACGCGCTTCTGGGCCGACCGCAAGAAGCTTGGTGCAATCGCCCGTCGCACCAATGCCTTCAAGATGAACGAGGATATCGTTCTCCCTCTTGAGGCGCTGGCCGAGTTCGCGCACTTTGTGGACGACGTCAACATTTTGGAAGAACGTTTCTCGCAGCGCACATTCGCCGATCGCGCCGAAGAGATCGTCGCGAACCTGATGAGCCCCGAAGTGGGCGCTGTCGAAGGCGAGCAGGCTACCGCGCAGAATTTGGCCCGCCTGGAGCTATGCGCGCAATTCCGCGAGCAGGTTTTGACGCTCGACCCCAAGACGCTGCGTTCGCTCGCGGCGCTGAATGAATTCCGCAAGAGCCTGGAACGGCTCATGCGCGGCTATCCGGAAGTGCTCGCGGCGCTCGACCGCGCCTTCCGCGAAGTGCGCGACCGCCGCATCGTGCTTGCCACCCACATGCACGCGGGCGACGGCAATGTGCACGTCAACGTTCCGGTGCTCTCCAACGACCGGCCCATGCTGCACCGCACCGACCAGCGCATCGACGATGTGATGGCCAAGGTGATCGCGCTGAACGGCGTAGTCAGCGGCGAGCACGGCATCGGCGTCACCAAGCTCAAGTACATCGATCCGGCCATCATCGCCGAGCTCACCGCCTACAGAAAAGAAATCGACCCGCACGGCCTGATGAACCCCGGCAAACTGGAAGACTACCAGGCGCTGGGCCACATCTTTACGCCTTCGTTCAACCTGCTCGAACTCGAAGCCGACATCCTGCAGCACGGGCAGCTGGAAGAGTTGTCGCGCATGATCGCGCATTGCGTCCGCTGCGGAAAGTGCAAGCCGGACTGCTGCGTCAATTATCCCGGACGGGGCATGTTCTTCCACCCACGCAACAAGAATCTGGCGATCGGATCGTTGATCGAGGCCATGCTCTACGACGCGCAGCGCAAGCTCAGCGCCAAGTTCGAGTTGATGCCGTGGCTGGAAGAGGTTGCCGACCATTGCACCATCTGCCACAAGTGCCTTGCGCCGTGCCCGGTGGATATCGACAGCGGCAAGGTCTCGATCCTGGAGCGCGAAATCCTCTCCAGCTGGGGCTACAAGCACACGCCCATCGCCACCAAGCTCACCCTCAGCTATCTGGACAGCCACTCGCCCGCCTACAACTCCATCTTCCGCGCCGGTGTGGTGCGGATGGGCGGAGCGGCGCAGCGCCTGGGCCATAAGCTGGCAGCGCCGTTGCAGAAGTCGGCCGCATTTTCGCAGCTGTACCCGGTCAAGATGCTCCGCTCTTCGCTGCCCCCGGTGCCGAGCCAGACGCTGCGGGATGTGCTGCCCAAATGCGAGCAAGATCAGGCGCTGGTTTTCGAACCTGTGCAACCTGAGGGCGCGTCGGCGCAAGAGTTGAAGACTGTCTTCTACTTCCCCGGATGCGGATCGGAACGGCTGTTCAGCGATGTATCGATGGCCGCGATTCACATGCTGCTGGAAGTGGGCACGCGCGTCGTGCTGCCGCCGCCCTTCCTGTGCTGCGGCTTTCCGGCCCACGCCAACGCCAAGACGGCGCAGCACTCCAGCATCGTTCTGCGCGATTCCATCCTCTTCAACCAGATGCGGGAGATGTTCGCCAACCTCGACTTCGATGCCTGCATTGTGACTTGCGGAACCTGCCGCGAGGGCCTGGCCGGCATGAATGTCCAGAACCTCTTCCAGCGGATCGTGGATGTGTCAGCCTACATGAGTGAGCGCGGGCTGCGGCTGGAGGGCGACGGCACTTACCTCTACCACGCCCCTTGCCACGATTCGCTGGAAGGCAAGGCGAACCCGGTTCTGAACAAGATCGGCGGCTTCGGGTCCGTCACTCCGGTGGCGCATTGCTGTTCCGAGGCCGGCACCCTCTCGCTTTCGCGCCCGGACATCACGGACTCCATGCTGCATCGCAAGCGCGAGGAGCTCGTCCAGGTATTGGCTAACGTCGAGACCAATGCCGAGAAGGACGAAAAGCGCATTGTGCTGACCAACTGCCCGTCGTGCCTGCAAGGGCTTGGCCGCAGCCGCGACCTTGGAATTACGCCCACGCACATTGCGGTCGCGCTGGCCGAGAAGCACTCCGGGCCGGAGTGGAAGAAGAAGTTTCTGCTGCAGGCCGGCCGCGCCTCCGCCGTGAGCTTCTAAGACTTGGCCTTCGGGAACCGATTCGGCTCCCGATGGCTGTCGATACAGGAAGATCCCTGGATTCTGCCCGTGCGGCCGGCACCTACCAGAAGTAGGCCGCTTCCATCTTCGGAGAGCCGGGCTCGCCGTCGATGATTTGGGTGCTGAGAACGATTTCCATGTTTTTCTTGTCGCCGGCGGCCTGGGCGGCGCGCTGCAACTGGGCCAAATCGTCCGAATCGGTCAGAAACTCGCCAGCCGCGATCGTGCCGCCACGGGCCAGGCCGGCAACGATCACCGTCAACTTGCCCGTATTGGTGTCGGTGAAGCGGGCCACGATAGCGTAGTCGCGATAGTTATTGGTGGCCGTCTGCACGGCGCGCTCCACCACCCAGCCCGGCTGCACGGCGGCCGAACTATCGACAACCCGAACTTCCGTCAGCTCGGCATTGTTCGCAAAGTGATAGCGCAAGGGGTTGGTAAGCCGGAGCGTCCATGCGTTATCGAAGGCACCGATGAACACCGCTGGACCGCTACGAAGGTCGGCAAGGCTGGTAACTGCCTCGCCGCGCAGGTTGTACCGCTTGCCGTTGGACTGCAACAGGCCGGCGATTCTGACGATAGCGCTCAGATCGTCGATGGCAACCGTGGTCAGATTGTCCTTGGGTCTGCCCATCGGTTTGAGCAGGATCTGACGGGTGGGATCGGCCGCATCCCGCAGAGATTGACCGGCAGAATCGGTCTGATCGGCCACGCACAGCAGCACGGGATCGTTGGAGGCCAATAGGGGTCGCCAGAAAAAATCCATCGCCGAACGATGCATCGCCTGCCAAACAAAGACCGCGGCCACAGAGAGCAGACCGGCCGCGACGCAGGCCAGCACCAGGAAAATCGAGGAATGCCGACGGGGATGCGCCTTCTGTTCCCCAGGAGACAAATCCGGTGGCGCCCCCGTGTCCGCCGACGCCGAATCCAGTTCCGGATGGGCCGGATCACTGCCGTTCCGGGGCGAGTGGAATTGCGGGATATAGGAGCCGGAAGGCAGCGTGATCCGAAGCTCGTCCCGGTGGGCGGGCTCCTGATAATACTGCGCCACGCGCTTGCGAACCTCGGCCGCCGTGACGCGCACGATGGGGTCCGAGGCGGTGTCGTAATTCGCATCCCGGCCAAAGATCTCGATGCCCAGAGTGCGTTCCTTGATGTTTTCGGCATCCCCGTCCAGGGTGTGCTCGATGACGAAACGCAAAAAGGAAGGGAAGCGCTTGCTGTGGCTGAAAAAGGGGTTGGCCAACAGCCGGTCCAACTGTTCGCGAACTGCCGCTTTTTCGGTATCGCTCAGATTCCTGGGACTATTCTCGTGCGAATCCACCCGCGTTCCTCACAGTTCCTTCCGGTCGAAGCGATTATACAGTGCACTCTACGTAAAGACACCAATTTGCGTTTTTTGTCCGTAGGTTGTTTAAAAATAGAGAGATATATCGATTATTTACCTGATAAGACACCCCCTCCCATGCCGTAAGGACCCTCTTGGTCCATGCCGTAAGGGCCTTAACAGCGTCTATCTGCGACTTCTACAACTTGGGCTGGTTTTGAACCCTCGTCTCTCCCGGATTCTGCTGCCGTGCTCGAAAAGCTGCAGGTGCGAAGAAACGCTGGGGCGCAATGCCTAAAGAATGGAGGCTGTACTTGAAAATGAACACATGCAGGAGACAATGGACTCTCCGATCTTGGAGCGGATTCGCAGTTCTGCTCGCCCTTCTGGTGAGCAACCCACCCTGGGCCCACGCGCAGATCGCAACCACCACCGCGACACTGAGCGGCGTAGTGTCCGATCCCTCGGGGGCATTGCTTCCGAAGGCTACTCTAACTCTGACGAGTGCGGAGAAAGGCATTACCCGCACCAGCACAACGGACGGCGGTGGCCGGTACTCCTTCAATCAACTTCCGCCAGCCGCCTATAGTCTTACGGTGAAGGCGAAGGGTTTCGAGGCGTATCAGCAGAATGGAATCGCGCTGAACGCCGCTGAAACGGCCACGCAGAATGTGACTCTGACGGTGGGGGCCGAGACCACTTCGGTGACCGTGACGTCGGACGTAGCCCTTTTGAATACAGACAATTCCAACGTGGCGGCAGACATTGACGCCAAACAGATCGTGGAGCTGCCGCTGAACGTGCGCAACGTTTATGGCCTGGCCACGCTCAACTCTTCCATTCAAAACTCGTCCGAAGGGCAGCTGCTCCTGGGCGGCGGCAGCAACACCACCGACACCGCGGATCAGGACATCTCGTTCATGAACTTCGCCGGTGGCTTCTTCGGAACGACGGCCTTCCTGGTCGATGGTTCCTGGGATACCGACTCGGAGTGGGGCGCAGTCATTTTCGTCCCCGGAGTGGATGCAGTTCAGGAATTCAAAATCCAGAACAACTCGTTCACTGCTCAATATGGATGGAGCACGGGCAACGTAGTCAACGTGGTAACCAAGTCCGGCAGCAGCAAGTTCCACGGGTCGGCATATGAGTTCTATTCCAGCAACGGCTTCAACGCCCTCAACTATTTCCAGAGCCCCGGCAGCTGCCAGGGACTGCTCAACACAAATCTCTGCACCTTTAGCCGCAACCAGTATGGCGTAACTGCCGGAGGTCCGCTCTACCTTCCGCACATTTACAAGCAGCGGAGCAAGACTTTCATCTACGGCATTTACGATCACTTCAGTTCCAACACCCCCTCGCCCTCGCAGTACACCGTGCCAGACACCAAGTTCCTGGCCGGCGATTTCTCCGAGCAGTTGGCTAGCACTTCGTCGGGTGTGGACGCACTCGGTCGACCTATTTACCAAGGTCAGATTTACGATCCGCACAGCGGTCGCGCCATCACCAAGGGAGTGGTCGATTTGAAGACCGGCCTCACCGCTACGCAGACTGGCTTCATCCGCGATCCAATCCCGGGCAATATTCTTGCCAACCTGCCCGGATACTCGCCTGACCGGGTCGGCGCCAAGCTGCTCAGCTACTATCCCGCGGCACAAAAACCTGGCAATGTCGCAAACAACCTGACTCTGGCCGGAAAAGCGCCGACGTATTGGGACGAGTACGGAATCAGGGCCGACCACAATTTCAACGACAATACCAGCGCCTATTTCCGCTATTCCTATAAGGAAGAAGCAAAGACTGGCGTTGCCACCAACTGGGGATCCGATCCGGCAGGCCAAGGCAATCAGCGGCCGAATAACCGCTGGGGCATGTGGGCGGGGCTCACCAGAGTCTTTGACCCGACCTTCACGATGAACATCACTTCCGGCGTCCAGCTATGGCGGGAAAGCTCTCAAAACCAGTCCATCGGTTTCGACCCCGCAACCGAACTCGGACTTCCGGCATATGTCTCGCAACAGGATCCCCTGTTTCCCATCGTGAATGTCGGAAACGGGATCTCCCAGCTTGGTCCGTTCAGCGGCAACGCACAGGGCGTCACCACCCATGGACCCATCGGAACGGTGGCTACCGACTTTATCAAAACCCACGGCAACCAGACCATCAACTTCGGTTTCATGGGCGTCGAGCAGGTCTTCGCCCAGTACAACTACTTCACCGACTCCCTCACCTTCGACGGAAACTACACTGCCGGGCCGAATCCACTGCAGGGATCCGGCGTCAACACAGGGAACGGAGTAGCTGAAATGCTGCTTGGCGTCCTGGACGGCGCCAGCGTCGGGACACCGACTACCCCCTATGAATCGAATCATCTTTTTGGCTGGTACCTGCAGGACGATTGGAAACCAACCAAAAGACTGACCATGAATCTTGGCATCCGCTATGAGATTCAGACCCCCTACACCTCGCGCCATAATCAGGGCGCGATCTTCGACCCGAACGCGTTGAACCCGCTCAGCTATGCGTCGGGCATGCCCTTGACGGGAGCGCTTCAGTACCTGGGACCCGGCAACCGGAATTTCTACAACACCAACTATGACAACATCGCGCCTCGCATAGGCTTCTCCTATCAGGCCCTCCCGAAGGCGGTTATCCACGGCGGATACGGAATCTTCTATCCGGAAGCGGTGACCAGCTCCGGCTCGGCGGATACCGATGGTTTCACCGCGTCCACCAACGCCAACCTGAGCCTGGATGGCGGCGTTACTCCCAATCCGAACATCAGCACCAGCAGTCCCTGGGGCGGGGTGTACGCGCAGGTTACCGGCAACTCCAACGGGTCGTTCCAACAAGACGGCAACGGTGTCGGCGGCGTCTTCCGCAGTCGTCCATCTCCATACGTTCAACAATGGATGTTGGGTGTGCAGTATGCCTTTACGTCAAACGACCAGATCGAAGTCAACTATATCGGCAACCGCGGCATTCGCATGGAAAACGGCTGGAATTACAACCAGTTGAATCCGAAATACCTGTTCGCGGCCGATGGAACACCCAATACCAACTACCTCACCTCGGCTGTAACTTTCAATCCTTTGGCCGGGCCGCTCCAGGCTCTCGAAAAGAATGGAAAGATCGCGCCGAGCTCTTGCAATATCGATAACGCATCGATGCCAAACTCCCAACTTTTGCTGGCTTATCCGCAGTATTGCGGCGTAGGGCAGACGGACGCTCCCGTTGGCCAGTCCCTTTACAACAGCCTGCAGGTCAGCTACAACCACCGCATCAGCAAGGGACTCACCGCGCTGGTCTCTTACACCTACTCCAAGTTCCTGGACAACGTCGAGGGCAACAACTCCTGGTCGTACAACGGAGCGGCGAACTGGGGCGCCACGGCAAACTACTTCAACATAGCCGGCGAAAAGAGCGTGGACGCGGGCGATATTCCGCAGGCGCTGGTGGCCAGCTACACCTATCAACTCCCTGTCGGCCGCGGCAAGGCGGTCGGTTCGGGGATGAATCGCTTGGCAGATGCCGTGGTTGGCGGCTGGGAAATCTCCGGTATCGCAACCTTCAAGGGCGGACTTCCGCTGAGCGTTTTCGGAAACCAATGGAACTCGTTTGGCGGCGATCCCAGGCCGAACATCGTGGGCAATCCAAAACCGGCACATCAAACCAAGAGCAGCACTGTGCCCAACGGTTGGGCCAACATCGCAGCCTTCGCTTACGCGCCGTATGGCAGCTTCGGCAATGCCCCTCGCTACATGTCAAATCTGCGCGGGCCTCACTATGACAACTGGGATACCGCATTGGAGAAGAACTGGAGCATCCGCGAAAGCATGAGAGCCCAGTTCCGCTTCGAGACCTTCAACTCCTTCAACCATCCAAACTTCTACGCGCCGGGACCTGGGAATATGAGTTTGTACACCCCCTCATCCTTCGGTGAAATCACAACCGCCTTCCAGCCCAGAGTGGTTCAATTTGCCGGAAAGTTCTACTGGTAATCGACACTTGAACAATTGCATCAAATCGTTGTTGCTGTTGGCGCTGCTGGCCACTCCCGCTTGCGGGTTTGGCCAGCAGCCGCCGGCTGCCGACTTTGCAACGCTCGCAGCCGAGGCGCAGCAGGCCCAGGCTGCGCAGAACTACACCGCGGCTGTCATCGCCTATCAGCGTGCTGTGAGGATCGAGCCAAACATGGCTGAATTATGGGCGAATCTCGGACTGATGCAGCGCCAGGCTGGAGACGAGCGGGGAGCCATGGTCAGCTTTCAGCAAGCCAATCGGCTCAAGCCATCGCTATATGTACCCAATCTGTTTCTCGGCAACGACTATCTGCGCGCCGGCAAAGCGTCGGAAGCCATTCCGTTTCTCACCAAGGCAAACAGGATCAACAAGACCGACCCGCAAGCGCCGCTTGCCCTGGGCCGCGCGTACTACGTCACAGGTAAATTCACCGCCGCAGCACAGGAGTTTTCGCGCGCACTGGCGCTGGATCCCAAGCTTGGCGATGCCTGGTTCGCCCTGGGGATTGCCCGTCTGAATGAAGTGGAAGATGACGCTCGCAAGATGTCGGTGGAAGCAAAGGATTCTCCCTTTGCCGGGGCGCTGTTTGCCGAATCGCTGGAGAAGCAGGCAAGATTCAACGAGGCCGCGACTCTCTACCGCAGCTTGCTCGATTCCCATCCCCAACCCCCTTGCCTGCGTTCGGCATTGGGCTTTGCGCTCCTCAGGCATCGCGATTCGGAGGGCGCAGCCGCTGAATTTGCCGCCGAGCGCGCGGCGCATCCGGAGTGCGGACTGGCTCTTCTTGGACAGGCGCGCATCGCAATCGATCAAGGCGACAATCGGCAGGCGGCCAATCTGCTGCAGAAGTTATGGGGGCGCGATCAAGGCTTCTTCGCCACCAACGCGGCCATCCTGATCGACGGCCCTTCGAACGAAGCCGCTTCAGCCGTTGTCGCCTGGTTCTCTCAGCCCGAAGCGAATATCCCGGCGGATTTCCGGAGCGCGCTCCTCGCGGCGCTCAACCGCAACGGGCAGGAACTGGGTGACCCGCGCGATAAGCTGGACGGCCAAAACGACCGATTCGCAATGCGAGAGCCGGGTTCTCACGACGCAGGCGCACTGGGTTCCGCTGCCCCGCGAACGGCGGAAGAGTATTACGCGGCGGGAGAATTCCAGCGTTGCGCCAAGCGCCTCGATCCTGCCCTTGCCCAAGGAAAGGCGGATAAACTCCGCCTGCTCGCAGCCTGCTCCTTCTTTGCCGGAGAAAACGAGCGCACCTACAGCGCGGCGACTGCGCTTGAAGCACTGCAGCCGCATTCCGCCGAAGCGCTTTACTGGTCGATTCAGGCCAACGAGCGGCTGGCGGTCCAAGCCCTCGCTCGCTTCCAGCAACTGGAATCGAACTCCACCAGGAGCCATGTTCTTCTCGGCGACATTTATCACCAGCTTGAGAGGGAGGATGATGCGCAGGCGGAATACCAAAAGGCTCTCGCGCTCGAACCGGGCAATCCGGCCGCCATGCTTGGGTCGGCCTCGGCCTACTTGAGCAACAACAATATCGAAAAGGCAATGAATACCGCACTTTCAGCGCTGGAGCGCAGTCCGCAAGATCCAGAACTCAACATGATCGTGGCCGAGACGATGGTGGCCAAGAATCGCTTCGCCGAGGCCGAACCCTACCTGATGAAAAGCCTCAATGTGAAGCCGCAGCTGCTTGGTCATGTTCATGCTTTGACGGGGAAGGTCTATGCGGAAACCGGCAGAATCGGCGACGCGATCCAGCAATTGAAGATGGGAGAATCAAGCGACGAAAACGGCTCCATCCACTACCTGCTTGCCCAACTCTACCGTCAGATCGGCGACGCGAAAGACGCAGCGGTTGCGTTTGATCAGGTGAAGACCATCAAGCAGCAGCGCCGCGACCGGGGTGTGAAGAGGGTCGAGGACCCCGATCTCTCCTCTTTGCAGTCGCCTCCCGCAGCCAACGCTGCCCCTTAGGATTCATCCTTTGTCGCTCTTGTTCATCGAACCATATTCGGGAAAGCCTTTTTTTGCTCCAGGAGACTTCATGCGCTTTTATCGCACTCTTGCCTTATCACTGATTGCTCCTCTTTGTTCGTTGCATCCTTTGTCCGCATCGCCACTGGCTCATTTGAATCCGATCAAGACCGCTCTCCATGCATCATTGCGCCGCGTGGTGGTCTCTCCGCTCTCCAATGGAATCGAAGTGCAGGCCGGAGATGTGCGAGAGCGAGTGCTGGCCCTGCGCGACGATGTTTTGCGCGTCACCGTTACCAACGGGAAGCCCTGGCCTGAAGATGCATCCTGGGCCGTGCTTCCCGCCTCGCGCACCAGTTCGGTCGCCGTTACCGCCGAGGCCACCGCCAAGGCAAAGGCCGGCGGCACTGCGGATCACTGCGGATTTCGCACCCGCGCCCTCATCGTCGAGATCGACAAGCAGACGCTTGCCCTCACTGTGCGCGATCTTTCCGGCGCAGTTTTGCAGCAGGACGCCCGCCCCATCCGCTTCGATGGCGAGGCATTTCGCATTTACAAAACCATGCCGCTCGACGAGCACTACTTTGGCCTCGGCGACAAGACAGGCCCGCTGGACCGCCGGAACGAAGCCTTCACCATGTGGAATACGGACGCCTATCGCTTTCAGGAGTCCACCGATCCCATTTACAAGAGCATTCCCTACTTCATGACTTATCGCGCCGGACGCGCGGTTGGCGTGCTCTTCGATAACACCTGGCGCACCAGCTTCGACTTCGGCAAGGAATTCGGCGACATATATTCGTTCGGTTCCGTGGGTGGACCCGCCGATTACTACATCTTCGCCGGGCCTTCCCCGAAACAAGTCGTCCAGACCTATGCGTGGCTCACCGGTACGCCCCCTTTGCCGCCGCTTTGGTCGCTCGGATACCAGCAGTCGCGCTACAGCTATATGTCGCAGGACCGTGTGCTCGAAGTGGCTAATCGCCTGCGCTCCGACCGCATCCCGGTCGACGCCATTTATCTCGATATCGATTTCCAGGACAGGAATCGCCCTTTCACGGTTGATCGCAAGGCCTTTCCCGACCTGGAGGGCATGGTTGCAAAACTGAAAGCGAATAACTTCCACGCTGTCGCCATCACAGACCTGCACATCGCCAAGGCCCCGGGCCAGAACTATGCGCCTTACGACACCGGCATCGCGGGCGATCACTTTGTCAAGAACCCCGATGGCTCGGTCTTCACTGGCCGCGTGTGGCCGGGCGCGAGCGTCTTTCCGGACTTCATGCGCCAGCAGACGCGCGCCTGGTGGGGTACTCTGTATCGCGATCTGCGCCACACCGGCGTCGAAGGCTTCTGGAACGACATGAACGAGCCTTCGGTTTTCGACACCGCCAACCACACCATGCCCGAGAACGCCGTGCACCGCATCGACGAGCCGGGCTTCGCGGCGCGCACCGCAACCCATGCCGAGGTGCACGCGGTCTACGGCATGGAGAACTCCCGCGCCACCTACGATGGCCTGCTGGCGCTCGATCCGGATCTGCGTCCGTTTGTGCTGACTCGCGCTTCCTTTGCCGGCGGCCAGCGCTATGCGGCCACCTGGACCGGCGACAACAGCTCAAGCTGGAATCACCTCCGCATGACTACGCCCATGCTGGAGAATCTGGGGCTCAGCGGCTTCGCCTTCAGCGGCGCGGATGTGGGTGGTTATGCCGGCACTCCGTCTCCCGAAATGCTCACCAAGTGGTTCGAGATCGGCGCGTTCCAGCCTATCGACCGAGACCACACGGAGAAGGGAAGCGGCGACCAGGAACCTTGGGTCGGTGGACCCCAGCACGAAGCCATCCGCCGCCATTTCATCGAAACCCGCTACCAGCTGCTGCCCTATCTCTATACCCTCGCTGAGGAAGCCTCGCGGTCGGGAATGCCCATTCTGCGGCCACTGTTTCTTGAATTCCCCGACGCCGCGCCGGATCGTCACCCCCTGGACACCGACAACGACGCCGTGGGCGAGTTTCTGCTGGGCGGCAATCTGCTTATCGCGCCGCCGTCCTACCCCGACGAAACGGACGATTATTCCGTCGAGCTTCCGTCCCCCGACTGGTACGACTTCTGGACCGGAGCGCACCTTGTGCCGGTTGAGGTCCCGTCTCCTGTCACCGCCGACCCTGCCGCAGCGGGAAAGCGAAAAACGCCCCCGGCTGTGCGGGTTACACCCACGCTTGCGGAGCTTCCCGTCTTTGTCCGCGCGGGGACCATCCTGCCCATTGCGCCGATTGTGGAAAGCAGCAACGAGACTCCGCGCGGGCCGCTCACTCTTCGTGTCTATGCCGGCGACCAGTGCAGCGGCCAGCTCTACCAGGACGACGGCAAGACCTACGCCTACACTCGTGGCGCTTTCCTGCGCATGGAGTTCAGCTGCCGGCAAAGCGGAGACGGGCTGGAGATCCAGATCGGCGCGCACCAGGGAACCTTCCCCGCCTGGTGGAAGGAGATTCAGCTCGAAGTCCATGGCTGGACCCCAAAGCAAGGCGAGGCGCTTGTCAACGGTCAGAAGCTTGCCGCCCACATCGATCTGGAGCCCCACAGCTTCGGCTTTTTGATTCGCGATGACGGAAAGGGAGCGGTCGTCTCGATGAAGTGAAGCTGGCCCTTTCTTCCTCGTGCAACCGCCCCGGTCTGGCAGCCAGGTTTGCAATTTTGACCCGCGGCCAAGCCAAACGGAAAGGCTCCCAGCATTGGGGGCCTTTTCTTCGTCCGGGCGTGCGCGCATACGGGATGGCCGATCGCCGCAACGGCAAGGCGGGCTCCATTGCCTCGCTATAATGGGAAGCAGGCGCGCCCAGGCAGATTGCGGTCGGGCATTGCGGAGGCGCGCGGCTCTTAGAGGGGCGAACTGGGGTTCTGCGCCGCAAGCTGGGCGCTTGTGCCGCGACGGGTGTTCATCACGCATGCGGCCGGTTACATAATCTGCCTCATTGACCCTCATCCTGACTTTTCTCCGCGTCCGATCGCTTGCAAGGTTCCATCAGATTCTTCAATTCATCGGGGGAAAATGAAAGCCGCCATCCAGCATCCTTTGCTCGAGATACTTCGTAATCGCATCGCCATCATCGATGGCGCCATGGGCACCACGATTCGCACCTATGGCATGAAAGAAGCCGACATCCGCGGCGAGCGATTCAAAAACTCAAAAAAGGATCTGCTCAACAATGGCGACTTGTTTTCTCTCACGCAGCCAAAGATGATCTGCGATATTCACCGCCGCTTCCTTGAGGCCGGCGCTGACATCATCGAGACCAATACCTTTGGCGCAACCAGCATTACCCAGAGCGAGTTCTTTGTCGATGACCCGCGCGAACACGGCGGCCGCAAGGATCCCGAGTTCTATCAAAAAATTGTGGAAGACTCGTTCCTGGATGGGTTGGCGTGGGAGATCAACGAACAATCGGCCCGTCAATGCCGGGAATGGGCAGACCAGGTGGGCACCGCGACTGGACGGCAGCGCTTCGTGGCCGGCGCAATCGGGCCGCTTACGGTCTCGCTCTCCAATTCTCCGGACGCCGATGATGCGGGATTCCGCGTGGCCACCTTCGACCAGGTGAAGGCCGCCTACACGCAGCAGGTGCGCGCTCTGATCGCAGGCGGCTCAGATCTCCTCCTTGTGGAGACGATCTTCGACTCGCTCAATGCCAAGGCGGCATTGGTCGCCATCCGCGAGGTCTTCGATGAGGATGGCCGCACATTGCCGGTGATGATCTCCGCGGCTGTTGGGCGTGGCGGCGAAACCATGATTTCGGCGCAAACCATCGAGGCATTCTGGAACGCTGTCGAGCATGTGCATCCGCTTTCGGTGGGCCTCAACTGCTCGCTTGGCCCGGACCTCATGTATCCGTTTCTGGCGCAGCTTGCCGAGAAGTCCTCAGCAGCCATCTCCTGTTACCCGAATGCCGGATTGCCGAATCCGCTGGCTGCAACCGGCTTCGATCTGGGCCCGGCAGACATGGGCCGCTATCTCGGAGAATTCGCGCAGGGAGGGCTGATCAACATCGCCGGCGGCTGCTGCGGCAACACGCCGGATCACATCGCGGCCATTGCCAAAGCTCTGGAAGGCAAGCATCCGCGCGAGTGGAAAACACCATCCGACCGTGAGTCGCAATCCGGTCGCCGCTCGAGTGTGAGCATTCCCGCAAGCGTGGCCGCGGTGCAATCCACTGAGGAGGAGCTGGAGTTCAAGCCACTTCGCCTTTCCGGCTCGCAGCCCTTCACGCAGCAGTCCGGCGTCTACATCATGATCGGCGAGCGCACCAACGTTGCCGGCTCGCCGAAGTTCGCCAAGCTGATCAAACAAGGCAACTACGAAGAGGCCGTCGCCATTGCCCGCCAGCAGGTGGAGAACGGCGCGAACGTCATCGACATCTGCATGGACGAAGGCATGATCGATGGCGTGGCCGCGATGACGCGCTTTCTGCAGTTGCTGGGCAGCGAGCCCGAAGTTGCCAAGGTCCCCTTCATGGTGGACTCGTCGAAGTGGGAAGTGATTGAGGCAGGGCTCAAATGCGTGCAGGGCAAGGGCATCGTGAACTCGATCTCGCTGAAAGAAGGCGAAGAGAAGTTTCGCGTCAACGCGGCAAAGGTCTTCAAGTATGGCGCGGCTGTTGTGGTGATGGCCTTCGATGAACAGGGCCAGGCCGCGACCTTCGAAGACCGCATTCGCATCTGCGAGCGGGCTTATCGCATCCTCGTGGATGAAGTCGGGTTTCCGCCCGAAGACATCATCTTCGATCCCAACATTCTTACCGTGGCCACCGGCATGGAAGAGCACAACAATTACGCGCTCGATTTCATCAACGCCACGCGATGGATCAAGGCCAACCTGCCGCACGCCAAGGTGAGCGGCGGCGTGTCCAACATCTCCTTCAGCTTCCGCGGCAACAACAAGGTGCGCGAGGCGATGCACTCCGCGTTTCTCTATCACGCGATCAAAGCGGGCATGGACATGGGCATCGTCAATGCCGGCATGCTCGAAGTCTACGAAGAGATTGAGCCGCATTTGAAGGAACTGGTCGAAGACGTTCTGCTGAACCGGCGTGCCGATGCGACCGAGCGGCTGGTGGAATTCGGAGAGACACTCAAGGGAACCGTTAGCGCAGCAACAGAAAAGGTAGCTGAGGAGTGGCGCAACGGCACCGTCGAGGCGCGCATTTCGCACGCGCTCGTCCGGGGCATCGATACCTACATTGAGTTGGATGCCGAAGAAGCGCGCGTCAAACTCGGCCGTCCGCTGGCGGTGATTGAAGGCCCGCTGATGGATGGAATGGGCGTGGTGGGCGATCTGTTCGGCGCGGGCAAGATGTTTCTGCCCCAGGTGGTGAAGTCGGCGCGCGTGATGAAGAAGGCGGTCGCGCATCTGACTCCATATATGGAAGAAGAGAAGGCCGCCCTGGTCGCGGCCGGAGAGATCGTCAAGGCGCAGGGCAAGATTCTGCTGGCCACCGTCAAGGGGGACGTGCACGACATCGGCAAGAACATTGTCGGCGTGGTGTTGGCCTGCAACAATTACGACGTCATCGATCTCGGCGTGATGGTCTCCTGCGAGCGCATTCTCGAACGCGCCAAAGAAGAGAAAGCGGACATCGTCGGGCTCAGCGGCCTCATCACGCCGTCGCTCGACGAGATGGTGCACGTGGCCCGCGAGATGGAACGGCAGGGATTCAAATTGCCTCTGCTGGTAGGTGGCGCAACCACCAGCCGCGCGCATACCGCTGTCAAGATTGCGCCGCACTATAACCAGCCTGTGGTGCATGTGCTCGATGCCAGCCGCGCCGTGCCCGTTGTCACCAGCCTGTTGAGTGAAGAGGGCAAGAGCGAATTCGTTGCGAAGCATCGCGCGGACTACGAGGCGCTGCGCAAAAGCCACGCGTCGCCGCGCCAGCCGGTCGTCGATCTGCAAATGGCGCGCAGCCGGCGGACGCCCATCGAGTGGCGCGTCGAAGATCTTCCCGCGCCCGCTTTCACTGGCGTGCGCGTGCTGGAGGACTTTCCTCTCGCCACGTTGCGTGAGTACATCGACTGGACGCCATTCTTCCACGCCTGGGAGTTGAAAGGCGTTTATCCGCGCATTCTCGAAGACGCAAAACAAGGAGAACAGGCGCGCCAGATATTCGCGGAAGCCAATGCCCTGCTCGATCGCATTGTCGCGGAAAAGCTGCTCACCGCGCGTGCGGTTTATGGCTTCTTTCCGGCCAACGAAGAGGGCGACGACGTTGAACTCTACAAGGATGAATCGCGCATTGAAGTTATCGAGCGCTTCCACTTTCTGCGCCAGCAGGCGAATCGGGAAGGCGCGGAACCATGCCGCTCGCTTGCCGACTTCATTGCCCCAAAGCAGACCGGATTGCCGGATCACATCGGGGCCTTTGCAGTTACCAGCGGCATAGGTCTCAAAGAACTATGCGATAGCTTCCGCGCACAGCACGACGACTACAACGCGATTATGGCCGAAGCGATTGCCGACCGCCTGGCCGAGGCTTTTGCCGAATGCCTGCACAAGCGCGTGCGCGACGAGTGGGGCTATGGTCTGGCGGAGAGTTTCGCACCCGCGGATCTCATTCAGGAGAAGTACCGAGGCATCCGCCCCGCGGCGGGCTATCCGGCCTGCCCCGATCACACCGAGAAGGGAACGCTCTGGCAACTGCTCGATGTGGAGAAGAACACCGGAATGAAGATCACCGAGTCGTTTGCCATGTGGCCCGGTTCAAGCGTCAGCGGGCTCTACTTCGCGCATCCGGAATCGCGCTACTTCAGCCTGGGCAAGATCGATCGCGACCAGGTTGCCGATTACGCCGTGCGTAAAGGCATGAGCGAATCGGAAGTGGAGCGCTGGCTCGGGCCCAACCTGAACTACGATCCGGCGGGATAGGCCGTTCACAAAATTCCGCGCGCCGAAAGTATTGCCCTGCATCGGCGTGCGGATAACAAACCGGTTGCTCACTCTTCTGCTGGTGCGCGGTGGCGAAGCTTGGATTGCGCCCCTGCGCACCCTCAGTCGCGCTCCAGGTACCAGGGAATGTTGATCACTACGATGCGGCGATTGCCGCGCAAAAGCAGGATCAGCTTCAGCATGTCGGCACGGCGATTGTGAAGAAGATTCTCCCACCAGTGCCGCACCACGAGTTCCGGGACCAGCACGCAGACTTTCTTGAAGTTCGACACCCTTTCCACGGCCAGCACGTAGTCGATGACCGGCGCCAGCACGTAGCGGAAGGGCGATTGCAGAATCTCCAGTTGCGGAACGCACTGGCCAGCCGCGCGCAGTGGGGCGGAGACATTCGCTTCCCACGATTGGCTGAAGTCGTCCGGCCCTTCGCCACTCTGCACGTGCAGGCAGCGGATATCGTTCGACATCGAAAGCGCGAAGGAGAGCGCCTTCTCCGAGATGCGGCTCCAGCGGTCGATGGGCAGCACTACAATCGGCTCGCTGATCTGCGCCGGCTGGATCGGCCGGTCCAGCGCCGTCTCGCGCGCCACGCCATCATAGTGCCGCTTGACCGCGCGCATCAGCACGATCATGGCCATGATCAGCAGCGCAGTGAACCAAGCACCCTGGGTAAACTTGGCGACCAGTACCACGACCGTGGTGAGTCCCGTGGCCACCGCGCCCACTCCGTTCAACGCCATCCGCCCCGGCGATCCGCCCATCCGCTTCCAATGGAAGACCATGCCCGCCTGCGACAGTGTGAAGGCCATGAACGCGCCGATGGCAAACAACGGAATCAGCCGGTCGGTGACCCCGCCGAAGACGATCAGCAGCAGCGCCGTAAGCGCAACCAGTACATAAATGCCCCAGGAGTACAGCAGCCTGCGCCCGCGCAGCAGAAACACATGCGGCAGGTAATTATTCAGTGCGATAGATCGCGTCAGCCGCGGGAAATCGGCGAACGCCGTATTCGCCGACAAGGCCAGAACCAGCAGCACCGAGGCGATGGTCAGGTAGTAGAACCACCCATGCCCCATTACCGCCCGCGTCAGCATCGAGAGTACGCTCTCGTAGCCCGGCCCATCGGGATTGGTCGCGCCGATGCCGTAACTGCGGCACAGCAATGCGATCCCGGCCAACAGCACCGCCAGCAGCACAATGATGATCGTCAGAGTGGTTTTGGCATTCTTGCGCGTGGGTTCGCGAAACGCCATCACTCCGTTGCTGACCGCCTCCACGCCCGTCATCGCCGTGCAGCCCGACGAGAAGACCTTCAGCAGCAGCCAGAAACTCAACGCCATGGTCGTCTTTGGCAGCACCGGCAGCGGCGTCACCGGGATCGGATGGCCCTGGCTGAATACATGCCACGCGCCCACCGCAATCACCACCAGCAGCGTACCGGTGAACAGGTAGGTCGGAATGATGAACACCACACCAGTGTCGTGCACGCCGCGCATGTTGACGATGGTCAGAATCAGCAGCACACCCAGGCATAGCGGCAGCGTGTAAGGCTGCAGGCCGGGGGCCGCGGAGATCAACGCGCCCACACCCGCCGAAATGCCCACCGCGGCTGTCAGAATGTAGTCGATCATCAGCGCCGCAGCGGCCAGCAGTCCCGCGTTCGGGCCCAGGTTCTCGGTGGCTACCGTGTACGATCCGCCACCCTGCGGGTAAGCCTCAATGGTCTGCAGATAGCTGAAGTAGACAATCGTCAACAGGGCCACAATCGCCGCGCTCACCGGAACAATGGTGCGCACGCCGTAAAGGCCGAGCGGGATCAGCAGCGTCAGCGCCGCTTCCGGTCCGTAGGCGGCGGAGCTGAGTGCGTCCAGGCCGAAGATCGGAATGCCGGCAACCGGGCCGATGTGCTCGGCCCGCTCCTCGCTGGTGGCCAGCGGCCGGCCAAAGAGCAGGGTGAATGCGCGCGAAGATAGACCCATATGTTTGTATCCAGCGGCCGTGGGAGTTTTTGGGGAAGGCCGTTGTCCGCATTCTCTCACGGCCGCCGAAGCTTATGGCCGTTCTAAGTTCGGAACCTGCGTTTGGCCTCGTCCAGCCCGTTCTCATAGGCCTCAATGAGCGCGTCCCACTGCGCGTTCATCGCCTCGTCGATCTGCTTTCGTCGCGAGTCCGCATCAAACCAGTCGATCGTTCGCTGAATCCCCTGCGCAAACGGCACCTTCGCGCAGTAGCCCGGCACAAACCGCTTGATTTTCGTGTTGTCGAAGACTACGCTGGCCGCCTTGTCTCCGGTCAGGCTGCCCAATTCCTCCGGCATGCAGGCGCTGATGAAGTCCGACGCGATGTGCACGATCTGCGCCTCGACGCCCGCCGCCTGCGCAGTGATCTTGTAGATCTGGTCCCAGGTCATCACCTCGTCGCTGGTGATATGGAATGCGTGCCCGATGGCCTGCCGATGTCCCAGCAGGCCCACCAGTCCCTGCGCAAAATCGCTGTTGTGCGTAATCATCCACAAAGAAGATCCGTCGCCCGGCACAATCACTTTCTTACCCTTGCGCATGCGGTCAATCGCGGTATAAGACTTCTCCCAGCTGTTTACTGCCAGCACAATCTGCGTCTCGCCATAGGTCAGCGACGGACGCACAATGGTGACCGGGAATCCCTCTTCGCGATAAGCCTTCAGCAGGACCTCTTCGCACGCGATCTTGTCGCGCGAGTACTGCCAATAGGGATTGGCGAGCGGCGTCGATTCCGTGATCAGGTAATGCCCCACCGGGCGCTGATAAGCGCTCGCGGAACTAATGAAGATGAATTGATTCGTTCTTCCCTGGAAGAGCCTTATGTCGCGTTCCACATGCTCGGGCGTAAACGCCGTCCAGTCCACCACGGCGTCGAATTTCTCGCTGCCCAGGGCGGATTTCGCAGCTGCTTCGTCGTGAATGTCGGCCACGAGAGTGAGGACATTTGCCGGCAGTTGCGCCTCCCGATGTCCCCGGCGCAGCAGGGTCAGTTCGATGCCGCGCTCCGCCGCCAGCCGCGTCGAAGCCGTGCTGATGATGCCGGTTCCTCCAATAAACAGGACCTTCATGTTGCCTCCCAATGTGCGTGCCTTCGCAGAGACCGATTCGGCACTACCGATCTTAACTCAGCCGTCGCAAACTCTCTTCGATTGCACTCGAGGCTGCGATGAATGCCTGCCGTCCGCCGCTGGAGTCGCGAATTCGTTGCAGCCATTCATCTTGGCCGCGCACTGTCGCTCCACTGGCCAAATTCGCCCGCCCGGTGGTAGTGTACGGACGTGCATTGTCGGCACGCACCGTGTCCGGACAAACCAGCATCTCGTCTTCTGCCGTCTGGATCACCGCATCGAAGCGCTTCCCCAAGATTCCGCTTCGGCGTGACCGGTTGCACCCGAGGTCGAAACATGGCTACTGCTACCGTTGAGCCCATGGTCAGCCGCAAGACCGCTGACTTTGTTTCCCAGCTTCACCGCAATTACGTGGACGGCCGCTTCGTGCCCGCCGCCTCCGGCAAGACCTTCCCCGTTTACAATCCCTCCACCGGCTACGTGATTGCCTCGGTCCCCGAGGCGGAAGCCGAAGACGTCAACCGCGCTGTCCTTGCCGCCCGCCGCGCCTTCGACGAAGGCCCCTGGCCGCGCATTTCACCCTCCGAACGCGGCCGCATGCTGTGGAAGCTCGGCGACCTGCTGGAGAAGAATCTGGAAGAGTTTGCCGAGCTTGAATCGCTCGACAACGGCAAGCCGCTCTCCGTGGCCCGCGTCGCCGACGTTCCTCTGGCGGTGGACATGTTCCGCTACATGGCTGGATGGGCCACCAAGATCAGCGGAACCACCCTGCCCCTCTCCGCCGGCCACGATTTCCATAGCTACACCCTTCGCGAACCCATCGGCGTTGTGGCCCAGATCATTCCCTGGAACTTCCCATTGCTGATGGCCGCATGGAAGCTGGCCCCGGCGCTGGCCTGCGGCTGCACCATCATTCTGAAGCTTGCCGAGCAGACGCCGCTCAGCGGCTTGCGCCTTGCGCAGTTGATCGACGAGGCCGGCTTCCCGCGCGGCGTGGTCAACATCCTGACCGGTTTTGGCGAAGGCGCGGGCGCGCCGCTGGCAGCGCACGAAATGGTCGACAAGGTCGCCTTCACCGGTTCCACCGAAGTGGGCAGGCTCATCGTGCACGCCGCCGCAGGGAACCTCAAGAAAGTGAGCCTGGAGCTGGGCGGAAAGTCACCGGTGCTCGTCTTCCCCGATGCCGCCGTCGACCAGGCCATCCAAGGCACCTCGAGCGCCATCTTCTTCAACCACGGCCAGTGCTGCTGTGCCGGCTCGCGCCTCTACGTGCACGAAAAGATCTTCGACGAGGTGGTGGGCGGCGTCAGCCGCATTGCTTCCAGCATTCACCTGGCGCCGGGCCTCGATGCCTCCTGCCAGATGGGCCCGCTGGTCAGCGACGAGCAGTACCGCAAGGTGGTCGGCTACATCGAGTCGGGCATCGCGGACGGCGCGCAGGTTGCCGCTGGGGGTCCCATCTCCGGCGTCGAGCGTGGCTACTTCGTCCGTCCCACCGTACTCACCCGCACCAACCCGGGCATGAAGGTGGTGCAGGAAGAGATCTTCGGCCCCGTTGTATGTGCCGTGCCTTTCTCCGACAAGGAAGTTGACCAGATCGTCAAGCGGGCGAATGACACGGTTTATGGCTTGGCTGCCTCCGTCTGGACGCAGAATCTGGGCCTGGCGCACAAAGTGGCGCGCGGCTTGCGCGCGGGAACCGTGTGGGTCAATTGCCACAACGTCTTCGACGCCTCACTTCCCTTCGGCGGATACAAGCAGTCCGGCTGGGGCAGGGAAATGGGCGCCGAGGTCCTGCACAACTATACGGAGACCAAGGCGGTCACCGTCGCGCTGAACTGATTTCGAGCGAAACCATAGTCCCTGTGTCCCGGGCAGTTTCTGGCAAGGTCGCCGCTCGCTTCACCCCACGGACGAAGACCTGTCCGTGGGGCCCCGGTCCCGATGGTCGCGTCGACTTTGGCGCAGTGCTTTCGGGATACGCCAACTCTGGTTTCGCTGTAGTCACCGGCAACCCGTGCTCCATCCTTTCCGCTCTCTTCGCGGAAAGGATGGGAGAGCACGAACCTCGACCAGCTCCTCGCGCACCGTCCGAATCTGAACACTCCGTTTGCGCAAGCGGACATTTATCTCCACGCGCCACCCAACTCGTCTCACATAATGAACCATTTACACGTCCGTTGGTTTGGTCGCGTGCTTGCATATCTGTCGACAGTACATTTCAGTTGCCGGTCAAATGGTCGTGCCCGTTTCCGGCCCGGATCACAGCTTTCCCCGTTCTCGCGTGTTCGATCGGCCCGTGTTGCCCAGCGAAAGGAGCGCGTCATGAAATCCCTGCTGCAGGATTTGCGTTATACCTCCCGGCAACTGATCAAGCTGCCCGGCTTCACGCTCACTGCCGTTCTCTCTTTGGCGCTCGGCATCGGGGCCACTACGGCCGTCTTCAGCGTGATCTACGCCATCCTCATGGATCCCTATCCTTACGCCGGGGCCGATCGCATGATCCACATGCGCCTGCAGGAGCCTTCGGGCGAGCCGCACGGCTTCGGGCTCACGGGCGCGCAGTGGCAGCAACTCCGCAAGTCGCCGGTCATCGAGGACGCGTTCCTCATGGACGATTGGAGCCTCACTGTAACCGGCAACGACCTGCCCGAGGATGTGGAGGCCGCCTTTTTCAGTTCCAACGCCTTCGAATACTTCGGCGTTCCGGCGTACCTGGGCCGGGGACTACGATCCTCCGACGCGATCGACGGTCAGGACCCTCAGCCCGTGGTCGTTCTCAGCTACAAGTTCTGGAAGCGCCATTTCGGCGGCAATCCGGCGGCTGTGGGCCAGACCATGCAAATGGTCCACAAAACCTACACCATTGTCGGCGTGGCTGCGCCGCGCTTCACTTGGGATGACGCCGACGTGTACGTTCCGCAGAAGATCACCCAGGATACGGACCATTTCTTTTACGTCGGCGCGCGCCTCAAGCCGGGGGTCACTCATGCCCAAGCCGATGCCGCCCTGGACCCGCTGATCCAGCAATTCGCCCACGATCTTCCCGCGCGCTTCCCGAAGAGACAGTTTCACATCCATGTGCGCGGCCTGAACGAGGATTTCTTGCAGCAACTCGGAGGCACACTCGCGCTGCTCTTCGGCGCGGTGGCGCTGCTGCTGCTCATTGGTTGCGGCAATGTGTCGATCCTTCTGCTGGCGCGCGCCACAGCCCGGCAGCATGAGTTCGCGGTGCGCTCGGCGGTTGGCGCAAGCCGAGGCCGCATCGTTCGACAGCTCCTGACCGAGTCGTTGCTGCTTTCGCTCACCGGGGCTGCGCTGGGTATTTTTCTTGCCTATAAGTCTCTCGATCTGATCGTGGCCAATCTGCCGCAGTACTCGTTTCCCCACGAGGCCGCGATTCGCATCAATCTGCCCGTACTGGGCTTCAGCGTCGCTCTTGCCGTGCTCACGGGGATACTCTTCGGCTTATGGCCCGCAGTGCAGTTGGCCCGCGTCGACGCCAGCCAGGCGCTTCAGTCGGCTACCCGCAAGGTGGCCGGCAGCGTCAGCGGACGCCGCATGCACCATAGCCTGATCGCCGGGCAAATCGCGCTCACCCTGATGATGCTTTCCGGCGCCGGCGCTTCGCTGGAGGGGTTCATTCACCTGCTCAACATTCCGCTCGGCTACGACCCGCACAACATCATGTCGGTCGGGATTCCGGTTCACGAGGGCACCTACAAGACCTGGGCCGAGCGCTCGGCCTATTTCGAAAAGCTGCGTTCCAGCGTTGCCGAAGTGCCGGGCGTCTCACTGGCCGGCATCTCCACCAATGCCACGCCGCCTTCGAACGGCAACGGCACAACCTTCGAAATCCAGGGTCTGACTGCCCAGCAGAACCAGCCTGCGCGACTCAACTTCGTCAGTCCCGAGTATTTTCCAGCGCTGCGTATTCCGCTGCTGCAAGGCCGCATCTGGGATCAGGATGAGAATCATCGCGGTGCGCTGCTTGCCGTGGTCAACCAGACCTTCGCCCGCAAGTACTTCCCCGACGGCGATGCCCTTGGCCATTTCCTCAAGACTCCGGCGATCCGGGAGCAGTTGCCCTTTAACCCCATGGCGCCGGGCGCGGACGGCTGGCTGCAAATCGTCGGAGTCACAGCCGACAAGCGCAACGACGGCCTGGCCAAGCCCATCCTGCCCGAAGCGTTTGTCCCCTATACGCTCGCCATGCGCATGTGGACCCAGATCCTGGTGCGCTCCGAGGTCCCGCCGCTTTCGCTGCTCCACGCCGTGCAGGCCAAAGTCAACGCAGTCGATCACGATCAGCAGACGCAAGGCCAGGTCGAAGATCTGGAGCAATGGATCAAGGACCAGCCGGAGTGGGCGCGGGGACGGCTGGTCACCTGGCTCTTCGGGGCGTTCGCCCTGTTGGCGCTTCTGCTTGCCGCGGTTGGGCTCTTCAGCGTCGTCTCGTATACCGTGGTGCAGCGCACCAACGAGTTCGGCATCCGCATCGCGCTGGGCGCGTCGCGGCGTCACGTGCTGGCGATTGTCTTCCGTTCCATGGTGCTGAGTGTCGGCGGGGGGATTGCGGCGGGAGTCGCGCTGACCTTGGCGCTGAACAGGGTATTGGCCAGTTGGGCCGCGGAAAGCTCGCGCGATCCAGTTTTGTTGTTGGCCGCCACATGCCTGATGGCCATGGTTGCGGCGCTGGCCTGCGCCCTGCCCGCGAGTCGCGCGGCTGGCGTCGATCCCATGACGGCGATTCGCTACGAATAACCGCATCCTGCCCGCGACCACCGGCAGCGGGACGCATAGCGCATGGCGCACGCCGTCTTGCGTCCACATCCGCCGATGCGTATCGTTGTTATTCAGCAACGGTTACCCGCGGAAAGAGATCGATGGACGTACTGAAACAACTATTTGAGCAGCACTTCCACTTGCCGGCAGAGGAGGTAAAGCCGCTTCAGGGACAGCTTGGCGGTTCGGGGCGCATCATCGTTCGTCTGTCCGGCGGTGGGCACTCAGCCATTGGCATTCTTTATCCGGTGCGCGAAGAGAATCTCGCGTTTCTTGAGTTCAGCCGCCACTTCCGCCGTCATGGGCTCAATGTGCCTGAGATCTATGGCGAGGATCTGAGTCAGGGCGCTTATCTCGAAGAGGACCTCGGCGACACCACCCTCTTCGAGTACCTGGGCGAACATCGCGACGGCGACAACATCGCACCCGAAGCAATGCTGGCGTATCGCAAGGTTGTCGCCGCGCTGCCGCGCTTTCAAATTGAGGCCGGCCGCGACTTGAATTACGCGGTGTGCTATCCGCGCGACAGCTTCGATCGTCAGTCCATCAACTGGGACCTGAATTACTTCAAGTACTACTTCCTTCGCCTCGCCGGAATTCCCTTCAACGAGCAGGCTCTAGAAGACGATTTCAATACGCTCACCGATTTCCTGCTGAGCGCCGAGCACGACTATTTCCTCTACCGCGATTTTCAGTCGCGCAATGTGATGCTGCGCGATGGAGAACCTTTCTTCCTCGACTATCAGGGAGGCCGCAAGGGCGCGCTGCAATACGACATTGCCTCGCTGCTCTTCGATGGCAAGGCCGATCTTCCGCCTGCTGCGCGCCAACAGTTGCTCGATCACTATCTGGATTCTCTCGCCGCGTTTATTCCCGTGGATCGCAAGCGGTTCCTCGAGCACTATTACGCGTTTGTGTATGTGCGCATTCTGCAGGCGCTGGGAGCGTACGGGTTTCGCGGCTTCTACGAACGCAAGGCGCACTTCCTGCAGTCCGTCCCTTACGCATTGAAGAATCTCCGTTGGCTGGCAGACAATGCTCGTCTTCCCATTGCGTTGTCAGCCCTGATGGACGCGCTCCGCAGCATGACCACATCGGACAAGTTGCTCGCGCTTGCGGAGTCCACGCACGGCTTGAAGGTACGCATTTTCAGTTTTTCTTATCACAAGCAAATGCCCGTGGATGATTCCGGCAACGGCGGCGGATTTGCCTTTGACGCGCGCAGCCTGCCCAATCCCGGCAGGGAAGAGCGATTCAAGCAGTTGACCGGCAGGGACGCGCCGGTCATCGACTACTTGAATCAACAAGAAAGCGTGCATCAGTATTTCGCCGCCGTGCTCTCGCTCGTCGATGCGAGCGTCGACGGATATCGGCAGCGCGGATTCAAGAACCTCATGGTGTCCTTCGGTTGCACGGGCGGTCAGCATCGCTCCGTCTTTCTTGCCGAGCAGTTGGCCAGGCACCTCCGTGCCAAGGGCGGCGTCGAAGTTGTGCTGCGCCACATCGAACTCGAAAAGATGGGCAAGATGGGCCCGGTCTCCAAGGAAGAAAAATGAAGGCCATGATTCTTGCCGCAGGCCTGGGCACGCGCCTGCGCCCGCTCACCGACGATCGCCCCAAAGCCCTCGTCGAGGTTGCGGGGCACACGCTGCTTGAAATCGCGCTGCGCCGTCTGCGCGCATTCGGCGTCACCGATGTGATTGTCAACACGCATCACTTCGCGGAGAAGATCCACAGCTATCTCCGCGCCCGCGACTTCGACATGCGTATCGAGATCTCGCACGAAGATGTTTTGCTCGACACCGGCGGCGGCCTCAAGCACGCAGCGCATTTCTTTCGCGCCCCTGGCTCCGATCCAGATGAGCCTTTCATCTTGCATAATGTCGATGTCTTCAGCAATATCGATTTCGCCCGCATGATCCGTTTTCACAGCGAGCACAAGGTCTTGGCCACGCTTGCCGTTCAGGACCGCGCAACTTCGCGTTATCTGCTCTTCGATGAACGCGGCGAACTATGCGGCCGCCGCGCTGGACAGGACGGCGCACTTGAAATCGCCCGCCCTGCCGCGCACTTCAGCGCGCTCGCCTTTTCCGGCGTCCACGTTCTCTCGCCACGTATCTTTGAAAAGATAGAAGAGCGGAAATCCTTTTCCATCATCGCGGTTTATCTGCGCCTTGCCGCGCAAGCGGAGAAGGTTATTGCGTTTCGCGCCGACGAATTCTACTGGCGCGATGTGGGCCGTCCCGAAAGCATCCTGCAGGCCACGCAAGATGTAAGCGATGGGACCTACACGATTGGATGATTTGTGCCGTTGAGGCAAACGGCCGTTGTTATTCCGCGTCTAAATCCTGTGAACGCTGCCCGACACGGGACAGCTCGCCTCATCAAGGTTACAGAATTCGACATCCTTCGGGAAGGTAATCAATTCGATGCGCAAGGTGCTTTCACATTTGCCCGCCTTCTCTGCCATTTGCTGCTTTCTTATCGCGCTTTGCTGTGCGGCTCCGCTTCGCGCACATGCGCAGCCCTCGCCAGCAGCGGCGTCGGCGTTCAACGCATATGTTGCAGAAGTCGAATCGCGCCTCGCACGCCAGCACTCTCAGCAGCAGACTTTTCTCGCGCCCGTCGCATCCGGACCAAACGGCAGCGCGCGACTGCGCGGCGGCGAGCTGATTGTTCAGCAACTCACGCCCGCGAGCGGTGCGGACCTGCCACACGCACTGCTGCACCATTGGCGGGCCACGGCATTTGTCCCCGGCGCAAGGGCGACAGACCTTGATCGGCTGTTAAAGAATTTCGGCGCTTATCCCCAGTTGTTTTCACCGCAGGTGCTTCAAGCGAAGGTGATTCAGAAACGGGAGCAGGGCTCGTCGGCTTTTATCGCAGTGTCCATGCGCGTACGCCAGCAGCACGTGATCACGGTGGTGATGGACTCCACTTACGATGTCGCCTTTCAGAACGTCGATGCACAGCGCGGATACAGCATCTCTAGAAGCACGCGAATCTCTGAGATCGCCTCGCCCGGAACCGGCTCCGAGCATGTCCTGAACGATCGGGACGAGCATGGTTTCTTGTGGCGGCAGCATACATACTGGACCTGGGAAGAGCGCGACGGAGGGATTTATATGCAGGTTGAGTCGGTCTCGCTTTCCCGCTCACTTCCCTACGGTACCGGATGGGCGGTTCGTCCTTTTGTCGAGAGTGTGCCGCGCGAGTCGCTGCAGTTCACATTGCGCTCTGTGTGCAACGCGCTGCGCAGATAGCACAGGCCCTTTCGAGCGAAACCAAAGCTCCCGTAACCCGGTGAGTTTCGTGCAAGGTCGCCGCTCGCTTCACCCCACGGACGAAGACCTGTCCGTGGGGACCTCGATCCCGATGGTCGCGTCAACCTTGGTGCTTTGCTTTCGGGATACACCAACTCCGCTTTCGCTGTAGGCGCCTTCACTTCATCTTCCTTATTGCGGGAAACGATTACCCGGGGCCATGATATAAAATTCCCTCGGTGGCCAAACCACCTGCGCGCGCGATGCAACCTTGCCTGCAATCAGATGTTTCGGCGGGGAGCGCGTTGGAGGAAACATGTCCGATCCTGGTTATACGTATCTCGACATCGCAAAGATGATCGATCATTCGCTCTTGAATCCCGCGTTGACCGTGCCCGAGCTCGAGGCTGGGTGTGCACTCGCGACTCTGTACGACACGGCCAGCGTCTGCATTCTCCCTTATTACGCGGCCCGTTGCAGCAAGCTGCTGGCTGGAACATCGGTGCACACCAGCACTACCATAGGCTTCCCGCATGGTGGTCATTGCACCTCTGTGAAGCTCTTCGAAGCTGCGCAGGCCCTGAAGGATGGAGCCAAGGAACTCGATGCGGTGATCAACATCAGCAAGGCAAAAAGTGGCGACTGGGAGTATGTGCGCAACGAGATTCATGAACTCACCAAAGTTGTTCACGCAAGCGGCGCGTGGATCAAGATCATCTTTGAGAACTTCTATCTCAACGATCAGGAAAAGATCGCACTGTGCGAGATCTGCGGAGAAATCGGAGTCGACTGGGTAAAGACCTCTACCGGATACGCGGGCGGCGGAGCCACCATGGAAGATCTCGCCCTGATGCGCAAACATTCTCCCGCAAAGGTTCAGGTCAAGGCTGCCGGCGGAGTGCGCGATCTGGACACTTTGCTCAAAGTGCGCAGTCTTGGCGTCAGCAGAATCGGCTCCACGCGTACCAAGGCTCAACTTGATGATTGCCGCGCACGGCTCGGCCTGTCTCCCATCGCATCCACTGGCGCAGCGCGCTCTGTCGAAGGATATTGATCGCGACCGTAGCGCGAGGAAGATGAGAGGTCGCCTCATCTGCAAAAGAAAATCGGCAGCATTGCGGAAGAAATTGAAGGTCTGCCTGCGGCGCAGGATGTGCAATGTCGCGATGTCGAAGACAGGGTTCTTCGACTGCTTGAAGAGGAAGGAATGCAGAATGAAGAACGCCAACCGACGCCCGGATGCCTTAGAAGAAATGACGATGAACCGATCAAGTTTGCGCACAATATTTCATTACAGGGCTTCACTTGCCGGTTCGCTCGCGCTCTTCTTTGCGATTGCCGGCTTTCCATCGCCAAGTGGCGCACAGGCCGCAAACATTCCGATTCTCCCCGATAGTCCCAACCTGCAAATCGTCGGCAGATACGATATGCGCGACGCGCAGCACCCGCGCTTTGGGTACCCGGGCACGGGGATCATCTTTCGCTTTCAGGGCACATCCGCGCGCCTTCAGGTCTCCAGCGATTCCGACAAGAGCGCGCTCACCGTGGTCTTGGATCACGGTGTCCCAAAGTTGCAGTTATTGCAGAAGGGCGCGAACGACGTCGATCTTACAGGCAGATTGCAGAACAGCTCACACACGGTTGAAATCTACAAGCGCACTGAATCCTGGCAGGGAATTCTCACCGTGCAGGGGATTCAGTTGCTGGACGGAGGCACACTGCTTCCTCCGCCGCCGCTTCCCTCGCGCACGTTGATGTTTGTCGGCGACTCCGTCACTTGCGGAGCCGGGCTCCAATTCGATGACAAATGCACGGACGATCCCGCGCATCCATCGAGCGATGCCTACGACGCGTATGGAATGCTGCTCGGCCGCAAGCTCGATGCGCAAGCGCATCTGGTCTGCTATGGCGGTCGTGGTCTTGAGCGCGACTATCGAGGTCTTGGCGAGGCCGACGGTGTGCTCAATATTCCGCAGTTTTTTCGTTTGTCGATTGCTTCCGATGCGCCCGAAGTGCGAGCGCCATGGGATGCCAAGAGATGGCAACCGGACGCGATCGTCGTCTCGCTCGGCACCAACGATTTCAATCTGCAGAAGACAAAACCGCTCGACGAAAAGAAGTGGGTCGCCGAATACGTCGCCTTTCTGCGTGAATTGCGCAAGGACTACCCTCGCTCGGCCCTCCTGTTGACCGAAGGGTCCATCGTTACCGATCCGCTGCTGCGCCAGTTGGTGCAACAGACGGTCGTCGCGCTGCATGACGCGCTGTCGGACGCGAATGCACAATTCGTCCCCTCCAGCCACTATCCCGGAAATGGATGCAATGGGCATCCCACCCAGGCCCAGCACCTGCGGATTGCCGACGATCTAGAGCCTGCGATTCGCAAGACTCTCGGCTGGTAAAAGGTTCTTTCCACGGACCCGCGTCGCCCGCATGCCTAAGAATGAGTACAATGAATTTGCGCGATTTTGCTGCGGTTGGTGGCGCCGCTCTCAATCTGTTCGCAGAGTATTTCCGAAGGTGCAGATATGAAGAACAGTGAGATTCTGGCCGATGAAATCGTGGATATTGCCCGTCATCTTGGCGTCGTTCAGAACGAATCGCCTTTGGATGCCGCACAGATCCTGATGCTGACCAAAGTCATCAAGGTGAAGATCAAAGCCGCAATCGCCGACGGAAAAGCTGCCGCCGAACTGAACTCCGATCTGCGCGAAGCGCTCCAGCTCGGCTGCGAACTCTCCGCTTATGCCGGCTCCATCACTCTTCGCCTGGCCACCGACGACACCGTTGCCGCTCTGCTGACTGAACTGCGCAGCCGCATCGATAGCTTTCAGCGGGCCGCTCTTCCGGTGCTGGAGCGCGCAGCGCAAACCAGTCCTGCTCCGTAGCTCCTATCGGAGGCTGCGGGCGGCCGCGGCCTTCAGTTGGTAAGCAGGTGCTCGTCGACAAACGTCTCCGCGATTCCGTGGAAGGTCTCGGTGATCTTCAGAAACGCATCCACCATCTCAGGGTCGAAGTGAATCCCCCGTTCTTCGCGGATGATCTCCAATGCCTTATCGTGTCCCATTGGCTCCTTGTACACGCGGCGGCTGATGATCGCGTCATACACGTCGGCAATGGCCATCAACCGCGCCGAAACCGGAATTTCGTCTCCTGAAAGCCCTTGCGGATATCCGGTTCCATTCCATTTCTCGTGATGGCTCAGCGTCGTTCTTTCCGCAATCGTCAAGAATTGATTCGAAGTATGAAGCCGTTTTCCGGTTGCCGCGATAATGTTGCGCCCCAGGGTGGTATGGGTTTTCATGATCCCGAATTCCTTGGCTGTCAGCTTACCCGGCTTGAGAAGAATGTGATCGGGAATGCCGACCTTGCCGATGTCGTGCAACGGCGCGGTCTTGAACAGTAGATCGATCATCTCCTCTGTCAGCACCTCCGCGAACTTCGGATGGTGCGCCAGTTCCACCGCCAGCGCCTGCACGTAATGCTGGGTTCGCATGATGTGCGCGCCGGTCTCGTTGTCGCGCGTCTCGGCCAGCGACGCCATAGCCACGATCAGCGCTTCCTGCAGTTCCGACATCTCCCTTTCGCTGGCACGCAGAGATTTGGCCACCGCCTCCAGATCCGCCGTCCGTTCGCGCACGTGTTGTTCCAGATTGGCCCGCTCAGCCTCCAGAGCCTTCCGGTAGCGCGCCAGTGTAATGTGCGTTTTGACGCGCGCCAGCACCTCTTCCGGTTGATACGGCTTGGTGATGTAGTCCACCGCACCCAGCGCCAAACCCTGCACCTTATCCACCGACTCGTTCAGTGCCGAGAGAAAGATCACCGGCACATCCGCTGTCGCCGGATCAGCCTTCAATTGCCGGCACACCTCCATCCCGTTCATGCCGGGCATGCGCACATCCAGCAGAATGAGCTCCGGGGGGCGCATCTGTGCCGTCCACAGAGCTAGTTCGCCGCTCGGCGCCTGGCGCACCGAGTAGCCTGCGCCGGTCAGCAACTCCGACAGCAGCGCCAGAAGCGCCGGCATGTCGTCAACCGCCAGAATCTCTCCCTTGTCCATTCCTGCTTCTTCGACGATTGGCATTTCATCTTCCTCTCAGCAGAATCCACAGCTCGATTCGAGGCACTTCAATCTGGTGATCATTCATTTGGTAATCATTGCTTCAGCACCATGCGGAAGCGCAGGATGGGCCCGCTTCAAAACTGCCTGGCTTTGTTCCGGCCGTTCCCCGTCGATGTCGCGTACAGTACCCGCAACCGCGTTGCGAAGGACTTCCGATACGATCTCAGGATCCTCGGAGGTGAATTCGGGCTGCGGCAAACGGCTTCAACCTGGCTCTCCGGCACTCCTTTCAGGCCGACTCTTGACGCCTCGTGTGCTTGATCGTGTACATTGCCGCATCGGCCGCGTTGAACAGCGCGTCCTTGTTGGTGCCGTCTTCCGGGTAGAATGCAACACCGATGCTTGCTGTTCCGCGCAGAGAGTGGCCTTCGACAAGGAACGGCTCGTTGAAGCAGCGCTCCAGCCGATTTGCGATCTCTTCCACGTCGGCGCGGTTGTGCACTTCCGGCGTCAATGCCGCGAACTCGTCTCCGCCCAGTCGCGCCAGCATGTCCACGGAACGGATCTGCATCGCCATCCGGTCGGCAACCTGGCAAAGAAACAGATCCCCCACCCGGTGACCCAGTCGATCGTTGATCTCCTTGAACTTGTCCAGGTCGATGTAGATCAGTCCGAACACCGAGGCGTTTTGGCGCGCACCTCCGATCCTCGCGTCCAACTGGTTGTCCAGCGAGAAGCGGTTGGGGAGGTTGGTCAGCAGGTCGTATTCCGAGCGGTGCAGAAGATCCCGGTAAAGTCTGCGCGTCTCGATCGCCAGCGAGGCCAGTCCTGCTCCCGCCGACAGCGCTTCCGCCTCTGCCTGCGAAGGCTTCGTGCGCAATCCCATCGCGCAACGCAGCACACAGGGCCGGGGTTCCGAGCGGCCGGATATCTGCGTCTCCACAACTCTGAATTCATTTGGATTCACGGGGCAAGATCCGAGCTTTTCTCCCTCTTCCGTCTCGATCCAGCTGGGGGCGCCGCTCAGCTTTGAACTGACCAGCGCGGAGATCTGCTCCAAAACCTCCGGCAGCGGCCTCGACCCGTTGATGTCTTCCAGAATCCGGCTGCGCCTGCGCTCAAGCATGGCTTCTTCCACATTGCGGGCCGCCAGCGCCTTGCTCTGGCGCTCCGCTCGCCGGGACTGAATCGACCCCCAAGCGCCGGCCGCAATCGCCAACAGCAAAAAAATGATCGCGATTCTGCTCAAGTTCCGCACGCTCAGCCAGGGCGGCGCCGCAACCACCGAAATGTCGGTATAACTCCGCATCAGCAGGTTGAAGCTGCGATCGTAATCGAACGGGTTTGAATTCTCGGGGACGGCGACTCCGGTTACCCTGACCCGCGTGCCCGGATCAACCTGCCGCATCGGCGGCAGAGGCTGCAGGCTGGTCGCCGCCGGATGGCGATAGAGCGCCGTGAACAAACGCCCGTCCGAGGACAGAACGTACTCGTCGCGGGAAGCGGTTCGGATCGCGGTTTCCACCACCCCTTCGACCGTCACCAGGTCGAAGATATTGCCGCTGGAGGCCAGTTGCCTCCAACTCCTCGCCAATGGGATAGCTGGCGCCTGAATATGGCTGTCCCGTATCTCTCCTCCGATAAGCGCCAGATAGCCGGCGCGAAGATCCGGAAATCCGGTTGCGTCCGCAAGATTGCCCACTTGCAGCGGCGCCCGCGTCGACGTGGAAATCCAGATGCTCTTGGCGCCGTCCTGCAAAACCACCGTAGAGCCTGGACGGTAAAGCGTGATTGTGCCCTTCACGTGGAACCTGCGCGTGGCGTCGAACACCCGGTAGCCGGTCAAAACCTCATCCATCGGGGTTACCGGCTGCGACCATGGGCTGACTGCCGGGCGTTTCAGCACCTTGAGGTCGGCAAGCGAAGCGATATGCAGCAGGACCCCGGTTCGCTGCATCTTGCCGTCGAACTTTCCCGAGACTGCGGCGGTGATGCTCACCTCCGCGTCCAGAAGATCCTGCACCGCGTCTTCGTCGTCGCTGTCAAGGACTGCTTCCAGAGGTCCGCCGTCACTCAGCAGGCGCAGCACCCCGCTGTGACGTTCGGAGCTGAGGACCAGGTCCGCTGAGCGAACCACAGCCTTTACCTGGACGTACTTGCAGTCATTCTCCGCCTTCAGCAGGTCGTCGTACGTCACGGCGAGCGGTTTTGGCGGCGCGCCGTGGTGCAGCAGCGTGATCTGCGAAGGGAGTACAAAAGGATGGAAGCTTGGCTGTACCGTCCCTTTGATCAGAATCCGGTCGCCGGGAACGAACCGAAGGTCGGTCGGCGCCTGCACGTAGATGGCATCCTCGCCATCCTGGACAAACATCGTCTTCTCGTACCACCGGAAGTAGGTGACTGTAGCCTGGAACTCCACAGGCACAGCCTGGGCGGATGCATTGGTAAGGGCATGAATGTCGCGCAGCGAACTCAGGGGAGCCGGCGCTGCCGCCGCTGCGGCCACCAGTCCTCCCCAAACGAGAAGTGCCAGATACCTTGACTTATTCATTGTAGGTGAGCCATCGATTCCGGAGTGGTATTCTCGGGGCCCTTGAAGGTCTCTTGAATTGAGTCGCACATGCACGCCGCAACCGGATCGAAGCAATTCGGCCTTGGAGCTTTGGTGTCCATCTTACTCTCACTTTCCTTCGCCTCACCACGAGGCAGTTCGATGGAGCAATTGCACAATCCGCGGTCCGCCGCTCGCGTCCTTCTTAAACGCTTTCACCCACCACTTTGTGAATGCGGTGTCCAGGGCTGTCTGCCGTTCTGTCGCCCTTGCGCATCGCGTGTTTGCGGGCATACATGGCCGCATCGGCCGCGCTGAGCAAGCTGTTCTTGGTAATGCCGTCGTTCGGATACATGGCGATTCCGATGCTCGCCGAGCCACGCAACTGATAGTCTTCCGCCGCGAACGCGGTGTCGAAGCAGCGCTCCAGACGCTGCGCAATCTCATCCACATCCGCCCGGTTGCGCACATTCGAAAGCAGCGCCGCGAACTCGTCCCCACCCAGCCGCGCCAGCTGATCTCCCATGCGAAGCTGTTTCTTCATCCGCTGGGCCACCTCTTGCAGGTACATATCTCCAATATGGTGGCCATATAGATCGTTCACCTGCTTGAAGTCGTTCAGGTCGATGTAGATAAGGCCGAAGACCCCGGCGTCCTTGCGCGCCTCCTCGATGAATTGGTCCAGGTGCTTGTCGAGCGAAAAACGGTTGTGAATGTCGGTCAGCAGATCGAACTCCGAACGGTGCAGCAGATCGGAATAAAGGCGTCGCGTCTCTATCGCCAGCGAGGCCAGCCGCGAGCCAACCAATAGAGCCTCTTCTTCCATCTCGCTGCACGGGATTGCCGGCGCAATTCCCGCGAAAATGTGCCCCAGCGGAGGCCCGGTTCGCGATGGAATCACACCCCGGACGATGCGCAAATCGTTCGGCTCAGGCGGAAAGCATCCCAGCCGCGCTCCGTCTTCGATCTCGCACCAGCAGGCCGCGCCATTCAAACGGAATGAAATCATCTCCGCGATCTCTTCGATGATCTCCGCCAGGGGAACCGAGCCATTGATGTCTTCCAGAACCCGGCTCCGCCGCAACTCCAGTTGCGCCATGCGCCTCTCCATGGCGGCTTCGGCTTCAATACTGGCAGAGAGCGCGGTCGTCTGCCGGCGCACTTTTCTGCCCAGCAGCCAAATCCATACACCGACCGCGATCACCAGCAGCAGCAAAATGCTGACCAGAATCAGCAGGTTGCGCACATTCACCCAGGAAGGGTTGGCAATCACCGCAACATCGTTGAAATCGCGCAGCAGAATATTGAACGGCACCTGACTGTTGAACGGATTTGAGTCTTCCGGGATGCAGATGCCCGTCACCCGCACCTTCGAGCCGATGGCGATTTGCTTCATCGGCGCCAGCACCAAGGGAGAGTTGGGGTTCAGCTGCTCGTGCCGGTAGATCGCCGAAAATAGCTGCCCGTCCTCCACCAGCACATACTCATCCTGCCCGGCTTCGCGAACTTCCATCACCACCTGGCCTTCGACACTGACCAGGTCGAAAATATTCTTGCTTGACGAGAGCAACCGCCAAGTTGCCGGCAGCGGCGCTACCGGCGCCTGAATGTGGCTGTCGTCCACCTCACCGCGCTCGATGCCCAGAAATCCGTCATGCACCATCGGAAAACCGATGACGTCGGCCACGTCGCCCACATGCAGGTCGTTGCGGGTCAGCGTCATCACCAACAGACTCTTGGCTCCGCTCTGCAGAACAATCGACGTCCCCGGGTGATAGTAAGTGATCGTCCCCTGCACCCGCACCCGCCGGGTAAGATCTTTCAGGCGCGAGTTGCCGATGATCTGGTCCATCGGCGTAATCGGCAAGGACCACGGATCAAAGGGGGCGGGCTTCAGGATCTTGATGCCGGCCAGCGAGGTCACGTGCATCAACACGCCGGTTTGCTGCATCTTGCCGTCGAATCTTCCCGAGACCGCGCCTGTAACCTGAACCTCTGCGTCCAGCAGGCCGCCCAGCGCCGCGGCGTTGTCGCTGTCCACCACCACGTCGATGTCGTTGCCGTCCTCGGAGATTTCCAGGCTGGTGCTCTTGCGGTTCGAACTCAATACCGGGTCGGCGGCGCGCACCCGGGCACGCACCGACACCAGCCGGCAATCGAGCTTGGCATGAATCAGATCGTCGTAACTGGCCTCGACCGGCGTCGGCAGCGGTCCATGATGCAGTACGGCGATGCTGCTGCCCAGGACGATCGGCCGAAAGCTACCCCCCGTCGTCCCCTTGATCAGAACCCTGTCGCCCGGGGCCACCGCTGTGTCGGTAGGCGCCAGAACAAAGATGGCAAGGTCCCCATCCTGCACAAACAACGTTCTTTCGTAGCTGCGAATATAGGTCACCGTAGCTTCGAAAGCTACCGGCAGACCCTTGGCGGCCTCTTCGTTGCTGAGCGAATGAAGAGCGCGCAGAGAAAGCAATGGAGCGCGCCCGGCCGGCTGGGCGGTTAGAAAAGAGGCGGAAACAAAGATAAATGCGAAAATGAACTTCTTCATTGCCAACATTCCGCCCGCGCGGCGAGCGTGTGAATTTGACCCTGCTTACCCTATCGGCTCCGCCATCCCAGGAATCATCTTCTGGAGAAGAAAGTTGCAGTTTCAGTGCACAAAAGGCACGGAGCCATCTCATCGAACTTTGTTGAAAAGGCACGGCTTCACCGTTTGCGGAAAGCTCAAAGCCGTCTGGCTTTGTATCGGGGCGCGAGCTTATCCGTGCCGATAAAGCCAATAAAATGAACTGGGTTTCGTCCCAACCAAGGCCCAATTCAGCGATTGACTCGAAGGAGAGCCTCCTTTCGCAGCTTGCTTGGCCGCAATTTGCCTAGCCCCTTGGGACCTATTCCTCAACCCGCTGGAATCTGTGAGCCGGCTTCTTGAAAACTCGGGCGCGACCATCTTACGCCTGCAAGCTTTTTCCATCGCCGGTACTTTAGTGCCCGATGCGAACCAACTCCTGTTCCCGCATGCTCCGTCAGCGCCAGCATTTACGAATCCCGCCTTCGGGGTTGAATATCTTGGCAGGGAGCCGTTTGCATGACTGATCGTTTTCAGCGTGTTTCCAACTCGCCCTCGCCCAGTGGGGCGCAGCCTTCACCGGGGCGAAAGATCCGGGTGATCGGAGTGCCGCTCGACATGGGCGCCAGCCGCCGCGGCGTCGACATGGGCCCCTCCGCCATGCGCGTCGCCGGACTCGAAAAGCGCCTCGAAGAGCTTGGCTGCCAAGTCGAAGATGGCGGCAACATCCGCGTCGAAATTGCCGAAACCCAGACCGCCGGCAGCAGCAACGCCCGTTACCTGACCGAAATTGCCGAAACCTGCACTCGCACCGCCGAGGCCGTGGTGCGTACCCTCGAAGAAGGCTTGACCCCGCTGCTGCTCGGCGGAGATCACTCCATGGCTGTCGGGTCTGTCTCCGGCGTGGCCGAGTTTTATCGCCGCCAGGGCCAGAAGATCGGCCTTCTCTGGATCGACGCCCATTCCGACATCAACACCCCCGACACCTCGCCCTCCGGCAACGTTCATGGAATGCCATTGGCCGCCCTCCTCGGCCTCGGGCCCGAAGCGCTCAGCAAGATCTTTGGCTACGCTCCCAAGATCGCACCGGAAAACACCGTTCTGATCGGCGTGCGCGACATCGACCTCGCCGAGCGCCAAAACATCCTCCGCGCCGGAGTGGCCGGGGTCTTCACCATGCGCGACATCGACGAGCGCGGCATGCGCACGGTCCTGGAAGAGGCCCTTCGCCTGGCCGGCAATGGAACCGCGGGCTATCACGTCTCGCTCGATATGGACTGGATCGACCCGGAAGACGCCCCCGGCGTCGGGACCCCGGTTCGGGGCGGCGCAACCTACCGCGAAGCCCACCTGGCCATGGAAATCCTCGCCGACGACGGCCGCCTGCTCAGCTTCGAGATGGTCGAGGTCAACCCCATCCTCGACGAGCACAACCGCACCGCCGACCTCGCCGTCGAGCTCGCCTGCTCGGCATTTGGGAAGAAGATTCTGTGAGGCAGGGGGCCTTACGACGGAATTTGTGGTGTCAGATAGCCCATTTCGGCGGCGACCCGCTGGACGCCAGAAATGAATGTGGCAAAGCTCTTGGATGCGTTTGTTTCCAGGCTGATCTTCATCCCCATTCGCCGTGCGCCTGAAAGCTTCTGAAATCCGGGGAGGAGCCTCTCCAAAATGCGCGATGGCTTGTCGATGCAGTCTGGATCCCGAAATCTTCGTCGCGAATCCTTGTGTCTCAGGGAGGCGGTTCCATACTCTTGCGACAGAGCATCCAGATCTCCGATGTACCACGCTTCTAACTCATGACAAACGATTCGTACAAGGCTATCCGGGCGTCCCGCGTCCGAGCAAAGACCGACAAGATATTGTTTTAGCAATACGCAATCTGAGCTGTCTTGGTCTTGAACGACAACAAAGCGGTCACTGCGCTCCTGCCAAGCGCGTAGCTTTCTAGGAATGCTAATCCTTAGGTCGTTCTTGCCTTCGTGCGGGACGCATAGAAAGTGTTCTCGGACCGCCCATCCTGGAAATAATCGAGGGAGCAGACTTTCTAGCAATAGCTTCATCGAGGGTTCCTCAAGGAGGAAAACAATTCGCCCGTTCACCGTCCGATTTCCTCAAACAAACCCTGTTTCCAAATGGCCCCAGGCAGATCGCCCTCTTCGGCCAATGCCCTTAACTGAGCTGAATCGCCCGCCTTCTCGACGGAGGTGAACCCTTCCGTCTTCTTCAACCAATAGATTTCGTTGAGCTTCAGAGCGTTCAGAAGGTAAGGAGAATGTGTCGAAATGAACACCTGTCCCCCGCGGGTGGCATAATCTCGAAACTCCTCCGCCAAAAGAAGCAACAAATCGGGAAAAAGCTGGTTTTCAGGCTCCTCGATTGCCAGAAGTGGAAATGGCTTTGGGTCGTTGAGCAATACAAGGTAGGTGAACATTTTAATTGTTCCGTCAGAGACGAATCGGGCGATGAATGGGTCTTTGAACGCCCCATCCTGGAAGCGCAAGACCAGCCTGCCATCTTCAGTCGATTTTGCTTCGACCTTGGTTACACCTGGAACACGGTCCTCCATCGCCTTCAGTATTTTGTCAAATCGGTCATGGTGGTATGTAAAGAGATACTGTGCAACCTGAGCGACGTTATCGCCACGAGTTGACAAATGCTCCGAATACCCTTCCTCGGCGCTCGGCCGCGCGTCTGCAATATGGAAGTCGGAAATGTGCCAGTTCTCAATGAGGCTTCGAAACTCGGAAACAATGCGAAACTCCTTGAATTGCCCAAGGCCCTTGATTGCCAGAATATCTGGCGCATCAAGCACGTATTCGCCCCTCTCCTCCTCGTCCTCGCTACTCGTATATGCCGATTCGTTGGTGATCGCCTTGCCTCTGCCGCGAGAGAATTCCACAAAATGCCAGGGACGCCCATACTGTCCGCGCCTGAATTTCAAGATCTCCTTTTCAACGACGGCCTGGCCCTCAAGTTGTCCTACGGAAAGCTCGTAGGTCGCGAGCCTTCCGCCAGATTCGCGGAATTTCAGGATGATCTGGATTGGACCATCGGATCCCCTGCTCACAAGCTCTTTGAAGCCGCCCCGCTTCATCACGGCTTTGCCAACCGTGCCTGTCAGGGAATCTTTGAGAAAGGAGAAGACATCGAAGACTGTGGACTTTCCTGTTCCATTCGCGCCAATAAGGGCGACAAGCGAAGGGAGATCATCGAGTTTTGCGTTTTTTAGGGCGCGGTAGTTCTTGATCTCGATTGATTCAATTTGCATGGCAAGCCTTTGCTTTTGCTTTAGGAGGCGTATACAGCCCTTTTGGGTGAACTGTGCTGGATCGAATCCAAGACTATAACCGTTGGCTAATAATGCCAACCCCATTATTGCAGTCTTCGAGTTGTGCCGGAATATTGCGAAAACAGGTGGGCCGGGGCAGCCGACTTTGCACACATCCGCTCGAAGTAAGAGAATCAAATACGACATGGCAAAAAAACTACGCGTTGGAATCCTCTTTGGCGGGCGCAGCGGCGAGCATGAGGTTTCGCTGCTTTCGGCCACTTCCATCCTCAAGGCAATCGACCGCCGCAAATTCGAAGTGCTGCCCATCGGCATTACCAAGAGCGGCCAATGGCTCATCGCCGATGAGGCGCAGCGCCTGCTGGAAGGCAAGCCACTGGCCCCCGTGCTCGATGCTGTTGCGGAAACGCCAGCAGAGACCCTGGCCAACGAAGACGGCCCGATCTCGACAACCGGCGTCATCGAGGACCCCGCACCAAAGACCGTCGCGACCGCCGAAGCAGCGGAGATCCATCCGCACACGGCTCTGCGCGGCCAGGCGCTGGATGTCGTCTTTCCCGTGCTGCACGGCACCTTTGGCGAGGACGGAACCATTCAGGGGCTCTTTGAGCTGGCCGGCATCGCCTACGTAGGTTCCGGCGTTCTGGGCTCCGCGGCGGGCATGGACAAGGACCTGATGAAGCGCCTGTTCGCCCAGGCCAAACTGCCCATCGTGCAACACGTCACGCTGCTCCGCTCGGTGTGGGAGAAGACGCCCCGCAAGGCCGTCGCCCAGGTCGAGGACGCGCTCAAGTATCCGGTCTTTGTGAAGCCCGCCAATCTCGGCTCTTCGGTGGGCATCAGCAAGGCCCACGACCGCAAGGAACTCGGCCCCGCGCTCACCCTTGCCGCCAAATACGACCGCAAGATCGTCATCGAGCAGGGCGTCGGCGGAAAGAAGTCCAAGGCTCGCGAGTTCGAGGTAGCCGTTCTTGGTAACGACGACCCCAAGGCCAGTGTCGTTGGCGAGATCATTCCCGGCAAGGAGTTCTACGACTACGAGGCCAAGTACCTCTCCGAGGGATCGATCCCGGTGATTCCCGCCAAGATCTCGCCCGCCGAGAGCAAGCAGATCCGCAAGATGGCGGTCGACGCCTTTCGCGCCTGCGATCTGTCCGGACTGGCCCGCGTCGATTTCCTCATGGAACCGGAGGGCAAGCGCCGCATTTACCTCAACGAAGTGAACACCATGCCCGGCTTCACCCAGATCAGCATGTACCCCAAACTCTGGGAGGCTACAGGCGTCAAATACAAGGACTTGATCACTCTCTTGATCGAACTGGCGCTGGAACGCCAGATCGAGAAGAACCGCACAACCTATAGTCGCGAAGAGTAACAAAACAGGGAACAAATTGACCTTCGCGGGTGTCTAAAGGAATAGGAAATCCTGCCGCAGTCTGGCTGACGCTGACAGGTAAGGATCCTTTCCGCCCCTGGCGCTATCAAGTTTGTGCCAGGGGTGGGCACAAACGGGGATGTTCAAGCTTTTCTGGCCCCTGACCTCTCGTCCCTGTTCTTTGATCTCTGTTCCCTGATTCATGTACTTAAGAGGAAACCGAACGATGACCCTGCTCGACGCACCCGTATTCAACGAAGCACGCGACCGCCGCAACCGCATGATTCTGGGGACTACTGCCGGGGCGCTTCTTGCTCTCTTTTTGGGATTCTGGATGCTCGCCGGCCGCCCCGTGGACTGGCCGTGGAAGTGGAACGAGCATCTACAGGGAAAGATGGCCGTCAATTCCTTCTTCAAGGCCCTGGAACGCAACGATATGCCCGCAGCCTACGGCATCTGGAACCACGACAAGGACTGGCAGCAGCACGCCGCCAAATATAGCGGCTATCCCTTCGAGCGCTTTGAGAAAGACTGGTCCGCCGACAGCCCCGATAACGAATACGGCCCCATCAAGAGCCATCGCATCGCAGCCACCCGGGTCATCGGCAACCATCTGCTGACCGCCACATTCCTGAACGGACGCAAGAGCAAGGCCGCCAACCTGGTTTGGGACCCGGCCGACAAGACGCTCCATTTCGCCCCCGACGACGAGCAGTTCCTCGAGGGCACGGGCGGCATTTCCTGAGTTTCCGCCGCCTCTGCGGACGAAGGGACGCGACTTCTTGCACGATGAATGGGCGCCCCTGGTCCCTCGCATTTGGGGACCAGGGAGAGCACGAAACCAGGTGCAACAGTATGTTCTTTCCGTTACTGTGCCACCTGCAGGGCCGCCAGCGTCGCTTCCAAACTGGCCTTGTTCTCCACGTTCAGCGTCTTCAGCGCCGGATCGATTTGCTTCAGCAATCCGCACAGCACTTTGCCCGGCCCGGCCTCGATGAACAGGTCCGCTCCAGCTTCAGCCAGCGTCTTCACGCAATCCACCCAGCGCACCGCGCCGGTCACCTGACGGGTCAACGCATCGCGCGCCTCAACGGCCGTCGTCACCAACCCGCCGCTCACATTGGCCGCCACGGGAATCCTCGGATCGGCTACTTTCAGGCCGCTCAGCACCCGCGCCACTTCTTCCTGCGCCGGTTGCATCAGGGCGCAATGGAAGGGCGCGCTCACGGGAAGCATGACGGCGCGACGCGCGCCTTTGGACTTTGATATGGCCGCAGCCCGCTCCACTGCCGCCAGGGCCCCGCTGATCACCGTTTGCCCGGCGGAGTTCATGTTGGCCGCAGCCACGGTTAGACCGGTTTCGGCGGATGCCTCTTGGCAAGCCTCGGCAACCTGCTCGGCGCTCAGCGACAGGATCGCTGCCATTCCGCCTTCCCCGGCCGGAACCGCCAGTTGCATTGCCCGCCCGCGCGCCTTCACCGCGCGCAGTGCGTCGGCAAAGCTCAGCGTGCCGGCGGCCACGTGTGCCGACCATTCTCCGAGAGAATGCCCCGCCGCCAGCGCCGGCTCAACCCCGTGCTGGGCCAGCACCCGCAACGCGGCCACGCTCACCGCCAGAATCGCCGGCTGGGTGTTTTCCGTGAGCCGCAGCGTCTCGTCGGGCCCGTCGAAGCAGAGCCCGCTCAGCGAAAAACCAAGCGCCTCGTCGGCCTCGGCAAATGTCTGCGCGGCGATGGGGAATTGCTCGGACAGTTCGCGGCCCATGCCTACCGCCTGCGAACCCTGCCCAGGAAAGAGGAAAGCTATTTTATTGGACATTTCAAGGAGGATTGTAAATTGTCAGAGCGTCCTGAACGCAGCTCTCAGCTCCCAGTACAGGGCAATCGCATGAAGCTTGTGGACCAGAAAAAGCAACTATTTTGAAAGGGCTCGGCTTTAGCCGTGCCGATTGCGAGCCCCCCAAAGTACCGGCTTTAGCCGCCGAGGGATGCATTTGGGTGCGATTTCAAACCTTCCCGCAGGGGCTGAAGCCCAGAATCCTCGTGCCTGTCCGGCACGACTAAAGTCGTGCCCTTTCAAAGCCCTTATCTCGCTACTGGAGGATCTTCATGCGATCGCCCTGGCTCCCAGTCCCTCAGTCTCCGATCTCTGCCCCCTGTTCCCTGATCCCTGATCCCTGAAAACTCAGTTCCACCGGCTCTTGTCGTCCGGATCGTCGTGGATCGGCCGCCCGTTGCCGTCGAAGCGCACCGTCCGCCCCTGCTTCTTCATGTACACCTCGAACTTGCGCGCCGTCCGCCGCCGCTTCCAGCGGTAGTACTTGTTGCGCAGGCCGTACCACGGCTCGCTCAGCGACGCCACCGGGAGTTTGAAGCCGCGCCGCGGGGCCATCTTCACCCACAGCAGCCCGGCCAGCGCCCCGCCCAGCTGCGCAAAGGCATAGGCTCTTTGATCGCCGAAGAGCATCGCCAGCGAAATCAGCCCGTAAATCGCCACAATGTAGCGGGCCTTGATCCCGATGGTGAAGAAGAGCAGGAACTCCATGTCCCCATAGAGCGTGCCAATGGCCACCAGGAGCCCGAAGATGCCCCCGGCGCAGCCATACAGCGGAACCTCGATCAGCCGAAAGCCCAGCACCGCGCTGCAGGCATAGATCGCTGTCGCGGCGGCCACCGTTCCCAGCACCGAGACCGTAAACAGCCCCATCACCCAATTCGGGGTGTGCATGTTCTCCAGGAAGCCCGCCAAAAACCACAGCGAAAGCAGTTCGAAGAGTGTGCCCAGCAGCGATGGATGCACCAGGCTGTAGGTCAGCGGCTGCCAGAACCAGCCGTGCAAGAACACGCTGGGCACAAACCGGAAGGCCCCCGCCAGCAAGTCAGCCTGCGCGGGAAGCGCCAGGCCGAGCAGAAGCAGGATAAAGTAGGCGCTCAGGTTGACGAGAACCATCCGTCGCGTAGCGCCGCGGAATTCGGGGAAGGAAAACGGTGTGGACCCAAGCCTGGCCATATCTCTCACAGGTTAAATCGTTTCGCGCCTCTGCGCCACGGGAGCTGGATTCACGAGGGTTCCAACGCTTCCCAGGAGCCGCAATCCATTTTGCGGAAAATATTGAAGATGTTCTCGTGTGGTACTGTTGATCTTCGTCAAGGCTGCCGATGTGCTCCTTGCCTCTTGACCTGAGGCCGTGTTCTACCAAAGAATAGCGAAGTCAAACTGCGCACTTTCGTCGTCCAAATAAGACGAAAGGCCTGGAACGAGAGGAGACCGACATGCCCTGCTGTCCTGAATGCGAAAATGATCTAGACGTCGAAGTGGACGAATTGGAAGAAGGCGATGTCGTCGCCTGTGACGAGTGCGGCACTGAATACGAAGTGGTGGGCGTTGAACCGCTGGAGCTGACGCGCGTGGGCGATGACTATGAAGAGGACGACGATGAGCTTTTTGACGAGGACCAAGAGGAGGACGAGTGAGCTTGAAACGCGCTGGCCTTAAACACGCGAGCCCCAAGAGGCGAGGTTGGAAGGCCGGAGTAGCGCTGGTGGCATTGGCCGCTGGTTTGATCCCTTTTGCGCCCGCTGGCGGCTTTGCCGGCCAAACGGTGGCGCAGGCTCAGAATTTCGGACAGCGTTTGGTGGCGGGAACGGTGCTGGGCCCCGGCGATGCTCCTGTTCTGGGGGCCACCGTATTCCTCAAGAACCTCAAAACCAAGGCGATTCGCAGTTATTCTACCGACGACAGGGGGCATTTTCGCTTTGCCCAGGTGAACATGGCGGAAGATCACGAGCTGTGGGCCGAGAAGGACGGCAAGAAAAGTGCCGTCAAGACCGTCTCCACATGGGATACCCGCAAGGATTTTGAGTCCGAGCTGAAGCTGAAATAACCCGCCTCATCCGAGAAACGCAAAAAGACCCGGCCAGCAGAGAGTGTTTCAAGCCTCTCTTGCTCGCCGGGTCTATCTCTTTCTGAGGGCACTCCACCCTCGTCTGTCCTTCTGAGCGAAGCGCAGCGCGGAGCCGAAGGCCGCCCTGCGCGAAGCCGAAGGGAACCTGTCTTTGCGGCCAGGGTGGGAGAGCTTGAGCCCTGTTCGTCTTTCTCGCGTCCGCATTGTCTTCAATCCCGCGCGTCCTTCGAGCGCGGGCCGCGAGAAGCGGCTGCCGCACCGCAGGTGCCGAAGCGGCTGAGGTGCGGCAGGCGCCGAAGCGGTACGCCCCCACGGCCAGTGGTGCTTATTCTTGCTTCAGAATCACATCGCCGTTGATGGTTTCAAGGGTCACCTTGTTCAGCCCGTTGCCGGTCTGGCCGTCGGCCCGGATAACCTTCCGAGGCGTTCCGTGCAACGAATCCCAGTCCTTTGTCTCCTGCTGTTTCAGGCCGAGCTTGTCGATGATCCGGCACTGTCCCTCGTGGTTCTTGGTGTAGGTCAACTTGATGTGAATCTCCATGGGGAAATCCTGCGGAACCACCAGCGTGAGAGTGCCTGACATCGAGCTCAGGTGAATGTCTCTGCGCTCCGAGGAAGAGCCCACCTCGCGCGCCGAAACATCTCCGCCCATGGTCGATGCCGAGATGGCGCCATTGGTGTCTTCAATGCGGACGGTGCCGCCCATGGTGCTGGCATCGATCGACGCATGCGCGCGTTCCACGGTGATATTACCGCCCATGGTATGCAGCTTCGCGTGTCCTGTAACGTTGCCCAGGCGCACGTTTCCGCCCATCGTCTCCAGGGTTGCCCCCTCCGGGGCATCCGCCACATCGATATCGCCGCCCATCTTGTGGATACTGACCGTTCCGGATTCCGAAGCGGCCTCCGCGGGATGAATCCCGCAACCAGCCAGTGTAGCGGTCATCGTTCCCGCTGCCATCACCGCTGTGAACAAACCGAGCATTCCCATGCCAATGCGCATCGCCATAACGTGGATCTCCCTTTGATTTTGCGGGCCTGTCTCGCAATACGGAAAAACGCCGCCTTCAGTTCCGCGCGGGCCAACAGATTTCTCGCCCCTCATCGAGCAGACGGCAAAAACCTTACGCTTTGCTTACCCGGCCTTGCGTAGAATCGCCCCATGAAGGCACATCTGGACTGGTCGCATCGCGCTTTCCCGGTGACTCTCGGCGCAATCACACTGGCCTCTGTCGTCGCGCTGCTGGCATGGGATCTGTTTCCGAACTGGTTTCCCGTCCATGCGCACGACATTCTTGGCGCGCTTCCCCTCGCGCTGATCGCTGTGGCCTACCTCGCCTACCAGGCCGCGCGCAAACCGGGCAAGGCGGAGGTGCTCAAGGCTGTTCTGCTGGCCTTGGCCTTTTTCTTCTGGGCGGGTAATCAGCTGTGGCCGCTGGCCGCCTGCTCCACGCTGCTCAACGATCTGGCCATTGCGCTTTTCGTGCTCGATCTCTTCTTTGTGCTGATTGGCTGGCCGGCCACATCGCCCGACGAATCCTTCGGCGAGAGCTACGCGGAGCCGACTGAAGACCGGAAGTGACCCTGCGGACCATTTTCAAGAGCAGCAACCCGATCAAAAACAAAATGTGCGCCCCGGACGAGGCGCACATCCCATACTCTTAAAGCCTCTTCTATCCGTTCAGCTTCTTCGTCACCAGCTCGTTCAACAGCGCCGGGTTGGCCTGACCCTTGGACGCCCGCATCACCTGGCCCACAAAGAACCCCGCCAGACTGGTCTTGCCGGCCTTGTACTGAGCCACCTGTTGAGGATTGGCGGCGATCACCTCGTCGATCATCTTCTCGATGGCCGAAGTGTCCGTGAGCTGCTGCGGCTTCTCGCGCTCGTAGACTGCCGCGAAGTCTTCGTTCTTCTCAAAGCAGATGTCCAACAGGTCCTTCAACTGCCGCGAGCTGATGGCGCCGTCGTCCAGCAGATCGGCGGCCAGCACAATCCCGGCCATCGATACCGGCGACTGTTCCTGCTCCAGTCCGAGCGCCTTCAAGCGTCCACCCACTTCGCTCAGCAGCAGGTTGGCCACGCGGCGCGGATTCTTTGCGGTTTTGGCTGCCGCTTCAAAGCGGTCGGCAAACTCGCGCGTTGCCGTTAGCGTGAACGAGTCCTTGGGGTTCAGTTCGTATTCGGCAATCATCCTCGCCCGGCGCGCTTCCGGAAGCTCGGGGAGCTTGGCCCTGACCGCCTCCAGGAACTCCGGCGCGATGATCAGCGGCGGCAGATCCGGCTCGGGGAAGTAGCGGTAATCGTGCGCCTGTTCCTTGGAGCGCATCGAGTGCGTGCGTCCCTCGGCAGCGGTCCACAGGCGGCTCTCCTGCTTCACCGTCCCGCCCGACTCCAGCACGTCGATCTGGCGCTCGATCTCGTAATCAATGGCCAGGCGCACATGGCGGAAGCTGTTCAGGTTTTTCACTTCCGCCTTGGTGCCGAACTTGGGAGCGCCCTTGAGGCGTACGCTCACGTTGGCGTCGCAGCGCAGCGAACCCTCTTCCATGTTGCAGTCGCTCACGCCGCAATAAAGCAGGATCTCCTTGAGCCGCGTCAGGTACTCGTAGGCCTCGTCGGCGGTGCGCATGTCGGGCTCCGACACGATCTCCACCAGCGGCGTGCCGCAACGATTCAAATCCAGACTTGTGTACTTGCCGGAATCCACCAGCCCGTCGTGGATGCTCTTGCCCGCATCCTCTTCCATGTGCAGGCGCGTGATTCCCAGCCGCTTGGTCGATCTGTCCGCGGCCGGCACGTCGATCCAGCCATGCTCGGCGATCGGCTTGTCGTATTGCGAAATCTGGTAGCCCTTTGGCAAATCGGGATAGAAGTAGTTCTTGCGGGCAAAGATCGACCGCTCGCGCACCTCGCAGTTGATGGCCAGCGAAGCGCGGGTGGCAAATTCCACCGCCTGCGCGTTCAGCACTGGCAAGGCTCCCGGCAGCGCCAGGCACACCGGGCATACGTTGCTGTTGGGCGCCGCGCCAAAGCGGTTGGCGCAGCCGCAGAAGGCCTTGGAGGCGGTCAACAACTGCACATGAACCTCGAGTCCGATGACGGGCTCGTACTTGG
>CAZQPY010000041.1:0-49738 GCA_964595345.1 uncultured Occallatibacter sp.
CAACATCGTCCAGGACTGGTTCTGGTGGATCACCATGGGCGACATGAAGTGGAACGCCAACTACCCCGATCCGCAGGGCCTCATCAACAAACTCCACGACGAGCACTTCCATCTCATGGTTTCCATCTGGCCCTACTTCCGCCCTGGAACAGTAAAGCCCGGCGACCCCGTTGATCCCGTCTACGCCGAGTTCGATAAAAACGGTTGGTTTGTCGCCAAAACTGTGGCCCGCAGCTTTCATCCCATCGGCCAGGCGCTCTACGATCCCACCAATCCGGCCGCCGCCAAACAATACTGGGCCAACGCTAACGCCGCGCTCTTCTCCAAAGGTGTAGATGCCTGGTGGCTCGACACCGACGAGCCGGAAACCGAGGCCCGCGAAGACAACATTCTCGTCGATCACCAGCTGCACATCGGTTCCGGCGCTCGTTACGCCAACGTCTTTCCCAACTTCCACACTGCCGTGGTCGCCGATGGCCAGCGCGCCGTTTCGAGCGACAAGCGCGTCTTCATCCTCAGCCGCTCCGCCTATGCCGGATCCCAGCGCAACGGCATCACCGCCTGGTCCGGCGACGTGCTCAGCGACTGGGTCACCTTTCAGCGCCAGATCCCTGCAGGCTTGAATTACGCCATCAGCGGCATGCCCTACTGGACCACCGACATCGGCGGTTTCATCAGCGGCGGCAACCTCAACGACCCCAATTTCAGAGAGTTGTTCATCCGCTGGTTCCAGTTCGGAGCCTTCTCGCCCATCTTCCGCGTGCACGGCACCCGCACCCCCAGCGAAAATGAGCTGTGGAGTTATGGTGCCGATGCCCAGAAGATCCTCGTTGATTACGACACCCTGCGTTACCGGCTGATGCCCTACATCTACTCCCAGGCATGGCAGGTCACCAGCAATCACGGAACCCTGATGCGCCCCCTGGTCATGGACTGGCGCACCGACGTCGATGCTCAGAACACCGGCGACGAATATCTCTTCGGCCCCGCCATCCTGGTTAGCCCGGTTACCACCCACGGCGCAACCAGCCGCACCGTTTATCTGCCCCAGGCCGCGTGGTACGACTTCTGGACCGGCCAGCGTCAGCAGGGCGGCAAGCGCATCGAGGCCGACGCCCCGTTGAGCAAGCTCCCCCTCTTCGTCCGCGCCGGTTCCATCGTGCCGATGGGCCCCGCCATGCAGTGGACCACCGAGAAACCATCAGACCCCATCGAGCTGCGCGTCTACCCCGGCGCAAACGGCGATTTCGTCCTTTATGAAGACGAAAACGACAACTACAACTACGAGAAGGGCGCACACGCCACCATCGCTATCCACTGGGACGACGCCGCCAAGACCCTGACTTTCGCCCCGCGTGAAGGCTCCTTCCCGGGAATGCTGCAGCAGCACACCTTCCGCATTGTCCTTGTCTCTGCCAGTCACGGCGTAGGCATCGACGAAACCACTGCAGCCGACAAGGCATTAACCTATACTGGCGACAAGCAGGCCGTCAGCTTCTAGCCACTAGCTTCTGGTCTCGGTGCTCCAGGTCCCCTCCCAGGAATTTGGAGCGCCTGCCGCAAGGAAAAACATCTGATGAGAAAACTGGGCTTCCAGATCTGTTTGCCGGTCTTGCTGTTGGCGGGCGTCCTCCACGCGCAAGGAACTGCTTCAACCTGGCAGGGAACGTACGCCTCAGGTGCGGAGCAGCATCGCGTCGCCCTGCAAATGTCTCCCGGCAAAAACGGCTCATGGGACTCAGCGGCACTCTACATCGAGTTCGTTCCCGACCCCCTTCACGTCGACTCGCTGGCCGTGAGTGGCTCTCGCCTCAAGCTCGCAGTCGATGGAGCTAGGGGCGCATTCGAGGGAAAGATCAGTGCGGATGGGGCGTCGATCGCGGGCACATGGACGTATGACCGGATCGCGGCTCCTCTCGAACTCCGTCGCGTCAGTAAAGAGGCGGCCTGGCGCGTGCCCTTTCTGTATCAGTACCACTACCACCAGTCGACTTATCTTCGCCCGTCTCCGGACGAGCCGAAGATTCCGTTCTCCGCGAAGCTGGCCAGGGACTACATGGAGACGGGCACGGTGGCCTGGACTGCCGAGAGCAAATGCGTGGCCTGCCACACCAACGGCTCCTACATGGTGGTGCGCCCGCTCCTTACAGCGCAGTTGGGCACGCCCAATCCGCAGCAGCGCGATTTCTTCGTCTCCACGCTGCAGGCGGAGTTGGCCGAAGATCCCAAAGACATGCGCCCGGAACTGGATTCCACACAGGCTGTCTATGTGGCGGCGGGGCTGGCCATCTGGGATGCGCATGTAACGCACAGCTTGTCGCCGGAGACCGCGCAGGCTCTCGATATCATGTTCAAGCTGCAGCGTCAGGATGGAGATTGGACCATCAGCGACGACAATAATCCGCCGCTGGAGTCGAGCCGGTATCAGTTGGCCACCGTGGCGGCGCGGGCCGTGGGCAACGCGCCCGGCTGGCTGGCGCAGCAGCGCGGCACGCCGCTGGAAGCCAAAATCAACTTGCTCGAAAACTACCTGCGCGCACAGCGCAAGATGCAAGCAGATTACGACCGCACGGATTTGCTTTGGGCCGCAACCGAGCTTCCCGGCCTGCTCGACACAGCGAGTGAGAAGCAGTTGATCCAGATGATCCGCGGCCACCAGAGAGCGGATGGCGGATGGTCGATGCGGAACTTTGCGTTGCCGGAGGATTGGGGAAAAGGCAATCGCGCCGCAAAACTTCGCGCCGAGCTTGAACTCTCCGATCCACCCAGCGACGGCCACATGACGGGCCTCGCGATCATCGCTCTGCGCAAGGCGGGTGTTCCCTCCAGCGATCCGCAAATTCAGCGCGGCGTTTCCTGGTTGATGAATAACCAACGCGCCTCCGGCCGATGGTGGACGCGGTCGCTGAACCGGGATGGCTGGCAGTTCATCACCTATAGCGGCACGGTGTACCCCTTGCTCGCTCTCGCCCTGTGCAATGCCTTGCCGCCGTCCTCAGGTCTCTGAAAGGATTGGTTCGCCACCGAGTCTGGGCGACCCGCAGATCACAGTCAGACCACGAGAGCGCGCAACCGAGCCCAGCGCACCCGAATACAAGGCCGAACGCCTTTCCTCCAGGATGTTGGTCAAAACAGCTCAGCGGACTCCGCGCTTTCCCGATACAGGCGTGCTGTTGTGATTCCTATGAATTCTTCGCCGCGCAAATCGCATTTGCCGCCGATACTTCATTTACGAGCGCGATATTGATTCGGAGAATTGAGGGGTCGATGAAAAGAGTTGTCTTCATTCTTATGTTCCTGGGCTGCTTGAGCTTTGCAAACCTGCAGGCTGCCACTCCTTCGGCGTCTATTACAGCGAAGAGCAGCGCACCGGACCCACAAGCGCAGATCTTCAAGACTGCCCCCGCCCTCGCAGCGAGTCACCTGTTCCCGGTGAACGACGCGAAGGGATTGCTGTTGACCTGTATCGCGCCGGAGATTGACACCAATCCGGAAACCGACCTGTTCCGCGATTGCACCCTGGCGCCGGGCCGGACATTGGACGATGTCATGCATACCTTCATCGGGGCTATCCACTATGTGCAGAGCGAGGCGATGAAAGTGCGTGCCGAAATGCCGAAGGAAACCCAAAAATAGGCAGGCCCGGCCAATAATCCTGGGTGGCCCCGGTCCCGAGGTGTGAGTCAATCCGGTGAATTTTGGTGCCCCAGGTTTCTCTCCTTTGAGAACCTGGGAAAGCAGGGACACGCTCTTTCGCGCGCTTCCTCACTTCTTTGGCGTCTCCGCTCCAGCGTCCGCCGGGTCCGCCACCAGTTTCACTTCGGTCTCGAACACGTGGTAGTTGCGGAACACCGCTTCGTTGATTGCGTTCACCCGCGAAAACTCCATCAGCTCCAGCGCCTTCAGTGCTGCCTTTTTGCCCTCGGCTCTGGACATGGGTTTCTTCAGCGGTCCCTGCCCGCCGAGCGTCCAGGAAGTCATCACGGAGACGGCCCGCTGCGGAACAATGTACTGTTTGCCCGCAATGTCCACTGCGCCGTACTCCACAAGCACGTCCGAGCGAAGGAGCGGGCTCTTCTCCTTCTCCACAGGCGTGGCCCCATCCTGGCGCACGTCTGCCTTCAGCACCAGTCGCAGAACCGCGCCGGTCTCCGGATCGATGGCCAGTTCGCCATGGTATCCGGGCGTTGTCGCATAACTCGACGGAAGGCCGTCCTCTGCCAGATAGCAGCAGAAGCGCACGTTGAAGTGTGAGTCGGCTTCCGGAACGGCGTAGCGGAAAACAGCCAGCCGTCCCACCGGGCCTTTCTCCCAGTGGCCCCATCCGATCTTCGCCTTCAGAGCATCGGCCATCACGATCTCCAGAATCGGCCCGAAGGTTCCCCATGTATCCAGCCCGCTCGCCTGCGCCTTCCCATACGTGAATTTCGGGCGGGCTTCTACCACTTCCCTGCCCTCCCGGAAATGAACCGGGTCCGCGGAATTGGCAATTCTCCTCTCCGGCGTGACTTTGCCCTCTATCGGTTGCGGAGCCCCGTGCACCACCTGCAGATCCTCGAACTGGCTCAACTGCCGGGTCGCAAGAAGGTCGGGCATCTTGTGCGTCACCCTGGCTACAAAATCCACGGCATCCAGGACGATTTTGCCCTGCGTCAGGGCATCGGGGGCCGCGCCTTCGGCCAGATCCGCCGCGGGCAGTTCGCCAAATTCGGCCTCGTCGCAGATCGCCAGCAGGGCGTCTACGGATGCCTTTCCCGGCAACTGGTCGCGCATGCGTTTGCAGCGCTCGGCCGTCAGCCGCTGTGTCAAGTCCAGCTTCTCCAGCCGCTCGGCTGCCTCGCGGTCGTCCAGCCCGTGAAGGTCCGCGACGGTCTTCTCCAGTTGCTCCGCATGGACGCGCTCGCCCCTGGCTTGAATGGCTGCTTCCAAGAACGCCGGGTTGACCACGATGGGCGGCTTCGATTGTCCCAGCCGATAGTCTACGAATTCCACGTCGGTCAGGTCCGTCAGGGGACGAATGTCCTCGCTTAAATGCGAGTCAAAGGATCCGGTTGCGCCAAAAGCCACGAGGTTCACGTTCCAGCCGACCAGAAGCGACTGCGAAACGCCGATGGTGATTGCCCTTTGAGGGCACAGGAACGACTTGCCGTCCACAGCGGCCGGAGCAAACTCCACCACCACGTCGGCGCGCAAAAGATGCTGCCCGGGCGCGATCGCTGCGTGCAGCACGAATCGCTGTACCGCGCCGGTTGCCGGGTCCAGCGCAACCTCGGCGCGATAGCCTGGGTGCCCGTCGAAGCCCAGCTTGGGCGTAGGATCCATGACGCTGCGTAGCGGGAAATGCGCGTGATTCTGGTCCACCGCAAAGCGGAAAACCGCCACCTTGCCTGTTGGCCCCTGCTCCCAACCCACCCAATCCGGCTGAGCGCCTCGCATGTCTTGAAGCACGTTGGCCATTACTGTGTACAACCCGTCCCAGTTTTCAACCCCGGTCTTCAGCGATTCGTTCGGAACCCAGCTCTGGCTGGTATGGGTAACGATCAACCGGCCTTCCCTGTGCGTCACCGCATCCGAGTCGCTGTCGAGCGCCCGCGGGACGGGCAAGAGCAATGGAACCGGCTCCGAATGGTCGCTGGTCATGTATTTCAAATTGCGGAAGCGGGTCAGCTTCATCGTGGCATCGAATTCCGGCATCCGGTCGACGGAAGAGGGGGCCGATGCCTCCGGCGCACGCTCCAGCATCTGCTGCTGCTCGGCCTTTGTGGGCGCGGCGTCTGTCAGGATTTCATTGGCTGGCGGGTCCAGAACGACGGAAACATCCGCCACCGCCATCAGCGCATTGCGCGACTCTGGCCCGGGCAGGGAGGCTTCCAGCTTCTTCAGCCGTGCCGTGCTCAGCCGCTGGGTCAATTCCAGTTTCTGCAGGCGATGAGCCAGATCCTGGTCTCGATGAGCCAGATCCTTGCCGCCGCGGCTATGATCGGCAGCCACGCGCTGCTCAAGCTGGTCCACCGTGACGCGGTCCAATGCCGACCCGGAAACCGCCGCGGCAGCCAAACAGCCAAGCAGCACCATCGTTCTCATTTTGAATCCCCGTCGAACATCAATTGTTTGCGCGCACAGCGTGCATCATGCGCCCGGCTTGGCGCAGTACAGGTTGTAAGTCAAACCAAAAGGATCCTGCACATAGCACCGGGGAAACTCCGGCTCATCCTTGACCACGATGCAGCCATTCCCGACCAGCCGCGCCTTCGCTTCCTTCACGTCTTCGACCGTCACTTCCAGCACCGGTCCCAGCGTCGGCCCGCGCTCGATGTACAGATTGATCTTCGCCCCTTCGAGGCTCACCATATGAGGCTCGTCAGCGGTAATCGAAAACCCCAATTGTTGGACATAGAATTGCGCCGTTTGTCTTGGATCCGGCGCCTGAATAAGAATGTCCCGGCCAAATGCATTCGCCATCTCTGATCTCCAATCGTTAAAGCAGGTCATTCATTGGAAAACTGGGGGCCAATCTATCCTTGATAGGCCCCTGGAGCGGGCTCGATAGGCTGCGAGAAAGGGCTGCATTTCACGGAGAATCCCGAAACATGCTCCTCAGGGGCTAAAGCCCATGACTCATTCTATTGGCCTTATCGGCACGACTAAAGTCGTGCCCTGATACAAAGCCAAACGGATTTGAGTTTTTCCGCAGTCTTTAGTGCCGCACTCCAGAAGCTTGACAAGCCAATTTACTACGCCATCGACGACCAACCGCGCCGCGGGTCGCTTGGATCGTAGACCCGGAGCATGAGCAGCGAGGCCAGCAGGAAGAAGACTCCGCCCACCACCAGCGCCTCCACGCGGTTGTCGTGCAGCAGATGACCCATCACCCAGCCAAAGAAGAGCGCCGCGATGATCTCCGGCAGCACGATGAAGAAGTTGAAGATGCCCATGTAGGTGCCGCTCTTCTCCTCCGGCAGCGAGCCGGCCAGAATGGCGAACGGCATGGCCAACGTGCTGGCCCACGCAATGCCCACCCCGGTCATGGAGAACAGCAGCAGGAACTTGTTGTGGATCATGGCCACCGAGAGCAGTCCCAGCCCGCCGCAAACCAGGCAAAGGCTGTGGGTCAGCTTTCTTCCCAGCTTCTTGGCCACCCAGGGCAGAATGAAGGAGAAGCCGAAGCAGACGCCGTTATACATGCCCGCGCACAGCCCGGCCCACTCGATGCCCGCGGTGTACTGCGGCGAGTGCGTGTCGGCGGCCCCGAAGACGTTGTGGGCCACGGCCACCGGGAAGTAAAGAAAGATGCAGAACAGGCCCAGCCAGGTGGCCAGTTGCACCCACGCCAGTTGCCGCATGGTGGTGGGCATCTGGACAATGGCGCCCAGGAGCTCCCGCACCGTTGCGCCCAGACCCGCGTGTTCTTTGGTGGCCCGCTTGAACTCTTCAATATTGTCGGGCGGATACTCCTTGGTGGTGAAGACCGTCCACAATACTGCAACCATGAAGGCGACCGCGCCCACGTGGAAGGAGAAGCGCACGCTGAAGGGAATCGCATTCCCGGTCCCACCGTCGTGCAGGTGGAAGACGTTGACGATCAGAAAGGGGAGCGCCGAGGCGATTACCGCACCGAGACCGATGAAGAGGCTCTGCATGGCGAAGCCCGCAGTCCGCTGTTCTTCCGGCAGCACGTCGGAGACGAAGGCGCGATAGGGAACCATGCTGGTGTTGATGGAGGCGTCCATCACCCAGAGAAGGCCCGCCGCCATCCAGAGAGATGAGGAGTGCGGCATCAGGATCAGCGCTGCCGAACTCAGCAGCGCGCCCACCAGGAAGTAAGGCCTGCGCCGGCCCAGTTTGCCCCAGGTGCGGTCGCTCATCCGGCCGATGATCGGCTGCACCAGAAGTCCGGTGAGCGGCGCCGCCAACCAAAGGATGGGTATCTGGTCCGCTTTCGCGCCCAGAAACTCGTAGATTGCGCTCATGTTGGCCATCTGCAGGCCCCAGCCAAACTGGATGCCCAGGAAACCGAAACTCAGGTTCCAGATTTGCCAAAAACTCTTCGGAGGTTTGTTCATTCGATCCTCTCTGCTGTTATGCAGGTTGTGTTACGGCTCAATGCGTTCACCAAAACATTGCAACGATGGATCTGCCCCCGGAGCGGTCTGTCGCTGCGGGCTGCCGTCTTTCCAGCGCACGCACGTTTGCGGAATCTGTGTCCCGTTGTGTGCGATGGAACCGGCCCTTGAATACTATTGAGGTTTCCCGTGCTTGCGCCAGTGAAAAGGCGTCGGCAGGAGGGGCAACCGTAATTGGATTGGAGTGAGTGGTTTTGAAGGGGCACGGCTTTGGCCGTGCCGCAGATGCAATGGGAAAATCCTGGGCTTCAGCCACAGAGGGATCGATATGAAGGCGAACCCCTTCCCTCGGCGGCTAAAGCCGGTACTTTTGAGTCCTCGCTTTCGGCACGGCTAAAGCCGTGCCCTTTCAATTCAGTTCTCTCTCCCCATTTCAAATTCAATTGCGATTCCTCCCCGCCGGCAGGGAGCACGGCGGGCTAACGGTCGTACAGGGTGGCCATTTCCTTCAGCCGCGCGCTCATCTCCGCGGTCCAAGCGCAGGGCCGAGCGCGCCACTTCCAGTTGCCGCCCATCGATCCGGGAAGGTTCATGCGCGCGCGGCCGTCCAGCCCCAGCACATCCTGCAAAGGCAGAATCACCGTGTCGGCAATCGACGCCTCGGCGGCGCGGATCAGAACCCAGTTGATCTCGTCCGCGTCGCCGAAATTCAGGTAGGCGCGGGCCAATGCGCGTTCCTTCTCCACGTCCTCGGCGGTGCGCGTGCTGTCGGCCCCGGCTCCACTGTTCCACCAGCCCACTGCGGTGGTGTTATCGTGCCCGCCTGTGTAGGCCACCAGATCGCGGGTGTAATTGTGCGGCCGGAAGCTGGGCGCCTGCTCGTCGATGCCGAAGGCAAATTGCAGAATCGCCATCCCCGGCAGTTCGAAGCGCGCCCGCATCGCTTCCACCGGCTCGGTAATCACGCCCAGATTCTCGGCCACGATGGGCAACTCACCGAAGGCCTTCATCAGCGCCTCCAACAACGCCATCCCAGGCGCCTTCACCCAGCGTCCGTTCACCGCCGTGGTCTCGGTGCCGGGAATCTCCCAGTACGCCTCGAAGCCGCGGAAATGATCCAGACGCACCTGGTCAAAGAGCCGGAAGGTCCCCCGGAAGCGGTCGATCCACCACTGAAAACCGTCCGCCTGCATCCGGTCCCAGCGGTATATGGGATTGCCCCAGCACTGCCCCGTCGCGCTGAAGTAGTCGGGCGGCACGCCGGAGATCACCGTCGGCTTGCCCGACTCCTCCAGGTAGAAAACCTCGGGCCGCGCCCACACATCCGCGCTGTCGTGCGCCACGTAGATGGGAATGTCGCCCATCATGCGAATCGCGCGCTTGTGACAGTAACTCTTTAGCGCATTCCACTGCCGGAAGAACTCGAATTGCCAGAAACGGAGGTTGTTCATCTCGTTGGCCAGCCGCTCGCGCCACGCGTTTATTGCTTCAGGATTGCGGTCGCGGATCGCCGGCGCCCAATCCGTCCAGGCCACGCCGCCGTGCGCTCCCTTGACGGCCATGAAGAGAACAAAGTCCTCCAGCCACGGCGCTGCTTCGGCGCAGAAGGCCTCGAACTCCGGCTTGCGCGGGTGTGCCGGCTGCGCGAAGAAACGCTCGGCAGCCAGTCGCAGGGCTTTGGTTTTGAAAGGAATGACCGCGCCGAAATCCACCGTGTCGGGCGGAAAATCCGGTGCGCCGACCAGGTCAGCCTGGGCCAGCAGGCCTTCGTCGACGAGCTGCTCCAGGCTGATCAGCATGGGGTTGCCGGCAAAGGCGGAAAAGCATTGGTACGGCGAGTCCCCGTACCCGGTTGGATTGAGAGGCAGAACCTGCCAGAGCTTCTGTCCTGAAGCGGCCAGAAAATCGGCAAACTCGTACGCGCACGGCCCGAAATCGCCGATGCCATACCGGCCCGGCAGAGAAGTGCAATGCAACAAAATACCGCTAGAACGTTGGAATTTCACGCGTTAACCATACGCCCCGCCGCCTTGCCGGTGCAACGCGGCGCAGGCGCTCCCGCTCGGCCGGGCACGCGGTGGTTGCCGGAGTGAGCTATTTCGCGGCTGGTTCCACCAGTTGGTAGTCCTTGTAAAGGATGGAGAACAGCGTGTGCCGCACAGAGACGCGATGGGTGTAGTTATCGCCGTAGGGAACAACCTCGTTGAACGAAAAGCCCGCGGCTGGCAGGAACCAGGTTTTGCCATCGAGCACGACTGGGCCGTAATCGATACGCGCGTCTTCCCGATGAACGGAGTCGGAGGGTTTGAGATCGGCGTGCGTGTTCAGGCGGACGACAACACCGGAGTCGGGATCGACGAAGAGTTCGCCATGATATCCGGCCGCGGTTTTGAAAGGCTCCCAGCTGGTGACAAAACCGGAGTCGGCGTTGCTCATGCGGTTGCTGAGACTTCCCTGGGTGTTGGTGGAGGGGAAACAGCAGTACTCGACGGTGTATCGGCCCTTTTTCTTGTCGACGGCAAAGGCGAAGACGGCGATCTGCCTGCCGTCGATAAGTTCCCAGCGAAGGAAGTTGAGCTTGTTGGCGGCGGCAGCTTCCGTGAGGATGACACTCAGCAGCGGGCTTGCGCCGCCCTCGGAGACCTCGCCGTTCGCGCCCCAGGCCGTTTTGGCATTCTCGGCCACTGCCTTTTCCACCCCGTGCTCGTTTTCAACGGAGGTCGAGTGCGGACCCAGGTAGCGCATATTCAGATTGGCTGGGTCGAAGATCGCGCTGTTTGCGCCGGTCATGCGGTTGCCTGCGGCGAGGTTGGTGACGTGGCTGTCCGCGGCCCCGTCCTGAAAGCGGGCGGATGTCCTGGTTGCTGTCACACGGGGCGACTGGGCGAGGGTCTTGGTGACATAATCGACCGTTTTGCCGAGGATGACCTTTTGCGTGGCAAGGTCAGGAGCCGGCGGCACAGGGGAGTCGGAGGGCGGCGGAAGGAAGGCGGAGCGGCCTTGCAGGACGTAAATCTGCTCGGTGGAGAGCGGGCCGGGAAGGAACTCGCCAAGGCTGGTCATCGTGGCCTGGTCGAGCTGCTCGCGGAGGGTGATGTTCTTGAGGGCTGTGGCTACGTCCTCGTCAGACTTGTGAGACTGCTGGAGCTGGGCGAGTGTCTGCTTCAGCTCTTGAATCGAGGGGGATTTTTTGTCGGCGGAAAAAACCGGCAAGACGGCGAGCAGCAGGAAGGATAGAACCCAGAACTCGATGCGTTTCATGGCGGAGAAAGCCTAGCAAACGAGGACCCCTTTGTGAAAGAGGTTTTCCTATGAACCTGCGACCCTGTCTCGGCGCTTCTCCGCGACCGCGCGCAATGGGAAGCGGGGTTCCGCTCAATTCCAGGAATCGCAACCCCAGGAATCGCAAGGAATCAGTTTCCCAGATACGCCTTGTACTGCATTTCGAGGATGCCCGCAGAGCGGGCCAGCACCAGCTTGCTAAGGTTGTACTGGTACAGGCTTTCGACTAGATTGGATTGCGCCGCGGCAAGGCTGGACTGGGCTTCCACCAGCGGCAGGTTGTCGTCCACTCCGGCCTTCACGCGGTCGGTTTCGTCGGCCACGGTGCGGGTGGCCAATTCCACGTTCGACCGCGCAACCTCGACGAGTTTGGTGGTTGCGTCAACGTCCAGCAGCGCCGAGCGAACTTGAAGATCAATTTGGTTGCGCAAGTCGGCCAGTTGGTCCGCCACTCCGTTCGACTGCGCCTGCGCCGACTCGATATCGCCGCGCAGCCGCGCCTCGCGGAAGAGTGGAACGCTCAGGTTGCCCTGGGCCACAAAGTTCCCGTGGGCTCCGGCCCCGTTCACCTGGCTGACACCCCAGTATCCGCCAAAACTGAGGCTGGGCAGCCGCTGGCTGCGGTAGGCCAGCTGTATGGACTTCATCTCGATGGCCTGATTCTGCAGCTTCCGATAGTCCTGGCGGTTCTGGTAGGCCACTTTGCGAACGTTGTCCGGGGTCTGCACGGCGAGGTCGGCATAGGGCGCCGGGTCCGTCAGGGCGACCTGTTGTCCAGGATCGATGCCGATCTCGCGCTTGAGCAGGATCAGATCCTTTTCCAAAGCGTTTTGCGCGGCAATCAGGGCTTGCTGCTGCGCCTGCAGTTGGACGCGCGCGCGCAACTCGTCCAAGTTCGCCGCAACGCCTGCCTCGTGCGCCTCGTGCGCCTGGCTCAGCAGCAGCTTGTCCGCAGCCTCCAGGGCTGTGGCGTTGTCCACCTCGCTGGCGGCGGCAACGGCGTGCAGATATGCCGAGGCGACCTGCTGCACCACTTCTCCGCGCGCCGAAGTGCGGGCAAAGTGGGCCACATTCTCGGCGGCTCCGGCGGCCTTCCAGGCGGCAATCACCGGGCCGGAAAAGAGCATCTGGCCGAACTTGATCTGGCCCTCGGTGAGTTCATCGCGGGTGATATACGACATGCCGGCCGGCATTTTACCGCCCGGAAACAGGCTGGCGAACTGGCTGATGACGCCGGGGCCAAAGCCCAGAGCGGCCAGGTTGTGCTGATGAACGCCGAAATCGCCGTTGAAGGTCAGGGTGGGCAAAAAGTTCTGCAGAGCCTGGTTCTTCTGGCCCTGGATGGACTTTTCGTCGTTCTCGGCCTGCTTCAGGCCCAGGTTGTTTTCCAGACCCATGCGCACGGACTCGTCCAGCGAGAGCTTCAGCGTCTCGCCGGTGGCCGGGCGCGCCAGGATGCTGCCGAAGAACGGATTGGCGGCCGAGGTGGGGTTGGGCGACTGGGCGCGCAGGGTGGGTACTCCGGCCGCCAGCAGCAGGAGGGAGAAAAAAACGGGCAGATGGGTCCGCAGCGCGGATGCAGGCGTGCTTTTCACTACTCTCATTCTCGCAGATCGCTTCAGTTCTTTGGACGCTTGGGCGGGCGGGAAGGTTCCTGAAAAGACAGGGAACAGGGATCAGGGAACAGGGATCAGAAAAACAGGGAGTAGAGATTAGGGAATAGGGAGTAGACCCCAGCGCCGAGGCAGGAGTGAAGCTCCCGGCTTGCATTGTTGGACTTGCCGGATGAGCTGGGTGGCTGCTGAACAGACGAAGCCTCTTGAGGCCACGTCGGCTGTTCGCGTTTTCTACTCCCTATTCCCTACTCCCTATTCCCTATTCCCTATTCCCTATTCCCGCCTTTGCTCTGTTCGCTGCCTCTAAATGACCCTCCGCACTCCGGGCAGCCGCACCAGCGGGTCAGCGATGAGCCAGCAGGCGATAACCGCGAGCAGGCCGCAGACGCCGAATTTGACCAGCGCGGGCGCAACCCATCCGCGCAGCAGCAGGCACACGCCCACCAGAACCGGAGGGTGGATGATGTACACCGCATAGGCGCGGCGGCCCAGCCAACTCCACAACGCGGAGGGCTGGTTCATCCGCTCGCGGAAGACGAGGATCAACGCGGCAATGATGCCCCAGGCCACGAACGGCTCCCAAAAGGCATACACGATTGCGGGCCACGACAGCCCGCCGCTGAAATTGGCTGTGCCCGCCTTGATCGCCTTCATCGCCAGGGCAATCGTGACCGGCAGCGCAGGCCAAGCCACTATCGCGGTCACTGCCCACGGCCTCGCCTGCTTCCAGTTGAGCTGACGCATCCAGTCGAATCGCCAGGCGGCAATGCCCAGCGCGAAAAGATAGATGTAACTTGAAAAGTAGCCCAATTGCAGGCCGATGACGTCTTTGCCTGTAGGAGCGAATTGCCGGATGGCCAGCGCAGCAACTCCCACAACAATAGCGCTCAGCAGCCACCAGCCGTAGCGCGGCACTGGCCGGGCCTCGCGCTGCACATTGCCGAGCGAAGCGCCCGCATTGCCCAGGGGTGAACCAAAGACCGCCCGCCAGCCGCAGTAGGCCAGGCTCATCATCAGCAATGCCTGCGTGAACCACAGCGGCCCGTTGATGAAACGCTTGTGATTCCACAACCAACGGATGCAGGGCCAGAATCCATCCCCGGTGACAGCATTGACCATTCCTGCGGTCAGCGGGCCAAGCAGGAGTCCGAAGGCCAGCAGCGGCAGCCCCAGACGCAGAAAACGGTCGCCCAGGAAATGCGCATAGCCCTTGCGCTCCAGCGACGGCGGTGTGAAGTAACCCGCCAACAGAAAGAAGAAGCCCATGAAATAGGCCTGGTTCGTGGCCGTGAACAGGGTGAGTAACAGGCTGGACGGGGCTGCGGAGGGTTGGACCTCGTGATAGAACCAGCCACCGGAAGCACCATAAACAATTGACGTGTGAAAAACCACCACCAGTGCGGTCATCACCACTCGGATTCGATCGATATACAGCTCGCGTTGCGCCATGCAGTCGTCCTGGCAGTGGCGAAACCGGGGCGTGCTCGCACTGCGGGTTGCCGGGTTGTGTGCATCGTCCAGTAATTATGGACTCGGGAGAGACAATTCGTAGAAGGCTGCGAGATACAGCCCTTTGCGCCCTCCCTCAGAGCGGTTCCAGGAAAGCTATACCCTATCTGGCCTCTTTCACGGTCGCCGCGCGCCGGGGCTCGCGTCGACTTGAAGGTATGGGCTTCGAGGTACACAATTCCTGGAACCGCTATAGCGTCCAGTGTCATGGGCCCGCGCAGCGTAGATCCCAGTCTACGCGGCCTTGGAAGCAATTTTGCCCAGTGCGGGCCGATGCGCCGGTTGTTTGAAGACCACTGTGGTGAAGAACTCAATCATCAGCCCGAAGAGCCCGTTGACGAAGAAATTCACCACCGGCAGGGGCCCCGGCCCGTTGGTCATGAACATAAAGTAAGAGAAAACGGAGCCAACCGCGATTCCCAGCACGATTCCGTTCCAGGCCCAGTGCAGCTTCAATCCGGAAATGCCGATTACAAAGCCCATCACCGCGCGGTTCAACAGAATAAAGATCAGGGTCACGACCGAGAACTTCAGCAAGTGTCCATAGAATGCCCCGGATGCACAGATTGCGCCTGCCACCAGACCGAAGAAAACTGCGATCGAAATTCGCTTCATACGTGCCTCTTTCTTGTGCCTCGTTCCGCGCCGGGCACACACGTACCCCGCGCCTGTCCTTCCATACGCGGCCGACAGCCGGATAGTTCCAGCATTACCTGCGGTGCGGGGACAATCCTGCTATACGTGCAACGATGGCGCGCCGCCGACTATGGAAGGGCCGGGGGCTGCGGGAGGATCTGATCCGACGGGCGCTGGAAAGCTGAGCGGTAATAAATCAAAATGGCCGCCATCGCGATGCAGATCAAGAGCGAAACTCCAAACGATGTGCTGTACATCATGGTCTGAAACCGATCGGGTAACTGCGGTTGCGCGGGAACCAGCTTCTGGTTCATCTCCGCGCTGTATCTCAGCATCAGCGAAGGACGCAGAACATAAACCAGGCTTTGAGCCACACCGATGGCCATCATGCCGAACGCCAGCAATCGTCCCCACTCCCGCAACCGCCAAAGTCCGGTTCCAATCGCCGCCTGCAACAACGCGCAGACGAGATACAGCGCCGTCTTCTGCCAGCCGTACAGAATCAGTCCGAAGATCGCTCCCGGTATTGGAAGGAGGGCCATCAGCAGACAGCAGCCCGCACCGATCATGCTGAGCACGGCAAGCACAGAGATCAGGAATGGACGAGGACTCGAAAGATCGAGCGCTGGCAAAACCTGACCAGCGCTGGACGCCACGTCCCCGGCCAGACTGTGAACTTGATTGGCCGCGGTTGCAAACACTTCGCGCACCTTCCTGCGGTTGAAATAGATGAGCCACGAAACACCCACGGCAAAAATGAGTGCATAAAAGAATGCGACGGCCCCGAAGACGACCTTGGTCATCGCCTGTATGGCATGGGCTTGAGAGGCATCGACGGTGGAAGCGATCGGGAGGGGAACCAGAGTCAAGAGCCCGGTAGTGATCGCGGAAACGAAGCCGATCAAGGCCAATCCGCCGCCAATGACCAGAACGGAATAGCGCGCCCAGTTGCGTAACCGGAAAAGCCCCACGGCGGTAGCGATTCCCCATGCCGCCAGCGCGAGAAAGAACGCGCAGAGGACATACATGAAGATGGGCAACCAGGTGGGCATTGGGGGTGGCGGAGGCGCGCCGGGAAGGCTGCGCGCGGCCGAGTGCATGGGCAGAACGGCGCCGCTGACCGCCGTTCCGAAGGCCAACAGCAGCTGAAGCAGCGAGAGCAGCAGGAGAATGATGGCAGAGAAAACCACTCCGAAGGGACGGTTCATGAGATCTCCTTGGAACTTGAGCGAAACCATAGTCCCAGTGTCCCGGTCAGTTTCTTGCCAGGTCGCCGCTCCCTGATGGTCGCGTCGACTTCGGTGTAGTGCTTCCGGGATACACCAACTCCGGTTTCGCTGTAGTTATGGAAAACGGCTCAACGGAAGATGAAATTGAGCCAATAGCTTCTATGCAGGGCACCCCGATCCGGAGTTTCGGGCCTGGGAGTTTGCCGATTTCGAGAACGACCGAACTGTATCACGAATTCGGATTCAGTCAGAGGTATCTGCGTGAATTTGTAAATAGCAAGTCCTTTGATTTCAGTGCATATGAGTGACTTTTTGTGGTATAACATGCCTGTTTTCTGTGAGATGCGGTGAAAGAGGGGGGAGAGGGGTAGGGGGAGGGCCTTCCGCCGGCGTCGCGGGCTAGGTTTTGGGCTTCTTGGAAACGGTGCTGAGGGCGACTTGGGCGGCGTAGAGGAGCTTTCCGCCGGAATCCAGATACAAGATGCTGTTGGTCATTGCGTATCCCACACATGCGATGTAGTCGCAGATGTTCTGATAGCCGGAGAGCTGGGGCATGGCGTGGAGGAAAGCTTTTTTGGCAACGCGTCCACAGGCGGATTCGGATTTGCACTTGAGTGCATGAGTTTGGTAGGCGGTGTCCCAGGCTTCGCGGCAGCGGGCTACGGCGGGGTTCTGTTGGTTGGAGGGCGTATCCACGATGCTGGCTGGCGGGATGATGGCGAGGGTCATGGCGTTTTCTCCTGGGCGGAAGTTAAGCCGCAGCTTTCTCCGCATCTGAGAGTGTGCGCCGGAAACACGTAATTATCTGCAAGGACTAGCCGTCCAGGCGGACGTCGCTTACGCGCCATGATGCCAGTGGGCTTCACTGTTGACGGTTGACGAATTCTCCGCCCAAAATACGACCATAGTCAATAACCATGAATGGAGTGCCCGGATGGCCTCGATGGGAGCGGGTGAGTTCAAGATGAAGTGCCTGCAACTGCTGGATGAGGTTGCCGCCAAACGCGAGCCGCCGGTGATTACCAAATTCGGCAAGGCTGTGGCCATGGTGGTGCCCATGCCACCGGCGGTCAAACTGAGGGGAGCGTTGAAAGGCAGCGTCCTCTTTGAGGGGGATATTGTTTCGCCGCTGGAGAACGAATGGCAAGCGGCGCAAGGATGAGGATTCTGCTCGACACGCAAATTCTGGTCTGGCTGCTGGAGGGCACCGAACGGATCGGCGAGGGCGTACACACCCGGATCCAGCAGGCTGCCGACGTTGACGCGCTCTTTGTTTCGGCGATCACGCCTTGGGAGATTGCCATGCTGGTGGCGAATGGAAGGCTCAGGCTGGAGCCGCTTTCGCCCGCCATCGCCGTGGCCAGTACGCGGCTGCCCTGGGAGGCTCACCCCGACCCGGCGGACCGGATTCTGCTGGCGACCGCTCGGCATCTGGACGCAACGCTGATTACCGCCGATGCGAGGATTCTGGAGTATGGAGCGCAGGGGTTTGTGAAGTGCCTTGCGGCTGGATGAGGGCAATAATGGGGTGGTTGGAAATTGGAGATGGGCGGTCGAGGTTTGTGCCCTCCCACCCTTTCGCCAAGAGCGCGAAAGGATGGGGCACCCGCCTCTTTAGCTGGTTCTAGGGTGGGCCCCGCCAAATCGATTTCTTATCTTAGCGCTTATGGGTGGGCCACCCGCCAGCACTCGACGATTACGCCGAGTGTTTTTGCGCTTCGACGTAGCTGCGCAGCACCGCATTCATGCGGGTCAGGTGGCCCTTGCCGTGGGATTTGAACCAGTCGACTATATCGCTGTCGAGGCGAAGGTGAACGGAGGTTTTACCGGCTGGAACCACGAGGCGGGCGCTCTTCCAGAACTCCTCGCCGAGGGATTTCGCAGCGGGAGCATTCGGGCTGGTCTTGTCGTGGCCTTGTTCGCGCAGGGCTTTGATCTCACTCAGTGTATGTCGCACGATGGTAGATTTCTCTTTCATCCCGGAAGAATACACAATTGTGTACGCAATGAAAACCCCAGGGCCGAAGATTCGGGCCCTGGGGCATACAACTGGCTGGTGATGCCGATATCCGAAAAGCAACCGCAGGTCCTTCGACTCGCTGCGCTCGCTCCTATGAACAACTCATTCCGCGAATTTCTCGCAGCGCCCCTACAGGGCTTGAACTCTCTTCGGGCCTTATCCCAGCACTACGCTTCGCTTGTGCTGGGCTATTATCCTTCCTCCCTACGGGAGGTGATTGTGCTTACTCAGAGCGTCGGTAACTCGACGCGGCGAGTTTGCGGCCCAGGATGACAGTTATTACAGATTGAGGATGACGGCTTCTGTGAAGGTGCGGAGCGCCCCGGGCCTCGATGTTTTGATATCCGAGAGACAACCGCAGGTCCTTCGACTCCCCATTCGCTGCGCTCAGGGTCGCTCAGGATGACAGCGTTTATATCAGGATGACAGTGGTTTTGAGGAGCAGTTCGCGGTTCCCCTGGCCTCGATGTTTTGAGACCCGGGAAGCCACGAACGCTGTGCGAGCGGGCAGCGAGCGGCCGCTGCATGCAATGCCTAGTCTTCTTCTTCGTCGATGGGCTGCTTGGCGTTGGCGAGGATCTTGTCGGCCACTAACTGCGGGACGATGTCGTAGTGGTCGACTTCCATCCTGTAACTTCCCTTGCCCTGCGTCATGGAAGTTAGAAGGGTTCCATAGGTCAGCATTTCGGCCATGGGGACCTGGGCGTTGATGACCGAGGTGCGGCCACGGGAGTCGGTGCCCTGCACGCGGCCACGGCGGCTGCTGAGGTCGCCCATGAGGGTTCCGGCAAACTCCTCCGGAGCCTCGATCTCGACCTTCATGATGGGCTCGAGAAGACAGGGCTTGCAGAGTTCCATCGCCTTGCGGAAGGCCAGGCGGCCGGCCTTTTTGAAGGACATTTCGTTGGAGTCGACGTCGTGATAGCTGCCGTCGTAGACGGTGGCTTTGAAGTCGACCACCGGGTATCCGGCGAGGAAGCCGCGGATGGCGGTCTCGACGATGCCCTTTTCAATCGCGGGGATGAAGTTGCGCGGGATCGCGCCGCCGAAGACTTCACTGGCGAACTCGAAGCCGGCTCCGCGAGGCAAGGGTTCCATGCGGATCTTGCAATCGCCGAACTGGCCGTGGCCGCCGGATTGCTTCTTGTGGCGTCCCTGCGCCTCGGCCTTGCCGCGAATGGTTTCGAGGTAGGGAACCTTGGGCGACTTGAGGGTGACCTCGGCGTGATAGCGCTTCTTGAGGCGGCTGACGATGGTCTCGATGTGCTGCTGGCCCGCGCCGGCGATGAGGAACTCGTTGGTCATGGGATCGCGGAAGAAGCGGATGAGCAGGTCCTCTTCCATGAGCTTGTGGATGGCGGGGGCGAGCTTGTCCTCGTCGGCGCGGCTCTTGGGCTCGATGGCGTAGGTCATGGCCGGCTCGGGGAGCTTGGCGAGATCGACGCGGATATCCGCGCCCTTCTGGCCGAGGACGTCGCCGGTAAAGGTGTCGCGGAGCTTGGCGACCGCACCGATGTCGCCGGCGTGCAGTTCGGCCACATCGGTTGGCTTGCGGCCTTGCATGACGCTGAGGTGGGAGAGCTTTTCCTGTGTGCCGCGGATGTAGTTTTCCAATGTCGCATCGTTGCGGATGACACCGCTGAGGACCTTAAAGAAGGTGATGCGGCCGCTGAAGGGGTCGGTCATGGTCTTGAAGACCAGCAGGGCGGCAGGATCGGCGTCGTCGATCTTGCGGTAGGCCAGGTCTGCGCCGGTAGCCTCCTCGGACGAGGCGGCGACGGCCTGGGCAACCGGAGTATGCACGGCGATGGGATTCCGCTCGACGGGCGCGGGAGTGTAGATCTTGATGAAGTCGAGCAGGTGATCCATGGCCATGTTGGCGAGGCCGCTGCTGAAGAGAACCGGGAAGATGCGGTCTTCGCGAATGGCTTCGTGGAGAGCGGAAATGAGGTGCTCTTCGGGGATGGTTCCCTTCTCGAAGTACTCTTCCATCAACTCGTCCTTGCCTTCGGCGACGAGTTCGACCAGGGCTTCGTGGGCGGCTTTGGCTGGGCCGGCAACGCTGGCGGGAATCTCGCTGGTGACCTTGCCGCGGCCATCGCCGCCGGGGGTATAGAGGTAGGCATCCATGGTGACCAGGTCGACAATGCCGTGGAATCCGCTGGCGTCGGAGATGGGCAACTGGACGGGGACACAATTGCGGCCCCAGCGCTCGTGCAGATCGTCGATCAGAGCGCTCAGTCCGCCTCCGCCACCGGCTTTGGGGTGGTCCATCTGGTTGACGAGCACAACGCGGGGAATGCCGATTTCGTCGGCGTGACGCCAGAGGCGTTCGGTAACCGCCTCGACACCGTTCTGGGCGTTGACCACGAAGAGCGCGGCTTCGGCGGGAAGCATGGCCGCCTTGGCCTCGTGCGAGAACATGTGGAAGCCCGGAGTGTCGATGAGATTGATTTTGACGCCCTGCCACTCGGCATAGGCAACGGCATTCTGCATGGTAATGCCGCGGGAAACTTCTTCTTCGTCGTACGCGGTGACCGCCGAGCCATCCTCGACCCGGCCCTGGGTGGGCGTCATTTTAGCGGCATGCAACATGGCAGCAATCAGCGTGGTTTTGCCGCAGTGCGCATGCCCGACTACAGCTACGTTGCGGATCTCACTTCCCTGGTACGTTTTCATTTGCATTCTCCTCGATTACGAACTGAGTTGAGACAGAACCGATCGACACGCCGACTTCCCATGGGGGCAGCAGGGCGGCGGGATAGGCGATATGAAGACGTTCGCGCTCGCCCGGGGCTGGCCCAAGTGCCGCGACCACCGGCAGGGATGGCACGACCGCGGACGCGGAGCGGGCTCCAAAACAGACTGCATTTCTGGGAGGGCGCGAAGGCCTGGGTTTCAAGGGTGGGGCGTGGAGCGTTGGCGCCGTGTAGGAGCGGATTAACAGATTGGTCCAGTTTGCGCCATAAAGGCGAAGCCCGAGGGGCGTAAAGGCAAGCGCTGCCGTGTCTTGCATGGGCGGAGCAGGCAATGACTGCGACTGGAGTGGGGACAGGGACTCTACGGGAGCGTCGGAAGGGGCGCTCAACTGGCCGAGTTGTGGGGCCACGTGTCCCGGTCTGCCGTCTAATTCGTCCATCTGCAGGGACCCCGGCAGGCGTCCGGCGGCTCAAAAGAAGATTCATCCGCAGGGCGTCTATCTCTTGAAGGGCGAATCCTATCACAGCCGGAGTGTGAACGTCCTGTGACAACCGCCACCTGCCCTCCAAAGGCAAGATTCTCCCGATCGTGATTTTCGAGCAGCGCGGCGCGGAATTCATCCGGATGTTGAACCTTGTAAGATTGACATGGGCTGACGCTACTTCAATTGCCCGCGTCAGCAAGGATTGAATCGATGGCGACCAGGAAAAAGACGCTCAACTTGTTGCGCTGCCCCACCTGCAAGGAACTGGTGCAGCCCAAAGACGAAGACTTTCCATTCTGCAGCGATCGTTGCCGCAAGATCGACCTCGGCAAGTGGGCCATGGGGGTTTACAAGATCAGCTCGCCGGTACTGGACCCCGAGGTGCTGGATGATCTGGGCGGATTGACGGGCCGAGACAGGGAATCCTAGTGTCCTGCTTCGGAGGTTCGCTGAGTCTTGAGGAGAGGTAACAGCAGGTCCCCTTCGGCTCAGCTCAGGATTACAGCATCATGTAGCGCGGTTCAGATGACAGGACGTTTGCATGGGTGAGAGTTCGAAATTGAAGGGCCATTCTTCAAGCGGCTCATTGGCAGCTCCTACGGGGAAGAAGACGCTCTGGGCTTGGACGGTGGCCACTTTCTTCGGCGCGGGCCTGGGGAAGCCGGGGCCGGGCACATGGGGTTCGGTGGCGGCGGTGCTGGTGTGGTCCGCGGTGGCATGGGGGGTGCACCCATCGCCGCAAATGATGCTCTGGCTGCTGCTGGCGGGCATCGCGCTGGCGATTGGCCTGGGCGTTCCCGCAGCCACCATCGCGGCGCGCGAGTCTGGACGCGAGGACCCGGGTTTTGTGGTGATCGACGAGGTGGCCGGACAGTGGATCGCCTTGCTGGGCTGGCACGCCGATTGGAAGAACGCGGTGGCGGCACTGGTGCTGTTTCGCCTCTTCGATATCACCAAGCCGCTGGGAATTCGGCGTCTGGAGCGGCTGCCGGAGGGCTGGGGCATAATCTTCGACGACGTGGCGGCGGGGTTGTATGCTTTGGGGGTAATGGCCCTGCTGCATCTCGTCAAGAATGAGTTTTTGCAGCATCACATGGTTATCTTTTGAAGGCGTAACAGGCAGGCTATGAAGCAACAGCAAGCAGGTTAGCTATGACGCGCACTCGAAATCTCTTCGGCGGTGAAACTCAACCAGCGCCGCGCATTGACGAACTGGATCCAGCCGCGGCTCTGCCGCTGGGCGAAGTGGAATTGATGGGCGCGCACCTTGGCCCGCAACTTGAGGGAGACGACGCTGGTCCTCCGGCAGTGACGGTGGATGGCGAACCGGCCCACGTGCAGATGAGCCGGCCAGGACGTCTGACACTGCGGGTTCCCACGGAAGCCAGGACGGGACTGGTGGAAGTGCGCAACGCATCGGGCGGGGTGGGCTCTGCCCCGCTGCGCGTGGCCCGGCAACTGAGCGACGGACTTCACCCGGTGACCAACCCGGCGGTGAGCCGTTCAGGGATGATCTACGCGACGATCTCCGGGCAAAGGGGCAAACAGACACCGGTTTCCGTGGTCCGGGTCAGCCCGGACGGGCGAGGAACACCGTTTGTGAGCGGGATTCTGAATGCAACCGGCCTGGCCTTCAGCCCGGCAGGCGAACTGTTTGTGACTTCGCGCGCCGAGGGCACGGTGTACCGGGTGGATGAGTCCGGGGAGACGAGCACTTATGCCGAGGGAATGGGCGTCGCGACAGGAGCGGTATTCGACAGCGAGGGCAACCTGTTCGTCGGCGACCGCAGCGGGACGATTTTCAAAATTGACCCGGAGCGCCGCATCTTTGTGCATGCGACGCTGGAGCCGAGCGTCTCCGCCTATCACATGGCGATGGACAGGGAAGGCAGACTTTACGTGACCGGGCCGACGCTGGGCTCGAATGACGCGATCTGGGCGATCGAGCGTGGTGGCGAAACGCGCGTCTGGTATCGGGGGCTAGGCAGGCCGCAGGGACTGGCGCTGGATCAAGCCGGACGCGTGTATGTAACTGCATTTTTGCACGGACGCAGCGGGCTGGTGCGTATCGCGCCGGACGGAGCGGCGAAGCTGGTGCTTTCCGGATCCAACATGGTGGGCGTGGCGTTTTCACCGCTGGGAACCACGGTGGTGACGACGAATGAGGCGGTGTTTTCGGTGGATATGGGGATTGAGGGAGTTTAAAGGAAGGGAACAGGGAACAGGGAACAGGGGATAGGGAATAGGGACTCAGGGACTAGGGACTGAGGGACAGGGACCATAGGAGCAGGGAACAGGAGGCCGCGAGGGCTCCAGGGCCGGAGACTGAAGGATGAAGTCGGAGATAATTGCAGTCGGCTCGGAGATGCTTACGCCGTTCCGGCAGGATACGAACTCGCTGTATCTGACCGAGAAGCTGAATGAGATCGGGGTGACGGTGGCGTTCAAGACCATCGTCGGCGACCGGCAGAAGGACCTGGTGAGCGCGATCCGCTCGGCACTGGGGCGGGTGGACATTGTGGCCATCATGGGCGGGCTGGGCCCCACCGAGGACGACCTGACGCGCGAGGCGGTGGGCGAGGCGCTGGGGCTGGCGCTGCATCGCGACGCCCAGCAGCTGGCGGCACTGCACGCGCGAGCCGCGGCCTGGCGGCGTCCCATGCCGGAGAACAACCAGAAGCAGGCGGATGTGATCGAGGGGGCGACGGTGCTGCCAAATCCCAACGGGAGCGCGCCGGGGCAGTGGCTGGATACGACGTTCGAGGGCTACCGCAAGCTGCTGTTCCTGCTGCCCGGACCACCCAGCGAGTGCAAGCCGATGTTCGAAGCCGCGTGCCTGCCTCATCTGCGGGAGGTGCTGCCGGTGCGGCACATTGCAAAAAGGACGCTGCGCGCCGCCATGATTCCGGAGTCGCAGGCGGACAAGCTGCTGGCGCCCATTTACACCGCGTACCAGGACATCGAGACCACCATCCTGGCCCACGCCGGGGATATTCAACTGACCCTGCTGTGCAGCAAGAAGAGCGCCGCAGCGGCGCAGCAACGCGTCGACGAGCTGGCCGGGAAGATGGAAGAGGCGCTGGAGGAGTGGCTGTACTCCTCCGAAGGCGACTCGCTGGAGCAAATCGTTCTGTATTACCTGGAACTGCGCCAGTCGACGCTGGCGGTTGCGGAGAGCTGCACGGGCGGCATGGTGGGCGAACGGCTGACCGGGATCAGCGGCAGTTCGCGGTCGTTTTTGGGCGGCGCGATCACCTATTCCGACCAGTTGAAGGCGATTTTCACCGGGGTTCCGGCGGAGATGCTTGCCGAGTACGGGGCGGTGTCCTCGCAGGTGGCAGAGGCGATGGCGAAGGGTATCCGGCAGGCGACGGGAGCGACGCTGGGGCTTTCGGTTACCGGCATCGCGGGGCCGACCGGAGGCACGGAAGAGAAGCCGGTCGGGCTGGTGTACATTGCGCTGACCGACGGCAAGAAGACCGAGACGCTGGAGCGGCGATTCATGGGGCCGCGTGACCGGGTGCGGGAGTTCGCTACGCAGCAGGCTCTGGATATGGTTAGGAAAAGGCTGCTGGGGTGAGGCGGATTCCGAGATTTCAAAAGTGAGATCTGCCATTCCTTGCCAATAATTGACAAGAAATGGCAACACTGTTACGTTGACCGCAAAGGATTCCGCGATGCAAACCATGAATATCTCGCTTCCCGACCTGATGAAGAAGTTCGTGGAGGAACAGGTCGCGACCGGAGACTATAGCAGCGCAAGCGAGTATATACGCGAACTGGTGCGCGCCGACCAAAAACGCAACGTCAGAGAACAGCTTGAGCGGACGCTGCTGGAATCGTTGCTCGAAGGCGATGCGCAGGAAGCGACTCCGGAGTTCTGGAGCACGCTCCGAGCTGAGTTGGGTAAGCGATCCAATGCGCGCCAAACCGGCCGGGTGGCCTGAATTGGCGGAAGTCCTTGTCCGCGCCCGCGCCCGCCGGGACATCCTGTCGAACGCCGAATATCTTGAGGAACATGGAAGCGTGGAGACGGCGCAGCGTTTCCTGGGTGCGGCGCAAAGCACCTTCGAAGCGCTGGCAAGGATGCCGAAGCTCGGCGTTTTGTGCGACTTTCGCAGTCCAGCCCTTCGTCGCCTTCGCCGCTACCCGGTAAAAGCCTTCGAAAACTGGTTGATTTTCTATCTGCCACGGCGCAATGGAGTCGAGATCGTTCATCTCATTCACGGAGCCCGCGACATCGAGAGTCTGCTCGGCGGCTAGGGCGAAGCGGATTGTCAAATCCGGGAATCCGGAGTTGTAATACCTGGAGTTCCCATCACACACACGGTCGGGTTTCGTGGCCAACCGGGTCTCAAACCTGAGATGCGGTCTGCCCTGCCAGCCACGCCCGGAGCGCATCGTCCGCGCGGCCCTGCCAGCCGCTGCCAGTGGCGCGCAGACCTTCGGCAACATCGGGCGAGAGCCGAATCGAGACGGGAACCTTCCTCGGAGCCTTCTGCGGCCCGCGTTTGCGAAGTCCGAGCAGCACCTTCTGCTCAGCCTCTGGCAGCGCGTTGAAGGGCTTGAAGAGGGCAACGTCCTCGGCTGTAATCTCTCTGACCTCGCCGTCCTCGTCAATCAGTGGACTGGGCCGGGGGGTGCGCAATGGTTTGCGGTTTGCCATAGAGTTTTGCCTCCCTCTTGTTGGTCTTTCGGAAGCGGATGACGCGAATTCCGTCCGCTTGGGGGATGTAGCAGAGCAGGTGCAATCGGCCGTCCAGGTAGCCTACGGCTACCCTTCGCATCTCGCCCTTGCGGGAGTAGTCCGCGATCAAAGCTGTAGAGAAGTCAAAGTCCGAAGCCCGCTCGAAGGAGAGTCCGCGTTCGCGGATGTTTCGCTCATTCTTGGCGGGATCGTACGTGATTCCCATTTGTTTATTGTATATACCATTTGAGGATGCTCAAGCAGTATTGGTGCCCGATCTGCCACGAAAGGGGAATGGGAGATCGGTGGCTGAGGATTCGTTGCCTCCCATCGCTTCGCCAAAAGCGCGAAGGGATGAGGAACCCTGCAAACGGGGCCAATCAGCGCGAAAATCGAGAAATCCGTAGAATGGGCTTGAATGGCATTCACGGAAAACTACGATGTAGCGGTGGTGGGCGCGGGGCACGCGGGGTGCGAAGCCGCGATGGCGGCGGCGCGCATGGGGCTGAAGACCGCCTTGATCACCATGAATTTGGACCTGATCGCTCAGATGAGCTGCAATCCCGCCATCGGCGGCGTGGCTAAAGGTCATCTTGTCCGCGAGATCGACGCACTCGGCGGGATCATGGGCGAGGTGGCCGACGCGGTGGGCATCCAGTTCCGGCTGCTGAACGCGTCGCGCGGCCCGGCGGTGTGGAGTCCGAGAGCCCAGTGCGACAAGGCGCTTTATCGCGTGAAGATGCGCGAGGTGCTGGAGTCGCAGCCCAACCTGCATATTCGGCAGGCGGAGGTGGTGGGACTGGAAATGCAGGGAACAGGGAACAGGGATCAGGGATCAGAAAGGCAGGGACTAGGGACTGAGGAACTTGGGACTGAGGGCCAAGGACCGGCAACCGCAGGTCCTTCGACTGCGCTGCGCTCCGCTCAGGATGACAGTGCTCAGGGCAGGCGGCGGGTTTTGGGGGTGAAGCTGCGAGATGGGCGGCTGCTGCTGGCCGGGGCCACCATTATTACCACCGGCACGTTTCTGAATGGGCTGATCCACTGCGGCGAAGAACGTTATCCGGCCGGGCGCAGCGGCGAGGCGGCCAGCGTTTATCTTGGAGAGGCTCTGCGCGCGCTGGGCCTGCGCACTTGCAGGCTCAAAACGGGCACGCCGCCCAGACTCGACGGGCGCACCATTCGCTGGGAGGCCTTTGAGGCACAGCCGGGCGATGTGGACCCCACACCCTTCAGCCTGCGGACAAAGCGGATTGTTCAGCCGCAGATCCAGTGCCATATCGCCTTCACCACTCCGGAGACGCTGCGCATTATCCGGGAGAATGTCCACCGCTCGGCGATGTACTCGGGGCGCATCGAGGGCATCGGGCCGCGCTACTGCCCGTCGATCGAGGACAAGATCGTCAAGTTTCCCGACAAGACCCAGCACCAGTTCTTTCTGGAGCCAGAGGGGCTGAATACCCACGAGGTCTACGTCAACGGCATGTCTACTTCGCTGCCGATGGAGGTGCAATGGGAAATTGTGCATTCCATTCCGGGGCTGGAAGAGGCGGAGATGCTGCGGCCGGGTTACGCGATTGAATACGACAGCGTGGACCCCACCGAACTGGACCGCTCGCTGAAGGTCAAGTCGATGGAAGGGCTTTATCTGGCTGGGCAGATCAATGGGACCAGCGGGTATGAAGAGGCAGGCTGCCAGGGCATCATGGCCGGCATCAACGCCGCGCTGTGGGTGAAGGGCGAGGCGCCTTTCCACCTGGACCGGACGGATGGTTATACGGGGATCCTGATCGACGATTTGATTTCGAAGGGGACGAACGAGCCGTATCGGATGTTTACCTCGCGAGCGGAGTTCCGGCTGCACCTGCGCATCGACAACGCGGACCGGCGGCTGACCCCGTTTGGCAGACGGCTGGGCCTGATCGGCGACGAGGCATGGGCGGAGTACGAGGGCCGGCAGGCACGCATGGCCTCGCTGGACCAGCTGCTGACGACCGGCAAGGTGAATGCCGAGCAGCTGGCAAAGGCGGGGTTTACTGGCTTGCCAGCCACGGCGGGACTGACCTGGGCGCAACTTCTCAAGCGTCCCGAGGTGGGGATCGATGCGATTCTGGCGGCGCTGGGCGAGGCCATCAAAGCGGACCCGGTGCTGGCAGCTTTTTCGGCGCTTATCGAAGCAGAGCGGGAAAGCGGAACGAAGCTGGCAGGGCTGGCGGCGAGTACTCTGCGCAGCGAGGCGCGGGCTGTGGAGACCGAGTTCAAGTTTGCCGGGTACCTGGATCAGCAGCAGAAATCGATCGTCAAGCTGAAGGCCGCCGAATCCGTGGCCATTCCGGAGTGGATCGATTATGCGGCGATGAGCGGGTTGTCGCGGGAGATGTGCGAGAAGCTGCAGAGGGTGCGTCCGGCGACTATTGGCCAGGCCAGCCGCATTCCGGGCGTGACTCCGGCCGCGCTGAGCTTGGTGCATGTGTCGATCCGACTGCAAGCACCTGCGGCACCTGCGGCACCTGCGGTGCGGCAGACGCTTCGCGTGGCCCGCGCCCATGAGACGCGCGGGATGAAGGGCGGTGCGGATGCGGGACAGGCGGAATGAGCTTCGTGCTGTCCCATGTCCTCAAATGCGAGGGACATGGGGCACCCGGCACCTGCGGTGCGGCAGCCGCTTCGCGTGGCCCGCGCCCATGAGACGCGCGGGATGAAGGGCGGTGGGGATGCCGGGCAGACAGAATGAGCTTCGTGCTTTCCCATGTCCCCAAATGCGAGGGACATGGGGCACCCGGCACCTGCGGTGCGGCAGACGCTTCGCGTGGCCCGCGCCCACGAGACGCGCGGGATGAAGGGCGGTGCGGATGCGGGGCAGGCGCAGCGAGGGCGGGGCCCCGGATTTTCTATCTGGATTTGAGAGACCTCGGATGACCGAGGCTCAGACCTAGCGGTCCTCATCCAAGTCGCGCAGGTTGAACTGCTTCACCAAGCCGTCGAGGGTCTGCGAATTGGCCATCAGTTCGCCTGCGGTTTTGACCACGACTTCTGCGCCGGCGACGCTTTGCTTTCCGCTTTCCGCCACTTTGTGCATGGTGACGCTGACTTCGCTGGCGGTGCTGGCATCGCTGCGGGCTGACTGAGCAATTTGCGCCATGCGCCCGTCCGCGTCAATCACCAGCGAGGAGATCTTCTCAAAGGTCTGGTTCAAGCCGGAGACGGCCTCCGCACCCTGGGAGGCATGCGCGCAGGCGGCCAGGATGACGTTGGAAGCGTGCACGGTCTCCTCTTCGATGCCGCTGACCAGCTCGCCCACCTGGCGGGTTGCCTGGGCGGTGCGCTCGGCCAAGCGACGGACTTCTCCGGCGACCACCGCAAAGCCGCGGCCATGTTCGCCGGCGCGGGCGGCTTCGATGGAGGCATTCAAGGCGAGCAGGTTGGTGCCGGCGGCGATTTCTTCGATGACGCCGACGATGGTACCGATCTGCTTGGTGCGTTCGCTGAGAGAGGCGATGCGGGTCGCGCTCTGCTGGGTGTCTTCGGAGAGCCCGTTCATGAGCGTAACCGCGGTGGCTACCAGCTGATTGCCTTCGCGGGCCGCGTTGGCGGCCTTGCGCACATGTTCCGAGGCCTGGTCGGTGTAGCTGGAGGTGTTGGCGATCGAAGAGGAGAGACGCGCCGCTTCCTCTGCCGCGGCCTCCGCCGATTCCCGCTGCTCGTTGATCTGGCCGACCGCGCTGTGGGAGATGTTGCGAATCTCACTGGACTTGGCCGATGTGGCCGCGGACCCGTCGCGGATCTGCAGCATGGCCTGGCGCAACCGCAGCACGAATTCGTTGAATCCTTGGGTGAGCGTTCCAATTTCGTCGTTGTGGTCGGTTTCCAGCAACGTATTCAGGTCGGCATGCTCCAGGCGGTCGGTGAGGTAACCCACCGGACGCAGCACCTGGCGGTTCAGCAGGACCAGCTGCAAAACCAGAATGAGACCCGAGAGAACGATGATCCCTGCCGAAACGATGGCCAGCGTCTTCAACTCCCGCGCGGTCACGTCCGAGCCGGGGTAGGCCGTCAGGACCGAGTATCCCCAGGAAGGGAATGTGGTTTCATGCATTACCCAACCCTTCGGATGCTGGCGCAACTCGGTGAGCGCGTCGCCGGAGATCTGCTGGCCGTGGAAGGCAGCCGCGCCGTTGGGTTTGAGCAGGGCCACGAAACCATGATCGAGGATGGTGGTCTCGCTGATACTATTGCCCAGCTGGGAGATCGAATCCAGGCGGTAGCCGGTGTACCACGCGCCTACCACGGTCCCCGACTCGTCCTTCATGGGCACGTAGCTGGTGGTGTAGGGGGAGCCCAGAATGTCGACAACGCCGGAGAACGGCTGGCCCACAGCGAGAGCTGCAAAGGCTTTTCCTTTGGGATCGAGAACGGTGCCCACCGCCCGCGAGCCGTCCGGCTTCATTACATTCGTTGTGACGCGGACGAAGTTGGTTCCGTCCCAGACGAACAGCGTCGCGGTGCCGCCGGCGAGCATCTTGACGCGATCCACCATGGCGAAGTTCATCACTTGCGACTCAGCGCCGAGGTGCAGATCCGGAACGCTCTTGCCGGCGACGCTGGCCGTGCCTTTCAGCGACGGCTTGCCCTTGGCGGCGCTTTCGTCTTCCAGGATGCGCATGGCGCTATCCACCTGGCTGCGCGAGAGCTGATCGATGGTGGTCAACTGGCTGAGGACTTCGTCGGATTGAAGTGCTGCCTCCTGCTTGGCCTGCTGTTCAAGCTGCCGGGAAACCATGTGCCACGCTATCGTGCCGAAGATGAAGCCCACGATAAGGACCATTACCAGCGAAGAAACCGCCAGGTGCATGCCAAGAGAAGAGCGTTTCATGAATTTTGGATCCCCCCCGGAATCGGTTAAGCGCTCGCACCTGACGCAAAGGAGAGGCTAAGCGAATTTACTCTCTGCTTTGCCTATCGGCCAGCCACAAGCCGCGCATGAGCAAGGAACCCGGGGAAGTTGTTGAATTTGAGCCGGTCAGAGGCCTTGTCAGGGAGTCTGGAGGGTTCGTGCCGACCCAGTTCCCGCGAGAGACTCGGAGCACCCTGGCTCAGTTGCCGAGCTTACTTGTCGCCTTTGCCAAACAGCGGAAAATGGAAGGGAAGTTCGGCGTTGGACTGTTTTTTGGACTTGGCGTTGGTGTCTTCGCGCAGGATGGTCCGCTGGGAATTGATGCACACCCAGCCTCCGCGCAACCTCTCGAAGACGTGGGTGAAGACGCCCTTCTCTTCCAACTGGGCGGATCCGCTTTTGCGGCGCAGAATGTAGGTTCCGTTGGCGACCGCGATGTCGCCCAGCATGCGCACCGTGATCACCTTTTGTTCCATGTGCTGGGTGTGGTCTTCGCCGGTGACCACCAGGGCCAGTTGCTGGTTGCGGGTTGTGATGTCGCCGTTGCCCGCCACATCCACAAACAGGGGCGATAGGACCAACTCCAGGCCATACTGGTCGTGCTGATCAACGGCGATCGACCAGGAATCTTCAATCTTCTGGAATTCGCGGATTTCCGGACTCTCGGTGGTGGTTACAGCCGCCCCGGATGTGCCGGAGTTTGCAGCCGGAGCAGGATTCTGGGCGAAAACCGTGCAGCACGCGAGCAGAACACCAGAAAAACAAGCAGCCAAACGCATCATGTCGAGGGTGAACTCCTGATTCCGATTCTAGCTCTTGGACTTCCCGGAGCCGCCAAGGGCAGCGGCAAAATCAATGAACTGTTCAAGTTCGTCTTAGACCAACGACTGCAGCCGCTCGGGGTGGTGGAGCGTGACCAGCGAATCTTCGATGGAAATCCAGCCTTCCTTGCGGAACTGGCCCAGGGTACGGGTCACGGTTTCGCGCGTGGTCGAGGTCATGGAGGCCATCTCTTCATGGGTGAGCAACAGCGGAAAGCGGTACCCGCCCCCGTTGAGGTGCTCTCCAATCTGATGCGCGAGTTCGATCAGCAGGCGGCCCAGGCGGGCGGCGACGGTTTCCGAAAGGGCGATTCGGCAGGCGTCTTGCAGGGCAAAGCGGTATTCCTGGCAAATGCATTGCACGGCCCGCATCTGCGCTTCCTTATGGGTGCGTAGAAAGCCCAGGAAGCGCTCCCGATCGACAGGGCGCAACTGGGCGGGGGTGAGTGTCTCCGCCGATACCTCATAGACTCCGTGGGAAAGCACGGCGTACAAGCCCAGCATGGAGCCGGGACCGGCCACGCGCACGATCATCTGGCGGTCTTTCAACCGTCCGGCGGTCAGCTTGAGATATCCACTGCAAATCAGGTAGAGGCAGCGCGCGTCGTCGCCGTGGGAAAAGAGAGGGGACTGCGCGGGAAGTGAAATGGTGCTGGTGGCCATCTCCAGGTCGGCCAGTACGGCGCTGCCCAAAGAACAAAACCACCCCGGCCGGCGATTGGAACAAGCCGCACAGCCAACAGGAACCTGTCTTGCTGTGTGGCGGGGCCGTCCGGGTACAACCGCCAAGTTTTCGCTAGTCGCCATTGTCGTGCCCCCTCCTCCGCTCCCGATTCAGCACATTCACGATTCAGCACATCCGGCGGGCCCAGGATTGAACGATGAACTGGCGGCTGACGCCGAATTGAAGATGACGTGCTTCAGGCCTGCGGAAGCAGGTACTTTCGCTCTTAGCCAGTTTGCCGGATGGAACTGAAAACTGGATGTGATGAGACTCACATGGTTGTAGTACGGGGCGCACCACGGTCAGCTTTGCGTTGGAACCGTTTCTGTCCCCCGATCCCGGAGGGTTGGGGAGGCTGCGGGCTCCTGCGATCTGGTGTGATCTGGGTCATGGTGTTCGACCGTTTCGCGCCGCCTTCCAGCCTGCTGCGCGGTCCAGGAATTTCCTGCCCGGCGGGTTCCAGCGGGAGCTATTTTGACCAGACCGGCAAGACGGAACCTGTAAAAATACGGGGCGAACCGAGAGCAAAAGAAGGGCTCTAGAGGCTGCATTTCAATGGTCTTTGCGATGTGCACGGAGTGGGATTCCCAATATGGGAGGGTCGTATGGAGGTTTTTTAGACCAGTTGCGGCATCTGTGCGCAGTGTGTGTCACGGTGGAACAGGAAAGCGAAGCCGAAATCCGCGCTGTTTGTGCTACGTGATCGAAATCACAGAGCGGAGATCAAAGATGACGATAGGATGACGGCCATGGCGTGATGCTCCGCACATGGATCATCAGCCGCGAGAATGCGCCCTACGGGCTTGCCGACAACGCTGACCTCCCTTCGTGGGTGGAATGTGCTTTGACCCACGCAAGGTTTTTCCCCGCAGAGGCGATGAGAGGTACCGAGGTGGGATTGATGCACAATGAAAAGCCAGTAGCGCAATCGCCGGTTGGTGCGGCTCCGGGGAAGAGGCCGGGACTGCGAGTCTTTTGGATGTTGTTGGGTATGGCCGCGTTGTCGGTCACCGCGTGGGGCGCTCCGGCGTCCACGAGCAAGCCGGCAGCGCCGGCCCAGGATGCTTCGAATTTCGTAGGATCGGATACTTGCGCGACCTGCCACGAAGAGCAGTCCAAGAAGTTTGAGGGTAATCCGCACACCAAACTCGCCCTGGAGCATGGCAAAGCGGGCGCGACCTGCGAGAACTGTCACGGCGCAGGCAAGGCGCACGTGGACGGCGGCGGCGATGTGACGAAGATCTTCAATCCCGCCAAGGCCAGTTCGAAAGAAGTGAACGAGAAGTGCCTGGGTTGCCATGCCGGCGCCCATCCCAACTTTGCCCGTTCCCCGCACGCCAAGGCCAACGTGAGCTGCATCAGCTGCCACGACGTGCATGCCGCCAAGGAAGATCACCTGTTGAAGGCCTCTGAGCCGACACTCTGCTTCCAGTGCCACACCGACACCAAGCCAGCTTTCGACATGCCCTTCCACCACAAGGTGAATGAAGGCGCAGTGAAATGCTCGGATTGCCACGATGTGCACGGCACCTTCGGCAACAACAATATCCGGTCCACGGCCGACAAGAACGACATCTGCACCAAGTGCCACACCGAAAAGCGCGGACCGTTTGTTTACGAGCACGCCGCCGTCAAGGCGGAGGGCTGCCTTGGCTGCCACACACCGCACGGATCACAAAACGCTCGCTTGCTGAATATGCCGAATGTCAACACGTTGTGCAACCAGTGCCACAGCCCAGTCGCGGCGGCAACGGTGCACGGGATGAACGCTGGATCCGCGGATATGGTGCCTTGCATCAGCTGCCACACCTTTATCCATGGCTCCAATCTCAATCAGGCGTTCCTCAAGTAGATGAGTGCGGGCGCGCCCTCCTGTCCGATCGGACGGTCCCGGCCCCTCTTGTCTGCTAATCCGGCACACGCGTTTTTGGTTTCGACATCAGTAACAACGTTTTTCAAGTGAGGCTTGAAATGAATACGATTGGCTGTTTCTCCAGGCTGTCTAAGCTACAGCCCTCCACAGCAACAACCCAGCACCTCGCTGGGTACGTTGGGATCGCAATTCTGGGCATGATGGCAAGCGTCGCCATCGCTCAGAACCCAACGCCCGCCGCTCCGCTTCCCAAGGCGGAGACACAGGTTTCCGCTCCCGAAGGCTACGTGATCCACCAAAGCGCCGACCTGGGCGGACACTTGAACGGTCTCGCCGGCAGCAAAGCCATGTACAGCACGCTGGTCAATCAGTCGTCCGGCATGCGCGTTCTGGGTGAGACCTTCGAGTTGCATGCGCTGCCTGGCACCAAGGCAGCATTTGTTGACTCGATCAGCGCGGTGGGCAGCGGCTTCGGCGGCGATCCCTACGAATTCGCCCGCCTGGCTGCTTCCAAGGGCCGGGATTACGAGTTCACGGGTCTTTTCCGTCGCGACCGCCAGTATTTCGACTACGACCTGCTGGCCAACCCCAATATCAATCCCGGGGTTACGGTGCCCATTGGCCCCACCAACGCGCCCACGGGTTCGTTTGCCTGGCCGCAGTGGAACCAATCGCCGGTGATGTTCAACACCGTGCGCCGCATGACCGACACCAACCTGGCCATTCATCCGGTCAGCACGCTGGTCTATCGGCTCGGCTACTCGCAGAACAATTTCTCGGGACCGAGCTTGACCCCCGGCGAATCTGTCGGCAAGGCCAACTCGTTGCTCCAGGAGTTCAACCGCGACAGCAGCGACGATTTCATGGGCGCCATTGACTGGAAGCCTTTGCCGGCCACGCGCGTAACCATCGAGGAGCGGCTCACGCACCTCAAGCAGGACTCCTATTTCGTTGTCGCCCCCGGCGAATTCATCGCCCAGGAAGCGGACGGAACGCCGGTCTCGCTGGGCAACTGGAATAGCCAGACGCCCTACGGGATCAGCTCTTGCAACACCGGCAGCATGGGCAGCGCCTATAACTCAGCCACCAAGGTGGGCACCATCTTCACGGCGCCGCAAACTCCCAACGGCCTTCCGGTCATCAACGCGGCCTGCGACGTGATCACCAGCTACCTTCGCACCCAGCCGTCCCGCCAGACCTATCCCACGGAGTCTCTTCGCTTCCAGAGCTCCAGCATCAAGAACATCGTGATGAACGGCGATATCAGCTACACCCAGGCCGATATGAAGATGCCCAGCTATTATGAGAACTACACGGGTCTGAATGGCGCGGTTGTCTCAAATACGATTACCGGCGTTGGAAGCGGTCATCGCGCAGTGGCTTCCGGGGACTACGGCATCATCTGGCAGGCAATGAAGAACTTCAGCCTTTCCGACCAGGTGGACTACTCCGATGCGCACCAGCCTGCATCGCAGGTCAACTTGTCCAATACCAGTCTGTCTACCCCCACCACAGTGGTCGCGGGGAACCTGGGAAATGAAACCATCAACTACACCGGCCCACTGACCACCTCAACGGGTTCCGCCGCGGAGGGATCTTCGTCAGTCGGCGTGCCCCTGCCGGGCTACTTTGGCCAGAAGTTCCTGACCAACAATGTGACCGGGACCTGGGATGCCTCCGAGAAGACAACGGTTTCGCTCACCTACCGCTATCGCACGCACATGATTGCCGAGGGCCCGCCCGATAACACACCTTTGCCTGTGGCAGCAACGACCGGCGGAACGGTGACGATCAACGAAAACTCCGGCATCCTCAATGCCGCTTTCCGTCCCACCGCCAACTGGGATATCAACGGCACCGTTGAAGTCGGATATGCGGACAACGCCTTCACCCCGGTCGGCGCGCGCCAGACCAAGCACTACCGGGTGCATACCAAGTACCGGCCCAAGCCCTGGGCCACGTTCACGGCCGCATTCAACGACCTTGAGCGCCACAACAACACCAACAACAATCAGTCCGCTGTGGCGTTGTTCACAGCTCCGTCCGCATTACCAGCTCCGAACGGGACCGCCTCCACCGGAACCCCGTACGAAGGGCCCCTCAATCACGTCGACTATAGCCGGGTTTACAGCCTGGGCGCGTCGCTGACGCCGAACGAACACTATGGGATCGATTTCAACTACGCCTATAGCGACGTTTATTCGGCCACCAACATTTGCTACCTGAACGGCGCCACGGCCACCGCTCCGGGGGCAGTGCAATACGCCAACAGCACCGTCTGCCCGAACGTGTGGGGAAGAGGCGCTACGGGCGTTACCGAAGCCAATGGTACTTCGCCACTCGAAGACTGGTTCGCCAGGGATTTCCAGGACGCTCCGACCCAATACGGATCAGTGTCGGTCTCGATGTCTCCCAACCAGGATCTCCACACCCGCATTGGCTATAAGGTCAGCGATGTGGCCGGCACGCAGTTCTTCAACGATGCCCGCTATGTCAACGGCTCGATGAACTCCGTCTACCAGGCTCCCTTCATCAGCACAGCCTGGACATTCCATCCAGGATTGACCTGGAAGGCGGAATACGACTACTACAACTACGGCGAGGGCAACACTCCTTCCGGATCGCAGTACTGCAGCACTTCCACTTCGGCCACGGCTGTGGTGGTTCCCTGCACTTCGCTGTCGGCACCCACGGGCCTGACCGAGCCGATTTCCGGCTTGACCGCGCCCAGAATCTTCAAGGCCAACAACGTCACGGTGAGCATTCACTACGAGTTCTAATCTCGGCTACCGCCCCTCTGGATCAAGGAGGGGCGGACCAGTTTCGGATCTCGAAATTTCCGCCCCTTCTTTTTTCTACAGGGAGGGGCGGACTTTATGTAGAGCGAAGAATATCTCTTCATGTAGAGCGAAGAATATCTCTTCGCGGCAGAAATACAAATGCGCGTTGCAAGGAAGTGGAATCGACCTGACGGGCTTTACCTGTTTCGTGCGTGAAGCGCGCAGCCAGGCAAAAGAACGAAGAGGTTGGTTAAGTCTCTCTTTCATCGAGTAAGCTGGATGCGGCGCAGTCTGCCTGGATGGGGGCGGCGCGGTATCTCAGCAAGCCGGGGCCCGCGGGATTGTCCCCGACAGCAAGGCAACAAAGCCCTGGGGCGGGAAGCAGGGTGTTGGTCGTACGCCGGGTGCTCCCCAGTGTACCGGCGACCGAAGGCAGTCTGGGAAACCACAAGGAGTCTTTCAATGACCAAGATGATTCGTTCACAAGTGGTGCTGGCAGTTGCCGTATCTTTGGCCAGTGCTGTGGGCTTTGCGCAGAGTGGCGGCGCGGCGACATATAAAACCAAATGCGCAGCATGCCATGGCGCAGCCGGCACCCCCAGTGCGGGTATGGCCAAGGCGATGGGAATCAAGGCCACTTCCGATCCAGCGATGCAGAAGCTGACGGTTGCCGATATCACTACCGCGGTCAAGGCAGGCAAGGGCAAGATGCATCCGATTACCGGTCTGACCGATGCGCAGATCAAGGATGTCTCCGCATTCTTCAAGACGCTCAAGTAGCGGATAATAAGAGCAATTGCAAAGCCAGAGTTCGCGTTCCCGGTTCGTTTCGTGCATGGTTGCCGATCGCTTCACCCCACGGACGAAGAGCTGTCCGTGGGGACCCCGGTCCTGAGGGTCGCGTCAACTTCAGTACAGTGCTTCCGGGATTCGGGAACTCTGGTTTCGCTATAGCCCGGCTCGCCGTTGCTGGCGGGCCATCTCATTTAATGCAGGGGGACACGGTGTCAATTCTTCAAAAATTCAGGGAGAACTGGGTACGTCCGGCGCTCTTTTTCGGCAACAATCCAGTGAGCCTGGCCGGCGGCGCTGTCACCACGGCCTCCGGCACCACCATGATCGGCTATTGGATCGTCGAGATCTTTGGCCGGCCCAATGACAACCCCTACCTGGGAATCATCTTCTTTCTCATTCTGCCGGCCTTGTTCCTGGGCGGCCTGGCGCTGATTCCGATTGGCCTGTTTGCGCGCCGCAAGAAGTTGCAAGCGGCCGGGCTCATTCCCACCGCCTTCCCCAAAGTCGATCTGGACGACCATATCTTCCGGCATGGGTTGGATATTGTTCTGGTCGCGACGATCGTCAATGTCCTGGTGGTGGCTGTCGCCAGCTATCGCGGCGCGGCATACATGGATTCGCCGCAGTTCTGCGGGCAGTCCTGCCACGTAATGCACCCGGAGTATGCGGCCTACACGGTTTCAGCGCACTCGCATGTAGATTGCGTTGCCTGCCACATCGGTACTGGCGCAGAGTCCTATTTCGAGGCCAAGGTGAACGGCACCAAGCAGCTGATCGAAGTCGCGATCAACCGCTATCCGATGCCGATTCCGTCTCCGGTGCAGAACCTGCGCCCGGCGCGCGAAATCTGCGAAGGGTGCCACACGCCGGCGCGCTTCATCGGTGAGAAGCTGCTGGTGAAATCCACCTTTGCCGACGACGAGAAGAACACGGAAACGCAGTCGGTGGTGGTTCTGCACTTGGGCGGACGGGACTCGCTGTCGCACCTGACCGGCATCCACGGCGTGCACCTGGGCCACATCGAATACATCGCCACCGACCCCACGCGCACCACCATTCCCTGGGTACAGAGGCGCAACCCCGACGGCACCGAGACGACCTTTGTTTCTTCGACTGCGGGCGCCGGCATTCCCAGCGGCGAGCGGCGGGTGATGGATTGCGTCGATTGCCATAATCGCGCGGCGCACACCATGGAGACTGCCGAAGACGCGCTCAACCGCGCCATGGCCGAAGGCGCGCCCAACCCCGACCTGCCTTGGGCCCATAAGGAAAGCCTGGCGCTGCTGAAGGCCAACTACAGCACCACCGCCGAGGCGAGCGCCAAGATTCCCGCGGCGCTGGCCGATTTCTATCGTTCCCAGCACCCCGAAGTAATGACTGCCAAGGCCGATGAGGTGAAGGCGGCCGGAGATGCGCTGGTGAACATCTTCACGCACAACGTCTTCCCGGAGATGAAAGTGACCTGGGGAACGCATCCCAACCACATCGGCCACTCGAATTATCCGGGTTGCTGGCGCTGCCACGATGCCGACCACACCTCCAAGGACGGTAAGACCATTACCCAGGATTGCGCCGCCTGCCACAACCTGTTGGCGCAGGATGAACCCAAGCCCAAGGTGCTGCAAGACCTGGGCATTCAATAAGAACCGCGATGCGATCCTTGCAATGCCGGCCCGGCGACAGATTTTTGTCTCCGGGCCGGATGCATTTTGGGGGCATGGTTGCGAGACCGGTTGCGCGGCAAATACCGCAGGTAGTGCCTGGAAAAAGGCGGAAATACCGAGTCAACAAGAGGGTCGAGCCGAGAAAGGCCCGGGCCTAATGGCTGCTCCAACAGCGCCTCCGCATTCAGGGGCATCAACAGGCAGCGGAAACAGGCCCGCACTCGGGTGATTCGCTGGAATGTGCATTCGCAGGGGCTAAAGCCCATTTCATTCCGTTGGCTTTATCGGCACCCTTCGACAGGCTCAGGGCAGGCTAGAAGTCGTGCCCTGACGCTTCTTGCCTTCCCGATGGAGTTTTTCCACAGCCCGGAAAAGGGCCCTGTTCTCTACGCAAGAGCAGAACATCTGAGCGCATTCAGGCTCTGCTAGGTTGGAGGACGGCAGCGAAAGAGGAATGCCGCCGTCAGCAGCTTTTAGTTGCCGCACCCATGCGTGGGCTCTACAATCGGGCCAAACAAATCAGAGATCATAAGATATGCCCGAAAGTGGTAGGGGCTGGACGGCTTTGTTGAGTGAGAATAGGGTGTTGTAGTTTTTGCCCTGTCATTGCGTCGCGGCGTCGCGCAGAACACTCCGAGTTCGTGTAAAAAAGAGGATCATGGCGCACAAAAGAAGCTTCGTCAGGCCGTTTGCATTCCTTCTACTCTCGAGTCTGCTGCCCATTCTGGCAGCGTCCCAGTCGATCTCCCGGCTGGCTGCAAGTCTCGCAAGTCTCGATGGAGGCGGAGGCGCGCCTGGCGGCACAGTGGTTCTTCCCGCTGTTGGGAGTTTCGTTTCTTTCTCGGCGGGCGATCTTAACTCTGCCGTGCTCGGCCCTGCCGCGCCTTCTGCCCGGCTCAACCGGATGTTGCTCCTGCTTACGCCTTCGGCGGACCGGGACCAGGCACTGACATTGAAGCTGGCGAGCCTGCAGAACCCGTCCTCGCCCGACTACCACCAATGGCTGACGGCCACTGCATTCGCCGACTCCTATGCCACCTCCGCGGCCGATGTTGCGACGGTGGCCGCATGGCTGCGCTCCTGCGGATTCGACGTAGCGCCGCTGCCGGCAGGCCGAGGCTGGATCGAGTTCTCCGGGACCGTCAACCAGGTTGAGCTGGCATTCAGCACCCAGGTTTATTCGGTCACCACCGGCGGCCAAACCCGGGCGGTTGCCGCTGGGACAATCAGGATTCCGGCCGCGTTCGGGCCACTGGTGGCGGGCCTTGTCTCTCTGGACGGTTCCCTCTCCACGGGCGCGCTGACACCGCCGGAGCCGATGGCGCCGAGCGCCGCCGGTCTGGCAACACAAACCTACCTAGCTACCGCGCCGGCCTTGACGCCGCAACTGGCTGCCCGACTTTTGCACCTGGAAAGCCTGCATGCCACCGGTACCGTGGGAACCGGCCAGACCATCGGCATTGCCGCGCGCAGCAATGTGCGTAGCGAAGATATTGCCGCCTTTCGCGCAGCTTTCGGGCTGGCAGCCAATCCACTTGCTGTGAATCCGAATGGCCCCGACCCAGGCCGGACGTCGGATGAGCCGGCCGCAGATCTGCTCGCCTCCTGGGCTGGAGCAGCCGCGCCCGGCGCCCAAGTCCTTCTGGCTCCCGCAGCCACCACCGCAGCGACCGACGGCCTGGATCTTTCGCTGGCTGCCTTGGTCGATCAGGCGCAGGCCAGCGTGATTGCCGTCGGCTACTCGAATTGCGAAGCCGCGCTCAGTCCCGCGCACCTGGCCTTCTATGCCGCGCTCTATCGCCAGGCCGCCGCGCAAGGCATCTCCATCGTTGCCGCCTCGGGCGACAGCGGCGCTGCCGCCTGTCAGGCTGCGGGAAGCGATGCCGTGGTCACCAGCGGCTATGCTGTCAATGCGCTCGCGGCTACCCCATGGAATACCGCCGTGGGCGTGGCGGCATTCGCCGACCGCGGAGCTCCGGAATTCTCCGCGTGGGCTCCCCGGAATCCCGCCGACCCGGCCTTTGCCGGAGGCGGCGGCGCCAGCGCGGTACATGCTCTGCCAGCCTGGCAGCCGATTCCTTCCGCTGGGAATGCTAACGGCGCGTCCGGGAGTGCGCTCAGCCAGGCGGCTGGTCTCTTCAGCGGCCATCGCCTGCTGCCCGACGTCGCTTTGCCCACTGCGATTGACGCTGGACTGAATCCCGGCCTGGCCTTCTGCCTGGGCGGAGCGGCGGGTCGTTGTACGCTGGTTCGCAGCGGCGGCAGTGGAGCGGCAGCGGCCCTGGTGGCCGGCATTGCGGCCCTGGTTGACCAGAAGAACGGGGCGCAGGGAAATCTTTCTCCCAACCTTTACCGGCTGGCCAATACCAGCGGCGTCTTTGCGGATGTGGCGCAGGGCGACACCCTGCTGCGGTGCGAAAACGGAACCTCCGGCTGCAACGACGATGGGCAGATCGGCTACGCGGCGGCTCAGGGTTACGACCTGGCGACCGGCCTCGGCGTGGTGAACGCACAGGCGCTGGTCAGCAACTGGGCCAAGCCACAAGCGACCGGCCCTCCCTACGCCGTGGGCATGGATTGGACAACCACAACGCAGACCATCAGCCCCTCGGCGACGTTGACCCTCGCGATCACCATTTCGCCTTCCTCGTCCGACAGCCCCACGCCGACGACCAATCCTGGCGCGACGGTCACTTTCTACGACAACTCCAACCAGATCATTACCGTCCCTGTGTCACCACTCGGGACCAACCAGGCAACCGCGACCACCCAGGTGTCGGCGTCGAGCGGGCTGAGTTTGGGCGCGAACGTCATCTATGCGTTGTATAGCGGCGACGGCACCTTCTCCTCCGATCAGTCGAAGAACATCACCGTCTCGGTCCTGGGCTCCACCCAGACCACGGTGATGGCCAATCCCGCCGACCCGACCACCGGGGCCTCCATCACCTTCACGGCCACCGTTGCGCCTAACCCGGCCATTTCCGGAGCTCCAAGCCCCGGCGGCACGGTGACCTTCTACGACGGAAACACCCTGCTCGGCACACAGGGCTTGAGTGGCAACACGGCCGCGCTCTCCAGCATCGCACTCTCCACCGCCGCCGTGCACAGCATTACGGCCACATACAGCGGCGACGGCAACTGGGCTGGCAGCACCGGTACTCTTAACCTGACCGTCAGCAAAGGCGCGACCGCGACCAGCCTGACGACCAGCAACAATAACCCGAGCGTCGACTCGCCTATTACTCTCACCGCATCCGTTGCGCCTAACCCGTCCATCAACGGCACCGCTACGATGGGCGGGACGGTAACGTTCTTCGACGGAGGCACCCAGCTCGGGAACCCGGTGACGCCGATTTCCAATGTGGCTACGCTCAGCGGCGTCGTGCTTTCCACCGCCGGGACGCATAGTATCACCGCGACTTATTCCGGGGACACGAACTGGGCCGGCAGCACTTCCAGTGCTTCGACTGTTACCGTCAACAAAGGCGGCACCGCGACCGTGGTGACGGCCAATACCTCCAGCCCGACCACCGGATCTCCCATCACCTTCACCGCGACCGTTGCGCCGAACCCGGCTGTTACAGGCGCGGCAAACCTCACCGGCTCGGTAGCTTTCTCCGACGGCAGCACCCAGCTGGGTACCGCGACCCTCAATTCCAATGTGGCTACGCTCCCCGCCGTCGCGCTTTCCACCGCCGGCACACACAGCATCACCGCGGCTTATGGCGGAGATAACAACTGGGCCACCAGCACCTCCAGTCCCCTGAACGTTTCCGTCGGCAAAGGCGCCACCACCACCACGCTAGCAAGCAGCGCTACCAACTTGACCACTGGCACCACGATTTCCTTCACAGCGACCGTCGCGCCCACCCTGGCCGGCGCGAGCGGCGCTGCGATCACCGGCTCGGTGGCCTTCTACGACGGGGCCACACTCTTAGGCAGTGGGACGCTCGCTTCGAACGTGGCTACGCTCAACGGCGTCACGCTGACCGCCTCGGTCACGCACAGCATCACCGCGGTTTATTCGGACGACACCAACTGGGCCGGTAGCACCTCCAGTGCTCTCCTGATCAGCGTCAGCAAAGGGGCCACCGTTACGGCCCTGACCGCGACGCCCTCGGTGCTGACGGCGGGCACGGCCTCCAGTTCCGTCACCCTCACTGCCACGATTGCCCCTTTGACGCCCGTGACCGGTTTCACCGCTACCGGCACAGTGAGTTTCTACGACGGAGCCGTGCTGCTGGGGACAGCCGCCGTTGCCAGCAATGCAGCGTCGCTGCCTGGAGTGCTGCTGTCCAACAGCGTGGACCACTCCCTCACGGCGGTTTACTCCGGGGACGCCAATTGGCTCGGCAGCGCTTCCATCGCTCTCACGATGTTGTCTCCGCTGCTCGGCGATACGATCACGCTGACCGCCAGTCCCGCCAATCCGACGCCGGGTCAGTCGGTGATCCTGACGGCGACTGTCACCCCTCTTGCTATCCCCCTGGCCACAGCCGAGCAGTATCCCACCGGCACGGTGACCTTCTTCGCCGGGACCACCGCCATCGGTTCCGCGGTTCTGGCTCCCTCTACCGCCGCATTCGAGCTGGACTCCTCGGTGGCTACGCTCACCATTTCCACGCTGCCCGGCAGCAGCGACCAGATCTCGGCCGTCTACAACGGCGACCTGACGTACAAGCCGGAAACCTCCAACATCCTGACCCTGATCATTCAGAATTTCACCCTTACGCCGTCGGCCTCCAATCCAGGCACCAACCTCAACATTGTGAAGGGCGGCGCGGGATCGGCTGCCTATGTGATTACCGGGACGGGCGGCTTCAGCGGCCCGGTGCAGGTGGTGTGCAGTGTGCCGGCTCAGGACGACATCACCTGCACGGCTACTCCGCAGGACGTCATGCTCCCGGCCACGGTCACCTTTGTGGTGCAGACCTTCAGTACCGGGACCACCCCTCTCAACAAGACCTCGGCCCTGATCCGCCCGTGGATTCCCGGCGGCCAGGCCCGCAAAGTGGCCCGCGCGGTCAGCGAAACCGCACTGGCTTTGCTGGGATTCCTGCTGCTGCCCTTTGGGAGGCGCGCCCGCGTATTCGTCCGTTCAGAAGCGGCCCAGAAGACGCGCCGGTTCCTGATCCTTCTGCTGATGCTGGGCACTTTTGCAGGACTGGGCCTGGGGTGCACCACCTCGAAGACGGTGAACAGCACCGGAACGCCGCTCCAGGTTGCCATTGTCACCATCACCGCCTCGGCCAACATCGACAACACGGTGGTGAGCCAGAGCGCTTACCTGACCGTCAACGTAATCGCCCCGGGTACACTGGCTCCTTAGCCAAGGCCTTTTCGCACGGCCCGACCAGCCGCCGCGCCTGCTTGCGGAACCACCTTTCGATTCTGGCGCGGGCGCGATGCTGCGGCGCAAGAGGAACCAGAGCAGGTATGTCCCGGAGGCACGCCCACAAAGTGCCGTTTTCCTCAGAAAAGGGCACCTTCAAGAATATGTGGGAGGCCACGTTAACTCTGGTTCTGCTCCAAAGATGATAGGCTTGCTCTTCACTCGGAAGGAGAAGGCTCGCCATGTCGTCTGCGCATCCCTTTCATTTCAACCTGGTGGCCGCGGCCCATGCGTCCATGCTGGAACACGGCTTTCAGCCCGACTTTCCCGCCTCCGCGGCCGGTGAAGTGGCCGCCATCGAGGCGCAGCCAGCGCAGGCCGCCAACGGCTCGCTGAAAGACCTGCGCTCGCTGCTGTGGTCTTCCATCGACAACGATACCTCCCGGGATTTGGACCAGATCGAGTGGGCGGAGCAATTGCCGGATGGACGCATCCGGGTGCTGGTCGGGGTTGCGGACGTGGATTGCCGCGTAAAGCTGGGAACCGTGCTGGACACGCACGCGCGCACCGAGACGACTTCGGTTTATACCGGCGTCAAGGTCTTCCCCATGTTTCCCGTCGAGCTTTCCGAGGGCATTACTTCGCTCAACGAGAGCGAAGACCGCGCCGCGCTGGTGATCGAATACTCGGTGGACGCAGCCGGGAACGTGACCGACGGCAAGGCCTGCCGGGCACTGGTGCGCAATTGCGCGCAACTGGCGTATGACGCGGTGGGAGCCTGGTTGGAGGGCCACGCCGACGCTCCCGCCAAGGTTGCCGCGAACGCCGAACTGACGGCCCAGCTCAAGCTGCAGGACTCGGCCGCGCTGCGCATGGTGGGAGGGCGCTTCCAGCACGGGGCGTTGGATCTTGAGACCATCGAGACCCGGCCGGTGATGCTGGCCGACCAGGCGGTGGAGATTGCGCGGCAGCACAAGAATCGGGCGACTTCTTTGATCGAAGAGTTCATGGTGGCGGCCAACGGCGTGATCGCCAAGATCTTCGACGAGGCGCGCATTCCGTCGATTCGGCGCGTGGTGCGAACTCCCAAGCGCTGGGAGCGGATTGTGGAACTGGCCGAGGCGCTGGGCACCACCCTGCCTGTCGAGCCGGACTCGAAGGCGCTCAACGATTTCCTGCTGCTGCGCAGGCAGGAGGATCCCGATCACTTCCCGGACTTGTCGCTGGCTGTGGTCAAGCTGATGGGACCGGGAGAGTACGTATTGGTGAGGCCCGGCGAGGAGCCGCCGGGGCATTTCGGGCTGGCGGTGCAGGACTATACGCACTCCACCGCGCCGAATCGCCGCTTTCCCGATGTGGTGACGCAGCGAGTTCTGAAAGCGTGGCTCGCCAAGGGTGCGCAGCCCTACTCCGCCGACGACCTGAGCGCGATTGCTCAGCACTGCACGCTGATGGAAGATGGCGCACGCAAGGTGGAGCGCGAGATGCAGAAGCGCATTGCGGCCGTGGTGCTGCATCCGCGCATCGGCCAGAGCTTCCCGGCCATCGTGACCGGCGTGAACCACTACGGGACCTTTGTGCGGACTTTGGACCCGCACGTGGAAGGCATGCTGGTGCAGGGCGGCAAGGGCCTCGACGTGGGCGACAAGGTGACGGTCAAGCTGATTTCGACCGACCCGCAACGCGGGTTTATTGACTTTGCAGCGTGAGGGCGGCTGTTTTTCGCAGTGGCGCGAAATCAAAGTTTCCGTTCTATACTCGTGCCATGCGCAACGAATTTACAGCGGTGATTGAGCGCGACGGCGAGTGGTTTGTAGCCTGGTCTCCGGAGATTCCCGGCGCAAACGGGCACGGGCGCAGCGTGGAAGAATGCCTTGAGAGCCTGGGCTCCGTCTCCGGCTGATTCTGGATGACCGCCGGGAGGCGCAAACAGTCCTGCTCGACCAGACCCACTTCATTCTGGACAAAGAGGCATTCCTTCGCTTCACGGCGATGATCGCCGCCTCTCCCGAACCGAATCCGGGGCTGGCACGTCTGCTGAGGACGAAAGCGCCTTGGGATAGATAGAAAACTTCTTCCAGGGCGGTCCGTGCACAAGCCGGGTCAGATCGCCTCGGACTCGATGCGTAATTTCAATGAATTTGCGCTGCAGAGGCTGGTTGGTCGCTCATGATCTGGGTAATGCACGGGCCTACCTTTTGCCGCCTGATTCCGCTGTTTGGGGCAACTCGGCGCAGCCTTGCAAGGAAATACTTCTCAACCCAGATCAAGTCCGTATATTCGGCAGGGAGAACCTGTGAACACCCGACTCGGCCGATAAGCCCGCACAACCAGTCGGCACACTGAAGTGTCTGAAATAGATGGCTTTCTGCTTGAATGGGAGGTTCGATCATTGTCTTGCGCGCCTCTCCAAACATCTGTTTCGATGCCTCCGCGACAATCTGGCCCCGGAAACTATCCTCCTGCTCATCCAAGAGCATCTGGAACTGGGCGTTTCGGACTGAACAATACTGATCCAGCCTCTTGATTGACTCGTGAAGCACAGCGCAATAGAGGTCCTTGGGGTTGTTCGTTTCGGGTGAATGTGTTTTCTGCACGCCTACGTAGAAAACGATTCCGCCATCCTTTTCGATGCGATTCATCAGCCGGAAGGTTGCGGATCTGAGTTCAGGGTACTTGAGGATGTTTTTGGTGGTGTAGAGAGCCGATCCCTTCTTCTCCCATTGATATGCTGGGACCCCATCGCGGCGAATCTCAAACTCCAGCAGCCGACACTTGAGTTGATAGAACCAGGTCGCAAATGCCCTCACCTTCTCCGATGGCATAAGAAAGCCGCCCAACCCAAAGACAGGGCTAGTTTTGTGCCGAGGGTCGGTTCGACTGACAAATGGGCCAATGTGTCCGAATTCGTCAAGATAAGCGATCAAATGAATAATGCACGTCCAGTAACGCGAAAGCCCGCGCGTATGCGCGGGCCTCGGAACTAGAGCCCCCATATAGGGAGCGTCTGGTAGCAAGTATGCAGTGATTTCCAGAGAAATGCAATGAGAGTTGGTTTTTCTCGTTGAAACTGGCACCGTCACTTCCCTGGCGGCCCCTGAACGAGGCCGATGAGGTGGCCTTCGGGGTCCTCGAAGCCGGCGATGATGCCGCCGTCGGGGATGGGGTGCGGACCGAAAGCCTTTTTGCCGCCCTTGGCCTCGATCTCGGTCAGCTTGGCCGCGACGTCGTCGACTGCCACGTAGAACGTGACATGCTGGCGCTCCGCGTTCATGCCGCCGATTCCGCCCGCGATATGGCCGGCGCCGCCGGTGCTGACCAGCGAGTACTCCTCCATGATGGGATCGATCTTCCAGTCGAAGATGCTTCCGTAAAAGGCCTCCAAGGCCTTTTTATCCTTGCCAATAATCTCGAAATGCACCACCGGGTTTCCCATGCGCTATCTCCTTACCACCTGGACTCGGGCAGGCGGTTGAGGGCAATCTACACGGACGGCCAGGCAAAAATCCAATGAATATTCCGCGGCGAAAAAATAATTCTTCGGATACTCTTGACGAATATTACGGATTGCGATAGCGTTATTACAGATTGCGATGGGAGTTGAGGAGAGTTTCGATTCCCATCGCGGACGAGAGATTTTGAAGGGCTGAACCGGTAGTGGAAAGAACCGAACCGCAAGTCCTTCGACTGCGCTTCACCACCCCAGCGACAAGGACCTGTCGCCGGGGACCCGGATACGGTTTGCTTAGGATGACGGGCCAGGGTGGGCACTCGGAGATCGCTCGAAGAAATGCCGGCCGGGGCTAAAGCCCGTCCTACTTTTTTGGCATTATCGGCACGACTGAAGTCGTGCCCTGTTACAAGGCGCGAGGAATCCGCAGTTTCGGCAGCCGGTGCCGTGGGAACTCGCAGTCCGAACCCGTTATCTCAGTTGGAATGCTAATGGGCGATGACAATCGGAACGGGTGCGGCGATACCTGCTCCCTGAACACTGAACTCCGATCTCTGACTTTATGAAACTTGGCGAGAAAATCCGTTATCTGCGTGAGGTCGAGGGCAGTCTGCGCGGGCTCGATCGGGACCTGAACCAGCAGGAGATGGTGCGCGCCATCGAGGCTGAAACCGGCCAGAAGCTGAGCCAGAGCTACATTTCACAGATTGAGAGCGGGGCGCGACCGCATTTGACCAATACCACGCGGCAGATTCTGGCGACGTTTTTCAAGGTGCATCCGGGCTACCTGGTGGACGATCCCGAGGGCTACTCGCCGGAATTGCAGAGCGAACTGCGGCACTTGGAAGACAAGCTCGACCTGTGGCTGGTGTCCGGAGCCGAGCGTTTCCGCCGCGATCCGGAACTGAAGCAGGCGCTGCTCACGCTGGCGCAGCACGAGCGCTCGCGGGAATGCCTGCTGCTGTTGGAGGCCATTCTGGAGACGCCGGGACTTGCGCCGCGGCTGGCCGAGGTGCTGAGGCCGAAACTGCAGGGACAAGGGACTAGGGACGAGGGACTAAGGACCCGGGATCAGGGGACGGAAAAGCAGGGAACAGGGAACAGGGAACAGGGGACGGAAAAACAGGGAACAGGGAACAGGGAACAGGGATCGGAAAAGCAGGGAACAGGGAACAGGG
>CAZQPY010000042.1:0-46778 GCA_964595345.1 uncultured Occallatibacter sp.
CTCGACATGCACACGATGGTAGCTAGGCATACCTCCAATCTCTGACACTCAACGCGCGCTGCCAAGTACCTGATGAGGTTCATCTTCATACGGTCGGAGACCTAGTCCGGTGTGCGGAAGGTGCGCCGAAAATGTGCACACGTCGCTGAGCGAAACCTTCACCGCTTCGAAAGCATCGGCAGCCGCACTCCAAAGAACTGCCAAGCAAGAATGGTGAACCAGGACACGAATGTGCTTACCGTGCTGACTGCGGGATTGGGCGTGAGTTGACTCGAAACCACGGTTTCGAACGATCAGAACCAGTGCCAACCCATCATTCACTCAAGGTGCTTTTCGAATCCCGAAGCAAGACCACATCTGGCTGGCTTTAACAGCCTTCCACGTTCGGTCACCGGCGTGATTGCTTTTGCTGAAGGGGTTCGGACGCCAACTTGTCGAGGATCGCCATGAACCGCAGGCGATCACGATAGCGGAGCCAAATATCTGCCAGTAGTTGAGTCCATTCGGCCTCGGGATCGAGCGATTCCAGGATGGGCCGCATCTTACGGAGATATCCCGCTACCGCATCGTAAGCTGAAACATGCGCTCTTTGCGGGTTTTCCTCCACACGCTGGCGATAGATTTCCAGAGCGCGATCGGGATGTGACTTGCCCACCGCTGCGGCAACACGATCCGCAAAGCTGTGTTCCTCTATCCATGCGGAGGATGCACTTGTCTGCTTCTTGCCAGCCCGCATCGCGTCGTACCAACGGAGCACATCTTCGTTCCGTTGGCCGGCGATGGCCATGTCGATGAGTACATCGTAATGAGGTCGGTTTGCAGAATGCGATTCGGCCGCGTGGCGGAACAGCGGGATAAGATACGCAGGCACTGGCAGAGGCCAGCCTTTGCGAATTTCAAGTTCTCGGATTCCTTTGTGCGGCATTGAGGAAAACGGCGAGGCGCCCGCTTCCAGAAGGCCGAGCGCAAAACCGCGAATGCGCACCTGGCAGCCGGCCTTCGTGGTGGCCTTGATCAACTCTTCGAATCTCTAGGCCAGGCGTTCAAAGAATTCCAAAGCCGCATGCGCGGCAGCAATCCCCCACATCTCTCGAAGACGCACGGATTCCCGGCAATTGAACCATTTTGCCTTGGACTCGGATTGATGTTGCTTGACGACCTGGGCGAACTATCCGCGTGGAAAAGATGCAAAAGCTGCGAGTGGACACTGCATACTTGAGTCATGGCTGATCCTTTCTTCTCTGAATGTGGTCCAGTCAGGGAGCTCAATTCAGAGTAACGGGGATCATCCTCACCCCTGTTCCTCACGCCTGGCGTGTTATCGATTTATCTTGAATAGCAATGATTCACAGTGGCAGAATACTGCCCTTTTATAGGCAGATAACTGCTATCTCCCCGATTTTCATGCACCGATCATTTAGGAGTGTGGTAGGCTTTGTTCGATCTCGGCAGCAAGTTTCAGCAGAAGGCATGAGAGGTCAGCAAGCCTCTTCCTCGCTCGTGCATCCGTACTTGAACCTTCTTCGTCGACGAGATCGATTGCCCGCGACGAAAAAGCGGAATCTTCAAGGCGAACGTTCGATTTGCCATCTCAGATTGTTCAGCATGCTCCTAAGATCGGCTGCAGCAGTTGCCGTGTCCAGCAGCTAGTCCACGCGCCTTGAAAGCCGGGCTTCGCCTCAGACAGCAACTTGTTCGTGGCAACCAATCCTTCCGTTTTGGACCGAATCGAAGGAGGTCTGCACAAATGCTCGATTCCATCCCATCACTTTTACTTGCAGGCCTCTTGGGATCGGTACTTGCAGCGACCGTTTCCGCTCAATCCGGTGGCCCGTCGACAGAATTCATCATCGAGACGATTGCCGGAACCGGAGGTCACGGCTATGCCGGAGATGGTGGGCCCGCGCTCGATGCTACGTTTGCCGAACCTGCATCCATCGCAGTAGACGCGCAGGGAAATGTGTACATCGCTGACACGGACAACAGTGTCATCCGCAAGATAACAATCTCTGGCATCGTCTCCACAGTAGTCGGCAACGGCACCGCCGGGTTTGGCGGCGATTTTGGCCCTGCAATCGCTGCGGAACTCAACCACCCATTCAGCATTGTTCTGGATGCAGCAGGGGATATCTATATTGCGGACTCATTCAACAACCGAATCCGAAAAGTAAGCCCGGGCGGCACCATCACCACGTGCGCCGGCAATGGCACTGCGGGATTCTCCGGCGACAACGGCCCTGCTTTCCAGGCGGAGATGAACAACCCATTCGGCGTAGGTCTGGACCCGGCTGGCAATCTGTATATTGCAGATGTCAATAATCAGCGGGTACGCAAGGTAACTCCTTCGGGCACAATCACAACCATTGCCGGGAACGGGACCATTGGGTATTCCGGCGACGGCGGACCTGCCACGAGCGCTTCTCTTGCCCATCCCGGTACTGTCGCCTCTGACGCGTCCGGCATTTTGTACATCGTGGACAGCGGTAATCACGCAATCCGCAAAGTGGACTCCGGCGGCACAATCACCACGGTTGCCGGACGCGGCATCAGCAATGGGGGCCTGGTTTACCCGACCGATGTTGCGGTGGATTCCTCGGGAGATCTTTTCATCACCGATCCGGATGCCGCTGCGGTCTATCAGGTTCGACCGAACGGTTCCATGACCCGGATCGCAGGCGCCGGATACTTCGGACATAGCGGCGACGGCGGACCGGCAGTTCTTGCCGCCCTTTCAAGCCCTACAGGACTGGCCATCGGCCCGACAGGAATCATGTATTTCACGGATGAGGAATACATTCGCACTTTGACTCTGGAACCGGACCCGATCGCAGACACGCCCACCATCAGCCTTGCATCGGGAAGCTATAGCGGCTTGCAATACGCCACGCTCAGTGACAACACGCCCAACGCTGTGATCCGCTACACGCTCGATGGATCCACGCCCGCTGCTGCTTCACCGGGCTTCAGTATTCCCATTTACATCGGCGGAAGCATCACCTTGAAAGCCGTCGCAATGGCCACGGCTTACGCAAATAGCGCGGTTGCCTCAGCGACTTATGAGGTTACGTTGCCATCGGCCGCACCACCCACCTTCTCGCCTCCTCCCGGCAGGTATACCGGGCCGGTTTCTGTGTCCATCGGCGACACCACACCGGGGGCGGTCATTCATTTCACCCTCGACGGGTCCACTCCCCTTTCGTCGTCGCCGGTTTATACAGGTGCACTGACCTTGCCCGGGTCGACAACTGTGAAGGCCATTGCAACTGCATCGGGCTTCTGGAAGAGTGCCGATGTCGCGGCCGCTTACAGTGTGATTCCCCAGGCGCCGACTCCTGTCATCAGCCCCGAAAGCGGCTACTACCCGGTCAGTCAACTCGTCACGATCACCGACGCAGACACGACGGCCACCATCCGCTATACCACCGACGGAAGCACCCCCTCTCCCATGTCCACGTATTACTCAAAGCCTTTCCCGCTGGCCGGTGCAACCACCATCAAGGCCATTGCCATCGCCACCGGTGAGGCTGCCAGCGAAGTTGCGACGGACTCTTTCTTGTTGCTGCCGGGCATCATCACCACGGTGGCCGGCGTCGGTGCGAGCGGATACGGCAAGGACGGCATTCTGGCGACAAACACACAATTGAATGGCCCGGAAGGCGTCGCACTCAGTCCCGCAGGAAACCTGTACATCGCTGACACGGGAAGCAGCCACATCCGTGAAGTGAATTCACAGGGCATCATTTCGACTGTAGCTGGGAGTAAAGGCAGCGGCCACGCCAGCGACGGAGGCCCGGCGACGCTTGCAACGCTCAACCGTCCCAGCGGCGTCGCGTTTGACGCTCAAGGCGACATGTACATCGCCGACTTGAACAACAATGAGGTGCGGAAAGTGGACACCTCCGGCGTGATCACTACTGTGGCCGGTACTGAAATCGGAGGCAACAACGGCTCTTACGGCAAGGGCACCGAAATTCAACTCGACGGCCCCACGAATGTCGCCGTCGATAAGTTGGGCAATCTGTACATTTCCGATCTGGGCAATTATCGGATCTGCAAGGTGGACACCTCCGGGACGCTTTCGACGATCATCGGATTCGTACCTCCAGCAGATCAATTCGAGCCGTGGGGCGTTGCGGTTGACAGTGTCGGCAACGTCTTTATTGCCGACACAAGCGCCAACACAATCCTCAAGTTGGATACCAAGGGAAACCTCACGACCATCGCCGGCACCGGCGCGGAGGGATTCTCTGGCGACGGTGGTCCGGCGACACTGGCCCAGCTCCTGCATCCCTACGACGTTGCGGTGGATGCGTCGGGGAACGTGTATTTCTCCGATGGCGGGAACGGGCGCATCCGCGAAATATTCACCGATGGCGTCATTACCACCGTTGCTGGAGGAGGTTCAAGTGGTCTCGGCGACGGAGGCTCGGCGCTGAACGCCGAACTCAGCAATCCGTGGGGCATCGCTGTCGATGCCGCTGGAGACATCTACATTGCAGAAGCTGGAGACAGCCGCATTCGCAAGGTTACTCCAGCCATCGTTCCATAAGTGAAGAACCACAGGATCATGCCCGGCGAGATCAGTCATGGCCCGCCACCACATTTTACTGGAAAAGATGTTTTGGAGAAACAAAGGGAGATTTGGCCATGCATCCACGGCGTGTGATCTTTGCCTTGATTCTTGCTCCGCTGTTCGCATTACCGGAACACCTCGCAGCGCAGACAACTGACCACAGCGGAATCATCTCCACAGTGGCTGGAAGCAGCGGAGGGCTAAGCGGCCCTTCCGGCGTTGCAGTGGACGCAGCGGGAAACCTGTACGTTCCCTCCGGAAGCACGATCGCGAGGGTTTCGCCAGACGGGGCCATTACCACGGTTGCGGGCAGCTATTACAGATTTGGGGATGGTGGCGATGGCGGACTGGCGATCAATGCAACACTGGCCGAGCCGCGCAAGGTTGCGGTCGATTCCGTTGGAAACCTGTACTTCTCAGATGGTTTCGACGATCGAATCCGTAAAGTGGATGTCAACGGGATCATCACCGCATTTGCCGGCACCGGAGCCTTGGGATACTCGGGAGATGGAGGTCCCGCAGTTGCTGCGGAGGTTCTCTACCCGAGTGGATTGGTTACCGATCCCGCCGGGAATGTTTATTTCGCCGACACGGGAAACAACTTGATTCGAAAAGTGGACACGAACGGTGTTATCACGACCTACGCAGGAAACCCTGCTCAGGAGTGCCAAAGCACTACATTCAACGAAGTTGCCACGGAACTGTGCACGCCTTATGGGCTGACCCGGGATACACAGGGAAACCTTTACTATTCGAGCAACCTTCAAGACAACGTTCGCATGATCGCCCCGGATGGCACGATCACCCGAATTGCCGGAGGAAGATATGTTGGCTTTTCCGGAGATGGAGGTCCGGCACTTGATGCCGAATTCTACTCGATCACAGATGTAGCCGTGGATTCAAATGGGTACATCTATATTGCGGATCTGGAAAATGATCGCGTGCGCCAGGTGGATCCAAATGGGATCATTACAACCGTCGCGGGCAACGGATCCGTGGGCTTTTCCGGGGACGGCGATCTGGCAGCGGACGCGGAAATTTCCCCTCCGTATGGCCTTGCCGTCGACACTTCCGGAAACCTCTACATCGCCGACACGGAAAACAACCGCATCCGTAAAGTGACCTTTGGACCGCCTCCCGTTGCGGACCCTCCATCCTTCAGCCAGCCGTCCGGTTCCTTCACGCAGATTCAATCCATTTCCCTCACCGAGGCCACCCCTGATTCAACCATCTATTACACGACGGACGGGACCGTCCCGACAACCAGTTCCTCTACATATAGCGGTGCACTCTCAATCAGCACTACGACGACAATCGAAGCCATGGCGGTGTCTCCGGGCTATGTCAACAGCTCGGTAGCAACTGCAACCTATAACATCAACCTCATCGCCGGTACGCCGTCGATCAGTTTCCAGTGGGGAAACAACAACATTCTGTATGCTTATATCGCCGACATCACTTCTGGTGCGACGATCTATTACACGCTCAACGGTATTCCGCCCTCGGCAAATTCTTCCGTCTACGCAGGCCCCATCCCCATTCCAACCAACGGCACCACCACTGTAGAAGCGTTTGCTACCGCTCCTGAATATGCGAACAGCTCTTTGGCCCAGTCCACCTATGTCCAGACTGCCGCCGCTGCACCATCGATCAGCTTACCTCCTGGGAGCTATAACAGCCTCCAATATGCCTACCTCAGCGACACAACACCGGGAGCCGCAATTTACTACACGCTCGACGGCTCTGTGCCTACCACAAACTCGCAGTTGTACAGTTTTCCCATCTACATTGGGGGCAAGATCACGCTGAACGCGATCGCCGCCGCAACTCACCTGCTCAATAGCCCTGTTGCAACGGCGAACTACAACGTCACATTGCCCGCGGCGACCCCGCCCGTCATCTCTCCCGTTGCAGCCAAATACACAGGATCGGTGACAGTCTCGATTGCCGACAGCACTCCAAACGCCATCATTCACTACACCCTTGACAGTTCGACCCCCACAGGCTCCTCGCCCATCTACACCGGGCCGATTACGCTCTCCGCTTCGGGATGGGTGAAGGCATTCGCCACCGCATCAGGGTACTGGAAGAGTCCTGACGTTGCCGCACAATACAGCGTAGTCCCGCAAGCGGCGCTTCCCCTGATCAGCCCGGCCTCCGGAATCTACGCGCAGGGACAACTTATCTCCATCAGCAATACGAACCCGAATGCAACGATTCGCTTTACCACCGATGGATCCACACCCTCTTCCAGATCGAGCTTCTACTCGGCGCCATTCGTATTCAGCGGGCCAACCGAAACAGTACAGGCCATCGCCATCGTTACCGACCAGGCAAGCAGTCCGGTAGCGTCAGCTTCTTACGCATGGCCTCAGGTCCAGACGCCTTTGATCAGCCCGCCCGCCGGAACTTACTTCAACGGACAGATGATCTCGATGAGTGACCTCGACGGCACCGCCGCAATCCATTACACAGTCGACGGAACCATCCCAAGCCCGTCTTCACCAACCTACACGGGAGAGTTCGCTTTCAACGGATCCAGTGAACTTGTGCAGGCAATTGCAGTTGTCCCAGGTGATCGGGATAGCACTGTTGCATCCGCCTTCTATGTCATTCCGCAGACCTCCGCGCCGACAATTGCCCCAGCTTCAGGCTTGTATCCGGAGGGCCAGACAATCTCCATCACCGACGGAGATTCGACCGCAGTGATTTATTACACGACCGACGGAACAACGCCCACATTGTCATCTCATGTCTATACCTCGTCCATTTCATTCAGTGGCTTGACTGAAACGGTTCAAGCCATTGCCCTTGCGGCGGGTAAATCCCCGAGTGTCGCAGCAGGAGCGAATTACGTCATTTCACAGGTCCCGGCGCCGGCCATCACCCCGAGCACTGGCATCTATGACCCCGGCCAACTCATTTCGATCACGGATGTTGAGTCTGGTTCGCAGATTCGCTTTACCACCGATGGCTCGACGCCGACTCTGAACTCAAGCCTCTATGCGGGTCCGTTCGCTTTCCAGGGACCGTCCGAGACAGTGAAAGCGATTGCTCTTTCCACTGCCGCCGGGCAGGCAAACAGTATCGTTGCGAGCTCAACCTATGCCTTCCCTGGGACAATGTTTGGGGTAAGCGACACTGCGGCTGCAGGGGTCGCACCGTGGATCATCCTTCCTGAGGGAGTCGCCCTTGACTCAAAGGGAAACCTCTACGTCTCCGACTACTTCGACACGCGGGTCGTCAGGATCGACACAAACGGGATACTCACGACGGTGATCGGGAATTGGCAATACACAACCTGCGGAGATGGAGGTCCAGCGAGTGGCGCCTGCGTTCTGAACCCATTGGGGCTTGCCGTGGATGCGGTAGGCAACTTGTACATCGTCACCGACAATCGCATCCGCAAGGTCGATACCCAGGGAATCGTAACAACAGTAGCAGGAACAGGCGCAACTGGTTACTCGAAAGACGGTATTCCCGCGACATCGGCCACTCTCGACAACCCCATCGGCGTTGCTGTCGATTCTGTCGGCAACTTTTACATCTCGAATCAGAATGATTGCCGGATTCGCAAGGTGAATTCGAGCGGAATCATCTCGACGGTTGCCGGGGAAGGAATCTGTGGATTCAGCGGGGACGGACGCCTTGCAACCCACGCGCAGATGAGTACCGGTTACGGGATCGCGCTGGACATGGCGGGAAACCTGTTTTTCGCCGATACGGGGAACGCCCGTGTCCGCAGGGTGGATGCCGTAACCGGCATCATCACGACAGTTGCGGGCAATGGAACCGTTGGGTACGGCGGCGATGGCGGCCCAGCTATAAGCGCGGAGTTCAACGCGCCTTCCGGTGTTGCGGTGGATGCGCAGGGAAACCTGTACATTGCCGAATACAATAACCAGCGAATCCGCAAAGTCACGCCTGAGGGCATCATCAGTACGTATGCGGGCAACGGGATTCCCGGCGGTTCGGGCGACGGAGGCCCCGCTGTGGATGCGGAACTCGACGACCCCGCGGAAATCGCCCTGGACGCCCAGGGAAGCCTCTATATCGCCGACGTGTATAACGGGGTCCGCAAGGTGACCACTGGAGTCGCTCCTTGATAGCAAATTACCTTTGCCATCATGAAGCACTCAGACCATTTGTGGTGCTGCGCGGTGCGCGGAGGGCCGAGGGAACTTGCGCTAATTGAGTACTCGCCCAACAATTCATCACTGGAAGGCGAGTCGCATAAACGGATGATTCTAATAATGATCTGGGCGGGTGGATTAGAACTCCCGACCCCTCGCACACCAAGCCGGTGGTGAGACTTGAGGAAGCAGGTATTTCACGCATTCGGAATTGGGGGAAGTGAGGGTGAAAAATACTTGGAAATCCGGGCATCAAAAAGGCTCACGCCTTGAGGTTCTATGGTAATTTGTAAGGGAAAGCAATTTTAGTAAGTTGTTGATTTATATGGCGGAGAGAGTGGGATTCGAACCCACGTTAGAGTTTCCCCTAAACACGCTTTCCAAGCGTGCGCCTTCAGCCACTCGGCCATCTCTCCAGCTGTCTACTCCTTGAATTTATCACACTGTGCGCATCGTTTCCGGCGGGCGAGAGAGGCTCTGGAGGGGTGCAAAACTAGGCAAATAGAGGGGCCAGTTGATATTTGAAATCGTTTACACGGGTATCCCGGCTGATTTATAGTTCCTTCTTGCCCGCACTTCGCTTTCAGAGGGGTGGATGCATTACTTTGTTCAATGAGGTTTTTATGCCTGGAATCTCTCGTCGCGATCTACTTTGTTCGGGGATGGCGCTGTCGGCGACATCCGTGCTTGCCCGCTCGGCTTGGGGGCGTTCTGTTTCGCTTTTGACGGCAAATGTCGAAGCGGCCTCGGCTGCCGCTTTGGCCGCGGTTGCCCCGCGTGAACACTTGCTCTTCGACTTCGGCTGGAAATTCCAGTTTGGCCACGGCACCGATCCGGCGCGCGATCTCGGGCTTGGCAATGGGCAGGGGGACTTCGCCAAAACCGGTGAATTCGAATTCGCTCAGGGGAAGTTCGACGACTCGAAGTGGCGGACTCTGAATCTGCCCCACGACTGGGCCGTCGAGCTGCCCTTTGTGCACGACGACGTACAGAACTCGCACGGCTACAAGCCGGTGGGAAGACGCTATCCGGAGACCAGCGTGGGCTGGTATCGCCGCGAGTTCGACATCCCGGCCAGCGACCTGGGCAAGCGCATCACGGTGGAGTTCGATGGCGCATTCCGCAGTTTGCTGATTTTTGTGAACGGCTGCTTCATTGGCCGCAACGACAATGGCTACGCGCCTTTCCGGTTCGATCTGACCGACTTTTTGAACTATGGCGGCAAGAACTATATCGTGGCGCGCGTGGACGCCAGTTTTGGCGACGGCTGGTTCTACGAGGGGGCGGGCATCTATCGCCACGTTTGGCTTGCCAAGACGGACGCTCTTCATCTGGGCAAATGGGAGAGCACCGTACGCACGGAACTGACCGGCAACACCGCGGTTTTGACTCTGGGAGCGCTGGTACAGAACGAGGGGAAACAGGCGGAAAACGCCAAGGTGAAATGGCAGATCGTGGACGCCGAGGGGAAGACCGTCGCCACGGCGGAATCCGCTCAGCAATCGATTGGCGTGGACGGCGGCGCATCGTTTACCGCAACCGCCAAGCTGACCAATCCGGCGCTGTGGTCGGTGGATGCTCCGAATCTCTATTCCGCCATTGTGACCGTGGAGGCAGGCGGCAAAGCGCGGGATGCGGAGCGGGTGAGCTTCGGCGTGCGCACGGCCGTCTTCGACGCGGACAAGGGCTTTTTTCTGAATGGCAAATCGCTGAAGATTCAGGGAACCTGCAACCATCAGGATCACGCCGGCGTGGGCGCGGCGCTGCCCGATCGCCTGCAGTGGTTCCGCCTGGGAGTGCTTCGGGAGATGGGCTGCAACGCGGTGCGCACGTCGCACAATATGCCCACGCCGGAGTGGGTGGAGGGCTGCGACCGCATGGGCATGATGATGATGTGCGAGACGCGGCAAATGAGCTCCAGCCCTGAGGGACTGGCGCAACTGGAAGCCATGGTCAAGCGATATCGCAATTCGCCGTCGATCATTCTGTGGTCGATCGGGAATGAAGAATGGCATTTGCAGGATGCAATGGCGGAACAGGGCGCGAAGATTGCCACGACGATGGTACGGCGGGTGCACGAACTGGACCCAACCCGCGTGGTCTCTGCCGCGGTGAATGGCAGCAATGAAAAGGGAGTGTCCGAAGCCTTCGATATCATCGGCTTCAACTACAACCTGAATTTCCCGGAGCAGTATCACAAGAAGAATCCCAAGCGGCCGTTGTACGGGTCGGAGACGGCAAGCGCCATCTCCACGCGCGGGGTGTATTCGACCGACGCGCTGCGCAATACCCTGAGCGCCTATGACACGAACCAGCCCGGCTGGGGCGAGACGGCCGAGGAGTGGTGGAAGTTCTACGCGACACGCGACTGGGAAGCGGGCGGTTTCGCGTGGACCGGCTTCGATTATCGCGGCGAGCCTACGCCTTACGGATGGCCTTCGATCAACTCGCAGTTTGGCATCGTCGACATGTGCGGGTTCCCGAAAGACACGTTCTTCTATTACAAGGCGTGGTGGGGCAAGGATCCGTTGCTGCACCTGTTCCCTCACTGGAACTTCGAGGGCAGGGAAGGCGATACGATTCCGGTGTGGGTGCACTCGAATCTGGATGAGGTCGAGCTCTTTGTAAACGGGAAGAGCGAGGGCAGCCAGAAGGTTCCGCATCTGGGGCACGTCGAATGGAAGGTCAAATACGAGCCGGGTGCGATCGAGGCCCGCGGTTCGAAGGACGGAAAGATCGTGCTGACGGAGAAGCGGGAGACGGTTGGAAAGCCTGTGGCCATTCGCCTGACCGCCGACCGAAGCGAAATCGATGCTGACGGCGAGGATATCGCGGTCCTCAAGGTCGAGGTCCTGGACAAGGAAGGCCGCGCGGTGCCGACAGGCGGCAACAAGATCGGCTTCAAGGTTACTGGAGACGGCGCGCTGATCGGCGTCGGCAATGGCGATCCCAACTGCCAGGAAAGCGACAAGGAGCCCAAGCGCTCGCTCTTCAACGGACTGGCGCAGGCGATTGTGCAGTCCACGAAGAACGCTGGGGAAATCCATATTGAGGCGGTCAAAGAGGGCTGGGAAGGTCCGGAACTGACTCCGGCCAAGCTGGTCGTCAAAACGAAGTGGGTGAATGCGCGGCCGGCCGTTGGATAGGGAACCGGCACTTGCATAGGACGGAATGCAAAAAGGACGGCCATCTGGCCGTCCTTTTTGACTGAAGCGAAGCATTTGCGAGAAGCTCGCTTCTCTGGCTGAGCCTCGATGGGAAGATTCCGAGGCCATTTCCGGACGCTGTGCAGGAGCGGAACCGGAAGAATTTTGCGCCGAAGATTTTTTGAAAAGGCCTGAAAACGTCTTATATGGTGAGATTCGGAGGTATTTTTCACCATAAATGGTGCAGAAATCCGGGAGATATGCACAGGGGAAATTTGACGCCCCCGGCAGGAATGGGCGGATTTGACGGGAAAAGCGGCCTGTTTCACAGTTCCCCGCAATGATGCGCAAGAGATTTCAGCGGTCAAAAACGAAAAAGGGGGGGGCCCCCTCAATTTTGGGTACGGACCGGGCACATCCATGACATTTTGGGCCAACCCGATGTCCGTCGAGTTTGGAAGAGGTTTCCCCTATATTTTGCGCCGGGGCGGGATAATCTTTCGCAAGTCCACGGGGGGCACGTCCAGGGCAGCGATCTTGAGGGGTGGCTGGGTCGTGAGTTAGCGAGTTAGCAAGTCAGCGAGTTCGCGGGGTGGGAGTCCGTTCGGGCTTTGCCTGAGAGCTTTGACTTTTGGGCAAGAAGGCAAATCTGTCGCAACTCGCCGAATGGCGGCGGAGTTCATGGGGTGCTTCGGGGTTGGTGACGCACAATGTGCAACACCATTTCTGGATCCTGCGGCGTTTGTCGGTACTAATCACCCTGAATGAATTCGACAAAAGGTTTGATGAGCGCATTGGCCTGATGTCGTCAGTCGAAACCGGGAGCGGGAAGTAGCCGGTCGTAGTCAAGGACGACCTCAGCGCCGATGCTAGATCATGCCGGGAATGAATCACTCCACAATCTGATTCCAGATGTTTGATTCAGCATTATAGTTAATATATGCGTATTAGTTCCAATGTGTTGTTCCTTAAAGGAAACGCCTTTATTTCAAAATAGTTGAAAAATATTTAATGCAGAAGGGTCTGTATTTCGCACATTAGTACGCATATGCGTATTATAATAAATCAGACGGGAGATGTGCGAAGAGACATGACCGACCAACCTTCAACCAGCGCACTCGCAACTGCTAATGCGATCAGGCGCAGCCTTGGAGATTTCGCGAGGCACATGCGATCCCTGCGCGATGACCATGGTGTGAGTGCTTCAAAACTCAGCGTTTTAGGTTGGCTTCGCCGCGCGGGTCGGCCTCTCAGCGCCTCGGAGCTTGCTCGGCTTGAGAAGCTCCAGCCGCAATCGCTCACCCGAATTATCGCGGAGCTTCACGCGGAGGGCTTCATCGAGTGTCGAAAGAACTCATCTGACAAGCGCCAGTTGGACATTCAGATTTCTGAAAAAGGCACTGAACTCTTAACCCGCGACGCTCGCCGACAGAACGAGTGGCTGGTCGCGGCGATGGAAGATCAGATGACGAATGCGGAGCGCGCGGTGCTGTCCGCGGCGGCGGAAGTCCTCGACAGGGTTTGTCTTAGCGAGCTTCGCGACAAAGGTGCGACAGGACTACCCGGTCGTACATAAACATCAATCCCGCACACAGTGCGGCAACCACTGGAGGAAAAATGGAACAAAGCAAAAGGTTTACACATCAGGCAATCGACGGGACAACTTTCACGAACTGCTCCATGGCTAAGACCAAGTTCGACGATGTAAAGCTCTCGGACAGCGAATTCAAAAACGTAGACTTACGAAAAGCTCGCTTCGAAGATGTGAACTTGTCAGGCGTCACAATCGTGAATGCAAACATTGAGGGACTGACGATCTTCGGACACGATATACAGGCTCTGATACGGGAAGAGATTTCGCGGCGTGATGCGCATGAAGGCTAGATTGGGTCGCCCTGTGGCATGCATAAGGACTGCCAAGCGTCTCGATTGGCTCTGCTGCTACCCCACGAGTCAATCAAAGACTCGGGATCCATAGAGAGCGTACCAGTGACGACCATCGCGATTCCCTTTGTGCAATCAGGTTCTTACCCGACACGCTCCGGGAACCTGGTACGGCCGTTGATTGACGGGGAACCCGCATTCCGGAGCATCTGCGAAGCGATGGAGACAGCTCGCCGGAGTATCTGGATCACGGTGACTTTCCTATGGCAAACATGCGAGATGCCGGACGGCCGCGGAACCCCATTCGATGTCCTTGATCGTGCGGCTGCCCGAGGTATCGATGTGCGGATCATCTTCTGGCGACCAGATGAAGAGACCGCATGGCTCAGGCAAAACGCGTTCTGGGGATCGACAACGCACGTCGAGTTACTCGCTCGTCGTCGATCTGGGGTGAAGATCCGCTGGGATCGGGCCAAGCCAGGTTTTTGCCAGCATCAAAAGAGCTGGCTTGTCGATGCCGGCACCCCGAATGAAACGGCGTTCGTGGGAGGGATCAATCTCAATCCAAATTCCATGGTCGCGCCTGGCCATCGCGGTGAAGGCCACAATCATGACGTTTACCTCGAGCTTGCAGGTCCGTCCGTGGTCGATGTTCATCACAATTTCGTACAGCGCTGGAACGAAGCAAGCGAGCGATTGGCCGAGGACGGCCGCTGGGGGACAGGCTCCGAAGCGAATCTTCCGTTTCCAGATCGTGTTCCCGCTGAATGCGGCGCGGTCGTTGTGCAGATACAAAGAACAATTCACTCGGGACGTTACACAGACGGACGAGCAACACCGGAAGGAGCGCCGTACGATATTGCTTCGGGTGAGCGATCAAACTTTGAACAGTATTGTTCCGCCATCCTCGCTGCGCGCCGCTCAATCTATATTGAAAATCAGCAGATCGACGTACCCGAAATCGTCGATTGTCTACAGCAAGCGCTCATTCGAGGCGTCCAAGTAGTTTTACTCATGCCTTACGATCCAGAAGCCGCTGTACAGACTCAGGCAAAATTGCCAGCTTCTCTTAGACCTCTGGCACGGTTCGGGATTTTCGATAACTTTATGTTGGCCGGTATTGCGGGAATAGGCGATGATGGTCATCGCAAATCGGTCTATGTTCACTCCAAACTGATGTTAGTGGACGACGAGTGGGCTACTGTCGGTTCGTGCAACCTGCATCGCTTCTCGCTGTTCGGAAACGGTGAAATGAATGCTGCCTTCTCAGATTCACGCACCGTTCGCGCTTTACGCTGCGAGCTTTTGCAGGAACATCTCGCTATGGACACGTCCGGCATCGATGATCGGGGCGCTCTCAGCCTATTTCGAGAGATCGCAAGACAAAACCGTAGAAAACTAGAAGGCGGCGATCCTACTTGGCAAGGACTTGCATTTGAGCTCGCGACGGGGTGCAACGAGGGTGTTGAAGCAGCTCAAAAGTTAGTTCGCTGAAGTGCGCCGAACAACTAAATCACCGATGTACTCGATGACATCGGATAAGTAATGCAAAGTCGGCTTCTCGCCTGTTTTACTATTTCCTAGCTCCGGTCGGGTGAGCGGCTATTCGGACAGAACGAAGAACAGCCGCAGATCCTTCGCGTTGCTCAGGATGACAGGGGGCGGCGATGAGCGGATTTTCCACACGCGCGCCCGTCGCGGCTACCAATCGGTCAAGGTGCCGTCGAGCTTGCGGTTGATGGGCAGGTAGGCGCGCTGATAGGGGTATTTCGCCGCGAGCTTCTCATCCAGATCGACGCCGAGACCCGGCGCGTCGCCCGGAACCATATTGCCATCCTTGAAGCTGTAGTGGTGCGGGAAGACCGCATCGGTTTCGTCGGTGTGCGGCATGTGTTCCTGAATGCCGAAGTTGTGAATGGCCAGATCGAAGTGCAGCGCCGCCGCCATAGTTACCGGTGAAAGATCGGTGGCTCCATGGAAGCCGGTGCGCACATGATAGAGCGCGGCAAAGTCGGCCACTTTCTTCAGGTGCGTGAAGCCGCCGCCATGCACCAGAGTCATGCGCAGATAGTCGATCCACTGGTTGCGGATGAGGTCGTGCGCGTCCCAGATGGAGTTGAAGACTTCGCCGACGGCAATGGGCGTGGTGGTATGCTGGCGGATCAGTTTGAAGCCTTCCTGAAACTCGGCGGGCGTGGGGTCTTCCAGCCAGAAGAGGTGGAACGGTTCGAGTTCCTTGCCCAGCCGGCCGGCCTCGATGGGCGTCATGCGGTGGTGGCAGTCGTGCAGCAGGTGCAGCTCTTCGCCGAAGGTCTCGCGCACCTTGGCGAAGAGTTCCGGCACATGGCGCAGATACAGTTCCGTGGACCAGGCGTACTCGGAAGGCAGGCCGCGCTCGGCAGGCTCGTAGCGGCCCGGTCCCTTGGAGATGCCATAGGTGGTTTCGAGTCCGGGAATGCCGCTCTGCACACGGATGGCCTTGTAGCCCATCTCGCGATGGCGCGCCACGTCTTCGAGGGCAAGATCGATGTCCTTGCCGGTAGCGTGGCAATAGACAAGCACGCTGTCGCGGCTCTTGCCTCCCAGCAGGTTATAGACAGGCGTATTGAGCGCCTTGCCCTTGATATCCCACAGAGCCATGTCCACGGCGGAGATGGCCGCCATGGTGACCGGCCCGCGCCGCCAATAGGGGCCGCGGTAGAGGTATTGCCAGATATCTTCGGTCTGAAACGGATCGCGCCCGAGGATGCAGGGCAGCACATGCTCGGTGAGATAGCTGGCCACGGCCAGTTCGCGCCCGTTGAGAGTGCCGTCGCCCAGGCCGTAGATGCCTTCGTCGGTCTCAATCTTGAGCGTGACGAAGTTGCGCCCCGGAGAAGTGATGTTGACGTACGCGTTGGTGATCTTCATGGTGTAGCTCTCAGTGGTCAGGTTTCAGTTTTCAGTGGTCAGTGGTCAGTGGTCAGTTGTCAGTTGTCAGTTGCCAGTTCTGAGTTGCCAGTTGTCAGTGCCTGATCCCTGTTCCCTGATCCCTGATCCCTGTCTTATTGATTCACTCCGCTGGCCAGGAAGCCTCCATCGACTGCCAGCACCGTGCCAGTGACGAACGAAGCCGCCTCAGAAGCCAGATAGATGGCTGCGCCAGCCAGTTCGCGCGCCTCGCCAAAACGTCCCATCGGTGTGCGCATCAGCAGCTCTTCGCCGCGCGGAGTGCCTTGAATCAGTGAAGCGTTCAGCGGCGTCGGAAATACTCCCGGAGCGATGGCATTGACATTTACGCCGCTGCGCGCCAATTCTAACGCCAACGACCGGGTCAGCGAGGCGATTCCTGCCTTGCTGGCCGAGTACGCCGATACCCGGTTGAAGCTCACAAAGGAAGAGAGGGAAGCGATGTTGATGATCCGTCCGTAGCCTGCGCTCGCCATGGTGGGTGCAAAAATCTGGCAGGCGCGCAGGGTTCCGGTCAGGTTGGTGTCCATCACCCGCAGCCAGTCGTCCTCGTCGACATCGAGCATCGCCGCCGTATGCGTGATGCCGGCGGCGTTGACCAGGATGTCTACCTTGCCGAACTTCGCGATCACTTTGTCGTGCAGTTTCTGGAGCGAGGAGCGCTGGCCCACGTCGCTCGCCACGCAAAGTGTGCGCCGGCCCAGCGACTCGATTTCCGCGCCGGTTTGCCGCACCTGTTCTGGACGGCGCGAGGTGGCCACAACGTCCGCGCCCGCCTCGGCCAGGCTCAGAGCAATGGCGCGTCCCAGCCCGGTTGTTCCACCCGTTACGACGGCGATCCTGCCGTTCAAGTCAAAAAGCGCATTCTTCATCGATGAATACCTGGCCCTTTGTTTACGACGCGCTACGGCTCGAAGAGTTTGTTTGTGTTACGAACGAAAGGAGATGATTTCATCATATCCCTTCAGCCGGGGATATTCTTGCGCGGTGGTTTTAACGCCGCGGCGGAGATTCGTGGCAACCGCCGCTGGGAGCGCGTCCAGGCAGAAATGGATGTTTGCAACTTCCCCTGGAATCCGGTGCGCTTAACTCACTTGTTCAAATGCGCGCTGGCAGCCTTTCTTGGGGAGAACTGCGAACGGAGCGGCGCTGGAAGACGAGCGCTGCGGCGCCTCGCAGCCGGGCAATTTCCCCTTCGTGGGTGGGCAGAATTCGCGGCGGGGTTCCAGCCAGGGTCATGGCCGCAGCCTCTTTCTCAATGATGGGTCCATAGCGGTGCCATGCAGAAGTGACGTCCCCGGCAATCAGGATCATCTCAGGCGACAGCCCGGCGATAATCTGCCGTAAGCCCCTCCCGATAAAATGCGCCTGTTTGACAATCGCCTGTTCGGCGGGCTGGTTGCCCTCTTCGGCGAGATTCAACAGCTCGTGAAAGCTTACAGGCCGAGCCCCAGGCGCAAGTTCCTCGTAGTAGCGCAACGCCGCGCGGCAGGACGCAAAGGTTTCCCAGCAGCCAATCTGCCCACAACCACAAGCAGGACCCGACGAGTCGATCGGAACGTGTCCAAACTCACCGGCCATTCCTTGGTGACCGGAAATCAGCTGCCCATTGGCGAAGATGCCGGTTCCAATTCCCTCCGACACTGTCACCAGGACAACATCTCGGATCCCGTTGATGTTGCCAAATGTGAGCTCCGCGAGCAGACAGGCCGTGGCGGCATTTTCCATTTTTACCGGCAGCCCCATCTTCGATTCGATGGCGGTTATCAGGTCGAAATTGGGCCAATGGAGGTTGGGGGCGAAAGCCAGCCTTTGCGTTGCCGGGTCGATTCGGCCGGGAATGCTGACGCCGACGCCCTCGATCGATTTGCGCGGCAAGGTCAGGCGAATACGTTCCATGCATTCGGTCAGCAGACGCACCGAGGCTTCCGGGTCGGAGGTCAACGGAACCAGCGAGCGCGAAAGCAGGCGTCCATTCAGATCCACGATGGCGACGGTTGCCTGTTGCGGGTGGACATCGACGGCAATGACTATCAGGTTCTCGTTCAGTCCCAGCAATGTAGGTCGCCGTCCGCGCGGCGACGATGCCACCGCGCCTTCGCAGATCCAGTTCTCCATGATCAGCTGTTCGGCTATCTGCGAAACCGTGCTGCGCTGCAGGCCTGAACGGCGGGAGAGGTCGGCGCGAGAAATAGGCTGGTGGGTCCTGACCAGCTCCAGAACGATGTCCCGGTTAATGTTCCGCGCCGTCTCGCTCGACGCAAGTTGCACATTTGTCAGGTCAATAGGTTGTATTCCTCGTGCGTGTCGCCTGCCTTCCAACGAATCCCTCCAGACCAACCTGCTGTGACGATGATGCAAAGAACCCGAACCGCGGTCATTGTTGAAAACACTGAACGAGGAAGATTAGCATGGCCAGCCGAATCGTGCCGCATACTCGAGCTGCGCGCAAACCCTTACAACCGCTCCTCCGCTGGCTCTCGGAAGCTATTCTTAATTGGATGAGGGAAACCCTCTCGAATGGATCGCAGACAGGGTTTGCCCTGCAGGCGGAAAACGCCTAGTCGGCTAAAGCGAAACCAGAGTTGATGCGCCCCGGATGGACCGCACTCAAGGCGACGCAACCATCAAGGAGCGCCAACCTTGTGTGAAACTGCGCGCGCACTGAGATTCCGGGTTTGCTTGAGTTGACATCTTCCCTGGTCAATTATATTGTTCGTGTCGAAAACATAATAGGGGATTCTGATGAGTTCTGGTTTTGTTGTTTCTCTTGCGAAGGCGCATCGACCACCGATGGGACGCCTCTTCTGCCTTTGGATCTTGGCGCTGGTGGTCACGCTGAGCCCGGTTCGCTCCGCGGCGTTGGGCCAACCACGGTACGTGGAGGGCGCGAAATCTCAGGGCAGCTTCGAACTGCTGCATGCAAAGTCGGCCGCGCCGATCAGTGTGGACGACTCCGATTTTCCTGGAGTCCGGCGAGCCGCTCACGATTTGCAGGCGGACACCGGGCGGGTTTGCGGCTGCACCCAGGATCTGTTCACGCAGTCCAACGCGGGACTGCCAGGCAAAACCGGGTATCCGATCGTGATCGGCACCATCGGTAAAAGCCGGGCCATCGACTGGCTCATTCAGAAGCGCAAGATCGATGTGAGCGGGATCCAGGGCAAGTGGGAATCCACATTGACGCAAGTTGTCGACCATCCTTTTCCCGGAGTGGCGCGCGCACTGGTGATTGCCGGCAGCGACAAGCGCGGAACGATCTACGGCATCTACGATCTCAGCGAGCAGATGGGTGTTTCGCCCTGGTATTGGTGGGCCGATGTTCCGGTGCGACCTCAAGACGCTCTTTACGTAAAGCCGGGCCGCTGGGTCACCGGCGAGCCGGCGGTCAAGTATCGTGGCATCTTTCTCAACGACGAGGCGCCGGCGCTGACCGGTTGGGCGCACGAGAAATTCGGCGGGCTGAATCATCAGTTTTACGAGCATGTCTTCGAACTGCTGCTGCGCCTGCGGGCAAACTTTCTGTGGCCCGCCATGTGGGGCAATGCGTTCAACGAAGACGATCCGCTGAACCCCAAACTTGCCGACGAGTATGGGATTGTGATGGGCACCTCGCATCACGAGCCCATGCTGCGCGCCCAGCAGGAGTGGAAGCGCCACGGCTCCGGCCCGTGGGACTACTCGACCAATGGCAAGGAACTGCGGGCCTTCTGGGAAGCGGGCATCGAGCGCAACAAGAACTACGAAAGCGCTATTACTCTGGGCATGCGCGGCGATGGCGACATGCCGATGGCGGAGAGCGATAACATCGCGCTGCTGGAAAAGATTGTTGCCGATCAGCGGGAGATCATTGCCCGCCATCGCACCCCGACCATCGATTCCGATCCGCAGGTTTGGGCCTTGTACAAGGAAGTGCAGGGCTACTACGAGAAGGGCATGCGCGTTCCCGACGATGTGACGCTGCTGTGGTCGGACGATAATTGGGGCAACATTCGCCGCCTGCCCACCGCGGACGAGCGCAAACGGCCGGGCGGAGCCGGCATCTACTATCACTTCGACTATGTGGGCGACCCGCGTTCCTACAAGTGGCTCAATACGACCAACATCACCAAGGTTTGGGAGCAGATGAACCTGGCGCAGGAATATGGCGCCAATCGCATCTGGATTGTGAACGTCGGCGATCTGAAGCCGATGGAGTTTCCCATCGAATTCTTTCTGGATCTTGCGCGCGATCCGCAACGCTGGGGCAAAGACAATCTCAAGGAATTTGGCGAGTTGTGGGCGACGCGCGAATTCGGTCCCGAGCACGCAGCAGAAATAGCAGACCTGGTTGCGAAGTACACGCAATATAACAGTCGTCGCAAGCCGGAACTGCTGGAACCGGAAACATTCAGCCTCATCAATTTCCGTGAGGCGGACCGCGTATTCGACGACTGGAAGGCGCTGACCGAAAGTGCAGAGCGCCTCTACGCGCAGATCCCTGCCGATCAGCGCGACGCGTTCTTTGAACTGGTTCTCTATCCGGTGAAGGCTTCGGCCATCGTGAACGAGTTGTATATTACAGCGGGCAAGAACCGTCTTTACGCAACGCAGGGCCGAGTGATCGCCAACGATTTTGCCAACGAAACGCGCGAATTGTTTGCCGCCGACGCGGCCATGACCGATGAGTACAACCACAAACTGGCAAACGGCAAATGGGACCACATGATGGACCAGACGCACATCGGCTACACGTTCTGGAACGAGCCTCCGCTGAACGCGATGCCCGCGGTTAGCGAAGTTCAGCCCGCCGAAAACGCGCGGATGTCTGTTGCCGTGGAGGGATCTGTGCGGGTTGGGGCGGCGGAGTCTCCGAATCTCGCCTTGCCTGCCTTCGACGTGTTCAATCAGCAGACGGAATTTGTCGACATTTTCAATCGCGGGCGTGAGTCCTTCGCTTACTCCGCCAGCGCCGATCAGCCCTGGATTAAGGTCAGCAGTGCTCGGGGTACTGTCGCAAAGCAGGAGCGGCTGTCGGTCAGCATTGACTGGGACGCTGTGCCTGCCGGATCGCAAACCGGCGCAGTAACCATCACGCAACAAGGCGGTTCATCGGTCCACGTGCGCATTGATGCATTCAAACCGGATTCGCCTGCGCGCGATGCGTTGCAGGGGTTCGCTGAGGCCAATCACGTCGTTTCCATCGAGGCAGGGCACTTTACCGCGAATCGCAGCGCCGGCGGAGTGCATTGGGACAGCATTCCGGGTTATGGCGAGACGCTCTCGGGAATGACGATCTTCCCAGTGACCGCGGCGAGTGCCGGGCCATCGGACTCTGCACCTGTTCTCGAATACCGCGTTTTCATCTTTGACACCGGAACCTTCAATGTTGAGACGATTATTGCGCCAACCTTGAATTTCGTCCCCGGGCGCGGCTTGCGGTTCACGCTTTCGCTCGACGATGGGCCCGCGAAAATCATTGATGCGCTGGAGCACAGTTCAGACAAGGACTGGGCGCAGACTGTCCGTGACGGCGTGCGCAAGGTGGCATCGACGCTCGCAATCGATACGCCCGGCTATCACACATTGAAACTCCGCATGGTCGATCCGGGAATCGTGATTGAAAAGATCGTTCTAAGCCAAGGGAAGCTTCCGGAAAGTTATCTTGGACCTCCGGAAAGTTACCACGGCGAGTTACAGGCGAAGCCATAGGAACAAAGCACGGGCAGGGAACCGCCGGTCGCGGCCCTTACAGGGGATTGCCCCACTCCAGCCGGTCTGCTTCGAGCGGGCATCCCTCGCACCGTGCGGTTTTGCCGCAATGGGCTTTTCCCACAGCTACGGTAAGGGCATGGAACTCATTGAAGAGCGGTGTACGAACTTCAGCAGAATCGGCAGCAAAGGCTCGCTCGGTCAGCACGACCAGCGCGTTGTATCCCGCGCGATTGCGGCCCGGCGGGGGCGTCAGCAGCCGGTGGCGTTCGGCGATTCTGCGCAGATACTCGTCGGCAACTGGAACCGGGTGTCCAAAAGCGTAGAGCAGGATGGCGTCTGCGGTTTCGGGTCCCACTCCGGGCAGGGCGAGAAGTTTGCGGCGCAGAATTGGAGCAGAGGTGGCGCCCATTTGGTCTAGCGAGCCGTCAAACTCAGCATCGAGCAGCGCCAGAAAGGCCTTCAGGGCAGGCGCCTTGCGCGTCTGGAAGCCGGAGGGGCGGATCAGTTCATGGAGCGCGTCGAGAGGCACGGAGCGCAGGCCATCGACGGAAAGCGCATTCGCCGCGCGCAGGTTGTCCAGTGAGCGCACAACCGACTTCCATGCAGTGTTTTGTGTGAGATAAGCGCCCAAAATGACTTCAAACGGCGTTTTCGCAGGCCACCAGTGCTGCGCACCGTAGGCTTCTGCGAGGCGGTCGTGCATGCGGCGCAATCGCGCGGAAGGGGAAGGGCTGAATGGGTCCACGGCTCAATTCAGGATACTGCCTGCTGAAAGCTGTGCATTGCTGAACTCGCCGGACGAGCCTCTATTTGCGTCTCTAGCCCTCGGAAGCATCTAATGATAACTGGCTACCACGGTTTCAGGGATGGCGTGACCCCGGGCCAGTCTCCTCAAGCCGGGGTCCCAGGCGACAAGTCTTCGTCGCCGGGCGGAAGACGATGCGAGCGCCGGCGAGCGGAGACCCTCGATGAATGTGAAAAGCGGATAGCTTTCCAGGTGCGGCTCTAAACGTTCCATCGTTTGTTGCCGATAAGGAGAAGATGAGCTGTATTGCGTTTGAGACCACCCTCCGTTTGGCGCTTACCAGTCGACTGCCCGTTTTGTCGGTGAGTGACGGAATTGAGGACCTGCTGGGTTTCAAACGAGAGGACCTCCTCTCGTCCGCTGTGAATCTGAAGGACGCGATTCATCCCGCAGACGCTGCGGAGGCCGAGGCTCTCTTTTCCGCCCTAGCGCAACCGAAGAGCGGTTCGCTCAATCTGCGCTTCAGGCGGGCGGACGGGCGGATTCGCGTGGTCAAGCTGGACTTTCGCAAAAAGTCCGGCGGCGACGACGAAGTGGTTCTCGAACTCCATTTGCACCAGGCAGCTGAGCTGCCGGACCCGCGGGCGATCTTGACCGATTGCCCAGCCCTGATGAATGCCCTGGATGACTTCGTATACCTCAAGGACCGCAACCACGTCATTTTCTGGGCAAGTGAGAAGACCGTTCGCGCATATCCTGCTTTGGCACGAGAGCACTCCGGCCTGATCGGATTGACGGACTACGAACTGTTGTCGGAATCAATCGCGGATGCGTTGTACAGCGAGGACGAGAAGATCCTTGCTGGCGCGGCTGCCGGCGATGCAGTTGCGGAGACCGGTCTTGGACAGGACGTGCAGTATCGCGCTGCTCTTCGCGCGCTTCCGGTTCGGAATGGGCATGGAGAGACGATCGCGCTGCTCACCATTGGTCGCGATTTGACCGAGCTGAGACGAGCCGAGGAGGCTCTGCTTGAAAGCCAGCAAGCCCTGCTTGAGTCGCAGCGCACAGCGGGGATAGGAAGCTACTCGATCAATATGCTGGACGGCACTTGGATCGGCTCCGAGGTGTTGTGTGAATTGTTTGGTATCGACGCCACGTACCAGCGCACGCTGGAAGGCTGGAAAGACCTGATTCACCCGGACGAACGGGCTTTCATTGCCGCCAGTTTTGCCGTTGAAGTTGTTGGCGAGGGTCAAGCATTCGACCAGGTGTATCGTATTATTCGCCGCGCCGACCGCGTCGAACGATGGGTCCACGGCGTGGGCCGCCTGGAGTTCAATCGGGCTGGCCGCTTGGTTTGTGTTCGAGGTACGGTTCAGGACATCACTGCGCGCAAGGAGCACGAACAGAAACTGGATCGCCTGGCGCACTATGACGCGTTGACCGGCCTTCCCAACTGGGCGCTGCTTTCCGATCGTCTGCATCAGGCCATGGATCAGTTGCAGCGGCGCGAGCGCTGGATTGCGCTCGCTTACGTTGACCTGGATGGCTTCAAGTCCGTCAACGACAATTATGGCCGAGAAGTCGGCGATGAATTCCTGCAAGCCCTGTCGAACCGCATGCAGCAGGTTCTGCGCAGAGGAGATACGATTGCCCGCCTGGGCGGCGATGAGTTTGCCGTCGTGGTGCACGATCTGCAGAACGAACTGGCCTCCGTGCCCACGATTGTCCGCCTGTTGAATGCTGTGTCGGAGCCCATGCTCATTGGCGATGTCGTCCTTCAGGTCTCGGCAAGCATCGGAGTTGCCTACTATGCGCATGGGCAGGATCTGAGCGCCGACCAGTTCATGCGCCAGGCTGGCCATGCAATGTATCAGGCCAAGCTGTTGGGCAAGAACCGTTATCACATCTTCGATCCCGTCCAGGACCGTGTCGTGCGGGGCCACCAGGAAACGCTGGAGCGCATACACAAGGCCATCGAGAAAAACGAATTCTCGATGTATTACCAGCCCAAGGTGGATATGAGTCTTGGCAAGGTGGTTGGCGTTGAAGCACTGATTCGCTGGCAGCATCCAGAACAAGGCCTTCTACCTCCAGCCGCTTTTCTTCCGGCAATCGAGAACCATTCGCTGTGCGATGTTCTCACTGAGTGGATCTTCGGCACCGTTCTGGCTCAGATCGAGATGTGGATTCACATGGGGCTGGATATACCGGTGAGCATCAACATCGGGACGCGCCAGATCCGGCAGCCGGACTTCGTCGAGCGACTTGCCAGACTGTTGTCGCAGCATCCGCTTGTGAGTCCATCCATGATCGAACTTGAGATCAAAGAGACGATCATTTCGCAGAATGCGGATCGATTGGGAATCCTGCAGGAGGGATGCGAGGAACTTGGTGTTTCCATTGCCCTGCAGAATTTTGGCGCCGGCACTTCTTCTCTTCAGGATCTCAAGGAATCGTCTGCAGGCGTGCTCAAAATCGATCGTGGATTAGTGCGCGATATTCTGAATGATCCCGACGAACGGACCATTCTCGAAGGTGTTCTCGGCCTAGCGGCAGCGTTCAGCCGAAGGTCGCTTGCCGAAGGGATTGAAAGTATCGAGCAGGGACTGGCGGTTTTGAAGATGGGCTGCGAACTTGCCCAGGGATACGGGATCGCTTATCCCATGCCGGCGGAAAACATTCCGCAATGGATTGCCTCCTGGCAGCCCGATCCACGCTGGTCGGAGGCGCTTTCCGAAGGCATCGAGGAAAGCCCGCTGGTGTATGCCCGGGCGGAGCATGTTGCCTGGATGGAAGCTCTGGAGGCATTCCTCAAGGGCGAGAGCGATGCTCACCCGCAGATGGGGCGGCATCAGTGCAAGCTCGGCGCCTGGCTCGATGCTGAGAATCTGGCCGGACGCGGATCGGAGCCGGAATTCCAGGCGATCGTCGCTTTGCATTGGCGCATTCACGCCCTGGCATCCGGCATCCTGAAGCTCAAGACCCAGAATCGGAGCGAGGACGCCCTCAATCGACTGGGGGAACTGACTGGCCTATTGGAGAAGATGTACGAACATCTGAATGTCTTCCGCTTCTAGAGCAGTCGCGATTCCAGCATTGTCCAGGTGTTAGTCGGCGCCTATTTACTTTCGTTCAGGGATGAACCAGCTGCACTGCGATGCGACAGGTAGGCAAGGGTCGCGCACCGATTCCGCCAGGCATCCGGCGTGGTCTCGGAACGGCTCCGGATTCTCTCTTCTACAAATCGCGCAGGAGACGTTTCTCGATAGAGAATCCACTGCAGGGCAGAGCCTTCGCCGCGCTACAAGGTGCGAACCGCTTTCATCCCGCGGCTGGCGGTGTTCTTGAATGAGTGGAGATCAAAGGCCGATGGTGGCCGGATCAATTCTGCGCAGCAGCGGAATCGTCGTCTGTGATCTTCTGCCATGCGCCACTGGAATGTTTGGATTGCGGCAGCGACAGGTCAATCTTGGTGCGCGGCAAAACGACGATGTCGACGCGGCGATTCTCCGAACGGCCCGCAGCCGTTTCATTGCTGGCGACAGGATGGAATTCCGCATATCCGGCAGCCGAGAGCCGGTCCGGCGGAATCGCCTTGATATCGAGAAAGAGCCGGGCGATGTGCGTGGCGCGGGCCGATGACAATTCCCAATTGGAGTCGAATTCCGCGGAATGAATGGGCACGTTATCCGTGTGTCCTTCGATGCGCATATCATACGGAGTTTTGCCCAGCGAAGCGGCAATCTGACGCAGCGTGGGCAGCGTTTCAGGCTTCGGAACAGCAGACCCGGAGTTGAAGAATCCGGCTTCGCGCAGGCTGATCACCAGGCCGTCGCGGCCCATCTGGATGGAAACCGTGTGCGTGGCCACTTCGTTCGAGAGGGTCTGCGTCAATTCTTTCTTTAGATGTTCCAGGTCGTCCTTCACCTTGGCCGGCGAAAGCACATCCTCTCCCATCACAATATTCATGGCCATGGCTGCCTTGTCCTTGGCCTCTTCTCCGGTTGCATTCTTGGTGGTTCGACGGGCCGCGTCGGGGAAGATTCCGAGCGCATGGAAAGCGCTGTCGATCGATTCGGCCACCTGCACCTGCTTCTTCTGGTCGGCCTTGGCAAACGCGTATAGCACTACGAAGAACCCGAAGAGGAGGGTGATGAAATCGGCATACGACACCAGCCAGCGATCATGGCTGACGCGTTGCTGTTCACGCTGCCGACTCATGCCGCACGTTCCTTTTTGTCCTGTACGGATTCATTCAGGAAACCTGCCAGTTTGACCTCGAGCATCCGAGGATTCATGCCTTCCAGAATGGAGACGATTCCTTCCAGCATCATTTCCCTGCGTTGATGTTCGGCCCGCGCGCGTAAGCGCATCTTGCCGGCCATGGGAAGAAAGAAAAGGTTGGCTGCGCCCACTCCGTAAATGGTGGCGACAAACGCGACGGCAATGCCTTTGCCGACTTCATCGATATTGTCCAGATGCTGCATCACTTGAATCAGTCCCAGCACCGCGCCGAGAATTCCGATGGTGGGCGAAAAGCCTCCGGCCGACTCGAAGACCATGGGCAACTGATCTTCGCCCTCGGAGGTGCAATCCAGGCTGACGCGCATGATGTTGCGCAACTCGTTCGGCTCGGTGCCGTCGACGGCCAGCATCAAGGCCTGGCGGAGAAACGGATCCTGAATGGTCTGCAGGTCGGCGTCCAGGCTGACCACGCCGTTTCGTCGCGCCTTGTTGGCGAACGCCACCAGCAGGCGGACCAGCTGTTCGTTGTGCTTTTTGGGCGCGGCAAACACGTGGGCCATGCTTTTGAATGCGCCAATTACGGTGGTCAATGGGTATTGCAGCAGCACCGCGCCCATGGTGCCGCCAAAGACGATGATGGCCGCAGTCGGCTGCAGAATCTGGCCCAGGTTCCCGCCCTCCATGAAAAGGCCGGCAACTATTCCCAAGACTGCCAACAGTACTCCGGCGATGCTTGCTTTATCCATGAACAGCTCCTGTTGAGTTGCACTGCTGGCTCATACGCGCGTTACCGCTGAATGCTGCGGACCGTGTCGCGGCGCGCCCCGAGCGACGATGCCGGGGGTTGACCGGAGACGTCGAGGCTGGTAAGCGCCACAGCCTTGGGCAAATCCTCATACGATGGCATGCGCTTGGCCACGGCCGCCAGCAAGCCCGCGCGGTACTCCAGAACCCGCTCCACAACTACGCTGCATTCCTCGCGCACAATCAGCTTTTCACCATTGATTAATGTCAGCATCGTGTCGGGGGAGGATTCGGCGGTTTTGATCAGGTCACTGTTGAGCACCATGGGATTGCCGTTGAGGCGCGTTAGCTCGATCATTGAAGTCAAACTCCTTCGCAGTGTTTATCGGCAGAATGGGCGAAAGATTAAAGAATTAGAAAAGAATCTTGATTCTAATGTGCAACTGTACTCAACCGGGACACAAATGGTGGGTCCATAAAGTCCTTCAAACCTGCGCCGAAGAAGGGTCCAGATGCGACGAAACCAAACCGGCGGCAGCAGCCCAGTGAAGTTCAAAACCAGGGCGCGCCAGCCGAGGCGGCAACGTAATTCAACGCATCGATACGGAGTACCCCATGTCCCTGGGTGTCTTAAACAACATCAATGCTATCTACGCTGAGAACAATCTCAACAACACAAGCAACAGCTTGTCGACAGTTCTTCAGCAGTTGTCTTCCGGTTCGAAGATCAACTCTGGCGCGGACGACGCAGCCGGCCTTTCGCTGGTGAACGGTCTGCAGGCCAACTCCCAAGCTCTCGCGCAATCCGGAACAAACGCCCAGGAAGGTGTTGGACTGTTGTCCGTTGCCGATGGCGCCCTCTCGCAAGTGACGAACCTGCTCAACCGTGCCGTTACGCTGGCTACCGAAGCCTCGAACGGTACCCTCAACTCCTCTCAGGACACGGCCGCCAACCAGGAATACCAGTCGATCCTGTCGGAAATCTCGAACATCGGTTCCACCACCACCTATAACAACACCGCCGTCTTCGGCACCAACACCAACATCTACACCGGCGACTCCTCGACCACCGGCGCTTCGATCGACAGCCTGAACATCCGCTCGCTCTCCTCGTCCAACGTCGGCGACACCAATGGCGTGATGGCATACGATACCGGCTCCTCGGGCAACAATGTCTTTGTCGACCTGTCCAACCAGACTGGCCAAGCGGGTGGCGTCGCCACAATCAATGACACCCTCAACGGCGGCGCAGCCGGCACCACCAGCATGACCATCACCACTCTTTCCAGCTCGGGCACAGACGTCTCTACCAAGGTCACGGTCGGCGGTAGCTCCGGCTTCGAAAATACCGCTGCAGGCATGATCAGCGCCATCAACGGCTTGCAACTGGGCGTGACTGCCAGCTTCACCACGGCAGCCGTGGCCGGAGACACCTCCGCCCTCGCGACCGATACGGGCATCATGATCACCGGTTCGGTGGGCGCTGGCAGCAATCCCAGCCAGAGCAGCTATAGCGGCGTGGTGGCAGCGGACGGCAACACCGTTAGTGCCCTCGCGACGGAAGCCGCAACGGGAACGGCTGGAGCGGCGGCAGCAGCAGCTACCAAGGCCGGCAGCGACATCATGAGCGGCTCCATCTCGCTCCAGGTCGGCAACAATGCGTCCACGACCGTGACAGCGGCCGAGGTGGCTACCGCCAACAGCGAGGCTTCGGGCGCGGTGACCATGTCCCAGCTTGCCTCCTATATCACCACCAACGCCGGTCTGGGCGTGACGGCAACGGTCGATGCGACCACCGGTGCGTTGGACCTGACCACCTCGAATAACTCCACCGCGGCATTGAAGGTCAGCTCCAACTTGACCGACAATACCCTCAAGACGAGCACGGCGGGCAATGAGACGACGAGCTACACAGCAACCAGCGCCTACAACGCCGGAGTTACCACGGGGACCGTTGCCAACAACGGCATCGAAGACTCGAATATCGGCAATATCACCGCTGGCCAGGCTTCGACCAAAGTGACCGCCGGAAATTCGGGTGCGGACGATACGACAGTTGACGATGTGGAAACCATCGCTGCCAACGCGCCCTTGGCGGGCGCCCTGACTGTCGTCAGCGGTACAGGAGCAGGGAACGTAACCTTCCAGTTGGGCTCAGCGGCATCGGGCTCGGCGGGATCGGACACGCTCGCGCATTTGGCTGCATCCATCACGGCCGCCGGTACCAACCTCGGATTCTCGGCTGATATCAACAGCACTACGGGTGCTTTGGAGATCAACCAAATCACCACCGGCTCAGGTACCTACACCACAGCGATCACCGCTTCGACCGCGGCAACCACTATTACTGCCGGAGCGAGCCCTGTGAACGCGCATACGGCTAGTGCGGCTAATACACCAGTGGTGTCCATCCTTAGCGGCGCGTCATTGGCGGGCCAATTGACCATCACCGATGGCTTGGCTGCGAATAACACTGTAACTCTCAATCTGGGCACAGCGGGAACGACGGACACGCTGGCGCATTTGGCGGCGACCCTCAACACCCTTGGTACCACGGGCGGAGCGGGCGGCACCTCTCTCGGCTTCACGGCTGACATCGCCGCCTCCGGCAATCTGGAAATCTACCAGACCGGCACAACGGGCAATGGCACTCAGTCAGCAACCCAGATTGCCGTCTCGAATAGCGATACCCTAACAGCCCTGGCGCAGACCAGCGGCACCTCGTTTGCGGATGGCGGAGTTTCCTCCACGGGCGGCATCGCCACCATCAGCTACACCGACAAGGCCGGCACCTCTCTGAGCGGCACCGACCTTTCCACGCAGAACGACGCGGAATCAACCCTGACAGCGCTCAATGCGGCCATCACCGCCGTTGCGGCGCAGGACGGCTACATCGGCGCCCAGATCAACACGCTGAACTCGGTCAGCTCCGTGCTCAGCACCCAGGCAGAGAACGTCACCTCCGCACAGAACGCCGTGCAGGCGACCGACTACGCTTCGGCAACCTCCAACATGTCCAAGTACCAGATCCTCAGCCAGACCGGCATCTCCGCCCTGGCCCAGGCCAACTCCATGCAGCAGGAAGTCACCAAGCTGCTCCAGTAATCCGGAGCACGATTGGCAAACCAGGAGGAGGGCGCCCAGGTTGGGCGCCCTCCTCCGTTTTTTGAATTTTCCGGTTCTCCATCTTTTGTCCTTGGCAGCCTGGGCCGAATTTCTCATTCCGACAGGCTTTGTAACAGGGCACGACTTCAGTTGTCGGTGGGAAAAACGGCATTGTCCTCGGTCTTGAAAGGGCACGGCTTTAGCCGTGCCGATAAGGCCAATAGAATGAGTCTGGGGCTTTAGCCCCCGAGGAGCATTTGTTGGCGTCATGGCATTGAGCAGCGGGTGGAGAGAGTCTAAAACGCCGAAGAGCTTTCCTCAGGGGCTAAAGCCCACCCTTTTCTTCAGCGTCTTGAGGCACGACTAAAGTCGTGCCGTTTCAAGACTTGGCCTTTGACCCAGGCTGCTGGCGGGGGCTAAAGCCCCGTTCATTTTTTGGGCTTTTTGGACACGACTTAAGTCGTGCCCTGACGCTTCTTGCTCCTGAGAAGGAGTTCTTGCACAGCCTGCAAAGCCGGGTTGATTCTTTGGAAGTGGAGGCACGACTGAAGTCGCGCCCTGTTACAAGACGGACTCTGACAACAGGCTTTTAGGCTATTTTGTGAGTTTCTTTTAACCTTTCCAAGCGCCGGGTGGTTCTCCGGCTGCTTCTGAACGGCACGGAGGATGGGATGGGTACAGTAGGACTGAGCTTCGGTTCGCCGACCAGTGGAGCGGGCTTCAACGTCAGTTCGACGGTCTCCGAGATCATGGCCAATCTCCAGAACGTCGAGACGCCATGGAAGAATCAGATCAGCACCATCAACAGCCAGGACACAGTGTTGTCCAGCCTGGGTACGCTGCTCTCGAATATCTCCACGGACATGAGCAGCCTGACCGACGCCACGGGGATTCTCTCCGAGAAGACCGGTTCCAGCTCCGACACCAATGTTTTGGAACTGACCGCGGCTTCGAATGCGGCGGTTGCCGGAACCCATACGGTTGTGGTGAGCAACCTGGCCGCGACCTCCAGCGGCTATCTCAAAGAAATTGCAAGCGCCAACGACACGATTGCAGGTTCGATTGTGATCCAGGTGGGCAGCGCCGCGGCGCAGACCGTGACCGTGGGTTCCTCCAGCAACACACTGGCCACTCTGGCTACGGCCATCAATACGGCCGGCATCGGGGTGACGGCTGCGGTGCTGACCGATGCCTCCGGCTCGCGGCTGAGCATTGTTTCGGCTACGTCGGGCACGGGCGGAGATCTGACCATCTCTTCCGCCATTTCCGACACCACCAGCACGGCCCCGGCCTCCATGAATTTCACCGACACGGGGAATAGTAACCTGACGCTTGACTCGGGCACGCTGGGTTCAGCGGTCCTCGCGGACAAGCTCGGCGGCTCGGTGGTGCTGCAGGTGGGCTCAGGGACGGCTCAGACCATCACGCTGAGTTCGTCAGATAACACGCTGACCGGTCTCCAGACGGCGATCAACGCGGCAAATCTCGGCGTGACGGCCAGCATCGTGACGAACGGCGACGGCACCTCCAGCATCTCGCTTCTTTCGCAGACACCCGGCTCAGCGCTGACGGTCACCCCCACTCTTTCCGATACCACAACACCCGCAACGCTGAGCTACGCCGATGCCGGCAACGTCAGCCTGACTTCCGACACCGGTACGCTGGGAACGGTGGCCAACACCTCCGATACGCTGAGCGGCTCGGTGGTCTTGCAAGTGGGCCCGACGGGTACGCCACAGACCATTACGCTGAGTTCGAGCAATAACACCTTGACCGGCCTGATGACGGCGATCAACTCGGCCAACCTCGGCGTGACGGCCAGTATCGTGACCAACGCCACCACAGGCGTCTCCAGCATCTCGCTTCTTTCGCAGACCTCCGGTTCGGCGGGAGCGCTGACGGTGACCTCCAGCCTGAAAGACAATGTCCCCGCTACGTTGGGCTATACGAACGCCGTGACCGGCGCAAATGCCTCGCTGACCGTGGACGGCGTCAGCCTGACTACATCCTCGAACACGGTTACCGGCCTGATTCCCGGCCTGACCTTCCAGTTGCTGGCCACGTCATCTACGGCGGTGCAGGTGGTGATCGGCAACTACAACTCCGGTGTGGAGAGCACGGTCAACAGCCTGGTGAGCGACTATAACTCGCTGATCAGCGCCATGAACGCTCAGGAGGCGTTGACTTCTTCGGGCACTGTCGCCCCACTCTACGGCTCTCCCACTCTAACCATGTTGCAGCAGGACATTCTGGGCGGCATCAATCTGGTCAACCCGAACGGATTCATCGATGCTGTCTCAACATCTCCCACCACCAAGCTATCGGGATCGATTGCCATTCAGGTGGGCACGGCTGCGGCGCAGACGTTCACCCTTTCTTCGGATAACTCGGTGGCCGGCCTGGCGGCGGCCATCAATGCGAAGAATATCGGTGTGGTTGCGAACGTGGTTACGGCGAACGGAGCATCGACCCTGACTCTGGCCTCGCAGACGGGAGGCACGAGCGGAGCCTTGGCCGTTTCTTCAGCGCTGCAGACCTCTGCGCCCACCGCCTTGACCTATAGCTCATTGACCGACGCCAGCGGCACCTTGGGCAAGCTCGCCTCTGGCGCCATCAACGATACGCTCTCCGGTTCTGTGGTGATTTCTTTCGGATCCGATTCACCACAGACATTCACCATCAATTCGAGCAGCAATACCCTGGCGAAACTTTGGGGGCAGATCAATGCCGCGGGCCTTGGCGTTACTGCCAGCCTGGTCACCAATAGCGACGGCTCGGAAAGCATTTCTCTGGTCTCGCAAAACGGAGACACCAATGGGTCGATAAGCGTGACTTCGAGTATTGTGGATGCAAAAACGCCCACAACCACGGTACTGAAATACAACGCATCGTCGGACATTGGGAGCCTTTCCGGACTTGGCATCAGCGTGAACAACGACGGCTCGCTTTCCCTGGATGTCAACGCTCTGGATTCAATTCTGAACTCCGATTACAGCGGAGTGCAGGGCCTTTTTCAGAATGCAAACAGCTGGGGCATGACATTCAATCAGATGCTGACCAATGCGGGAAACAGCAACTCCACCGGCATTACCGCGCTTGCCGTGAATTCAAACAGCAGTATTGAATCCACGATGAATGCCGATATATCCAGAGAGGATGCTCTGATCTCTTCGGAGTCAAAGAGCCTCACGCTTGAGCTGAACAGTGCAAACGAAGTTCTGCAGATGCTGCCTTCTCAACTTAGTCAGGTCAACGAGTTGTACTCGGCGATCACCGGCTACAACCAAAGCCAGGGATAAGCAGAGGGTTCACATGGACAACCCGCGGCAAACAGCTGTTGGGCGGTCTGTTCGAGGTGGTTCGCGAAACTGTTCGACGCGAAACGTTGAACTGCGGTCCAGTGGCCGCACAAACTCGGTCGTGCCGTTAGGAGCATGTTTCCAATGGGAAGTTATCAGCAGTATGCGCTGGAAGGCGCTTCGGCAGTCGATTTGGTTGTGGCGCTCTACGATGGGATCATTCGATTCCTTTACGCTGCCAGTGACGCTGTCGATCGTGGAGACGAGGCTGCGCGGCGAGCTGCCGTAAAGCGAGCCTTGGACATCATCGTCCATCTACAGGCGCGGTTGCGCATGGATGTGGGCGGGCGCCCTGCGCAGGCTCTGAGCGAGTTTTACGCTTCGATCTTCGCGCAGGTCCTGCAGGCTTCTCAGTCCGCGTCGCGGCAGAAATTCGATCATGCCATCGATTGCGTGCGGAACGTGCGCGATGCATGGCGTCAGGTTGCCAAGGATCCCACCGTCAATCCGGCTCCCGAGCAGACAGGCGGGCGTTCGGCGATGCACAACCAGCCTGTTTTTGACGGCTACGAGTACAGTGGTGAATCATCGGTGGGCTCGAGTTGGAACGCTTAGAGGTCCTCTCTCAAGCCGTCCTTGAAATTGCACGGCTTTGAAGGCTGTGAAGAAACTTCTTCGGGTGGACAAGAAGCGTCAGGCCGCGGTTTTAGCCTTAACGCCAAATGGCCAATAAAAACCCGGAGGGCTTCAGCCCTTGAGGACGAATTCAAATAAGTTGTAAGAGGTGCCGAAAAATCGCGTGTGGCTACCACCAGCGCGGATTTTTCGGCACTGTTGTTTTTATCCTCTATCCGGTTACAGTTAGTTCTTCTTCCAGTTGCTGCTTCTGATATAGGCCGGCGTAATATCCATCGAGCGCAAGAAGCTCATCGTGCTTACCCAACTCGACAATTCTTCCATCATCGATGACGGCAATCTGGTCCGCGTTCCGCACCGTGGACACCCGGTGCGAGATCAGAATCGTTGTCGACGTCGCTGTGTAACTGCGCAGTCCTCCCAGGATCCGTTCTTCGGTGTAGGTGTCCACGCTGGCCAGTGCATCATCGAGAATCAGGATTGCCGGGCGGCGCAACAGGGCGCGGGCAATCGCCGCTCGCTGTTTTTGTCCACCCGAGAGGGTCACTCCGCGTTCCCCCACCATGGTTTCAAATCCCAGCGGAAACTCATCGAATTCCTGGCGGATATGTGCCGACTCGGATGCTTCCAGCAGTGCCTCATTGCCGGCATCCGGTACGCCAAATGCGATGTTCTCGCGAATGGTTTCGCTGAACAGAAAAGTCTCTTGCGGAATCATGCCGATGTTGCGGCGCAGCACTGCGAGAGGATAAGAGCGAACCGGCCGGTTGTCGATCCAAAGCGAATCTTCCGGCACTTCATAGAGTCTTGTCAGAAGGTTGACCAGAGTAGACTTTCCCGATCCTGTAGGGCCGACGATGGCCAGGCTGGAGCCGGCGGGAATTTTCAGCGAGATGTTGTGCAGAACCGGTGAATCGCCATAACCAAAACTCAAATTGCGGAACTCGATATCGCCGTTGAGCGTGAAGTCCGCGCCAATCGACGGATCGGCGGCGCTGTCGTTGATCGCAGGCTCGGAGCGGAGCAACTCGTCGATGCGCTTCATCGAGGCAGTTCCGCGCTGGAAAAGATTTACCACCCAGCCCACTGCGATGATGGGCCACGTGAGCAGAATCATGTAAGTGTTGAAGGCGACGAAATCGCCGGCGGTAATGCGGTGTGCAATGACCTCGTGCCCGCCGGCCAGTAAAGTAATCACCATCGACACGCCGAGGATGAATTCCAGAGACGGCCAGAGCATGCCCATCAACTGAACCAGTCGCAGAGCGCGCGCAATGTACTGACGATTCAGTTTTTCAAAGAGGCCGATTTCCGACTCTTCGCGGGCGAATGCGCGAATCAGACGGGCTCCGGAATAGTTCTCCTGGGCCTGCGACGAGATCTCGGAAAAGCTGGCCTGAATGTGCTCGAAGCGATCGTGAATCCTGGTTCCGAAGTACTGTACCAGAATGCTGGCGACGGGCATCGGCGCCCAGGCCACCAGTGTGAGCCAGGGGCTGATGTGCAGCAGGAAGAACAGTGCTCCGACGGTAAAGAAGATAGTGTTCGCGCTGTACATCAGAGCCGGTCCCAGCATCATGCGCACGGCGTTCAGATCGTTCGTCATGCGGGCCATGATGTCGCCCGTCCGGTAGCGCTGGTAGAAGCCGGAGTCCTGCTGCTCCAATTTCCGGAAGAGATCGTTGCGCAGGTCGAACTCGATTTCACGCGAGATTCCAATCAGAATCCAGCGCTGCGAGTAAAGGAAGACGCCCTTAATGAGGGCGATGGCAATCAGCAGTCCCGCAAAGTACAGAATGCTTGCCCGCGTGGCCTGGTTCTTTTGCAGTTCATCGACGGCCATCTTCAGGACACGGGGGAACTGTACCCAGATGGCATTGGTGCAAACGCAGGAGAGGGTGCCAAGCACGTATCCCCAGCGGTACCGGCGCATGTAACCGAAGAGCGGGCTCAGATCGCGAAACATGGTGTGATTGTACACTACGACTCTTTAATGCACTGATTATAAACGAGATGCTGTGCATTGTCGCGGCGGGGCTGGCCATGCGTCCAGAGCATTCGGCATAGGGGAAAGAGACGGTGCTTGAAAACACCCTTGAACGACCGCTCTATCGCGGGCGGAGAAAAACTCCCCAAGCGTGCGCGAGTTCTGTGCCGTCTTGCGCGGTCAATTCGGCTTCGGCATTGATCATTCGCTTGTTCCGGCTATCGATCCATCCACGAATACGAACCACCTGCCCGGAGGGAACCTGGCGGCGGAATCTGACCCGCATTTCCGCGGTAAGCGCTTTGCCTTCCAAGGCCGCAACAACCTTGGCCATTGCCTCGTCCAGCACCGTACTAACAATTCCTCCGTGCACGATGCCCTCATAGCCTTCGAGGTCGGCGTCGGGGATCCAATCAGCTGCCATTTCCACGTCTTCCTGCAACCGGAAGTGCAGGCGCAGCCCGCGTGGATTGTCGGCGCCGCAGGCGAAGCAAGAGGAAGTTGAATCGTTGCTCGTTTGCATCGCTTCCTTCTTCTCTGCTATCTCCCGGGGCAAGGTTTTCTCCTTTGTGCGCTGGTGAATCAGAAACAGGCTCGGCTGCAAATCAGGCTAACACGCGAGTGTGGGGTCGCGTATGTTGGCTGGCCATTGCAAGCCCGACTCGTGTGCTTGGGCGGTTGCGCATTCGTTTAGGGCAATCGCGTTTGAATCTGTTGGGTAAAGACAGTACAAATCGCTGAAAACGCAGATTTCAACGCGCCTTGTAACAGGGCGCGACTTTCGTCGTACCGATGGAAGCCAGCATAGGGTCTCGGCTTTAGCTTCCGACGCCAGGTCTAAGCCCTCCGCCTTTCAGGCGGATGGCTTCCAGCAAACGTTCCGTGACTTTTCTGGCTCAGGTGGGGACGGTGGCCTTGGTGGCTGTTGGGAAGCAGATGGAGTTGAATGTGGCTGAATGCCAAACGCGAAGCGTTTCGTGCGGCTTCAGACGAACTGGCGACTTTCAGTCGCAACGGCAACCCACCACCTTTCAGGTGGTGGTTGTTGAGCCGCTGCTAAGCTCAACTCATAGAAAACAGAGGTAGCAGGGGCTAAAGCCCGTAATCATGGTGCCGCACTTACGGCACGACTAAAGTCGTGCCCTGTTACAAAGCCCCTTGCGGAGAGTTTCTCGGGGGCGCATCCCGGGTTCTGGGCTGCCTTTCAAATGCGATTGCCCTGCGGATTCGTCGATGGCACGGTACTAAGACCGCGCGCCGGAGTTATGCTGGATGGGGCGATGGCGGAGCAGGGACGCGCCATTGCAAGGTTCGCCGTGAGAGGCTTCAAGAATGAATGGAAACCGCAAGGTGTTTTGGCTTTCTTGTTTTGTCGGCATAATGATGGGGATTTCAACACACCGTGCGGAGGCGCAATTCCAACCCACGCCGGATGCGGGCAGCGCCCTCTCGATTCCCGCAGACCACCTGATTCAGCCGCAAAGGTTGAATGACCTGCTGCAGGCGTCCAAACCTGGATCAACCTTGGTGTTACAAGTTGGCTCTCGCCTGCTTTTTCAAGAGGCGCATATTCCAGGGTCGGAGTATGTTGGTCCGGGCGGCCAGCCAGCAGGCCTTGAGCTTCTGCGCAAGCGCGTTGCCTCGCTCGCCAAAGATCAGCCCATCGTCCTTTATTGCGGCTGCTGTCCGTGGGAACGCTGTCCGAACGTTGCTCGTGCCTACGCTGCACTGCGCGAAATGGGATTCAACAAAGTCAAAGTGCTTTATATCGCCAATAACTTTGGTGCGGACTGGGTTGCTCGAGGATATCGCGTTGAGAAGGGCCAATAACCCGCATCAAGCCAAGGTTGGAAGTTCCCAGTGCGGTGCCAGCCATGGGTTCGGCGCAGCGATGGCGTGTTGTCTGCTTATTGTGCTCGCGACCGCGCATGCTTGGGCGGCTCCCGTAGGCGTAAACCAGATTGCGCCGGATTTCACGCGTGCGGATCTGCACAAGGCGCGGGTTCATCTTGGCGACTATCGTGGCAAGGTTGTTCTGCTCGATTTCTGGGCCACCTGGTGCGCGCCGTGCCTTCTGGAGATGCCGCGGTTTGTGGAGTGGCAAGAGCGTTACCGCAAGCAGGGGTTTCAGGCGCTTGGCGTCTCCATGGACGATGACGATTCTTCAGCCCTCGCGGTTGAGAAGAAGATGCACTTGAATTATCCCGTGGTAATGGGAGACGCGAAGTTGGGTGAGTTGTACGGCGGAATACTCGGGCTGCCGGTGGTTTACCTGATTGACCGGGACGGAGTGATCCGTGCGCGGTTTGACGGGGAAGTTGATCCTCACCTGATCGAAGCAGAGTTGAATCGCCTTCTCGAAGCGCGATAAGGCGTCTCACCCGGTGCTTCTGCCGTCGGCTCAATCAAATCCGCTTGACGGCTGCGTGGCTTTGGCGCAAAACTGGATCATCCTCGGCATGCGGGAAGGAAATCCGGCAACCCCGGTGTTCTCCGGCACTCGCGGCAACGATCCGATTTGCATTACTCCATTTGAACTCGATTCTTGCTGAATTTAGAGGTCTGTACTCAATAACTATCTGACTTGAAGTGAGCGGTCTCGCTGGCCCGTTTCATTCCCTCGCCCGCTCCTCTCACATTAAGTGCGCGGTATGCCTGCTTAGTTGTTCAGGCAATGAAACAAGATTGACCCGTCGTACACGGAAAGTGGTGTGCGCGGACGCTGTCCACAGGAGGTCACCCGTGGCGGAAGAGTTTGAACTGCGCGTTGCAAGCACGCATTCTACGTCATCGCAGAGTCAGCAGGACAGTTCCGCCCACGAGCGGCAAACGGTGGCACCGCAGGCGATAGCGAGCGATCTCGATCGGATTCTGCCCCTGTGGCGCGAGTTGGAAAAAGAAGGAGCCGAGTATGTTTTGGCTTCCATCGTTGCCATCGATGGCCCCAGTTATCGCAAGCCGGGCGCTCTGATGCTTGTGGCCGAGGATGGCCGCCGCGCAGGCACGGTGAGCGGTGGATGCCTGGAAGCGGAAGTCGCGCGGCGCGCCTGGTGGCTTACACGGAACGGAGCGGTGATTGAGCAGTACGCGACGGGCGGCGAAGATGGAGATCGTCCGTACGGATCGGGATGCGGGGGGACGATTCATCTTCTGCTGGAGCGCCGTGCGACGGCAATCCCACTGCTTTCCGCGCTGGATCGTGCTTTCGCGGACCGCGTGCCCTGCGCGGTTGCTACAGTGCTTGTTGGGCCTCATCTCGGTCACTTCGTATGCAGCCAGCCTGCATTTGGCGATTTCAAAATGCCGATGCTTTCTAAGGGCCGCTCCCGACGGGACGCTTCATCCCTGGCGGATCTGGCTGCGGTGGCACTTGAAGAAAAGCACTCATTCGCGCAGAAGGTTTTGTTGGAAGGACGCGTGGTGCGCATATGGGCAAATTATCGACCGGCGCGTCCCGGCTTGTGGATCTTCGGTTGCGGCGACGATGCGCAGCCACTTCACCGCATGGCAAGGGAACTGGGTTGGTACGTAGCGATGGCGGATGGCCGCTCGCACCTCGCGACCCGTGAACGGTTTCCTGTGGCCGACGAAGTTCGTGTACTACCGGTGAATCAGAATCGTGAATTCCAGAGTGATCGGGAGTCCATCTTCGCAGAGATTCGCCGTACAGATGCTGCTGTCGTGATGACTCACAGCTTCGAGCAGGATGCGCGGATCCTTGCAGCGCTTCTGGATCTTGATCCCGCACCGGCCTACATCGGCGTTCTGGGCCCGCAGCGGCGCACGCGAGAACTGCTTCAAGAAGCGGCTCAACTGCTCGACCATCTCGCAACTCCGTCCTGGGATGCGCAAGCCAGAGTAGAGGGCTGGCTTGATCGGATTCATGCGCCCATGGGAATCGATCTTGGCGCGGAGTCGCCCGCCACAATCGCGCTTTCGATTCTCGCCGAAATTCAGCAGTCGCTCACTTCCGCGACGGCGCTGCCACTTCGCAAGGTGCGGGCCGATACTTCGGCCGCCTGCGCCTTGTAAGGGAGCGTTGCATCAGAGATCGCGACGGCCTTCCATGGCCCGCGCCATGGTCACTTCGTCGGCATACTCAATATCGCTTCCGGCGGGAACTCCGGTGGCGATGCGGGTGATGCGAACCCGCGTGGAGCGCAGCGCGGCTGCAAGCCAGGTGGCTGTGGCTTCGCCTTCCAAAGTGGGGCTTGTAGCAATGATCACCTCGTCCACTTCACCACGTTCAACACGGCCGATCAGCGTCTGCGTGCGCAACTGGTCCGGTCCCACGCCATGCAGTGGAGACAAGGTTCCATGCAGCACGTGATAAACGCCCTGATAGCCGCGCGTGCGCTCGATGGAGGCGATGTTGGTGGGCTCTTCGACCACGCAAACCTGCCGCATATTGCGCGCTGGATTCGCACAATACGCGCAGGGATCGACATCCGTGACGTTGTTGCAGATAGAACAAAGCCGCAGGCTGGCTTTGAGAACCTGCACGGCTTCCGCCAGTGCCGCGGCGTCTTCGTCGCTCGAGCGCAGGATGTGGAAGGCGAACCGCTGGGCGCTCTTGGCGCCCACTCCCGGCAGCTTCTTCAGTTCTTCGATGAGCCGGGCCATCGGTTCGGCATAACGTGACACGAGCGGCGCCTCCTACAAGGTGCGATAAACGATTCCGGTGAAGGTGTCCGCATTCATGAAGCCTTTGCTCCAAACTGCATCCAGATCGGCGGTTGGCTTCTTGGCGACTGCCTCCTGCTCGTTGGCTCCCGCAGCCTTGAGTGCGGCCACCTTGTCGCGGACTGCCACGAGCATTTCGAGATACTTCTGAAGGTCGGCTTTTGATCCCAGCGGTCCATGACCGGGAATTATTTTGGTTTTGCCATCCGCAATGGTTAGCGCCTTTTCAGCGGCGCGAATCATGCCGCCGATGCTGCCGCCCGTGGCCTCGTCGATGAACGGGTAGAAACCGTTGAACCAGATATCGCCCACATGCAAAACATTGGCATTGTGAAAGTGGATGTATATGTCTGTATCGGTATGTGCGGGATCGAAATGGACCAGATCGAGCGAATCGCCGTTGTGCCATGCATGCAGAGCGTCATCGAAGGTGATGGAAGGAAGCGCACCCAGCGGGGAAGGAGGCATGGTGAGATGAAAGAAAGGAATGGTTTGCGCAGTGGCCAGGCGCTCGCGGGTCTTGCGGTGGGCAAAGACAGTGAATCCGGCGGCATGAAGAGCCTCGTTCCCGTCGGTGTGGTCGTAATGCCAGTGGGTGTTGATGAGCGCATCGGGCGCGTCGTGACTGACGGCGGCGATTGCCTCGCGAATCCTCGGAACCGCGGTTGAGAAATTGGAGTCGACAAGGATGTTGCCCTCAGGGCCGGCCTGGAGAGCCATGTTGCCCCCCACGCCCTGGAAGAGCATGTAGACGTTGTCGTAAAGCTTGGTGGTCGAGATCGGTTTGTTCAGCGCGGCCGCACGCCCTTGCAGCACCCGGTCGGGGATCTCCGGCGCCTGGGCTCTCATCCAGCGTGGAGACAGAACCGCCGCAGTAGCGGCCACGCCCATTCCGAGAAAGCTCCTTCGATTCATTCCGTCAGGCATGTTGCCTCCTTCGCACAACGTTCGAGCGCGCCTCCGAATGCAAGGAAAATCATCAGCTCATACCGGGCAGCTTGAGTCCGCCAAGCATGCCTTGAACGCTGGACTGCATGGCTTCCTCAGCTTTGCGACCGGCGTCGTTCACCGCCGAAACCACCAAATCTTCCAGCATCTCCACATCGGGCTGGTCCGCGCTGAGTCCAAGCACGGCAGCCGGGTCGATATGAATCTTGAGTAATTGTTTCTTGCCGTTCATGGTGGCCATTACGGCGCCGCCACCGCTGGATCCCTCCACAATAATCTGTGAGAGCTTGCGCTGGACCTCTTCCTGCATCTGGCCCGCCTGGGAGAGCATTTCGGCGATTTTGAGGGGATTGATCATCGGTCGGCTTTCACTTGGTTATCTGCACTCCATCGGATGGGATCCAATGCCGCATGGTTGCGCTATTTTTGACGGAGATCCACCACGCTTCGTACCTCGGCTTTGAAAACCTCGATAGCCGATTGCACCAGCGGGTGGGCAAGGGCAACTTCTTCGATGCTGCCAGCCAGCGGCGTTGCCAGCGTTGCGCCCGACTGTCCGGCTCCCTCGCCGGGGAGCACCAGGAAGCGAGGCGGTCCGCCCAGCCGCTGCAATTCCTGGCGGAGGATCTTCTCCGCAGCCGCATTGACGGTCAGGGCCAGCATCTTCTTGCCCATCCCTGCGACTTCAATGCGTAGGCTGCCACCGTCCAGCGACCACAATCCGCCACCGAGGATTTGCGATGCGGAGTTATGCCCTGCGCCGGCCAGCGCGGAAACGATGGCATTGCGCAGCATGTCGGCGCTCGCCGAGCCTGCTGGCGCGGAAGCAGCGGGAGCAGCCGCAGGCTCTGGAGCTTTGGCCAGCGCGCCTTCGGTCAACGATGCAGTGAAGCCGACGGTCGCGCTCGACGTGGCAGAGAACGGTGTGGTCCCCGCAAATTGCGGCGTCACGGCGATTGGGGCCTGTGGAGCCTGAACGGGCGAGGGCCGCTCCACAAGCGCGATGGGTGTGGGTGTTTGTGAATGTGCAGAAGCCGATCCGCCGTCTGCTCCCGTTTCCATCTTTGGGCCGGAACCCAAACCATTGCCGATGGGTGCGAAGGGCGAAGCCGGCGCTGCCGAGGACGTCGCGGACGAAGCTGCGGAGGATGTTGGTCGGGCTGCTGAAGGTGAAGTAGAACGAGATGGTGCGGAGGACGACGAGCCATAGACCGCGGCTCCCGTCTTGACACCGCTCAGCAATTCCTCCAGCGGAAGCAGGCGCTGCGCGTGCACCAGCTTGAGCAGGCCCAGTTCCAGGTGAAAACGCTGCTCCTGGCGGTAATTGAGATCGTCGAAGGTGCGCAGAACAATCTGCAGATTGCGGGTTAATTCCTCCTCGGTAAAAAGCATGGCGGTGCGCATGGCGCGGGCACGTTCGTCGCCGGAGATCTGCAGAAGCTCCGTCTGCTCGCCACCCAGCTTGGCCATCAAGGAATTGCGCAGGTAGCGAACCATCTGGCGGGCCAGCGAAGACGCGCTGTGTCCGGCATTGATCAGCAGGTTCAGTTGCTCCATCAATTCGGCGCTTTGGCCGGCTGCGACAGACTCCAGCAGGCGTTCGAAGACGGCGTTGGGCACCGCGCCCATCAACTCGCGAATCTGGGTGGCCGAAAGGACCGCTCGCCCGTTTTCCAGCGGCGCGGAAGCGATGGCCTGATCCATGATCGACAAAGCGTCTCTCATCGATCCATCGCCGGCTTCGGCCAGCAGCGCAAGGGCGGCAGCTTCGGCTTCCACATCTTCCAACCCGGCGATCATCTTCAACTGAGCCAGGATGTCGTCGAATTTGACGGCATGAAAGCTGAAGTGCTGGCAGCGGGAGCGAATGGTCTGGGGAATGTTCTCCGGTTCGGTGGTGGCCATCATGAAGATGACGTGTGCCGGAGGCTCCTCGAGGGTTTTGAGCAGGGCGTTGAAGGCCGCATCGGTAATCTGGTGGGCTTCGTCGAGGATGTAGATCTTGTAGCGGTCGCGGGCGGGAGAGTAGCGGGCGGCGTCGCGCAGTTCGCGAATCTCGTCGATGCCGCGATTGGTGGCGGCATCGATCTCGATCACGTCCACAGCGTTGCCCTGGCGGACCTCGATGCAGGAGTCGCAATTGCCGCATGGCTCTGCCGAGGGCCTTTCCGGGCTCCCCACCGCGTGCTGGCAGTTCAGGGCCTGGGCCACAATGCGGGCGATGGTGGTTTTTCCAATGCCTCGATGGCCGGAAAAGATGTAGCCGTGGGCAATGCGGTTCTGGGTGAGCGCGTTGGTCAGCGTGCGGGTGACGTGGTCCTGCCCGGCCACGTCGGCGAAACGTTGCGGGCGGTATTTGCGGGCCAGAACCTGGTATCCCATGGGGACGCGCTCCTAAGGGCCAGCCCAGTGAGAAAGGCCGCCTAAAGGGGATTGTATCGTTCCGGACCGGGCGAGGGGAGGGCGGGCCAGGCAAGAAATGTTCGAGCTGGTTTTCATGCCTTGGGTTGAGAAGGTAAGCTTCCCAGAGAAGGGAAGCGGGGTTCAGGTGATCACGTATGAAATACAAGGTGTTCTATTACAGCGGGAACGAACTTACACTCAAGACAACGGTTTTGAAAGGGTACGCGAAGCTTGATGATAGTGGCCTCCATGTTGAAGGCTTGAAGGATTTCGTCATCCCAATTAACGAACTACAGACCGCGAAACTATTCAGACTCCACGGTCTTGGTCGAGTCATCCAAATCGACCATATCTCCGGAAGATTATTCATTTCAGTCGTTCGCTTGATGATTGGTCAGTTCGCCTTAATCAATTTCTTCAAAACTGGCCGTTTATACAAGCAATTATCGACTCTCACAAATGGGAGGGGCTAGTCTTCAGATAGCCAAGTTTATTCCCTGGCTTTTGGTGTGTTTGTTTTGGTGTTGTCCCCGGCTCTCTTTTTTGCGGCACGGGTAGCGGCGGCCTTGCGGCGGCGGATTTCCTGTGGGGAATACATGGTGCCACGGCATTTTTTCGCGCCGCAATTGCAGGTGGCCGGGTCGTCTCCGCCGTCGTAGAGACAATAGTCGTAGGTGATCTCGTCGCCCGCTGCGATATCCTTGATGGCCACCACCCAGACATGGCCGTCTTCCTCGCGGGTTTCGCAGTTCGCGTCGCAACTGTGGTTGATGAACATGGTGTCGCAGTGGCCGTCGATGACGGTTGAGCCGTCGCCGAGTCCAAAGAGGTAGGTGACGGGCGAGTCCTCATAGAGGGCGTCCGCCTTCTCCTTGGAGATGTGCGGACCGGTGTACTCGGCCACGCGCTCTCCTTTGCGGATGTCGGTGGTGGTGTAGCAGCCGGCTGCATGTATGGCGGAAGAGCGGACGATGAGGGCCATGCGAGTGTGGGATTCTTTCCTTGTGTGCAGTATCTCTGGTCCGCATCGTACCATTGAAGGGGTGAGGCGGAGCGATGAAGCGGGGAATTTGGGCAATGCTGGCGTTGGCGGGCTGTCTGGGAGCGGGGACGCCGGTCGCAGCGCAGGCTCCGGCAGGCGGGGCGCAAAAGCCAGCCGCTGGCGGAACGGACTCCAACCCTTTTCCGGGAGACACGACTTCGGTGCCAGTACTCTCCGTTAGCGCTGCGCCGGCGGCGCCGGCAGGCTCGGCGGGTGATTCGGCCAGTGGCGCCGCCGACTCAATCTCCAGCAGCAGCCGGATGGCACTCGCCGGCGACGATGTGGACCCCATCCGCAGCCCCGACGATCCCTTGCCTGAGGCGGTGAGCGATCAGCCGACGGATTCAAGTTCCAGCCTGGCCGGCTTGGCAGGCCTGCTTCCACGCCCGGACGAGGAAGAGCAGGGAAAGAAGAAAAAGCACCAGAAGGGATCCGACACCCTCGATGAGCCGCGTCCGGAGACCGCCAAGGAAGACCTCAATGTGGGCGGATACTATCTGGAGAAGAAGAACTGGAAGGCGGCGCAGTCGCGCTTCCAGTCGGCGATGGTGCTGGACCC
>CAZQPY010000043.1:0-10761 GCA_964595345.1 uncultured Occallatibacter sp.
ACGCACGCTGCCAAGTACCTGATGAGGTTCATCTTCATACGGTCGGAGACCTAGTATGGTCGCCAGTGAATGTGCGGGAAAACGGCCGCACCGCGAGATTCAACGAAAGCATTGCGAAAACCGGCAAACCCCCAAGGAGGCCCAGCCATGAATTCAGCCTTGCGCACCCTGCCTGCCGTCCTTTTCCTCCTCTTTTCCACAGCGATATGTTTTGCTCAGGCGAGTCTCTCGCCGAAATGGGAGGAACTAACTGGTCCCGACTTTGTTCAGGCGATCCATCGGTCGCAGGGGGTCTGCGTGCTTCCCTTCGGCATCATCGAGAAGCACGGCCCGCACCTTCCCTTGGGAACCGACCTGCTCGACGTCCGCTTCGCGGTAATGAACGCGGTCCAGCAGGAATATGCCGTGGTCTTTCCCGAGTACTATTTCGGCCAGATCTTTGAGGCGCAGCAGCAGCCGGGAACGGTCGCTTACAGCCTCTCCACCCAGCTCACTCTGCTGCAGGAAACGGTGAAGGAAATGGCCCGCAACGGCTGCAAGAAAGTGGTCATCGTGAACGGCCACGGCGGCAATGAATCGCTGTTGCCGCTCTTCGGGCAGGCGCAGCTTGCGTCGCCGCGCGACTACGTCGTCTATGTCTTCGGATTGCCCAGGCTGAATGTTCCGGGCCGCCCGGCCCTGAAGACCACCAACGACATGCACGCCGGGGAATCGGAGACGTCGCTCATGCTCATCGCGCGACCCGACCTGGTGCACCTCGACCGCGCAGGCCAGCAGTCCGGCGCAGACCAGCATCGCCAATCGCTTCCGGAGAATGTGTACACCGGCATCTGGTGGTATGCACGCTTCCCGAATCATTACAGCGGCGATGGCGCAGTGGCCAGCAAGGAACTCGGCGAGTTCGACCAGAAGGAGTGGTCGCGGCAAATTGCCGAGGCGATAAAGGCCATCAAGGCCGATCGGGTGAGCCTGAAACTGCAGAACCAGTTCTTTGAAGATGCGCAGCACCCGCTGGAAACAAAACAATAGTACGAAGCAATAGCGGCGCGGATTTGTGCTATGGGGCGCGCGCGGGGCAGTGAGGGCAATTTGCCTTCGGTTCTCAGTGCCCCATGTAGAGTTGAAATCCAGCCCCGCATTGAGCCCGGTGTACAAGCCGTCCATCAGGCGAGGGTTGACGTGTCGCTCACTTCCCACAGCGCGCCAATCACGTTGTGCGCCCTGGCCCGCGGAAAGGCCCATGCGAGTCCAACCAACCCCTCACCCGTGTAGGTGCGCTTATTCCATTCACAAGGAGGATGAGCTATCGTCCAGGCTGCAGCCGGAAGCAGCAAGCCGCCGGGAGAGGATTCGCACCCCTTTTCGTCACAGTTTCACGGTTCCGCTCACCCGCTGCTGGCCTGCTTATTCGAAAGGAACGCCACCATGCGGAAGCGATCAAGTAGAGACTGAGGGCTCGCTGACGGCAGCGCGCTTTCACAACACCGAGATTAAAGGCCTTGACTGGCGATAGCCCGATTGCCGCAAAGACCGGATTTAGGCCTTTGCTTCGCGCCGGCTGCGCACTGCGGCGGCCAGTTCCTGGAACAGTGAGTAGGTGTCGGCCCAGTCGATGCAGGCGTCGGTGATGCTTTGCCCGTAGACCAGAGGCTTACCCTCGGCCAGCGTCTGCGCGCCGGCCACCAGGTTGCTCTCGATCATCACGCCCATAATCCGCGTATCGCCGCGCTTGTCGCCACTCCCCGCAATCTGCCCCGCCACATCGTGGCACACCAGCGCCTGCCGTCGGTAGTCCTTGCTGCTGTTGGCGTGGCTGAAGTCGATCATGATGTTGGGTTTCACGCCCGCCTTTTCCATCTTGGTCGCGGTTTCGGATACATGGTGCGCCTCGAAGTTCACCAGTTTCTTGCCGCCGCGCAGAATGATGTGGCAATCGGGATTGCCATTGGTCACAAAAATCGCTGACTGGCCGAACTTGGTGTGCCCCAGGAAGGTATGCGAGTGCGCTGCCGACATGATCGCGTCCACCGCCACTTGCACGTCGCCCGAGGTGCCGTTCTTGAAGCCTACCGGGCAGCTGACGCCACTCACCAGCTGGCGATGCACCTGGCTCTCCGTGGTGCGCGCCCCGATAGCTCCCCAGCTGACAAGTCCCGCGATGTACTGCGGCGAAATCATGTCCAGGAATTCGGTTCCGGCCGGAACCCCCATCTCGGCAAGGTCCAGCAGAAGATTGCGCGCCAGCCGCAGGCCGTCGTTGATCTTGTACGACTCATCCAGGTACGGATCGTTGATCAGGCCCTTCCAGCCGATGGTGGTGCGGGGCTTCTCGAAATAAACGCGCATCACAATGCGCAGATCGTCGCTGAACTCGTCGATCGCCGTCTTCAGCAGCGCGGCATACTCCCGCGCGGCCTTGGTGTCGTGAATGGAACAGGGCCCGGCGAGCACCAGCAGCCGCGTGTCGTCGCCCTTCAAAATGGCGGAGATGTCGTTGCGGGTGTTGAAGATCACGGCTGAGGCCGACTCGGTGACAGGACGCTCCTCCTCCAGAAAAACCGGGGGAAGAACCACGGTGGTTCGTTGAATGCGAACGTCTTCTGTGGTGTGAAACACGGGGGTCCTCCTGGCGTCCAACATCTCTCCCGAGGATCAACCCGGCAACTGAGACGCTCCTGACCCCAGTTTACCAGCCGCCTAGGCATCCCTCCGGCGGCCTTGAACAGCGCGGCGCATGAAAGCGGTCCAGGAAACCCGAAATCCTAAGGCTCTGTGCGGCTTGTCACTGGGTAACGCGCAGGCCCTCCTGGCCAAGCAGCGATTGCACTCGTCCTTTGATCTCATCCCGGATGCGACGAACCTCCTTGACTGGTTGCCCTTTTGGATCCGGAAGCGCCCAGTCATCTCGGCGCAGTCCCGGAACATAGGGGCACTTGTCGCCACAACCCATGGTGATGAGAAGCTGCGCGTCCTGCGCCAGCTCTTCAGTAAGTCTCTGCGGCTTGGCGTTGCTGAGGTCGATCCCCACCTCTTGCATGGCGGCAAGAACCTCGGGATGGACGCGCAAGCCGGGGTCCGTTCCCGCTGATACGGCTACAGCCTTCGCCGGGTCGGCAAGCTGATTGAAAAATGCAGCCGCCATTTGCGAACGCCCTGCGTTATGAATACAAGCAAAGATCACTTTAATCATGGTTTCCCTTCTTGATGTGCCAGGAAGCGATGCTAGAAACTCATCCGGGGCTTAATGGCGTATACCTTCACACTCGCCGCGGCCGCATTGACGTCGTATTGCGAGAGAAGCGACTTGAGTTCTTCATGCACGGATGTGGACGCGGCGGGCGCAGGGGAGCAGCAAGACGTTTCAATCACTTGAAGCGGATTGGAAGCGTCCATCGTCGGCGAGCAACAGCCGGATTGGTTCTCGACCTTGGCGTATGCGTTGAGATCCTTGCCGCTGTCGACAATCTCGACGTGCTCGAATCCGGCAGCAAGCAAGCCGGCGCGATAGTCGGCAATCTGAATGGCCCCCGCAATGCAGCCCACGTAGGCCGCCACGCTCTGCGCAATGGCCTCGGGGAGTTCCTGTTTCAATGCAATGTCGCTCACGGCGACCCTGCCGCCCGGCTTGAGTACGCGGGCAATCTCGCGAAACACCGCGGGCTTGTCGGGGGCAAGATTGAGAACACAGTTTGAGATCACGCAGTCGACCGAAGCGTTGGGCAATGGAATCCGGTCAATCGTAGACAGATAGAACTCAACGTTGGTGTAGCCGCCTGCCTTCGCATTTGCGCGCGCGCGCTCGATCATGGCCGGCGTCATATCGATCCCGATCGCGCGGCCTGTTGGACCAACCATCCTTGCTGCGAGAAAAACATCGAGCCCACCGCCGGAGCCCAGATCGACAACCACCTCACCCGGCCTGATGTGTGCCGTGGCCGTCGGATTACCGCAAGACAAACCCATATTGGCTTCAGCGGGAATCGACGTAAGATCCTCTGCCGTGTAACCAAATGCCTCGGCCACCGCCTTGACACCGGCATGATCGCTCGACAAAGAACTCTCTGCCACCGCTCCATACTTCGACCTGACCGACTCCAGAATCCGATCCGTCATGATTCCCTCCGGAAAACATATTCGCCAAAACGACTATATCCCTTGCACTCATATTCGTCAAGGCGTATAAGTAGTGCATGGCAGCGAGATCACATGTGTTCAATATGGAGCGCTTCTTCCAAGCGTTGGGCGACAAGACTCGCCTCCGTCTGCTCAATCTGATGGGCGACCAGGAGATCTGCGTTTGCTATTTTGTCGAGATTCTTGCCCAGGGGCAGCCCAAGATCTCTCGTCACCTGGCCTATCTGCGCAGCGCCGGGATCGTCGCCGCACGTCGCGAAGGAAAGTGGATGCACTATCGCATCGTTATGCCGGAAAATCCCGGCGCTGCGCAGGTGTTGCGCCAGACCCTGGCGTGGCTCAAAGAAGATCGCGCCATGCAGGCGGATCGCGCGCGGCTGGCAAAGGCTTGTTGTCGCCCGGCCAAGTTCGTCGCGCTTCAGAGCGCGCCCGTTCCGGTTACCGTGGATTCCCCGGCCGCGATGAACGCCGGGTGATGTTGCCGGATAAACCAGCTGAAAGTCTTCCCATTGCAATCCATCCGGCCGAAGACGCGCCATCGGGAGACCGCTGTCGGGTCACCCGCCGAGGGTGCAGCCAGAAGCCGATGGAGGCAATCGCCTCCATCGCAAGCAGCCGTCAGGCATAATAGAAAGAGGACGCAGCCGGGAAACCGGCGCGGCGTACTCCCTATCCAACCAGCGAATCGGCCAACCTGACTTCGGCCCTCTGCGGCCTACAGGAAATCCCTGCCCCTTCGAGTCTCAAGGATCAGTTTTCATGCCTTTGAATTGCGGAATTGTCGGCCTGCCCAATGTGGGCAAAAGCACCATCTTCAATGCCCTCACGGCAGCCGAAGCCCCGGCGGCCAATTATCCCTTCTGCACCATCGACCCCAACGTCGGCATCGTGCCCATTCCCGATGCGCGCATGGACCGCATCACCCAGTTCGTAAAGCCCAACCGCACCGTGCCCACCACCATGGAGTTCATCGACATCGCCGGGCTGGTGGAGGGTGCCAGCAAGGGCGAAGGGCTGGGCAACCAGTTCCTCGGCCACATTCGCGCCACCGACGCCATCATCCACGTCGTGCGCTGCTTTGAAGACCACAACGTGATTCACGTCGCGGGCGGCGTCAATCCGCTGCACGACATCGACATCATCAACACCGAACTGCTGTTGGCCGATCTGGATAGCGTGGAAAAGCGCTTCGCGAAGTCGGAAAAGGCCGCTCGCAACACCCAGGACGCGAAGATAAAAACCGAATTCGAGGCGCTCAAAAAGCTCAAGGAAGCCCTCGATGCCGGTCGCCCCGCGCGCGTCGTCGAACTGAGCGACGAGGAGCAGGCCGCGGCCCGCGAGATCTTCCTGATTACCGCCAAGCCGGTGCTCTACGTGGCCAACGTCGATGAAGCCGGGCTGAAGAACAGCAACCAATGGGTCGCCGCGGTGGAAAAGCGCGCCGCCGAGGAGAACGCGGAAGTCATCCGCATCTGCGGCTCCATGGAAGCGGAGATCGCGCTGCTCGATCCCGCCGAGCGCGCCGAATTCCTGGCCGAGCTGGGCCTCGAGGAGCCAGGTCTGAACCGCCTGATTCACTCCGCCTACAAGCTGCTCGGTCTCAGCACCTACTTCACCGCCGGGGTGCAGGAAGTGCGCGCATGGACCATCCCCACCGGCGCCAAGGCTCCCCAGGCGGCGGGCGTCATCCACTCCGACTTCGAGCGCGGCTTCATCCGGGCCGACGCCTACCACTGCGAGCACCTGTTCACCTTTGGCAGCGAGCAGGCGGTCAAGGAGAAGGGCCTGCTCCGCTCCGAAGGCAAGGAGTATGTGGTCAAGGACGGCGACATCCTCTTCTTCAAGTTCAACGTCTAGGCACCTGCGGTGCGGCAGCCGCCTTCGGCAAGCCCGCTCCAGAGAAAAGGCGCGGGATCGGGTTTGAGCCGGTGCAGGAAACTGGGTGCCCCATCCTTGAATCGTTCTTTGATTCAAGGGTGGGATACCACAAATCTCCTTCTCGAAAAGCTCCAGAAACTCAAGAAAAACGCAGAATCCTCTTGACAGACGCCCAGGATCGGTACAGAATTCACTACGTAAACAGGTTTGCATTACAAACCAGTTTGTGGAGAATGAAATGAACGATCTCGCATCTAATCTCGCCGATTCCGATCCCACCAAAATCGCCAGCCGCCTCATGCAAAAGGCGCATAACCGCGACGGTTTGCCGGAAATATGCGCTGGGCTGTTTCTGCTCGTCGTCGCCGCTTTGATTTACGCGCCGAGGATGTTTCCCCCTCGCTCGATGGCCTTCACACTGGTCACTGTGGCGTTTGCGCTGCTCACCCCGCTGATGTGTATCGGCCTGCCGTGGGCCGTCAAATGGCTGCGCAAACGGTTCCTGCTTGCCCGGACCGGCTATGTCAAGGCCAGGCCGCTTCCGTTGCGACCGCGATTCCTGGTCATCCTGATTGCCATCCTGACAGCGGCGGTCGCCAGTTGTTTGGGAGCGCGTGCGCACTGGGAGCATTCGCATTGGACGCTGGCTGCGGGCGCAACCCTCTGGGGCATTCTGACGGTTCTGTTCGGCCGCAGCCTGCGCTTTGTGGTCAGCGCCGTGCTCGCGGTGGCGGCCGGCATATGGCTGGCGCAAAGCGACCTTGAGCTCGGGCTGGCATTCGCAATCCTGTGGGGCGGCTTGGGCCTCATCTCGCTGATTTCAGGAACCGTCGTTCTGTTGCGCTTCTTGCGCCAGCCGCTCGAAAGCGAAGAAGGTGTGAACGAGGAAGGCGCAGGTGAGTGAGATGAGCAACAAGAAGATTCAGCGCCTGGCCGATATCGACCGCGTGATTCACGAGCCGGCGCGCCTCATGATTGCGGCCATTCTGGACGCGGTCGAAGAAGCCGATTTCCAGTATCTGCACCAAACCACCGGCCTCACCAAGGGCAATCTCTCGGTGCATCTTTCGAAGCTGGAAGAAGCCGGGTACGTGGCCATCGAAAAGACCTTTCGCGGCAAGATTCCGCTCACCGTCTGCCGCATGACCGAGAAGGGCAGGGAAGTGTTGGAACGCTACCGCAAGGTGATCAAGGCAGCTCTGTAGGCTCGTCAAGGCCGAGGTGTTCTGTTTTCGCATAGAGAGCCGGAGGCCTTTACAGGCCGCGGAAAAGCTCCATCTGGTCAGGCTTTGTAACAGTCCGGCACCGGTGTTTCCGACCCGCGATGGATGAAACGGGTGTTTTGCTTACCTTTTTTGTTTTGTTGAACTTGCACTTTTGTTTCTTACTAGGGTACGACTCGATTCGTGCCGAAAAGGCCAATAAAATGAACGGGGCTTTGCAGGCTGCGGAAAAACTCCATCGGGCAGGCAAGAAGCGTCAGGGCACGACTTCAGTCGTGCCGATAAGGCCAATAGAATGAGTCTTGGGCTTTAGCCCCTGTGGTGGTTTTTTAGGGCGTTTAGTCTGAAAGGGGGTCGTTCTCCGCAGCCTGTTCAGGCCCTCCTGCATCTAGCCTTCATTCTGCGAAACGATTTTTTCTTGTTAATAGCTGGAGGAATCCCGCCGGCTCAGCTCGCGCAGCACGAAGGTGATCCCCAGCGCGCAAAGAATCGACAGCAGCGCGAAAAGAAAGACGCTGGAGTAGCCCCAGACGCCAATGACCGTGCCGGCCAGGGGACCGGTCAAAAAGAAGGAAACGTCGGCAAACGCTGTGTAAACGCCCAGTGCCGTACCGCGATTATGCGGCGGAACCCGCTTCACAGCCTCCACGCCCAGCGCCGGAAACACCAGAGAGAATCCAAGCCCGGCCAGGGCGGCTCCGGTGAAGGCCATCCAGGGGGAGTGAGCCTGCCACAGCAGCACCATGCCGAGCGATTCCGTCGACAGGCAGGTCAGTCCCACCGGGAACCCGCCAAAGCGGTCGATGGCGTGGATGAACAGCAGTCTCGCGAAAATGAACGCGGCGCCAAAGGCGGTCAGGCAAAGGGCTGCGCCGGCCCAGTGGCGGCTCGCGTAGTAGAGCGTGACGCATGTGGCCAGTGTGCTGTATCCAACTCCGCCCAGAGCAAGGCCCATGCCGTGCGGAACCACCCGGCCCAGCACCTGGCGGAACGGCAGATGAACGCCGGGAACCACGTGCACCGGGCTCTTGCGGCTGGCCATCAACAGGCTGACTGCCCCAATCACCAGGATCAACAGCCCGATCGAGCCCAGACCCCAGCGCGCGTCCAGCACCACCCCCAGCGGAGCGCCCACCGCCATGGCGCCGTAGGTGGCGATCCCGTTGAAGGTGATCACCTTGGCCGTGCTTTGCTGGCCGGCGCTCGTGATTCCCCAAAGCGTGGAACCGGTGGATCCGAGGCTCTCGCCGATGCCCAGCACCAGGCGGCTCAGGAACAGCAGCACGAGGCTCAACCACGGAATCGAGTGCGCCAGCGCGGCGGCAATCAAAATAGCGCCGCTGGTGGAAACCAGGCCCATCCCCCACAGCACCGCAACCTTGGCGCCCACGTGGTCGGAGATGCGTCCCGCCCAAGGTCGGCTGGCCAGCGTGGCGACGTATTGAATGCTGATCACCATCACCGCCAACGCCGCGCTGTAGCCCATGCGCAGGTGGACGTACGGAGGCAGAACCGCCAGCGGCAGCCCGATGGAAAGATAGACAATGCAGGTGAAATAGACAAAGCCGAGAATATGCCGCGTGCTGCCGACGCGCGGGTTGGAGGCGGGCTCGAAAAGGCTCTCGGCAGTGGATGTCTGCATCTCTAGGCTTGGTCTCGCTGACCTGAAGTGGTCATACCATTAGTATAGCGAAAGGCCGCAATCGGGCCACTCTGGAAACCCTTCGAGTGCGCTCGAAACATTCAGTAAACATTTGCAGTTGTGCATCTTATGGACGCAAGCAGTTTTCTCGACTGGCTCGCTGTGGTCGTCGTTTTGTTTCTCCGCGCCGTAGCGCGGAAGCAATCTGCCCGGTTCCCGGCGTGCCGCCGCAATTGCACTTGAAATAGACTGGCACTATGGGCGGCTTTCACGTAAAGAACTTCGGATGCCGGGCGGCGCGCGCCGATGGCGAGGCGGTCAGCGACCGTCTCCGCGCCGACGGAATGACCGAGCAGAAGCCCTCCGCCGCCGATGTGGTCGTCGTCAACACCTGCAGCGTGACGGCCGAGGCCGACCGCGAAGCGCGCGCCTACATCCGCCGCACCCACCGCCTGAATCCCGCGGCAAAGATCGTAGTTACCGGCTGCTATGCGCAGCGCGCGCCCGCGGAGCTGACCGAACTGGCGGGTGTTGCCGCCGTTGTGGGGAACAGCCACAAGGGCCTTGCGCCCGGTATCGTTTTGGGGCTTGACCTGCGGCTTGGCGCTTCCGGCAGCGAGTCTGCGCTGCCAACCGCCAGCCAGGTTGTCGAGTCACCAGCCGAATCTCCTGCCTTGCTTAGAGTGGAATCGGTGCTCAACGCCGGCGCGGGTAAGGCCGCGGTATGGGTTGACGACCGCTTCGCGCACTCCTTTCTGGAAGAGGCGCAGCTGACCCCCGGCGTGCAGACCCGCCCCAACCTCAAAATCCAGGAGGGCTGCGGCAACCGCTGCACCTTCTGCGTAATTCCTCAAACCAGGGGCTCGTCGCGCAGCCTGGCCGCCGATACCGTCCTCCGCCAGGTGGAGGGCTTTGTCGCCGCCGGCGGGCACGAGTTGGTGCTCTCCGGAATCAACCTCGGCCGCTGGGGAAGAGATTTGCCCCCAACTTCGCCGCAGCCAGCGAGTCGCTTATCGCTGGCCAATCTAGCCCGGCGGATCTTTGCCCAGACCGATCTCGCCCGCCTGCGTCTCAGCTCCATCGAGCCGATGGACTGGGATGCGGAAATGATCACCCTGATGACCGAGTTCGCCCGCCCCGCATCCGGCCCGGCGCGTCTCTCCCGGCATGCGCACCTGCCTCTGCAATCCGGTTCCGATGGAGTTCTGCGCCGCATGCACCGCCGCTACCGGCCCTGGCACTACGTCGAAAAGGTGGAAGCTCTGCTGCGCGCAGCCGGTCCTGAACTGACCCTGGGTGCGGACGTGATGGTCGGCTTTCCCGGCGAAACCGATGCCGAGTTTGAAGAGACCCTGGCCCTGGTCCGCGCGCTGCCTTTCGGCTACCTTCATCTCTTCCCATTTTCTCCGCGCCCCGGAACGCCCGGTTGGGCGTTGCACCGCGAAAATCCGGTCCCGGCCGCCGTGGTCGAATCTCGCATCGCCGCGCTGCGCAGGCTGGCCGCGGAAAAGAGTTCCGAGCATCGCAAGAAGGCGGTCGGCACGCAGCTGGAAGCCATTACCCTGCACACCCCAGCCGAGCTTGCCGCGCGCGGCCGCACCGCCGCGTTGACAGAGAATTTCCTCCCCGTGGAGTTACGCGGCAACCTCCCCGCAAACCAGTTGGTGCGGGTGCAAGTAACCGGAGCCGCCGCGAATCCCGAAGGCGGAACCGATCTTGAGGGCGAACTCGCCGTCTCCTGACGATCTACTTGGCTTCAACAAGTGCGGGTGCCCCATCCTTTCCGCGCTTCTTGCGGAAAGGGTGGGAAATCACGAACCCCCGTGAGCTCCGTTGCACCCGCACGGCCCCCATTCCCCGCGCGTCTTTGGAGCGCGGGCCTGC
>CAZQPY010000043.1:10861-39817 GCA_964595345.1 uncultured Occallatibacter sp.
CGAAGGCGTCCGCCGCACCGCAGGTGCCGAAGGCGTCCGCCGCACCGCAGGTGCCGAAGGCGTCCGCCGCACCGCAGGTGCCACGGCCAGTGGACGCAGGTGCTTCGGCCAAATGCTATACTTAGTGTGCGCCCGTATGTCTACAGCGATTCCGGCAGACCCCGGAGGTAGACACGGCGACTCTTGGAGGAGCACCATCGCACTCGACAAACGTTCGGCAAAGTCCTTTATTCGCATCAACGACCGCATTCGCGCACGCGAGATCCGCGTCATCGACGAAAACGGCGAACAGATGGGCATCCTGCCCCCCTTTGAAGCGTTGAGAATTGCCCGTGAACGCGGGCTGGACCTGGTGGAGGTATCGCCCAACGCGGTCCCCCCGGTCTGCCGCATCCAGGACTACGGTCGCTTCCTGTACGAGAAGGAAAAGAGCGAACGCGCTGCCAAGAAAAAGCAGAAGATCATCGTGGTCAAAGAGGTCAAGTTCTCGGTCACTGTCGACGAGCACGACTATCAGACCAAGAAGAATCAGGCCGTTCGCTTCCTCGTCGATGGCGACAAGGTCAAGGCTAGTCTCCGCTTCCGTGGCCGCCAGATGGCTCATCGCGAACTGGGCTACGCCATCATCAACAAGCTGATTCAGGACATTGGCGAAGCCGGCGTAGTGGAATTCATGCCCCGCATGGAAGGCACCATCCTGCACGCCATCATCGCCCCATCCAAGAAGCAGGAAGCTCCCAAGCCCAAGGCGCCCGAAGCGCCCCGTCCTCCGGCTCCGCCCCGTCCCGTCGCCCAGGCTCCCGCGCCGGTTGCAACGCCCGTTGCGGCGCCCGCTGCTCCGGCGGCTGTAACTCCGGCAGTTGAGCCCGCGCAGTAACACCAGCTCAAGCTCGCAACAACACAAAGGCCACCCGAAAAGGTGGCCTTTCTAGCCTCTGGCTGATGAGAATTCGCTCTCCCTGAAAGATGGGTTGCGCAAGGTGACGGTAAATGCCGTACCGGTCGCGAAAAACCTCCCGCTAGCAGGCAAGAAGCGTCAGGGCACGACTTCTAGCCTGCCCTGAGCCTGTCGAAGGGTGCCGATAAAAGCAATAAAATGAGTGGGCTCTAGCCCCGGAGGCATGTTCTTAAAGCGCTCCGTCCGGATAAGCCGCCTCCCCGCCGGAACCCCGGCCAGAACCCTAGCCGTTCCCGCCCTGACTTTCGCATTCTCAAATTCGACATCTGCCGCTACACTATTCTCGAAAACCTTCAGGAGCGAAACGTGAGCCCAAACAACACCTTCGATTCCCGAATCGACGCCTACATCGCCAAGTCCAAACCCTTTGCGCAGCCTCTTCTCAACCACCTGCGCGAGCTGGTCCACGATGCCTGCCCCGGCGTCGTCGAAACCATCAAGTGGAGCCGCCCCTTCTTCGAATACAAGGGCGTGATCCTCGCCAACATGTCCGCCTTCAAAGAGCATTGCAGCTTCGGCTTTTGGGGCGAAGAAATCTCTTCCGTGCTGCGCGAGGCAAGAGTCCTAAAGCCTGACGCAATGGGTTCGCTCGGGCGGCTTACGCGCATTGAAGACCTGCCCACCAACAAGCAGATGCTCGAACTGATTCGCAGGGCGGCAGCTTTCATTGACAGTGGCCAGTACACCAGTCCTATCGCCGCACGGCACAAGGTGGCAAAAGCTCCCGCGCCCGTTGTCGAAGCGCCACCCGAATTCAACAAGGCGCTCAAGGCCAACAAGAAGGCCTCCGTTGCCTTCGCCGCCTTGAGCCCCAGCTGCAAGCGGGAATACGTCGAGTGGATCGCCGAAGCCAAGCGGGCTGAGACGCGGGAAAAGCGCATCACGACGGCCATCGATTGGATCGGTGAAGGCAAGCAGCGCAACTGGAAATACCAGAATTGCTAACTCCGGTTGGAACACCACTTCACCGGCAAGGCGGTTGACGCTCAATTAATCGCGAATGTCTGGACTGGATTCGGGCATCGGCTGGCTAAAGCGAAACCAGAGTTGATGTAACCCGAATGCACCGCACGAAAGTCGACGCGATCATCAGGGAGCGGCGACCTTGCAAGAAACTGACCGGGACACAGGGACTATGGTTTCGCTCTAGCCGTTCAAAAGGGAATTGTCGAAGCCATAGAAGCCATAGAATCCATAGGGAGTAATGCCCATAGAAGGAGTAATGCCTGAATTGCCGACGATCCCACCAGCATGCCCGTAGGACACCATCCCCTTCTACCCACAGCAGTGTCATCCTGAACGCAGTGAAGGATCTGCGGCTGCTTTTGAGGATTTCAATGTGGCGTTACTTCCGGATTGCGGACCATCCACTCGGAACTAAAAGCTCACTGCTCCGACTATAAGACTGCGAAGATACTCGGAGCACCACGATCCACGCTCGGTCATGCAATGAACACCACCAATGGGGGAAAATTGAAACGTCGTGTTTTTAAAGGATGGATGATCCCGATGCTGGTCGTAGCTTGCCTGTCCGTTGGGATATCAGGACAATCCACCAAGCCGCCGATCAAGCCGAAGGGCAGCCCGCAAAACGCAAACATCATCCGGTTTTTTATCGAGGGCCTGATAAAAAATTCTGGATATGAAACCGGACCGCTCCATATCGTTTACGACGACGGAACCGAAATTGTGGAAACTCTGCCGCCGATGAAGGCGAGCACCGAGAAGAAAACGGTCTTTAACGCTGTTGGCTTTTCAGGAGTCCAGTTGGCGGAAGATCGTCAAACGCTTGGCTGGCGTGTCAATGTCGAGAACTGTTGTACATCCTATGCCATTCCTTTAAGCGTGGTTGTATTCCGAGACAAACAGGTTCTCCATACCTTCAGTCCGGGGCTGATGGTTTGGAGTTGGGAGTTTGTTCAGGGCGGCCAGCAAGTGAAGATCGACTCCGGAACGGTCCACGGATCTGATGTTTTCGACGAGCAGCTTTACGACGTAAAGTCTGGTAAGCTCCTATCGGAAACTTCGGGCGACGGCGACGAGAGCAGTCAAGCTATTTCACCCGATGCGCCGAAACTTGCTGCTACACCAGGCGAGGACCTAATCCATGCGGCACAGAAGGGTGATCTACAGCGTGTGCGGGCATTGCTTGGATCCCACGTCGATGTGAACTCCAGGCTGAACGGCAGTCTGGACGGAGGCACAACGGCGCTCATTGAAGCGTCGAGGGCTGGCCACCGCGACGTGGTGCAGGCGTTGCTGGACGCTGGTGCTGATTTGAACATCGGGAAGGGTAAGTGGGGTACTGCATTGGTGCAAGCGGCTGAAATGGGTCAACTGGAGACAGTTTGGGCGCTCATTGGAGCTAATGCTGACCTAAATGCTGCTGACCAACAGGGGACGACAGCTCTGATGGCGGCAGCGCAAGCTGGATATGAGAAGGTCGTGGCAGCGTTGATTGAAAGCAACGCCGACCCGAGCATAAAGGCGCATAACGGCGGCCGGGCCGAGGACTTTGCTAGGCGCAGTGGGTACCAGCAAATTGGTGAATTGCTATCTGTCGCGAGCCCCGCCAAACACTAGGCATTCTCATATCCAATTCGGGCTCATCGCTCCAACTGGTCCCAGTACTTTGGGCGAATTGAGGCGCAATTTTGTACACTGTGAGCGGATCACCGGCTATCCGGAACTTACATTTCATCAGCGTCTGCTCCTCACCCATCCAACTGCTCCGGAATCTAATCGGAGGAATTCTTGAGCTGAGTTCCGGTTTTTCAAGGCCGCACTTGCCTCTTCGCCGAGTTCCCGGCGGGATCAATCTGTGCCTTGTCAAAAATCACAAAGGCCACCCTGGTTTGGGTGGCCTTTGCCGTTGGAAAGGGAAGCGCGATCGTTCCTTTGCCAATTTCTATTGCAGCCAGCGGATTCCGCCGCCGCGCACCGGAGGCACTGGCAGCACGATATAACCCTCGCGCCAGTGGCCCTCTTCGCGCCGCGGAGGATTGCCCACAATCCGTGCTCCGGCGGTGTTGTGTTCGTCCAGCGCCAGGCCGGGAAGTCCGCTCACAATCGCCTGCAACTGGTCATGATTCGGCGGCCGGTTGGTGGTAATCGGAATCAGCGAGCGCAAGGCTCCGTAGCTCTCGGCCAGGTGAATCAATTTGGATTTGCGCTTGGAGGGCAGCGGCTTGATGCCCAGCGATTTCCAAGCGGCATTGGGATTGCCTTCGACGATCACCCGATCCAGAGCCGAGCCCGGCTCGCCTTGCGTATCCAGCCGCTTCCAGCCCCGGCGGCTTAGTGCGTCGTACACATCCAGGCAGAACTCGGAATAGGCGCGCAGGCTCACCGGCTTCACCATGCCGGGCAGGCCGGTCTTGCCTGCGGTGTTCAATTGGCGCTCACTGGCGCGCGCATACAGCAGCCCGTTGTGGCGCGACTTCCACGCCTGCGGACCGTCCAGCACAATGACGCGAATGCCACGCACGTTGCACAGGTGATTCAAGCGCCCGGCCAGAATGTTGGCGTCCACTCGCTGGGCCTTGGATCCGGCTTCCGCGGCAATCTCGTGCCCCGGATCCAAGGCTAGTCCGTCCGTCAGGCCGTCCCAGGTAAGAATCTCGCATTCAATGGGTGGCTCGGGATCCACATCCGCCTGGCCAACTAAAGAGGGCAGTCCGGATTGAGAAGGTGTCAGCCGGACGGAATCGGCAGAGCGCGCCCGGTCGAGCACTACAATGCCCAGATCGGACCAGCGGCGATGAGCGAGATCGACAGATAGGACGGCCACGTAATGACGCTAAGACCAAAAGCATAGGTTTGGGAAGGGGCTTGCGAAAAACGGGGCGCGCCGTGTACGAATTCGGGACAAAGCGTCGAATTGGAACCGCTTGCTAGCCTGCAGACTCTCATTCAGGCATCGCAGAGACACATTCGGCGGCGCTGCTTTGCACAACGCCGCCAAATGAGCTTCAAGCTGTGGAACCCAGGCCAGGCCTCTTACAACCAACAGCTCAGGCCCAGGTGCGGATGCCGATGATTCCCCAATATGCCAGATAGATCGTGGCGATCACCAGCGCCGAGGTCACCAGAATCGAATGCCAACGAGTGAAGCCGCGTATCTCCCGCTTCCACGCGAGACCCAACGACACCGCGCTGGCCACCGAGGCAAACGCAAACAGCAGGGTGCACACGCAGATTCCCACCGAATACACAGTCACGTGTCCCAGCCGGGAAATCGCATCCGCGCCGGCGAGCTGCACAAAGACTGCAAGCAGTACGATACTCAGCGCCGCGACCAACGGCCACAGGCGCATCGCGCGCGAAGCCGGCCGCCGTCGCTTTTTGAACAGCCCGCCAACCATCCAGACCGGCGCATACAGCAGCGCGGCGGCCAGCGCCAGCAAGACCCAGATAGTCAGCACAATGCGCGTCCAGGCCCCGAAGGCGGAGACCTGCTGGATCGTCGTGCCCAGGAAGGCGAAACGACCTTCTGCATTGGGTCGCATCAGCATCGCCGTCGCCACAGGCTCGGCAGCTCCTTCCTTGGGAAGGTAGCGGAACTGGTTCCCGCCAACAGGAACGAATGCCTGGTCGATCTCGCCCAGGCGGGTCAGCAGCAGCTTGCCGTCTGCGAAGCGCACCCGGCTCAGGCCCAGCAGGTTCAACACAAAATGCATCATCTCGCCGCGCGGTGCGACAGGGATGTACCAGCCCGCATAATCGGCGGCTTCAGCCGACAGCTTTCCTGCCACCGGAACCGTCGGGCGGGTCAGGTTGCGGGTCACATAGGCGCGGATCGCCTTGCCGATCGTGTCAAGAGCATAGCCGTTGCCGGCGTTGATGCTGTAGGAATAGCCCACTCCAAATTCCGGAAGATAGGCCATCTCCGTCAATCCGCCGTCCACGCCCCCGTTGTGACCGTGAAACACAAAGCCGTCGCGGATGCTGGTGTAGCTGCTCAGCCCGTACCCAGCCTTCAGCCCCTCCTGCGCCTCCCAGGTGCGCGTGGGAGTTTCCATCCGATCAATGGACGCGGCCGGCATCACCTGTACATCGCCCACCTTGCCGCGATTCAGATAGAACTGCACATACGCCGCCATGTCCCTGGCCGAGGCGTTGATCGATCCCGCCGGGCGCACCAGGATGTTCCAGTAGGGGTAGGGCGTCTTTCCGTCCCCATGGTAGAGCGTGGTCAGCTGCGGCGACGGCGCCTCGAAATAGGTGGCCGTCTTCATCCCGATGGGCAGAAAGAAATTCTGCGTCACGTAGTCTTCGAAGCGCTCGCCGGTGATCTTCTCCACGATGTACGCGGCAACCGCGGGCCCCGAGTTGCAATAGGACATGCGCGTCCCCGGCCGCCAGCGCGAGACGCGCGATTTCCGGTAGAAGTCCAGCCCCTGCTTTGTGGTCATGCCCTTGGCATCCTTGGCGAATTCGGCCACATGCATGTCGTCCCATCCGGTGGTGTGTTCCAGCAGGTCCACCACGCGCACCGGGTCGGTGGACTCCCACTTGTTCTCGAACCAGATCTCCGGCGCAAGCTTCCGCACCGGGTCCAGCAGCGAGAGCTTGCCCTCATTGGCCAGCTTCAGAATGGAGAGCGACGCAAAAGCCTTGGAAGTCGAGCCGATGCGGAAGAGCGTCTCGTCGGTGGCGGCGTGGTTGGTGGCCACGTTGCTCTTGCCCACCCCGGCCACCCACTCCGGGCCGTCCTTGTGCACGATAGCCACCGAGACGCCCGGCGTATGCGTGTCCGCCAGGATCTTCTCAATTTGCTGGCGAAGTTCGGCAATCGACTGCGCCGGCTTGGGCGTCTCGTCCTTTTTGGCCTGCGCGAAACAAAAGGAGGCGGTCAAGCAGCAGAAAAGCGAGAAAAGGAGGCATTTCGCGCCGAAGCGCAGCGAGTCTTTCAGCATTCACGTTCTCCCGGAGGGCCATCTTAGAATCGCAAGCGATAGTAACACTGCCTGAGTGGACCAGCGGCGGGAAGTTGTTGATTTCTTTCCCACCATCGCCTGGGTGCCCCACCCTCGCCGCGTCTTTGTTGTTGCGGCCAGGGTGGGAGCCTCGACTCTGATTGCGGACCATAAGAATCAAACGCCCGCCCCACGCGTGTGGCGCCCGCCGTCCGCGCAGGACTTGGGTTATACTGATTGAAGCCCAAAGCAGGCAGGGAGACCCCTGTCTGCGGGGCGGTGCGCTTGGCCGGCCAAGGCCCGGCGCAAAAACGAGAAGAAAATGCCCAAGTTGAAGACCCATACGGGCGCGAAGAAGCGCTTCAGCAAGACTGGGACCGGCAAGATCAAGCGGGGCCAGACGAAGACGCGTCACATCCTTACGTCGAAGTCGCCAAAAGTGAAGCGCAAGCTCGGTCGCACCGTGCTTGTCTCCGATGGTGATTACGCCAAGGTAGCGCGCATGATTCCCTACGCCTGATCGCTGCACCTCCCGTAACCGGGAGGCTGCGGATGGGTTCCAGCGAACGCGTTGCGCGGAACCCTCCGGGCGAGACTCTTTTCAAGGGTCCGCCGGAGCACCAAAGATCGAGGCTTGCATGAGCGAGTGAAGAGGTTAAAGCCCCAGAAGGGCCTCCTGCCTCCAGCCGCTATAACAGACGCAGTGTCCCCGGACACAAAAACGGAGAAGCAATATGCCCCGCGTAAAACGTAGTACGAAGCGCAAAGATCGCCGCAAAAAGATTCTCGAGAGGGCAAGTGGATACTTCCTCACGAAATCTAAGCTCTATCAGGCAGCCCAGGAAGCCGTCGAACGCGGCCTCAAGTTTGCCTACACCGGCCGCAAGCAGAAGAAGCGCCAGTTCCGCTCTTTGTGGATCGTGCGTATCTCGGCCGCCTGCAAGCTGAACAACACCAGCTACTCGCAGTTCATCAACGGCCTCAAGAAGGCCGGTATCGAGCTGGATCGCAAGATCCTCTCCGACATCGCCATCAAGGACGCCGCCGGTTTCACCGATCTGGTGGGCAAAGCAAGTGCCGCTCTCGCCGCCGAAAAGGCAGCGTAAGAGCAGCTAGCCAGCGAGTCTGCAACGGCCCGGAATCCACTGGATTCCGGGCCGTTCTGCGTCTACAAATGCGAATAAATTGCCTCAGTCGAATCATAATGTTAGTCTTCTTGGAAATTTGCTTGAGACTTGGATAGGCATGCTCTCGGATCGTCAAGGTTGGTCAAAGGGAATCGGGATAGTCTCTTGGACACTGAAGATTGCTTCGGTTTCCACTGCGACTTTGTGGAAGGTCCCAGTAGACAAGGCCCCTTTGGCGTTACAGGATGTACTGAGATGGATTCAGGGCAATGGGTGGTGGATGTTCGTTGCCCTTGCAGTCTTGATTTTGATCATCGACAGCGTGGCGTCCAAACTTCGCGATCCTTGGATCCTTAACGCGGTCCAAGAAGCGCTGGACGAATTACAACAGCACGGCTTCGAAGGGAAAGAGCTTAAGAACGATCCGCTTGATCTCCACCGTTTAACGCTGTTCAGGCATCATCGAACTTGTTTCCGCAGGTATCCTTTTTGGGGTGGGTTCATGGTTCCCGTTCTTCGGTCGGGGCATCTAACCAAGAGAACAAACGCGTTCTTTCGCGTTCCAGACCGGGCTGACCAGACAGAGGGCATCGTTGGACGGGCGTTTCGGACGGCCAACACGATAAAGGTCACGGATTTGCCTGACGTTGGGACTGATAACGCCAACGCGGATGACGTGATGCTTTATGCGGAGAAAACTTTCGTAACCCCGGAATGGGTGCGAGAAAACAAGCCTAAGGCGCGATCATTCATGGGGATACCTGTCAGAGTCGGGGGAAAGATTCTTTGGATTCTTGTCGTTGATAGCCAAAAGCCCGATTCAGAGGCTATTCTGAAGAAAATTGAGCGCCGATATGAGACAACGGCTAGGAATTTCGTCAAACTACTGGAGCGTCTGCCATGAGCACAGGAAATTGGATTTCAGTCAATCTCAATTCCAAGCTGGCCCCGAAGACGATCTTGGACCGTGGTGTTTTAGTTTCCGTACAAGCGTCCCCTCATGACGTACCTAAGGCGGTTCGTGGTGGTTGGGACCCCGCCATTCAGAGGTTCGTGATCGAGTTCCGTTATTTGGATAACGAGACGTATGTGAAGGAACGAGGGGACGAAAACCTTACACTTCGCATCGGGAAGAACAGTCATAGATTGCTCGGATTAGAACTCGATCTCAAGAGTCTTCGGGCTTCGACTGTTGCGTTGGAGTTTACCCATGCTCTTCGCGACAAGGCGATGCGCGAAATCGAAAATGTTGTCCAGAGGCGCGAAAATTCAGGAAGTAGCGATTCGGTGAATTATGAATTTGCACGTATGGCATTGGAGCAAAGACGGGACAATCTAATGCCAGAAAATGAGTTAGCGGCAGCTATTTGATTAGAGATTCTCTTGATTAAACGGCCCAGAATCCTAAGGGATTCCGGGCCGTGTTGCGTGTGCCGTCCGGCCGGACCAGTCGTTCCCGCCGAGGCTCGATGAATTCTCTTGCTGCTCGCTGGTTTCGGTTGCGCATCCCCTGCGCTGCCTTTATCATCCGGGCCATGAAAAAATATCTAGCGGAACTCGTTGGAACCTTTATCCTGGTCCTCTTCGGCTGCGGGACGGCCGTGGTGGCGGGCGACAAAGTCGGTATTCTGGGGATCGCATTCGCTTTCGGCCTGGCGCTGATTGGCGCAGCCTATGGCATCGGCCCCGTCTCCGGCTGCCACATCAACCCGGCGGTGAGTTTGGGCGTTTTCACAGCCGGCCGCATGTCTCTCAAGGATATGTTTGGCTACTGGGTCGGTCAGTTCGCGGGCGCCATTCTGGCCGCGTGGATTCTATCCATCATCATCGGCGGCGTTGGCGGCGGATACGACATTGCCGCAAGCGGCCTTGGCCAGGATGGATGGGGCCCCGGCTATCAGGGCGCTTACTCGATGGCATCGGCAATGGTGTTTGAATTTGTGGCCACGCTGATCTTCGTGGTTGTCGTTCTGGGCTCGACGCAGAAGAGCGCGCCCACAGGATTCGCAGGCCTGGCCATCGGCCTCACGCTGGTGGTGATTCACATCTTTGGCATTCACATCACCGGCGTCAGCGTGAACCCCGCGCGCAGCTTCGGACCAGCTCTGCTGGTGGGCGGCAAGGCACTAGCGCAGGTGTGGCTCTTCCTGCTCGTTCCCAGCCTGGGCGGACTGGTTGCAGGGCTGCTGTTCCGCTTCAAGGCGCTTGAGGCGCACGACTGAGTTGAGCACGCTGCTGGCGGGGCTGGTCAGCCACTTCACCCAGCTTCCGCTTGATCGATTCTGAATCCAGCAGATCTGGCACGGCCCGGAATCCACTGGATTCCGGGCCGTTTTGCGTCTACTTCTTGTTGGTTCGGGTGCACTCGACGGTCTTGTTAATCGGCCCCTTGAGATCCTCGGGAATCCCGAACTGCGCGAATGGCAAATCGGGTCGAGGCCTCTCCGTCAAGGAGAATCTACCGTCCTTCCGCGTGCCGAAACTCGAAACCTCAAATCCTTTCGGACAAAAGCAATTCATTACGTCGCCTGGCCCGTTGAGTCCGCAGGAGAGGTAATTCTCCCCTTGAGGAAGGGAATGACCTTCCAGATCCCACGCCTGATAGGAAAAGGAACCCTGCGCAGGCGAGTAGGTAGCAAGAGCGCGAAATCGCGTAATCTGTGCCGAAAGAGGGGCCTGATCCGTGAATTCGACTGGACGCAGCACGGAGCCATTCGTCAGGGTAACTGATTCGGCATGAACGGCAACGCCGTTGAAGTAATACGGTGAAACCGGTTCCAACTGAATTCTGCCTTCGATGGTCGCTGTCTCGCCGACGTACTTCTTGATCTCGGCGCCTTGCCCGTCGAGGATGATCTCGATCTCTGTCACCTGCGCCCTGTCATCTTTGTCGAAAATGGCTAAAAAAGGATTCTCGACTCGGAGCATGGGGAAAATGCGGTTTCCGCGTCGCTCCAGGGCGATCTTTCCGATGATTTTGACCTTTTGGCCATCAGCGAGTTCCGTTGCGCTTTGTGCGCGGCTTATGCTGACGGCACCAAAAATGAAGGAGTAAAGGCAGATCGTCACAAGGTAGCGAAAGCGCACGTTCATTCCAGGTTTTTCCATTGCAACCCTTTATAGGGGAGCGGCCCGCCTGAGGTCCATGCCGCGTCGCAATCGGATCGCTCCATAACGTGGTTTATCCTAGTGTTTACGCCTATGAACATCGAAATTCCCAATCTCACGGCATTTGACGAGGCTTCGCTGGACGCGGCGTTTACCCAGCTTGAGCAACAGGCGCGCGCATCCGCCGCGGCGGTCTCCACCGGGGCCCATGTCGAAGCTTTCCGCCTGCAGTGGCTCGGCCGAAAGCAGGGCCTGCTCAACGACGTCTCCGGCCGTTGGCTCAAGTCAGCTCCCGCCGAGGCCAAAAAGGCGCTCGGCCAGCGTTTCAACGCGCTAAAAGCGACCGTGGAGCAGCTCCTCGACGACGCTGCCGGCTCCGGCCCCAGCGACGCAGCCCTTGCTGCCGAGGCCATCGACATCACGCTGCCCGGCATGCGGCGGCTCACCGGCGCGGAGCACCCCATCACCAAGACCCTCAACGAAATCGTCAGCGTCTTTGCGGCGCTCGGCTATTCGGTGGGCGTGGGCCCCGAGGTCGAAACCGACTACTACAACTTCGAGTGCATGAACTTCCCGCCCGGCCATCCGGCGCGCGACACGCAGGACACTCTGGTCGTCGCCAATCAGGAAAGGCGTTCGCAGCGCGACCGCTTGCTTTTGCGCACCCACACCTCGCCCGTGCAGATGCGCACCATGGAGTCGCAACCACCGCCGGTGCGCATCGTTATCCCCGGCAAGGTGCACCGCAACGACGCCGCCGACGCCACCCACTCGCCCATCTTCCATCAGGTGGAAGGCCTCTGCGTCGACACCAACATCACCTTCAGCGATCTCAAGGGCACGCTCGATCACGCCATGAAAGCGCTATTCGGTTCAGCGGTCAAGACGCGCTTCTTTCCGTCGTTCTTCCCCTTCACCGAGCCCTCGGCCGACGTGCAGATCAGTTGCATTTTTTGCGGTGGCAAGGGCTGCCGCAAGTGCAAGAACTCCGGCTGGATCGAGTTGCTCGGTTGCGGAATGGTGGACCCGGCGGTCTTTGCCTTCGCGCAGCAGAAGCAGCCCGGCTATGACCCGAAGAAGATCAGCGGCTTCGCCTTCGGCATGGGCGTGGAGCGCATCGCCATGATGAAATACGGCGTCAGCGAAATCGGTCAGTTCTACGCCGGCGACATGCGCTTTTTGGGGCAGTTTGCGTAAGGCAGCGGAGTTAGCGCGGTTAGCGGAGCTAGCGGGGTTAGCTTGCATTGCGCAGGCTTGGTGAAGGTCATGTTCAGAAGAAGATGGGTTTGGTTCGGAGAACTGGTCTCTGACGAAGGCTTTTGTTTGAAGTTTGGAAACAGAAGCGTCATTTACGCGGACGAGCGCGGAGAATTTCAATTCGGGTGGGAAGATGGCTGGCTGTTTCCCACCTCGAATCAGATTTGAGGAATGCCGGTGATCCTCGATGAAAAGGAAATCAAACAGATCATGGAGCGGATCGTGCGAGGAATTGAGTCAGAAGGACATTTGGTGAAGGTTTTCGGATGTGCTTAGGCTGCTCTTGAAGCTGTGGCGGCAGCGCGTTTTGTCCGCGGCCGCGTTCGAATGGTTGACCAGGGAAAGAGGACATACCGTGGCGCGTCCAAAGAATTTCCGGGAGTTGATCGTATGGCAGAAAGCGATGGTGCTGGCAAAGGCAGTTTACGAGGCCTGTCGCCAGATGCCTAAAGCAGAGTCCTTCGATCTGCGCTCTCAATTGCGCAGATCGGCGATCTCTGTGCCAAGCAATATCGCCGAGGGGCATGGCAGATTAACCGACGCGCAGTTCAGACATTTTCTTGGTAACGCACGAGGCTCTCTTTGTGAGGCTCAAACACAGATCGAACTCGCCAGAGAATTCGGATGGATTCATGTTGGGCAAGTTCAAAAACTTATGGAGTTGAGCGAGGAAGTCGCCCGGTTGCTGAATGGGCTGATAGCGGTCATCGGCAAGCCAGAGGGAAGCCAGGCTAACTCCGCTAACACCGCTAACCGCGCTGACTCCGCTCAAGAGGATTTGCAATGAACATATTGACGAAATGGCTTCGGGCATATCTTCCAGAACTCCCCGTCTCCGACGCGCAGCTCGCCGAAGACCTGACCCTGCGCGGCATTGCTGTCGAAGGAACTTACGATCTGGGCCCCGGCAACGGCATGCTCTTCGAGATGGACATCACCACCAACCGTGTCGATGCCATGAACCATTACGGTGTGGCGCGCGAGGCCGCGGCCATCTACGGGCTTTCCCTGTCCGCGCTCGATTACAAACTGCCCGAACCACGCCCGTCCGCCCAGGCCTTTTCCGTAAAGATCGAGGCAGAAGACGCCTGTGGCCGCTTCACCGCCCGTGTACTGCGCGGCGTCAAAATCGGCGCATCGAAAGATTGGTTCGCCGGCGCAGAGGTCGAAACCTATTTCGCGCTCTTGGATCAGAAAAAAATATCCAACGCCGTGGATGCGTCGAACTACGCCTGGCTGGCGATGGGCCAGCCCACGCACGCTTTTGATCTGGACAAGATCGAAGGCGGCATCGTCGTTCGCCGCGCTGTCAAAGGCGAAAAGTTGAAAACCCTCGACGGCGTCGAGCGCGTTCTCGACCCCGAAGATCTCGTCGTCGCCGATCACGCCAAGGTGCTGGGTCTGGCCGGCGTCATGGGCGGCTGGGACACCATGATCACCGCCGAAACCACCAATGTGCTCGTCGAAGCTGCATGGTTCGATCCGATTGCCGTTCGCCGCACCGCGCGCCGGCATGGCCTCCACACCGACGCCAGCCACCGCTTTGAACGTGGTGCCGACTTCAACGCCGCTCCCGTGGCGTCCGCGCTGGTCAGCGCGATTTTGCTGGCCAATGGCGGTTGGATCGAAGGCGAACTAGTCGATGCGCAGGTTCCGGCCCTTGCTGCCAAGACCGCCCATCGCAAGCCGGTGGAGCTTCAGCTAAGTGAGGTCCAGCGCATGCTGGGCACGACCATCGACGCGGAAGGCATTACCGCCGTCACCGTGAAAGAAGTGCTCAAAGCTCTTGGCTGCCAGATGGTCATTCATCCCGAGACCTTCGGTGAGAAGGAAGCTGCCTGGATGGTGACCCTGCCCAGCTGGCGTCTCGATATTGAGCGCGAAATTGATCTCATCGAAGAAGTGGCCCGCGTCTATGGTTTCAACCGTTTTGCCAACACCCTGCCGGGCTTTGGCGAGGGCGTCCAGGCGCTGCCCTGGGCCGATGCCGAAGCAGCGATCCGCAAGACCATGCTGGCTGCCGGGTTCCATGAAGCGATTGCCAGCACCTTCTGTTCGGCGGCCGAAGCGGCGTTGACGGCGCCTCAACCGGGCCTTGTGGTTCCGCTGGGCAATCCGCTCAGCGAGGAAGCCGGAGTTCTGCGTCCTTCGCTGGTGCCCGGAATGCTCCAGATGGTGGCCGGCAATCTCCATCGCGACGTGAGCGATGTGCGCCTCTTCGAGCTGGGAACAGTCTTCAGCGGCAGCACGGAAAAGGTGGAAGAGCGTGCATCGCTGGCGTTTGGCGCCGTGGGCAGCCTGCCGGAGCAGGGGCCGATGACCGCCGCGCGTACCATCGAGTTCCATGACCTCAAGGGCGTGGTGGAGCAGGTGCTGGCGCGCTTCCAAGCGCGCACAGTCTACTTCGACCGCTTCCCGGCCGAGGCAGGCCTCACCCCCGAGTGGCTGCACCCTTACCGCTCGGCGCGCATGGTGGTCGATGGATCGACCGTGGGCTGGTTCGGCCAGTTGCATCCCCGCGAAGCTGCCGCGCGCAAGCTCAAGGAGCCGGTGCTGGTAGGCGAAATCTATATCGACCGCCTCTACAAGCTGCCCTTGCGCAAGCCGGTCGCCCGGGATGTTTCTCGTTTCCAGTCTGTCCGCCGCGATTTTTCTCTCGTTCTGGACGAGAAAATCACCTGGGAAAAGATCGATGAGGCGATGGCCGGACTGCGAATTCCGGAGTTGGTGGAGTGGCGCGCGCGCCAAGTGATCGGCGTTGAGGGATCGGGCGCACGCCGACTTATTGGTCTTGAGGGCTCGGGCTCAAATAGAGGCTCATTGCTGCTGATGGGCGCAACCTTCCAGGCCCCCGACCGCACCCTCCGCGAAGAGGAACTGCAAAGTTTCCAGGCGCAGGTGGTCGAGGCTGTCGGCAAGGCCGGCGCGCGCCTTAGAACCTCGTAGAGAAGCACTTGCCGGATTGGCGCTATACTTGCACGGATCGGATATGGAAAAGCTGAGATGTGTTGGAGGCCGTTTTGATGTCGCAATCTTTTTGGGAATCTGAGCCAGTGGAAGAACAGCAGCCGGAAGTGCAGCAAGCTGAGTTGCTGGCGCAGACCGAGATATTGGAGCAGACCGAGTTTTTGGAACCAGAGGATCCTCAGCCCGAAATGCTCGGCTTCGCCAGTGAGGCGGAATCCGCGGATGCCCCGGCCGAGGACTCTGCAACCGAAGAGTCGGTGGAGTTCGTCCCAGAACCGCAGCCGGAACCTGAAGAAAAAGCCGCCGCCCCGGAGCCTGTGCCTGACTCCGAAGCATTGCCGGTCGCCAAGCCGGTCCCGCACGTGCCGGAAGTTCTGGCTATGACTGTTGACGATTTCACCGCTCTTGAAGACCGCGTTTTGCGCGCCGTCAACCTCGTCAAGCGCGAGCGCCTCACGCGGATCGCGATCGAGGAAAACGTGGCGCAGCTCGAGGCGCAGCTTGCCGACCAGCGTCCGCTGATCGATCAGCTGCAGGCGGAAGTGCATGCCCTGCGCACCGAGCGCGACCAGGTACGGCAGCGTGTGGAGCGCCTACTCACGCAATTGGACGCGCTGGAACTTTGAGTTTTGCAACTTCGCGTATGAGTTTTGGATCTTCGAGTTTTGGAACAGTGAGGTCCGAGTTGGCAACGGAAAACCCGGCTTACGTAACGGTCACCATTTACGACCAGACTTATCACCTCTCCGGTCAGGACGCCGACCACATCCGCGGACTGGCCGAGACGGTGGATGCGAAGATGCGCGCCGTGGCGGCCCAGGGCCGCACCGTGGATTCGCTCCGCGTGGCCGTGCTGGCAGCGCTGAATCTGGCCGACGAGCTTTCTCTGTCGGCCGGAAGCACCACCGCCGGCGATGCGCGCCTTGGTCATGCGCGTGCGGCCAGCCTGCGCGGACTGCTGGACGAAGTGCTGGAAGAAGAGTGGAAGACCGGATCCTAGCCTTATAGTCGCAGATCGGGCTTTTCGGAGAGCGCAGAGGCTTTCAAGCCCCTGAAATGTCACGGAACAGAGAGGGCCTTTACAGGCTGCGAAAAGCTCAAATCTTCTGGCTTTGTAAAAGGGCACGACTTTAGTCGTGCCGATAAGGCCAATGGATTGAGTTGGGCTTTAGCCCCTGCCAATGTCCATTTCAACGATTCACTCGAATTTGAGCCTTTTTCCGCAGCCTGTTTAGGCCCGGGACTTCGACCTTTTGTGGCACCCAGCGAGTTCCAACTGTAGTGCCAGGCTCTCTGCAGTAAGCCCGCCGCCGACTCGTTTGTTTGCGCCTCAGAAGATATTCGAGTGCCAAAACGAGCACCCCCGTCCAAAAAGGCGGGTCAAGAACGTAGCACATTACCGGACGCACTACAAGACTTGTAATTGTCCCCGGCGACCCATACTATCCGCAATAGAAGACGGCCTGCAAAGCAGGTGTAGCAGTTACCGCCGGTTGAACCAATACACATGAACAGGGGCTCGACTCGACAATCGGTTTTGTGTGCAGTGTCCGCCAGTCCGGAATGCCTAATGAACCGCGGAGAGCTCCACCGTCTTAGGACGGGTTCACCGGCGCATTGCTCACGGCCCCGTGGGCCGTATTCTACCTCCCTCGGGAGTACACTGCTTGCGGCGCGGTTTTTACGCCCAAGGTGCGCCGGGGAAGGATAGATCGAGATCGTGAGCGAGAACGTTCCGGACCTTCATCGTCAGCAGAAGCTCTATTGGGACCAGATGTTCGAGCTGAAGACAGCAGCTTCTTATATTCGCTTTTACAGAGACTCTCTTGGCAGGTGGGTGACGGGGCTTGGGGCGCTAAAGGCAATCGCATCCTGTGCCGGGATTGCGGCGTGGGTCATTTGGAAAGAGCATGCATTCGTTTGGGGCGCAATTATTGCCGCCTCCCAGGTTGTGGACGCTCTGAAAGACGTTTTTCCCTTTGCCAAAAAGCACAAAGCCGCCTGCGAGCACACCGTGACGCTAGCCAACCTCTTCATTGATGTTCAACTGGAGTGGGAGACTGTCTTCGCCGGCCGCTATAACGACGACGAAATCATGAAACGATTGCATCAGTTAAGGAAGATGCAGCTTGATGCAGAGAGTCGCAACTTTCCTGACGGGTTGGCGGAGCGGGCTGATCTGCTTGATCGCGCCAAACAGGACGCCACGGAATATCTCTCGGCAACGTATGGTGTAAAATAGGTATGGAGGACTCTCATGGCGAAGGAGCAAATTGCGAAAGTACCGGATTTCGGTGATCTCCAGAAGAGTCTAATTATGCCACGCGTGGACAATCCACTACCCATGCCCGCGGGCGCGGCGGTGCCGGCACGCACACCTCAATCGCAGCCGGCAGCGGCGCAGTCCAGATAGAGAGTCCTTTTGGACGGCATTTGCATTGCTCTTCGCTTTTGCTTTTTCTTTGCCTCCTAGCCCACGATGTTTCTATAGGCTCCTCCTCGCGTGCATCCCGTTCTCTTCCACCTCGGACCGATTCTGATCCCGTCTTATGGCGCGCTTGCCGCGCTGGGCGTGCTGGCGGCCCTGTTCCTGGCGCAGCAAACCGCGCGCATCGCAGGTCTTCCCATGGCCCGCATCTGGAATCTCTGTGTCGTTGGCCTCTTCGCCGCGCTGGTGGGAGGCAGGGTTCTGCTCATCGTCGTCAATCTCAGCGATCTGCGCAGGCACCCCGCCTGGCTGCTGCAATTGGCCATGGTGCATAATCCTTTGCTGGCTGTGGCAGGAGCGCTGGCGGGCGGCCTGGCTGCCGGGGCCTATGCGCTCGCTCAAAAACTGCCGCTGCGCTCCACGGCGGATGTCCTGGCCGCGCCGCTTGCCGTTGGTTTGGCCTTCGAGCAGTTCGGAGCGCTGCTGGCCGGCTCAGGGTACGGAGTGGAGGCCACCGGATGGGCCGCCTACTGGTCGGTCACCTACACGGATTCGCGCTCCGGTCTGTGGAGCGGCACTCCGCTCGGCATTCCTTTGCATCCGGTGCAGGCTTACGCGGCGCTGGCTTTTCTGGCCCTGACGGGAGCGCTACTGGTCTGGCTGCCCGTCCGGCGCAGGCCGGGCGACGTGGCTGGCGTGGGGCTGATGGCCGCCGCTGTTCTCGTCTATGTGACCGAGTTCTGGCGCGATCCCGAAGGCCGGGGCGCGCTGTTGAGCGGAGCGATCGATTTGCCGCAGTTGGCGGCCGTGGGCATGGTGCTGGCAGGAGCACTCTTATTGCTGGAGTGGAAAAGCCGGCAAGTTAGGAATGAGGCAGTCAATGGCAGTAAAGCGAGTTAAAAAGGCGGCAGCCGGCAAGTTTGAAAAGCCGATAGAGCCAGGCGCAGTGGCCGAGCCACGCGAAGTGGTGCGGACCATCCAGGTGATGGCGGAAACCGCCGGAACACGCCTGGACCAGTTTCTGGCCGAGCAACTTGACGGTGTGAGCCGTTCGCGCGTGCAAATGCTGATGGAACAGGGCGATGTCCTGGTAAATGGCGAGCGCGAAAAGCCGTCGATGAAGCTGCGTGGCAACGAATCCATCACCATCCACGGCGAGCCCCGCCCAGCGCCGCTCAAGGCGATCGCCGAAGATATTCCGCTCGACGTCATCTACGAGGATGCCGATTTGGCCGTGGTCAACAAGCCGGCGGGTATGATGGTCCACGCCGGTTCGGGGCAAAATGAGGACGCTCGCAGCCGTGGCACACTCGTCAATGCGCTGCTGCACCGCTTCAAAAAGCTCTCCTCCACCGGAGGCGACTTGCGCCCCGGCATTGTGCATCGTCTCGACAAAGACACCAGCGGCCTCATTGTGGTGGCCAAGAACGACCGGACTCACGCCGCGCTGGGCGAAATGTTCAGCAGCCGCCAGATGAAGAAAACCTACATCGCGCTGGTGCAGGGTCGCGTGGAGCGCGAAAAGGGCACCATCAACGCCGCCGTGGGCCGCGACCCGCTGCGCCGCACCCGCATGACCACTCGCTCCCTCGAAGACGGCCGCGCCGCCGTCTCCCACTACGAAGTGGTGCAGCGCCTCGCCTCCCGTTTTGGCAAATTCACCCTGGTGCGCGTGCGCATCGAGACCGGCCGCACCCACCAGATCCGCGTGCACATGTCGTCCATCGGATACCCGGTGGTCGGCGACACGCTCTATGGCGGCGCAGGACAGTTGACCGACCAGGTGGCCGCCCAGGCAAATCGAAAGGAAGAGCCGGAGCGACTGAAGCTCGGCCGCAACTTCCTGCATGCCGCGCGGCTTGAGTTTACCCACCCCAAAACCGGCAAGGTGTTGGAACTCGAGGCTCCCTTGCCCCCGGAACTGCAGGAGTATCTGGAGAAGGTCAATGACGGCCAGCCGGAGCCGGAAAAGAAAGCCACCCTCCAATCCGGAACCGCGGGACGGAAACGGTTGATAAAATGAGGGAGCTATGAAAAGACAGTTTTTTGGCTTTGTATTCTCCGCCGCGCTTTGCGCATTCGGCGCGTCAGCGCAGCAACCCGCCGCGCAGGCCTCGCCCGCGGGTACCCAGTCGGCATCTGACCAATCGGCCGATCTGAACGCCGCGCCCATCAAGATCGGCGTGAATGAAGTCAACCTCATCTTCACCGTCACCGACAAGCACGGGCGCTATATCCCCAATCTGCGGCAAAGCGATTTTGCCCTGCTCGACGACCAGAAGGCTCCCTCCAGGGTGAATGGCTTTCATCAGCAGATCAATCTGCCCCTGCGGGTCGGCATCGTCATCGACGCCAGCACCTCCATCCGCTCCCGTTTCGCCTTCGAGCAGCAGTCGGCCACCGAGTTTCTCCTCAAAATCCTGAAGGCCAAAAGCGACCGCGCCTTCGTCATGGGATTCGACGTCACTCCGACCGTCACCCAGGACTGGACCAACAACGTCGACGCGTTGGAAACCGGTGTCAATCGCCTGCGCCCTGGCGGCGGCACGGCGCTCTTCGATGCCGTTTACACCGCCTGCCGCGACAAGCTTCTCGATGTCTCGCGCGGCCAGGAACCGGTCCGCAAGACCATCGTCCTGCTCTCCGACGGCGACGACAACCAGAGCCGCGTCCATCCCGACGAGGCCATCAAGATGTGTCAGCGCGCCGAGACCATCGTCTACGCCATCAGCACCAACTGGACTCCGAGCCGCGGCAAGGGCGACAAGGTCCTCCAGGAGATGGCCGAAGATACCGGCGGTCAGGTCTTCTTCCCTCCTTCGGTCGAAGAAGTCTCCAACAGCTTCACCGCCATCGAGGACGAGCTGCGCAGCCAGTACGCCCTCACCTATACCCCCGCCGATTTCAAATACGATGGCTCGTTCCGTCCCATTTACCTGTATTGCAACGACCGCCGCTATCAGGTGCGGGCCAAGAAGGGCTATTTCGCTCCGCGACAATAACGCGACCGCTATCGGAGACCAAAAAGGCTGGGGAGTTGATTCCCCAGCCTTTTTCCTATTCGCGTCCAAGTCTCTGGAGTTCTCTATTCGCGCGTAAGTAATCCCTGGAATTCGTTTTTGGAATTTTTCAGATCTTGCCAATACCCAGTTCCGAATCAGGAAATCCTCGGATCTCTCTCCTCATTTGCTTCTCCTTAGGATTTGTCCACAACATTCCTCACCAAATCCGGAAATTGCACGATGAAATAGGAGCAGGCGATTCCAGGTGGTCACACTTGGAGTGCGTGAGTCTGCCAAATCAATCCGGCGGGTCTGCTGTAAGACAGCCGGGGTGGTGCTTTTTCAGGGGAACGTTCAAGAATCATTCTGACCGTGGAAATTTGGCACGGTCTCGGGGGGCATGCGGTGATCCGGCAGGCGATATCATGTGACATTTGCGGTACGGAAAAGAAGCAGACCAATCACTGGTTTGTTGCTTACGACCAGGGGGGCGAGCTGCGGGTGAGTGGGTGGAACTCCCGCAACCGGCTGCGCCCGGGGTCGAAACACCTGTGCGGCCAAACCTGCTTGCACAAGCTGGTGGACGACTTCATGGCCAAAACCCTGGCTGTGCGCCCTGCGCCGGCTGTGGAAGAAAACGAAATCGACGACTCCATCCCGACTTCGGCATCGCGCCCGCAACCACGCTCTGAGCGCGTTCCCCAAGCTCCCCAGTCTGGATATCAGCCCGCCTACGAGTCCCGGCAGGGAACCCGTCTTGAGCCCAAATACGAGCCCCGCTTCGCCCCCCGTCCCGACCCGCGTCTCGACCCACGCCTCGACCCCCGTTTTGACCCCACGGAGGCTCCTTTCGGTGCCGCCGACGATCTGGACTCGGATCCCGCCGACAGATTTGCCGACGAGAAGGTTTTGACCGCTCGGCTCGGTGCGGCGCATATCACCGAAGAACGCCTCGAAGACACCAGCCTGATCTCCAACCCGGCACGCGGCGGATTTGAGTCCTCCGCACGCCTCATCTCGCCCGCGGAAGCGGAAGCCATCCGGCGGACGATGAATCGCCCCAAGGCGGAACTGGTCGCCGTTGCGCCCCGCGTCCGCACCGAAGAGCCGGCAAGAATCCAAACGGAAGAATCGGTCCTGATTCGCACAGCGGATAAATCCAAGGCGCGCGTCGAGGAACCGGTGCTCGTCGCCGAGGAAACACCCCGCTTCTCTTCGCGGAACTGGCGCGCCGAAGCCTGGGAGCGCGAGCGCGAACGGGAGCGCGAACAGAGAACCGTCGGTCAGCACGCCAAGATCCCAGCCCGTCGGCGTGCAAATTAGGTCAGGTCCCAGTCGAGTGAAGTCCACCGAACCGGGGCCATGGAAAGTGAGGTCGCTATTGCGCTTCGACTTGGTGTTGTTTGCCGTCGCCTTGTTTCCGCTCATCCCACTGCGTTCGATGCTTCTTTGCTTGCCTCGCCTGAGAGCAGCGCGAGCAAACCGGGCTCATCCAGCACGGGGATATTGAGCGTTCGCGCCTTGTCCAGCTTGGAACCGGCCTCTTCGCCCGCGACCACGTAGTCCGTCTTCTTGCTCACCGACCCGACGGTCTTCCCGCCGGCCGCCTCGATCAGCTCTTTGGCCGCATCCCGGCTCAGCGTCGGCAGCGTCCCTGTCAGCACAAAGGTCAGCCCTGCCAGCTGCGTCGAGCGCTGTTTCTTCTCCGCCGTCATCTGCACACCGGCTGCTTTGAGACTATCCACCAGCGCCCGGTTGGCGGGCTGCGCAAAAAACTCCAGGATCGCCTGCGAGATGCGCGGACCCACTTCTTCCACCCGCTCCAGCTCTTCGGCAGTCGCGGCTTCCAGCGCCTCAATCGAGCCGAATTCCTCTGCCAGCAACTCCGCCGTGCGTTCTCCCACAAAGCGAACTCCCAGGCCCATCAGCACTCGGGCCAACCCCGCCTGCTTCGACCGCTCAATCTCTTCCATCAGCGAGCGCGCGGATTTCTCGGCAAACCGGTCGAGTGCGGTCAGCTGCTCCTCGGTGAGCGCATAAAGATCCGCCACGCTCTTCACCAGCCCCTGGTCCAGAAGTTGCTGCACCACAGCGTCGCCCATGCCCTCGATATTCATCACCGCCCGCTTGCCGAAGTGCAGCAGGCTCTCCCGCAATTTGGCCGGGCAGTCCGCGTTCACGCAGCGGAAGTCCACTTCGCCCTCCGCGCGCACCACCTCGCTGTGGCACTCAGGGCACTCCACGGGAAAAATGTAGCTCAGCTCCCCACGAACATGGTCGGCATCCGTCACCACTTCCACCACCTTGGGAATCACGTCGCCGCCGCGCTCGACTTTTACCCAATCGCCAGCCCTAAGTCCGAGACCAAGAATAAAATCCGCGTTGTGCAGCGTGGCGCGGCTCACCGTGGTGCCGCCGATGAACACCGGCTCCAGTTCGGCAACCGGGGTCAGCTTGCCGGTCCGGCCCACCTGCACGGTGATGGCGTTCACTCGCGTCAGCCCCGCATGGGCCGTGAATTTGTAGGCAATCGCCCAGCGTGGTGCGCGCGCCGTATAGCCCAGGCGTTGCTGGGTCGCGTAGGAGTCCACCTTCAGCACCACACCGTCGATCTCGTAGCCCAGCGAGTTACGCTGCGCCTCGGCGCGGTCAATGAACGCGGTCATCTCCTCGACTGTTACCAGCAGTTGCCGATGCCGGTTGACGCGGAACCCCAGCGCCCCTAGAGCATCGAGTGTCGCCCTCTGGCCTTGCGGCCAATACTCGCCGTCCACCAGCAGAAAATACGCGTAAACATCCAGTCGGCGGTTGGCCACGATGCTCGGTTCCAGCGTGCGCAGCGTGCCCGCCGCTGCGTTGCGCGGATTCACCGCCGCAGGAAGCCCCGCCAGTTCCCGTTCCTCATTCAAACGCTGAAACGCGGCTTCCGGCATCACCGCCTCGCCCCTCACCTCGAAGGTCTGCGGAAGCCCGGTCTTTTCCAGAGCGACCGCGGGGATCGTCAGCGGTACGCTCTTGATGGTCCGGATATTCGAGGTCACGTCCTCGCCCACCTGCCCGTCGCCGCGTGTCACGCCGGTCACGAGCCGCGCCCCGCCGCCGCCGGTGGGTTGATAGCGCAGCGCCACGCTCAGACCATCCATTTTCAGTTCGGCCATGTACTCCACGGGCAGCGGACCGGCCAGTTCGCGCACCCGCGTATCCCACGCCGCCAGTTCCTCGGCGGAGTAGGCATTATCCAAACTGAGCATAGCCCGCGAGTGCTGAACCTTCTGGAATCCCTCGGCCGGCTTGCCGCCCACCCGCTGCGTGGGCGAGTCCGGGGTCACCAACTCCGGGTGCGCGGCTTCCAGACCTTTGAGCTCGTTCATCAACGCGTCGTACGCGGCGTCCGTAATCTCCGGCGCATCCTGAACGTAGTAGAGGTGCTCATGCCGGCGCAATTCGGCGCGCAGATGCTGAATCCGCTCAACAATTCGCAGAACTTCACCGCTCGATTTTTCCGGCCCCGGCTCGGGGAAAAGCGTCCGGTTGGGTTTGTCTTCCATGGGGAGGATTATAAGAGGCTTTGTGCCTCGGCACGATAGTCAGGCAGGATAGTATGGTATCGCCATGGAACCAGTCACACATTTTCTTACCGGAGCCTGCATCGGCCGCGCCGGCCTCAATCGCAAAACGGCCTATGCCACGCTGGCCGCCGTGCTGGCCGCCGAGGCTGCCGATCTGGACGTCCTCTGGGGCCTTGCCGGCCCGGTCAACGAGCTGAAGCACCATCGCGGCATCACCCACACCTTTCTGGCCGTACCGGTGGTCGCCGCCGTCGTGGTCGGCGCAATCTGGCTTCTTGACCGCTGGCTGGAAAGGCGTCGTCTGGTGAAGGTCGCTCTTGCCCAAGCCAAAGACCCCAGCGCGCCGCTGCACCACAACCTTCAAAAACAGAAAATCCACTGGGGCTGGCTCTATGGGACGGCAATCATCGCCGCGCTCAGCCATCTACTGCTCGACTGGACCAACAACTACGGCGTCCGCCCCTTCTTTCCCTTCAATACCCGCTGGTACGCCGGCAGCTTTGTCTTCATCGCCGAGCCGGTGGCGTGGGCTTTTCTTGTTTTGGCGATGGTGGTTCCGGGGCTGCTGGGCCTGGCCGACCGCGAGATCGGCGCGCGCCGCCAGCTCTTTCGCGGCCGCGGATGGGCCATCTTTGCGCTGATCGGCATCTTTGCCCTGGGCCTCTGGCGCTACACCGAGCACGCCCGCGCGCTGGATCTCGTCGCCAACACACAAGTAGCCGATGCCCCGGTAAAGCGCGCGGCCATGGAGCCCTACCCCGCCAATCCCTTCCGCTGGCACGCGATTCTGGAGACCCGCGACTACTTCCAGACCGCCGAGGTCGACACCCACGCGGAGACCGTCGAGAGCGATCCGCATCGGGACCTGCTCTTCAAGCCCCCCGTCACCGCCGCCACCGAAGCCGCCAAACGCACCCCGCTCGGCCAGGTCTATTTGGACTGGGGCACATGGGCCGTGGTGCGCGATGCCGGACCGCAGCCCATCCCCGGCTCGATTCCCGGTCTGTCCCCGCCGCAGTTGCCTCCCGGTCGCCTCTGGTCCACGGTCGAGTTCACCGACCTGCGCTTTTCCTACTCATTCCTGGGAGCCGGTCGAGACCCTGGAAGGGCCCCGCTCAGCGGTTGGGTCTACATCGTCGATGGCCGTGACGACGCTGGCGAAGCGATGAACGGCCGCGAGCAGCGCTGACGGCCGCCCGATTAGCCGTGGAATCCCCTTGAGCCGATGTCTTGAAAGGGCACGGCTTCAGCCGTGCCATCAGGAATGCAAGAGGCCTCTGGGCTTTAGCCCCCGAGGGATGGATTCTAAATAGATCGAATTCCCTCGGCGGCTAAAGCCGACGATGTTCTGGCGCATTCGACGTACGGGCTGAAGCCCGTACCCTTCACGCTGAAGCCTGCGCTCAAAGCCCTGTCATTGCGCCGGTTGACCCGCGATGTGGGCTATGTGGGTGGTCAGGGTAATCCGGTTACCCTGCACGGTCATCTCCGGAAGTTGAAACCCCGGGGCATCCACGCTGATCTGCGTTCGCCGCTCCAGACCATATTCCCTGAAACGGACGGGTGTGCCGGGGCAAAGGAAGCGCTGCTTGCTCGGATACCCCACAGTGTTGTTGGACAGATTGATGTGCGGGTCCGCCACCGGCGATATGCTGAAATCCGCCGCTTCGCGCTCTAGGGAACCCACCCAAGTGTCGCCGATCGGCCCGTCGCTCTCGGCGGAGTTGCCGGCCGAGCAGGGCTGGCTCGACCAGTGCGCGCTGATGTAGGTCAGCGGCGGTTGGCGCAAGGGCGAAAGGCAACTGACGCCCATGAATTCCCAGTTCAGCAACCATCCGCTTTGCGCAGCGCAGATGCCGAAATCCGGTACCGCGAACCCGCCCTGGGGCAGCGCGACGACGCTCTCTCTCACCACCTTTGCCTCGCTTACTGCAAAGGTCAGCCGCACGTTCACCGGCTTTGACTGGAACTTGTTGAACACCTCGATGGGCATCATGAAAGGGATATTGAAGCGCTCTACAGCGGGCTTGTTCAAATTGTCCACTTCGTTCGGAGTGAACCGGATTCCAGTCTCCGGCTGCCACTCGGATTCCCATTTGTATCCGTCGGGACCGGTGACCTCGGCGCGGATGCCTTCCGGAAGGATCACCCTGTTCTGGGCCACGCCCGATACTGCCAGCGGAATGGAAATCGGAACCTGGGTGTGCCGGAAAGTACCCCAGGTGGACGTTTGTTCGTCCTTCGCAACCGGGCTGTAAGCCAGTTGAACCAGGTGGGCGCCTTGCCCCGCCGGATATCTCCGCTCGACCTGCGCCCGATCAAAATGCGATGCAACCAGGCTAATCGCGCAAATAAGCACCGGTAAAGCGATCAACAGGAGCCTCGAGATCCACGGCTTCCGCAGTGCGTATGCGAGTGTAATCGCAATTGTCCCTACCATGAGGTAGATCCAGAAGTAGATGCTGTCGCGCAGCGGGAAAGACATGCTACCGGAGGAGGTGGAGAACATAAGCGACAGCACCGACTCCAGAGCGATCGCCGCCAGTAGCACTCCCAGCATGGTTAGCGTCATGCGGGCGAAGGTCGAGGTGACGGCCGCAAACGCAGCCAGCGGTAGCACCAGGATCGCCCCGCACAGGAAGAGGCTGTAGAGCAGCCCATGAAAGAAAGAAAGCGGCTGGAATCCGGCCTCGCCCAGAATCAGGCTCTGCGCCAGAAACAATGGCAGCATCAAGAATGCCAGCAGAAAGAACGCCTTCGAGCAGAGCAGCCGCTTCCATTCATAGGGCCGCGTGATCCAGAACTGCGTGTCCCCCACCAGCCGTTCCTCATGGATGACGCGGGCAATCAGCACCCACCAGCTCACCGGCACAAGGAGACTCAAAAACCCGGGAACCAGGGTATGCGCGGCGTTGTAGATGTTCTCCGACGCTTTCCACTGCAGGGGTTGCATCAGCACGAAGGCTGTCGTAATGGCCAGTGAGATTGAAATCTCCGGCCAGAACCGCCGCACATCTTTTGCAAAAACATGCAGAACTTGTTTCATGCTTCCACCTCCTGCACGCTGGTCCGCGCGGTCGACACCGTGACAGGCTCGGCGGCAGTGCCGCGCCCGGATTTGGCAATGGCCAGAAAGATCGAGCGCAGCGACATGGGGTCGAACTCGATGTTGCGGGCGGAGGGAAATCTCTCGGCAAGCTCGCGCTGCGAGCTCTGCGGGTTGAAATCGCTATGCACAAAGCGCACCACGCAATCGGTCGTCTGCGGTTGCAGCCACGCGGCGGGCAAGTTCGCGGGCAGCGGCGCGGGGCTCTCCAACGTCACCGTCACTTCGCGGAAGCGCTGGTTGAGCACTGCCATCTCTTCGCTGAACAGCAGCCGTCCGTTTTCCAGGTAGCCCACGTGGCTGGAGAAGCTTTCGATCTCGGCCAGGTCGTGCGACGAAAGAAAGATGGTGGTTTCCGGTGCGCGTTCCAGCAGTCCTTCAATCAGCTCATCGCGGACCAAAGGATCCAGGCCCGAGAAGGGTTCATCCAGCACAATCAGCTGCGGGCGATAGGCCAGCGAGCTGGCAAACGCGGCCTTCATCTTCATGCCCCGCGACAGGTGCTTGATCTTGCGCTCCAGCGGCAAATCGAACTGCCGAATCAGCTGCTGCTCCAGCGCTCGGTCCCAGGTGGGATAAAAGTCGCGGAAGTAGCTCAGCATCCCGCCGACGGTCATCCCCTCGGGCAGCTCCTGATTTTCCGAAACATATCCGATGCGTTCGAACGCTTTTCCGGCCAGGTTGCGCGAATCCATGCCCAGCACCGTCGAAGTGCCCGCGTCCGGTCGAAGAATGTTCATCAGCAGTTTGATCAGCGTGGTCTTTCCCGCGCCATTGGCGCCAACCAGGGCGAAGATCGAGCCTTCCGGCACGGCCATGCTGATGCCGTTCACTGCCAGCGTCTTGCCGAATCGGCGTATAAGGCCCGCGGTTTGAATGGTGAATTTGCTCATTGCTTCGTGCCTCCGTCCACAATACTTTGCGTCCCCGCGGCGATGTTCGTTGCGCTTGCGTCGTCGCCGCTGAGGTGTTGCCAGTGAGCAGAGATCGAAGAGAGCATCTCTGACAGTTCAATTCCCAGCCGTTTCGCTTCCACCACCAACTCCTCGATCTCGTGCTCCAGCAAGTGAGTGCGTGCCTTCCGCGTGGAGTCGGGAAGAACCGCCACCACCGTGCCGATGCCGGGACGGGTTTCCAGCAAACCCTCCCCGATCAGGTGAGTCACAATCTTGTGGGCCGTGTTGGGGTTGATCTTGAGCTCCTTGCTCAAGGCGCGAACCGACGGAAAGGGGTCGCCCGGGCGCAGTTGACCGGAGACCATGGCCTTGGTCGATGCGTAGACGACCTGCTCGAAGAGCGGGACGCCGGCGCGAAAGGTGACGCGGAATGGAATCATGCGTGTACTATAACGCATAGTACAGTCAGCGTGCTAGAAATATTATTGCGGGTGCCCCACCCTCGCCGCTCCTTTGTTTTTGCGGCTAGGGTGGGTGGCCTCAACCCTTTCCGTGCCGATGAAGCAACGCCCGCCCTCCGCGCAGAAGCCGCGACGTTCTTGTTTTTGTCGCCAGGTTGG
>CAZQPY010000043.1:39917-45753 GCA_964595345.1 uncultured Occallatibacter sp.
GAAGCATCAGCCCCTTTTCGCCAGGATGAAAAGCGCCCGCCCTCCGCGCAGGAGTCGCGACGTTCTTGTTTTTGTCGCCAGGTTGGGAAGCATCAGCCCCTTTTCGCCAGGATGAAAAGCGCCCGCCCTCCGCGCAGGAGTTGACCCCGCTGCCCTTGACCCCCAGAATGAAGGAAGTCCATTTCATGTCTTCCCCTGCCTGGGAGCCTCGGACTCAATCTTCCTTAGAGGTGCGCATGGCCGCATATTTGTTGATCGTTCTAGCAATTCTCACCCGAGTGGTGCCCCATCCAGGATGGATGAATTTCACTGTGGTGGGCGGAGCGCTGCTCTTTTTCGGCGCGCGGCGGCCTTGGAAAGAAATGATCTTCCCGGTCTTGGCGCTCATGGCCACCGACTACTATCTGACCGTCTATCAATACCACTACAGCTTCCAGGGGCAGGCGTATATCTCCACCTGGGTCTGGTACGCAATGGCCATGGCTCTGGGCCAGATCCTGCTGCGCGCCCGCACCACCTGGCTGCGTTGGACGGCCGGCGTGGTCCTCGGCCCCACCTCATTTTTCGTGGTGTCGAATTATGCGGTCTGGCTCGGAAGCGGGATGTATCCCCACAACATGGGTGGGTTCTATGCCTGCTTCGTGGCGGCGCTCCCGTTCTATCGCAACGACTTTGTCTCCACAGCCCTGGTCGCCGGACTGGCCTTTGGCGTCCCGGTCCTGCTCCGCCGCTCGGTTTTTGCCCAGCCTGCGACGGTCCCCGTTCGGAAATAGCTCCATGCAGCATTGGGTGCCCCATCCTTTCCGCGCTATTGCGGAAAGGGTGGGAAAGCGCGAACCTCCACCCATTTCGGATAGAAACCACACTATTTAACGCCAGCTAAGGGTCGAATCTTCACTTGTCCAACAGCTTGTCCAGCAGTGTGCGATTCCGCTGCTTGCGGATCCACCACCATCCAAAGCCGGCCACCGCAAGCAAGCCCACCACTGCGCCAACACTCCGCCCGTGATGCGCCACCACGTCTACCGCGCCCGGGCCCAGCTTCAGCACCAGAAGCGAAAGCAGCAGCCAACGCACCATGCGGCCGCAGAACACTGCCAGCATGAAGGGAAGCACGCGCATTTCGAAGACCCCTGCGGCGAACACAAATGCCTTCCACGGCGTCGGCGGAGGCAGCATCGACGGAATCATCATGGCCAGGAACTCCTGCCGTTCGAAACGGGTGCGCAACTGCTCATAACGCTTGCGGTTGATACGTTTCAGCAGGAACAGCTCGCCTCCGGCCCGGCCCAATCCATAGGGCAGCAGGCCGCCGACCGCGGAGCCGGCCGAGGCAAGCAGGCAATACAGCAGAAAACGTCCGTGGTCGGCCCAAACCCACCCGGCAATGAAGAGGTCCATCGGCACTGGAATGGTCGACGAATCCAGCAGCGCCGACACTCCGGCGCCCCAGATCCCCAGCTTGGCCAGCAGCGCCACAGCCACCTTCCACTTGGCCAGCATGCGAAGAATAAACAGCTTCAATCAGGTCCCCTTCCACCCGAAAATCCGTCTCATGAAGTGCAGGACTATTGTAAGTGGCCGAAGCTTCGGCGCGGCGAGCCCGTGCTCAGGGGCCGAGGTCATTCGCTTTTGGATTTGAAATCTTGATATGGAGCGGTTTTGAAAGGGCACGGCCTTACAGACTGCGGAAAAACTCAACTTCGTTCGGCTTTGTAACAGGGCATGACTTTAGTCGTGCCGATAAAGCCAATAAAATGAATAGGGCTTTAGCCCCTGCTAAGGCCTATTCCCTGCAGAAACTCGAAGCTGGGCCCTTTTTCCGCAGCCTGTTTGGCCGTGCCACAATGGAGCCAAGAATGGTCTGGGCTTTAGCCCCTGAGGGACGGTTGATGAAGCTGAAAGCCTTCTCTTGATGGCGAAAGCAAGACCTTTTTATGCCTCGCAATCTGCGCGGCTGAAGGTGTGTCTTTTCAAAAGGACTCCTTCACTCCAGATGCGATTGCCCGTGTTCAAGGGGCCGTCAGAATGACAGACCGGGTACCGCCGGGATGAGAGAATAGCAAGAAAGGATTCTGAATGGAGCCGGCTTGGTTGCAGTAGCCGGGATTCTGCGGGACCGATGCCCACCAGCCAAGAACCACTGAACGAGCCCACAGGGCCGACCGAGATCGATCCGGATTCACGCTCTGTTGAAGCGGCAAATGAGCCGGGCAGCAATGCGCCGCAAACTGCCGCGCCTGAGCAGACCGGCGCTCCCAATTCCGGCTCGCGCTGGATCGACTACGATACCCACGAACTGCTCCAGATGATCAGCGACCTCGAAGACGAGAGGCGCTGGGCTCGCCTGCGCGAGGGCGTCCTGTGGGCCATCCTGCTGCACGCCGCCATCATCCTCACCGTGCTGCTTCTGCCCCGGTACTTCTTTGCGCCGCGTGTGGTCGATCCCGGTCTCCTCCATCACGACAAGGAATGGACCTACATGGACACGCCGCGCATGCCGGTCCATATGCCGGTTCAGAAGCCGGTGCTTACCCCGCCCAAGGCGCCGGTCATCGACAAGCAGACGCTCGCCGAGATGAACAAGCCGCAGCCCCCGGCTCCCGCGCCTGAGCCGGCTCCTGCGCCCAAACCCGAAACACCGCCCGCGCCCGTGCCTCCCGCGCCCCAAACGCAGTCGCAGTTTGAGGCGCCGCGCCCCCAGGCGGTGCCCGCGCGCCCCAATTTCGCCATGAACTCCATTAGTCCCGCGGACCAGCTGCGCGAGGCCATGAAGGGTGCGTCCCGCAACCCGGGCCAGGGTGTTGCTTCCATGGGTTCCCGTGGTCTGCCCATGCATCCCGGAGCCGGCGCGGGAGGCGTTGAAATCCTCTCCGACACGCAGGGTGTCGATTTCAACAGTTGGATTCAGAAGTGGCATTACGAGACCATGCGCACCTGGGATCCGCTCATTCCCGACGAGGTGAACGCGCCCATCCTCAAGAAGGGCCAGGTCCTCATCCGCTTCAAGGTGCTGCCCAACGGCCGCCTCATGGAGAACAGCGTGACCATGGATGGCCGTTCCGGCGATGTAGCCCTCGACCGTGCTGCCTGGGGCGCTCTCACCGGCTCCAACTATCCGCCCCTGCCCAAGGATTTCCACGGGCCATACCTCGAACTCCGCGCCCTCTTCATGTACAACATGGAGCCCGGCCGGTAGAGGCAGCATCGCCCGTTTGGGGCGATCTAGCTTGTGAACCTCGCCTGTTCGGCTAGGACTGCGCGTCCACAAATTCATCCGGCGGAGGCAGAATAGCTGCGGACTTCCCGGTGGGCAGATGAATCCCGTCCTGCGCCAGCAGCGCCTCGTACACCGGCGTGTGCCTCCAGTGCCGCGCCAGCGCAAACGAGCTCATGCTCGCGATCATCAGCGGCAGCACCAGTCCGTAGCCTCCCGTCATCTCGAAGATGATCAGGATCGAAGTCATCGGCGCACGGACAATTCCAGCGAATACCGCGCCCATTCCCACCACGGCAAAGGCCCCGATTGAGTCCGCCGAGTGGTGAAACACCGCCACGTCGATATAGCCTACCGACCCGCCCAGCATCGCTCCCATGAACAGCGCCGGGGCGAAGATGCCCCCGGAACCGCCGCTGGCATAGGAAGAAACCGTGGACAGCAGCTTGAGAATGCAGAAAGCGGCCATCGCCTGCACTGGAAGCAACCCCATCGAGCCGGTCAGCGCCAGCGTCAGCGTCTTGTAGGGATCGCCCGCAATTCCGTTCAGGTGGAACAGCGCCAGCCCCGCCACCGCCATGCAACCCGTCGCCAGCCCCCCGATCGCCGGATGAACCCAGCGCGGCACCGCCTTCAACTTCTTGAACTGCGCCCGCACAAACAGCAGCGAATCGGTGAAAGCAACCGATACCAGCGCCGCCAGCAGTCCCAGCAGCGAATACCAAATCAGTGACGACGAATTGACCAGGGTGTAGTTGCGGTTCACGTGGAAGATCGGATTTTCCCCCAGCACCGAGTGCTCCACTACCGCCGCCAGCGCTGCCGCAACAATCACCCCCGACAGCATCGTCTGGTCCAGATCGCCGATCAGTTCTTCCAGCGTGAACGTAACCGCCGCAATGGGCGCGTTAAATGCCGCCGCGATGCCCGCTGCCATGCCCACCGAGGCCATGCGCCTCTGATTTTCCGGATTCAGCCGCGCCAGCCGCGCAATCTGGCTACTTACGCCCGCACAGATCTGCACCGTAGGGCCCTCAAGGCCCAGCGATGCGCCCGATCCGATCTGCAAAGAGCACAACAGAAACTTGCCGATCGCATCCCTGATCGGCACCAGCCCCGAGCGCAGCGTGTAGGCAACCTTCACCTGCGGAATTCCGCTTCCCGCCGCATCTGGAACCCAGTAGGTCAGGCCTAGGCCCGCCACCAGCCCGCCGAGCGCCGGCGTCACAATCGTCCAGATAACCCAATGTGGCGACGCGTTGGCTGGGTCAATGAAAAATGACTCAAACCGCATCACCGTGATGTGGAAGGCCACCGCTGCCAGCCCGCATGCACCGCCCGCCACGACCGTCACCGCCAGCAAACGCTGGCGCTCGTTCGGCACCCGGCGCATCAGCCAGGCAACAAAGTGCGGATAGAGATTGTGAATTCCGACCCAGTATTTCAATATCTGCCCGCCTCTGCGTCCCGAACATCGCCTCTCAAGTATAAAAGGTGCGGCTATTTCGCTGCAGGCCATCCTGGCTCCGGCGGGTCTATAGCATTTTCGAAAAACGCAAAAATGCTGCAGTTGTAGATCGAGAATTCCGGAGGGTGCAGGGGTTCCGGAGGGAGCAGGGGTTCCGGAGGGAGCAGGGGATTTTAACCCCCTGAATAAAGGTCCAAAAAGCTTGGCCTTCACAGGCTGCGGAAAAACTCGGTCTTAGCCTCAGTCTTGAAGGGTACGGGCTTTACAGGCTGCGGAAAAACTCCATCGGGAAGGCAAGAAGCGTCAGGGCACGACTTTAGTCGTGCCGATAAAGCCAATAGAATGAGTCGTGGGCTTTAGCCCCTGCTAGGCTCATTCCAGCAATCCACTCGAGTTCGGGCCATTTTCCGCAGCCTGTTCAGGCCCGGATGGAGGTCTGTCGTGGCAAGTACAACTGCCGTATCAAGACCTGCGAACGCCTATCAGCAGAGCCTCGGCTCGCCCCAGATCCGCCTCCGTATCCACGCCGATGGTGTCCCGCGGAGCCTCCGCCACATAGAGCGCAATCCCGTTCTCCAGCAGCCGCAGCTGTTCCAGCCGCTCGGTCCGTTCCAGCGGAGAGGGCGTCAGCGCGGCAAACCGTTCCAGCGCGGCTTTCCGATAAGCGTAGATCCCCAAATGCTTGCGATAGCCCGCGAACCCCTGCTTGTCCCGGTCAAAGGGAATCGTTGCCCGCGAAAAGTACAGCGCCCGCCCGTCCAGCGCCGTCACCACCTTCACCGCGTTGGGATCGTCCGTCTCGCTCGCCGGGCAATGCACGGCTAGCGTGGCCACTTCCACCTCTGGCCGCTCAAACAGGCGCAGCAGCGGCGGAAAGAAATCCGCCGTCAGGGTCGGCTCGTCGCCCTGGATATTCACATAGATATCGGCGTCCAACTGCCGCGCCACTTCGCGCACCCGGTCCGAACCGCTGGGGCACTCCGGCGAGGTCATCGCAAAGGGAATCCCGCGTTCCCGGCACACGTGCGCCACTTCTTCCGCGTCGGTGGCCACCACCACCGGATTCATCAGCCCGCTGGCCGCCGCCGCCCGCCACACCCACTCCACCATCGGACGCCCGGCGATCTGCCGCAACACCTTGCCGCTCAACC
>CAZQPY010000044.1:0-45224 GCA_964595345.1 uncultured Occallatibacter sp.
CTTCCAGAATCGGCGTATACAGCGCCCAGTTGGTCTCCACGCCGTCGCGGTGCGAAAACAACGTCTGTTCGCCAAGCATCGCGTCCAGCAGCAACCGTTCGTAGCCGTTGGCGCTTGACTGGCCAAAGGCCGCAGCGTAGTCGAAATCCATGTTCACCGGACAAACCGCCATTCCGGGTGTGGTGGGTACTTTGGCGCCGAAGCGCAAAGCAATTCCTTCATCCGGTTGAATGCGGATGGTGAGCAGGTTGGGCTGGATCTCTCCGCATGGCGAATTCCCCGTCATGCGGTTGAAGAGCAACAGAGGCGGCTGCCGGAATTGAATGCTGATCTCCGTTGCCCGCTTTTTGAGCCGCTTGCCGGCGCGCAGGTAGAACGGTACTCCTGCCCAGCGCCAGTTCTCAATCTGCAGACGAACAGCCGCATACGTCTCGGTGCCCGATTCGGGGTTCACCCGGTCCTCGTCGCGATAGCCCACCACGCGCTGTTTGTCGATCATTCCCGGCCCGTATTGGCCGCGCACGGCATTGAGGGGCGGAATCGCAGGAATGGCCTGCCAAACCTTCAGCTTTTCGCGCCGCACGCTCTCCGACTCGAAGCTCGATGGCGGTTCCATGGCCACAAAGCTCATCAGCTCCATCATGTGATTCTGCACCACGTCTCGCAGTGCGCCGGCCTTCTCATAGAAAGGGCCGCGGCCTTCCACGCCCAGCGTCTCGGCTGCGGTGATCTGCACATGGTCGATGAAGTTGCGATTCCAAATGGGCTCAAAGATCCCGTTGGCGAAGCGGAACACCAGGATATTCTGCACCGTCTCCTTGCCCAGGTAGTGATCGATGCGAAACACCTGGTTCTCGTGAAAGACAGCGTTCACCTGCCGGTTTAGCTCCCGCGCGGAATCCAGATCGTGTCCAAACGGCTTTTCAATGACCACGCCGACGCGGCCATTTTCCGGCTGTGCCATCCCCTGCGCGCCGAGATTCTCCACAATGCCGGCAAAGAATTCGGGAGAGGTGGCCAGATAAAAGAGGCGGTTGTTTCCAATGCCTCGCTCGGTGGCCAGGCGATCCAACTCGACTTTGAGTCCGGCGTAGTCCGAGGGGTCGTCAAACTTGAGCGGAAAATAACTGATGTTCCGGACAAAGCTCTCCAGCTTCGCATCGCCGGGCTCGACGCTGCCGTAGTTAAGAATCCCCTCCCGCATGTCGGCGGCAAACTCATCGCCAAGCGGGCGACGCGCCACGCCGACAATGGCAAACTGCTTGGGAAGGAGCCCGATCTGCTCCAGATGAAAGAGCGCAGGCAGCAATTTGCGCTTGGTCAGGTCCCCAGACGCGCCGAAGATCACCAGAATCCCAGGCTCGGGAATTCGCTCGTTGACCTGCGGGACCTGCGAAAGGTCCTCCGGGCTGACCCGTATCTGCACTGTTGCCATGCCTGACTTGCCTCCATGCGTACTCGCCGCGCCAATTCGACTCTATTGCTACACAACGCCGAGAGATTGCAGTTCCTGCCTGAGCGTTCCCGCGTTTTCGAATCGGATCGCTTTCATACCTGCCGCTTCCGCCGCGGAAACGTTCTCCTGCCGGTCGTCGACGAATAGAATGCGTTCCGCCGGGCGGCACAGAATCTCAAGCGCCCGCCCATAGATCTCCAAATCGGGTTTGCGCAGCCCGAGGTAGCAGGAGCTGAGAGCCACCTGAAACAGATTCAGCAGTCCAAAATGCTCGAGACGAAACGCGTTGGTCTCTCTCGCCTCATTATTTAGCGCACCCACCACGTATCTATCCGATGCAACAACTTCTCTTAGGATTCCCATTGCCCCGTCGGGCAGCAATTTGGATCCGGAGCACATCGCCGCAAAGAACTGCCTGCGCGAAAAACTGCGCGGCTCATAAAAGACCGTCTCGTCGAGGTAGGTTTCCACGGTGATAACGCCGCGCTCCCAGGCTCGGTAAGGCACCAGATGTCTGGCCTCGAATGGCTCCTGGTCCAGCCCGAATTGCTTGAGCACTGCGGCGCGTTCCCCGCTGTCCCAGCCGTTGGAGAGCAGAACTCCGCCAATATCGAAAAGAATCACGTCGAAACGGGCCAACGGCGTCTCCACATCAGGTTGCTGAAGTTCTTGATTTGTCGGACGGGATCTTCAATCAGCCAATTTCGAAGGGCTTTCACGGCGTGCAAAGCAAGGCGAGTACGGAAGCACGGGAGCAGTTGAAGAGGCCGCGTCCCGCCAAGAGCCTGGCAAACCAATCGTGCGAACGAACCAGGGGTGGGAAGGCCAGCGTCCTTTGGCTGCCTCGGCCTCCCTTCCGCCTTCCGCGGGTGCTTGCCACTGCTTATGCAGGGTTCGACGAGCCGTCCCCGCACATGTAGCGCGCTTCGATGGACATGAGCTTCTTAAATCGCCGCGCAAAGCGCTCTTCATGGGCGCAGAATTTGGCATTCACAAACGAATCAACCACTTCAAACGCCAGCGCCGGACCGATAATGCGCGCACCCAGCACCACAACGTTCATATCGTCGTGTTCCACACCCTGGTGTGCGGAGTAGGTATCGTGGCACATCCCGGCGCGAATTCCTGGAATCTTGTTGGCCGCAACGCATACACCCACGCCCGACCCGCAGATGAGAATCCCGCGCGGCGCATCGCCCCTCCTGATCGCCAGCCCGACCCGCTCGGCGAAGTCCGGATAGTCCGAAGGTTCGGCGTTGAACGCTCCCAGGTCCACAACCTCATGTCCGGCTTTGGACAGATGGGCGCGCACCTCTTCTTTTAAGGGAAATCCAGCATGATCCGCACTGATTACGAGCTTCACGATGATCCTTTCAATTCGGGGAATTTGAATCGTCGAAAACCGGGAATCAGGAATGGGCAACAGACAGCCGCATTTGGCGAGCACATTTCTGCATGCCTGGAATGCCGCGAGCTGTCTGTCCCCGACTCCGTTTCCTCTTTGCTAAAGCAGCTTCTTAGCTCTTGCCGCGATGTTTTCGCCGCTGAAGCCGAGTTCCGCCATCACCTTTGCTCCCGGGGCCGAAGCTCCAAAGCGGTCCAGGCCAACCACATCTCCGTTGGAGCCAACATACTTCCACCAGCCCAATGTTGCACCAGCCTCGACGGCCACCTTCGGCACGCCGGCTGGGAGAACGCTCGCCTTGTACTCCGGTGTCTGCTCGTCGAAAAGCTTGCAACTGGGGAAACTGACCACCCGGGCGCGGATTCCTTCGGCCGCCAGCAGCTTGGCCGCGTCGATTACCGGCCACAGCTCGGAGCCGGAGCCCAAGAGAATCACTTGCGGATTCTCGACGTCCTCGTAGATGTATGCGCCCTTGCTCACGTCGCTGTAGACGTCGTGCTTGCTAGCGTCGATCACGGGCACATTCTGGCGGGTGAGGGCGAAGAATGCGGGCCTCTTGCGCTCGATGGCCAAGCGCCACACCGCGGCTGTCTCGTTGGCGTCGGCTGGGCGGAAGTCCGTCATCCCCGGAATCGCGCGCAACCCGACCAACTGCTCAATCGGCTCATGGGTCGGCCCGTCTTCGCCCACCGCAACCGAGTCGTGCGTATAAACGAACAGCGAATGGGTCTGCATCAAGGCAGCGATGCGCATAGCCGGCTTTGCGTAGTCGGAAAAGACAAAGAACGTCGATCCAAATGGAATCAAGCCGCCATGGGCCGCCATGCCGTTGACCGCCGCGCTCATGCCGAACTCGCGCACGCCGAAGAAGATATTCCGGCCGGCCGGGTCCAACCGGAATTCGGCGCCCGGCTTGAAGATGGTCTTGGTAGAGGATGTCAGGTCGGCTGCTCCGCCGATCAGTTCCGGCACCGCCGCTGCAATCGCATTCATCACCACGCCGCCCACGTTGCGTGTGGCCTCGGGCTTGTCCGCTGGAAACACGGGAATCGACTTTTCCCAGCCGGCCTTGCGTTCACCCTTCTGGGTCCGCTCGAACTCAGCGGCCAGCTCCGGATGAGCTGCCTTGTAGCCTGCGAAGAGCGCCTTCCAATCGGCCTGCTTCGCCTCTCCGCGCTCAACGGCACTGCGCCAGTTGGCCAGCGCGCCTTCAGGAAGATAAAAGCTCTGGTCTTCAGGGAAGCCGAAAAACTTTTTTGTGGCCGCAACGTCTGCCGCGCCCAGGGGCTCACCGTGCGACTTGTTGCTGCCCGCCTTGGGGCTGCCGTACCCGATGACGGTGCGCACGTCGATCAGCGAAGGCTTGCCGGTCTCCGCCTTGGCTGCGGCGACGGCCGCTTCAAGGCCGACCAGGTCGTTGCCGTCGGCAACGCGCTGCACATGCCAGCCATAGGCTTCAAAGCGCTTCATCGCGTCGTCGTGGTAGCTCAGGCTTGTCGGTCCGTCCAGCGAAATCAGGTTGTCGTCGTAGAAAGCGATCAGCTTGCCGAGGCCGAGCGTGCCGGCCAGTGCCGCCGCTTCGTGGCTCACGCCCTCCATCAGGTCGCCGTCGCCCATCAGGGTGAAGGTGGTGTGATCGACAATCTCAAACCCGGGCTGGTTATAGACGCCGGCCAAATGGCGCTCGGCCATCGCCATGCCCACAGCCATCGCCAATCCCTGGCCCAGCGGTCCCGTGGTGGCTTCCACGCCGTCGGTATGGCCGAACTCCGGGTGCCCGGGCGTGCGCGAGCCCCACTGGCGGAAGCTCTTCAGGTCGTCGAGCGTGACCTTGTAGCCGGAAAGAAACAGGGTCGAGTAAAGCAGCGCGGAGGCGTGTCCGTTGGAAAGCACAAAACGGTCGCGATCGGCCCACTTGGAGTCCGAGGGACTATGCTTCATCAGCTTGCTGAACAGCAGATAGGCAATGGGCGCACAACCCAAAGGGGCGCCGGGGTGGCCGCTATTTGCCTTTTGAACCGTGTCAACGGCAAGCAGCCGCAAGGTGTCAATGGAGAGTTGTTCGATAGAGATTTCCGCGGGGCTGGTCGTCATAACGGTTTCTGAAGTGTCCTTTCGTCGCAGCGCTACCTGCCGGGAAACAAAGTAAATCGATTTCCTAGACTCTGTTTGGTTTTCTCGCCGTTTCCGGCAGCGCCTTCCTCCACATTGTACCGAAAGCCGATGTGCCGCTCGGGAATTAATGGCCCGGCAAGCAGATTTCGTCTACCGGCCGGGTGGCGCAATCGATTGACTTCTTCCCGGCTCGCGCTCTCCGCGCTGGAGCCCACGGCGCAAGGGAACTGGCGCTGCCTTACAAGTGAGAAACACCTTGCAAAAAGTTTCCCGAACCCCACTCCCACCCTGCTGCATCCATCTCAACAGACGGCCTTTAGGCTGACTCGACGATTCCGCTTCCACTCCCGGCGTACAAGCCCTGTTTCTGTTCGCCTAAAACCGGCACACCGCACTGTGAATCAAGGAGATTCTTTCAATGGCTTACGAACTTGCACCGCTTCCCTATGACTACGCCGCCCTCGAACCGCACATCGACGCCGCGACGATGCATCTGCACCACGACAAGCACCACCAGACGTACGTCACCAATCTCAACGGTTTGGTTGCCAACCATCCCGATCTCGCGGCCAAGTCGGTCGACGATCTAGTGCGCGACCTCGCCCAGGTCCCCGAAGAGATCCGCACTGGCGTCCGCAACCAGGCTGGTGGCGTGGCCAACCACAATGCCTTCTGGCACTTGATGGGCCCGGTCGGCTCCGCGGGCGTCGGCGGCGCGCCCACAGGCCCGATCGCTGAGCAAATCGCCAAGGATTTCGGCGATTTCGAAGCCTTCAAGAAGCAGTTCAACGAAACCACCGCCAAGCAGTTCGGCTCCGGCTGGGGCTGGGTGATCTTCGTTGATGGCAAGCTGAAGATCGTCACCACCGCCAATCAGGACTCGCCACTCTCCCAGGGCCACTACCCCATTCTTTTCAACGATGTCTGGGAGCATGCCTACTACCTGAAATATCAGAACCGCCGCCCCGACTATCTGGCCGCATGGTGGAACGTGATCAGCTGGACCGAGGTAAACCGCCGCTTGGCCGTTGCAAAGGGCTAATAGCCTGAAGGAAGTTGTATTGGGCCGGGAAGCGGCGGCGGTCTTCGCAGACCAGACCCCCCGCTTCCTGGCCCGGCCATTTTTATCCAGCTTTACGTGGCCCGGCCCAGCGTGACCTCGGACCATCCCCGCTCATCCGTCCAGCTCCCAGCCAGAGCGAATCCCACAGCCTTCAACATCGATTCAGCAAGTCCTGGCCGGTATTTGTAGCTGTTCTCGGTATGAATGGTCTCGCCCGCTGTAAACTCCGCCGCGAAATCCAGCGCCGAGATCTTTGCCCGCTGCTGAATCCGGCTTTCCAGGTGCATCTCGATGCGGGATTGCGTCGCATTCCAGACCGCTCTATGGGCGAACGAACCCAGGTCGAAGTCCGCGCCGAGATCCCGGTTCAGCCTGGCCAGCAGGTTCAGGTTGAAGGCCGCCGTTACCCCCTCCGCATCGTCATAGGCCGCCAAAAGCTGCGATTCATCCTTCACCAGGTCCACACCCAACAGCAGGGCGTCTCCAGCTCTGAGACCGGCCCGAACTCCGCGCAGCAGCCCCATGGCCTCAAGCGGCTCGAAGTTCCCGATGCTCGACCCGATATACAGCACCAGTCGGCGCTCACACGGTCCCTCGGGGTCCAATACCAGCCCTTGTGTGTAATCCTCCACGCGTGGCGCCACCTGCACACCGGGAATCTCCCGCTCGATGCGCTGCTTCGCCGAAGCAAGAGCGCTGGGAGAAACATCCACCGGCTCGTAGAGAACGCTCCCCTGGCGCTTGACGGCTGCCGCCAGCAAAAGCCGCGTCTTGTCGGCGGATCCGGCTCCCAACTCCACGATGCGTAGCGGGGCTATTCCGGTGAGGGGTTCGGATGCGGGTCCGGAGCCGGCTGCAGCTTCCACCATCGCTTCCGCATGGTCGGAGAGGATTCCCCGTTCCGTGCGGGTCAGGTAGTACTCCGGCAACTCCGTGATCCGGTCGAAGAGCCGAGAGCCCGCTTCGTCGTAGAAAAGCCATGGGGGTAGCCGCTTGGGTTGCGAGCGCAATCCCTCCCGCACCGCGTCGGCGACCCGGTCCGTTTCAGCGCGGCCGAGGGCCGGCGTAACAGGGTTTCTCATGGCTTCGATTGGCTGCGCCTTCCCATCGTTTCCGACGCCTTCGCCAGCCGGATTCCCGAAAACTGCCAGCGCGTCTCCGGAGCGAAGAAGTTGCGATAGGTAGCCCGAATATGCGCTTCCGGCGTCACGCACGAACCGCCCCTCAGCACCATCTGACCACTCATGAACTTGCCGTTGTACTCGCCCAGAGCGCCTGAGGGAGGCTGGTAGCCGGGATAGCCCAGGTAGGCGCTCGAAGTCCACTCCCAGCAGTCGCCAAACAGCTGAACTACGTCGTTCTCAGTGTTGAGGCCCGCTCCTGCCGGGTGCAGCAATCCCGAACTCAGCAGATTTCCGGAGGGGATGCGTCCCTCGGTTGCAACTTCCCATTCCAGTTCGGTGGCCAGTCTGTTTCCTGCCCACCGCGCAAAAGCGTCTGCCTCGTAGAAGCTCAGATGACTGACCGGCAGATACGCCATTTGCTCCGCCGAAAACTCCCCGCGGAGAGTGAAGATCTTCCAACTCTGCTGTCCGCCCCTCGGATCCAGACTCCAGTAGAGCGGCGCGCGCCAATGGTTCCTCTCGATTGCATCCCAGCCATCGGAGAGCCACAAATCCGGTCGCAGATATCCGCCCTCCGCAATGAACTCCGCATATTCCCCGCAGGTGGCAAGCCGGTTGGCCAGCGCAAAGGGCTCCAGCCACACGCGGTGCCGCGGCTCCTCGTTGTCATAGCAGAAGCCCTCGCCGTCGTACCCCACTTCGCACAGCCCTCCCGCAAATTCCTGAAAGCTCTGCTCGGCAGTCTCAGTTGCAAAGGGCTTTTCATCGTCGCCGGTGAGATAGGCAGGCCGGAGGGGATTCGTGTAGAACGCATTCAGAATGTCGGTGAGCAGCAATTCCTGATGCTGCTCTTCGTGATTCAGCCCCAGCTCGATGCGGCGCAGTGCTTCCGCCGGAGGATCCTCGCCCAGCAACCGCAGGATGCCTTGATCCACATGCACCCGGTAGTCGAGCACTTCATCCAGACCCGGCCGCGAGAACGAGGCCCGCAGCCGCTTCTCTGGAAACGCCGCGAAACTTCGGTAATAGCTGTTGAACAACCACGGATATTCGGCGTTGAACAGGCGGTAATCGGGAAGGAACTCTTGCAGCACAAAGGACTCGAAGAACCACGCGGTATGCGCCAGGTGCCACTTGGCAGGCGATGCTTCAGGGCAGGACTGGACCATCATGTCTTCCGCAGTCAGAGGCTTGCACAAATCAAGCGTCTGCCGGCGCACGGATCTGCACCGGGTTGCAATATCCGGATGTACACAAAAAGAAGAACCTGACATAGTCCAATGTCCCGTTCAGGGAAGAGTGTACGCCTGTTTTGCAGGCCAATTCCCATTTCCCACTCTGAGTCCATCGGCGGAAGAAATGGTTGCGTGAATCGTGTCTCGAACCCAATTCAGGAATGCCGCATTTACATACATTCCGGCCTTCTTGACGACCCTTATGTTAATGGAGCATTAATTTCTACGGACGATGTGAAAGTCGGTTCGCCCGTTCCTTCGACTGGAGGGAATATGTGCTCTCATTTTCATCTGCGCCGGGCCACGTCGGTGCTGTGTTTTCTGGCCGGGATCTCCCTGCTTCTTGCTGCCCAGCCTTCCGATAAGGAACCCACCGAGTTCCCGGGCCAGTCGAAGACAGGGAGCAGCCAGACACTTATCTCCACCGTCACGCAAGCATCCGATCCGACCCCCGAAGAGGTTGGGGATGCCCTGATGACTCACCAACGCTACCAAGCCGCGATCTCTGCCTACAGGAGCACCGGCCCAACCTCCGCCGAGGTATGGAACAAACTTGGAATTGCCTACCAAATGATGTTCAACGTGAATGAGGCCATGCGCTGCTATCAGGAATCCCTCCGGATCGACCCGAAAAACACCCATGTGCTGAACAACTTGGGTACGATTCACGATTCGCTGAAAGAATATCGTGCTGCCGAACGCATGTACCGGCGCGCGCTCCATGTGAATCCGAACTCGGCTCTGGTCAACAAGAATCTCGGCACCAACCTTCTGGCACAACATAAATACGAGGATGGATGGGAAGCCTACCAGGCGGCTTTGGCCATCGATCCGAATATCTTCGATCGCACCTTGGCCCTCCGTGTGGATAATCCCACCACCCCGCAGGACCGGGGCGCGATGAATTACTACATGGCCAAGGGCTGTGCCCGCGCGGGTATGAATGAGCGGGCCATCGAGTACCTGCGAAGCGCGCTGAACGAGGGATTTGCGAGTCCCAGGAAAATTGTTGCGGACAATGAATTCGCGGGGCTTCGCGGAGTCCCGGCATTCGAACAGCTTCTCGCCTCCCAGAGATCCCGCTGAGAAACCCAAGAATTCGTTTCGACTGCTCCGTAGCCCTTTCTAGGCCGTCTACAGCGAAACCAGAGTTGGCGTATCCCGGAAGCACTGCGCCAAAGTCGACGCGACCATCAGGGAGCGGCGACCTTGCAATAAACTTGCCAGGACACAGGGACTCTGGTTTCGCTCTAGCGTCTATGCTGTTGGTGGCCGCAAAAGCGGCGGTTTGCGTCTCGAAGGAGCTGTCATGAAGATTCGCCTTGTTTCCGCACTTGTGTTTGCTTTTGCGATAGGTGTTGCCGCTCAGGATGCACCCTCAACTGGATCTGGGGCTGGGCCTGGAATTCCGCCCTCCGCCCAAGGACCCGGCCAGGCCCAGCGCGGCGGCCGGGGCGGGTGGGGCGGAGGGATGGGCACGGGCGGCGGGCGCGGCGTCATGGGGACGGTCACGGAAGCGACCGCGGATCACTACACCATCAAGACCGAGACAGGCGAAACCTATACCATCCATTTCAGCGTCAACACGCGGCTTATGAAGCAGCCCGTGCGCGCAAACCGGGGAGACGCCGGGCAGGAAACGAGAATGATCGCCAACCCTCCCCAAGCCATCAAGTCAACCGACATCAAGGTGGGCGATGTGATCTCCGCCATGGGCGAAATGGACGCGACGGCAAAGTCGATTGGTGCGATGTTCGTGATGCAGATGGACCCTGAGCGCGCCAAGCAAATGCTCGAGATGCAGGCCAATTTCGGCAAGACCTGGCTGCAGGGCAAGGTGACGGCAATCAGCGAGTTGACGGTGACCATCCAAAGTCCGGTGGATCAGGCCGCTCACACCTTTACCGCGGATGAGAACACCACCTTCCGCAAGCGCCGTGACCCCATCACTCTAGCCGACATCCAGGTTGGCGATACTGTGCGGGTTGAAGGAGCGGTCAAGAGCGGGAGCTTTGTGGCGACCACGGTCGCGGTGATGGGGATGCCGCCGGCTGGTGCGCCCAACGTGGTGCGAGGCGGGGTCGTAACCCCGGATAAGTAGGAATTCGGACTTAGTTCTGGGTAGCGGCGTTTGGCTCAGAGAATAAGATGCAGGTTCTTCGCCTCCGATGCGCTTCGCTCCCTATGAACATCCATGCTGGGAATCCCACGCAGGGCCCCTACGGGGCGCAGGGTCGAATTTGGCACCTTTCCCAGGGCAGCGCTTCGCTTGCCCTGGGCTATTCTCCCGCCGCCCCTCCGGGGCGGATGCCAACGCGAATTGTTCATCTCCTGCCGTAACGCGGTGCGGCGAGTCGGCTGCTCAGAATGACAGCAGAAGGTGGGTGCCCGGCACAACTCTTTCGCCACTTCGGTGTCTAACCGGGCAAAGACTATGCTCACTCGATGGCGTGGAATCATACTTCTCGTTGTGGCCGGATTGGTCTCTCTCACAGCCTTTCCGGCAGCTGCTCAATCCGCCAGCTTCATCGTCAGCCAACACGGCCAGCCGGTCGGCACGGCAAGCTTCCGCTTCACCGCCGCGCAAGGAGGCTACGACTCCACCTCGCTGGTGCGGGTCGCGATGCAGGGGTTGGATTATGCCCTGTCCAAGACCGAGCTTCTCTCTTCGGCGAACCACCTGCGCCACGTCCAGTTGAGCGGCACAGTCAACGGATCGGCGGTCACCGTGAACGGCTCGCGCGACTCCGCCCAGTATTTGCTGAATATCTCCGCCAACGGGCGCGCTTCCACGACCCGCCTGCCCATGCACGCCTCGGCTGTTTTTTTGCCCGACTTCGACCCTGGCGCGCTGGAGACATTACTGGCACTGGGCGTGAGCCAGAACAGCCGCGACTTGTGGGCCATCCTCCCCAAGCAGGCGGGCTCTATTGAGCCAGTGGTCCTGGCCACCTATGCCGACGAACAGGGAACGCTGGACGGCAAGCCGGTCACGGTCCATCACCTGGTGGCCACCATTGCCGGATCGAAGACAGATCTGTTCTCCGGTCCGCAAAACCAGCTTCTTCAGGCAGAACTGCCGCAGCAGGGGTTCGCGCTGGTTCGCAAGGGTTTTGTTTTGACGCCGCCAGCCAAGCCGATTGCGCCGCCGGCGGAATGATTTTCTACAGAAATGCGAGTGCCTGTGAAATCGGCGGACAGCCGAAGGGGATTTACCCGCGCATGCGCGCCTTGATCCACAACGTGCCGAAAACGCCCGTGGCAATCACCAGTGCCACGACTCCGGCAGGAAAGCCGACGTCGCGATAGGTGTCTGCGAAGTCAACCGAGTGATGCCCCAGAAGATTCCAGCCCAGCAGGCCGAAGATCGCCAGCCCTGTTGTCGCAAAGAAGGTCAGGAATGCTGTCGCCAGCGCCAGCAGCATGCTGGTGAAAAGCCCGAAACCGTCCAACGGAAAGCCAAGGAACTTTCTCCGCTCTTCCAGTGCATCGTGATCGTACGGGGTGCGCGTCATCGTTCAACCTCCTCCATTCGATGCTGGCAGGGTCTGGAAAGCATCGCAATCTCGTAGGAAGGGCGTGGAGGTAGCTCTGCCCGTGGTCCCCGCAAATCAACTGAAGAGTGCAGCGGCGCTCATGCCGTAGAATGTTGTTTCATGGCAAGCAGTGCACAAGTCGAACTCTGGCCCGCAGAAAAGGTCGCTGGGCAGGCTACGGTGATTCAAGCCGCGAACGGAATTCATTTTGCGGGATGGGGCGAAACCCGGCTGACTGAGGCCGATATTGAGCAGTTGGTTGGCGCGGTTCCGGCGGCGCTTGCTCCAGCTCTGGACCGCCGAGCCTATTACTTTGTCCCTTTGGCGATTGCCGATAGCGACGCCGTTCAGATCGCGCCTTCCTACACGGTTGACCTGGGAGACCGGGCCATTTGCCACAGAAACGTGACCTACGGTTCGACCGAAGCGGTGTTTCTCTCCACGCGCCTGGTCGAAGATCGATTCGGATTGGCTTTCGAGTTCTTTATCAACGTGGCCCACAACTTTGTCGAAGCCGCCGGAGTGCCCGAATCGTTTTCCGCGCTGGCCTGGTCGCAGGCCGAGGCCCAGGTTCGCGGCGAGTCCAGCCAGGATGCATGGGAAACCCGCCGTCGCGCGCAGGACAGCCGGTCCAACGCAAAGGGGATTGACGAACGTTCGCGCAACAGCTATTACGAGTCCACTTTCTCCGACGCGCTGGCCATTTACATGCTCTCGCTGGCTGTTGACTTCGATTATCACGACCTGCGCGAGCGGGAATACCCGTTGCTTGCCGCCCCTGCATTGGCCGAGCGCCTTCGTCTGGTGAATTCGCTCTTTCCCGCCAACGCGGGTTACGACTTCCAGATTCTGTATCGCAGAAAAGGTTAGATCTTCGCGTAGCTGCAAAAAAGAGGCCGGCAGATGCCGGCCCCGTTTCTTTCGGAATCAAAAGACGGTCTTCGCGCTCTCAGGAACGCCGAGCCACATACGCGATCCGTCCTTCGCTGATGGTCCAATGCACCTTGCCCTGCATGGTCCAGCCGTCGAACGGTGTGTTCCTCGACTTCGATTTGCCCTCCGCCGCGCGATAGGTCCACTCTGCCTTGGGATCGAAGACCAGCACGTCGGCGAAGCTTCCCACGGTCAGCGATCCCCGGCCCTTCATTCCAAGCAGAGCCGCGGGCTGCGCACTCAGCAGGCTCAGCACCCGCCCCAGCGGCAACTTCCACTCCTTGTGCAGCCAGCGGAGGGAAAGCCCTAACGCCGTCTCCAGTCCGATGATCCCGTTGGGAGCGCGCTCGAACTCAATCTCCTTCTCGTGGACCGCATGGGGAGCGTGATCGGTGGCGATTGCGTCTACGACCCCATCCAGAATAGCTTCGATCATGGCGTCCCGGTCGGCGGCAGAGCGCAGAGGCGGACACATCTTCGCGTTGGTGTTGTACATCCCCACGTGCTCTTCCGTCAGCAGGAAATGATGCGGTGCCACCTCGCAGGTCACGCGCAATCCGTTGCGCCGCGCCTGACGCACGGCGGTGATCGCCGCGGCGGTCGATACGTGCGCTACGTGCAGATGGCTGCGAGCATCGCGTAGCTCGGTCACCAGCCGGATGTCGCGCTCCACAATACTGGACTCGGCTTCGTTCGACATCCCGCGCAGTCCCAGCTTGAAAGCCATGGGTCCGGCGTTCATGCTGGCCCCCGCGGTCATGCGGGTATCCTCGGCATGCTGAATGACGCTCAACCCAACGCGCGAAGCAGACACCAAAGTCTCGCGCATGACGCTGTCTTTCAGAATCGGTTTGCCGTCATCCGAAACGGCGATGGCTCCGGCGGACTTCATCGCCGCAAAATCGTTCAGCGTCTCGCCCTTCATGCCTCGCGTGGCGGCTGCAATCGGAAACACCCGCACCACGGCGCCACGGTCCGGCGAGAGCATCCAGCGCGTGACTTCCGTCGAATCGTTCACTGGCACGGTGTTCGGCATGGCCGCTACGGATGTGAAGCCGCCAGCCGCTGCCGCAGCGGTTCCGGTGGCAATCGACTCTTTGTGGCCTTGCCCTGGCTCGCGCAGATGGACGTGCATGTCCACCAGTCCCGGCGTCACCGTCAATCCGGTCGCATCCAGAACTTCGGCCCCGTTTGCCAGCTTCGATTTGCCAGGGGCAGAGATCTCCGCCACCCGGCCATCTCTGAGCAGGATGTCTTTCAGGCCATCGACCCCTGCCACCGGATCGATCAGGTGGCCTCCGCGAACCAGCAATGCCGTCATGCGCGGCCTCCTTCGTTGCGAGCGGTCAGCAATGCCCGCTCCACCACCGCCATGCGAATTGCTACGCCATTGTGCACTTGCTGGAGAATTCCCGATCGAGGCCCGTCCGCTACGTCGGCTGTCAGTTCAAGCCCGCGGATAATCGGTCCCGGATGCAGTACCAGCGCCTCAGGCGCCAGCCGTGCCAGGCGCTCGCCATTCAGCTGGTAACGTACCTTGTAGTCGTCCAGATCCACCTGCAAACCAGCCAGCCGCTCCGCCTGAATGCGCAGCATCATCACCACCTGGCTCTGCTTCAAAGCGGCTTCAAAGTTGCGCTCAACGGTAACTCCCGGCCCTGTTTCCGCTGCCATCTCCGGCAAAAGCTCCCGAGGTCCGCACAGAATGACCCGCGCGCCCAGCTTGGGCAGCAGCATCATGTTGGAGCGGGCTACGCGGCTATGCAGAATGTCACCGACCACGGTTACGGTAACGCCTGCCAGCGTTTCGGCAGTAACGGTTTCAACTCCGGGGCGCATATCCTGCAAAATGGTGCGCAGATCGAGCAGCGCCTGGGTCGGATGCTCGTGCATTCCGTCCCCGGCGTTCAGAATGGGGAGCCTGGTTTCAGCTTCCAGCAGCCAGGGTGCGCCCGAAGAGGCGTGACGCAGAATGATCGCTTCCGCTCCCAGCGCCCGCAGCGTGAGCCCGGTATCCTTTAGCGATTCGCCTTTCTCAATGCTCGACGAAAGGCTTGAAACCAATGTCGTATCCGCGCCCAATCCCTTGGCCGCCAGTTCGAAACTGGTGCGCGTGCGGGTCGAGGACTCGTAGAACAGCAGCGCAATGCGCCGTTTGGCAAGGATCCGCGCACGCTCCAGCGGATTCATGCTTTCCAGAACATTGGCGCGGTTGAAAATGTGGCTCAATCCATCCAGGCTCAGGTCGCCAATCGAGAGGAGCGACCCGGGGTGAAAGGGAAAAGGAGAAGCCACGGCTGGAGGCGGGTGAATCGGTCGGCGAACAGCGGTCGGGTTCATGCGGGTTCTACATCGGAGCACCGGGCTCCGGTCCGGTTGAAAATCAGCTTCTAGCTTCCAAAGGCCAGCTTCCAGCCTCTAGCTTCCAGCTACTAGCCAAGAGCTAGAGGCTAACAGCTAGAAGCTGCCTTAATCAGTCAACGCGCTCGACCAGAAGAACCTGCTCGTCGGCGTCGACTTCCTGGAATTTGACTTCAATGATTTCCCGGCTGCTGGTGGGTACGCGGCGTCCAATATACGTCGCTTCGACCGGTAATTCACGGTGACCACGATCGATAAGTACCGCCAGCTGAACGCGGCGCGGACGTCCATGAGCGAACAGCGCGTCCAGGGCCGCCCGTACGGTGCGCCCGGTATAGAGCACATCGTCGCACAGGACCACGTCCCGGCCTTCCACATCGAAGCCGATGGCGCCTTCGGTCACCACTGGGCGCGTTCCCGCTGTGGTCAGATCATCCCGGTAGAACTGAATGTCGAGCGTGCCGGTATCCACCGGGTGCTTCTCGATGGCGGAAATCAGCTTTCCCAGCCGCTCCGCCAGTGGCACTCCGCGGCGCTTGATGCCAACCAGCGCAAGATCTTTGCTTCCGTTGCTCTTCTCGACAATTTCGTGGGCCAGACGCACCAAGGTGCGCTCGATCTCGGAGGCCGACATCAATCTGCCTTTTGTACGCAGAGTGGGTTGATTCTGGGCTTCGCTCATGGTTGTTCTCTCGTAATAACTGCTATTTGCTGCGTGTCTCTCGCAGGATCATACGAGGGCCAGCCGCTCGCAAGCAAGTTTGCAAACGCGTAGGCCCAAACTGTGACTCAGTCTGCCATCCGGCCTTGCCCTGCGCCTAAATCGCCAGGGTCGAACCCCAACGACAATTCGGGTTTGGCCGCTTTCAACTTTGAGGCGTGCGTCGGCGGGCGATCATCCGCGCCCCGACGGCTCCGCCGCCCACCGCGAAAAGAAGAAGACCGCAGGACAACAGCAGAACGCCGGCCAGAACGGCTCCAGCACGTCCTTCCGGCGACAACAGATTCGCCCTCCAGAGATCGACCATGTGTGCGTCCATCCCCGAGGCGGTCCACTGTGGGACCACATTCTCATTCACGATTGACTGCCAGAGCTCGTCGAAGGAGTTTCCCTGATGGCGCAGGAAGCGCATCACAAAAAGGGCTATGCCGGAGGTTGCCGCAGCCGTCCAGGTTCCCAGCAAACCGGTCACCAGCCCGATCCGCGCTCCCGCTCCGGTCGTAATCCACGCGGCCTGTTTCCGGCGTACATAAAGGATCACCGTCCAGAGTGCGGCAATGGCCATCCAGAGAAGTCCCATGATGCCCACAGGTGAAACCATCGAGCACAGCATTCCTGCCGGAATCGCAACCATGATCGCAGTCCGCTGGGCGAGCTTCCAGTCAACGTCGCTCGCGTCCCGCACGGCATTGTTCCACTGTTCGGGCTGAATTTGCCCGCTCGGCTCATCCGTTGAATACGTAAGCTTGGGCAGACCGCAAGCGGGACAATAGCAACTTTCGTCTTCCACGGCCCGGTGACAACGTGTGCAGGTGATCTCCATACGTCTAAGAGCCTATAGCATTTCGGGCGGGAGAGCGAGTCGGAACCGGCAAGCTCAGGGCAAACTGGAAGTGGTGCCGTGACACAAAGCCGGGCCAAATGGTGCCTTTCCGAAGTATGTAAGGTCCAATTCGCTTTTGCGTAAAAGAATGCGCCGTCCCTACGGGACTCCGACTCTTTCAAGGTGGGACGCTTTCCCCGCGCTGAAGCGCGGGGTTCTGACTGGCTCAGTTCTCAGTCAGCTTTGCGGCAACAAGGTCTTCGGCGGCCTGCAAGACCTCTTCCAGCGTCATGTGCGTGGAATCCAGAAGGACCGAGTCCTCGGCGGGCTTGAGCGGCGAGTCGGCGCGATTGCTATCTCGTTCGTCGCGGGCGCGAAGGTCGCGAATCACCTCTTGGGGATCAAGGCCTACGGCCGGTTGCAACTGTTCGTAACGGCGCAACCCGCGCACTTCGGGAGCCGCGACGAGAAAGATCTTCACTCTTGCTTTGGGGAATACCACGGTGCCGATATCCCGGCCTTCCATGATGACTCCGCCGCCAGCGCCCAGTTGCTGCTGCAACCGAACCATCCAGGCGCGGATGGGAGACAGAACGCTTACCCGCGACGCACCATCGGTGATCGCCTGATTGCGCAGCAGGCTGGTTACATCCTCACCGTCCAGCAAAACCCGGTTACCGGTTTCCCCAGGCTCCAGGCGAATGTCGGTCTTGGAGGCCAATTTCTCAAGCGCAGACTGGTCGTCCGGTGAGATCGCCGCTCTCTGCGCCTTCAGCGCGAAAGCGCGATACATCGCCCCGCTTTCCAGATTCAGCAGGCCGAAGCGCTTGGCCAGATGCTGGGCCACAGTGCTCTTGCCTGCGCCGGAGGGCCCGTCAATCGCGACTACGATTGTCTGGGCCCTTTGAATTAAGGCCTCATCGATCAATTTCACAGAACTTGCGTCCGTACTCATCCGCGCTTCTTTGTCCCCTGGCTGGGCCGTGGCTTGAAGCCGAATCGCTTGCCGTTCCCGGTCTTGGCTCCAGCAGCGAGCGCTGGAGTGCGGTTGCTGCTGCTGTGAGCGGGCCGCGCCTCGGTGCTCGGACGCGCGTCAGGGCGCGAAGCATTGCCCGGACGAGCCGCACTGCGCGGACGGGCTACGCTGCTTGCCTTGCCTGCCGGCGATCCGCCGGTGTGCCCGTTGCGCTGATTCCATCCCTGCGAGGGAGCCTTCGATCCACTGGTTCCTTCAGCAGAGCCGATTCCGTTGCCGTTTCCGTTGGAGGCTGCGCTGGGGCGGGAGCTACCTCGTCTCTCGCTACCTGCCGCAGGAGCGTTCTGGTTCCACCGCGCGCCTGTTGTCGTGCGTGCATTGCTTCCGCTGCCGGATCCAGCCGGGCGAGCATCCGAACCGGTACGCCGCGCGGGCCGGCTTCCGGAGGCTGACTGTGCGGGCTTGCGGTCACGCGAATGGGGGGTGGGGCGGCTGAAATGAGGTCTTGCCGCGGAAGGTTTGCTGTTCCCGGCTGACTTCCGTGGAGCGCCGCTGCGCGCGCCCGGGGTCTCCAAAACTTTCGCGGGTTCTTCGGCGAGCTTGGCGGAAGGCTCCAAGGCAACCGGTTCTGCAACCACGAGTTCGCCTATTTCCTCTTCTTCCTCGCGCATGAAATAAGCCGATGCCGGCAGCGAAGAATTGGTAAACAGGGTAGGCGTTACCGTATATTCCGGCAGCGTGCCCGCAACATAGAAATGGGGGGAATGTCCGAGAGAGATGGTATGAACCTGCCGGGTAGCCACCAGGCCACGCAGCACTTCACGCACCTTGCTCCGCGCGGTCAAAGGTGAAAGGAAGACCTCAACCTCTTCCATGGTGGCCGCGATCACGGCCTGCAGGTAGATCGAGGCGAGCACCGAGATGGCGGTAACCTGAGAAGTGGAAGCCCCTTCGGCAATGGCTTTCTGGAAGCGCTGGCGCAGCAACTGCCACTCGGCGGCTTTGCCCGGGGCCTGAATCACAGGAATGATGCGCAGCTGCTGCCACAGTTCCGTGATGGCGCGCAGAACAGCAGTTTCGGTCACTTCCCGGCCCAGAGCATGGGTCAAGTGGGAGAGGTCCTGATCTCCCGCTTCAAGCAGCTTGTAGGCCTGAACTGCGAGGGGAGAAACCTGGCGGGAACCCGTCAATTGCGGGATGCGACGCCAGTCACGGTCGCCGCGCAGAGCATATACATATGGAAGAACCCAGCCGGCAACTACATAATCGGGCTGCTCGCCGGGTTGCCCAAGAAGGTTCAGGCGGACCGCCACCCCATCCAGTTCCAATCGCACCAGCATCTCTTCAGCGGCTGCAATGTACTGCGGGTCCGGGGTCGCATCCCGCTTCCCAGCCATCGCCTCAACAAAAGACGGTGCAACCGAGGGGGAGAACTGCCGCTTGGGGAGGAAAAGACACAAACCAGTCTCTTCGATCCAGGTCCGGGCGTCCTCCAGTGTGAGTGTCCCGTGTCCGTTCTGACGCATCCTTTCGGCGCGCGCTGCTTCCATCTGCTCTGCTGTCAAAGAAAAACCTCACTTCCAGGCTGGCGTTCAAGCCGGGCAACCCACGCTCCTGGGAGCAGGGTGCCACCTCCCATACTATGACTAAATGCGGTGGAAGGCCCGTTGGATCTCCTTCCAAGAATACAGCAAAGCTATTGGACGTCCATGTGGACAATTGGTTGGGTGGCTAGTTTTTGCGAGTTCCGATAGTAACCACTCCATGCGCTGAACATCCAGGGGGCAGTTCACCTTGATGGCCGCGTGGCACGACATGGATGCCGCGATCCGCGCCCTGAGAGCTGCAAGGCTATCATTCTGTGAGCCTTCCCCCGATTCCGCGCCTGACTGATCGATCACATCTGTCAGCATGCGCTCAAGGGCCGTCCCCTCCAGGCCCGGCGGCGCGGCCTTTACCGCAAGATGTTGCGGCCCAAATGGCTCCACTTCGAAGCCGCTCCGCTCCAGCTCGTCGGCAATTCGTGCGAAGACGACCATTTGCCAGGGCTTCAACTCCACCAGCATGGGCATCAGTAACCGCTGACGCTGCACCTGCTCCACTTGCCGCTCGCGCAGGATCTTCTCAAACAGAATGCGCTCGTGCGCCACATGCTGATCGATGATCCACAATCCGTCTTCGCCGGTGGCCAAGATAAAGGAATCTCGCAACTGGCCGAGCGGCCTCAACATTCCCAACCGGCTCAGATTCGTCGCCGCCTGCTCGATCTCCACGGCTGCCGTTCCTACCGCCGGCCCCGGCGTCAGGTCGGCTGCTCCAAAGCCGGTAGCGCAAGCAAGCCGCGCCTGGGTTTCGACTGCGGTGTCGGCCAGCGGCTGAAACAGCGCGGCGACAGCCGAGCCCCAGCCAACATGCCCATTCCACTCTCCGGCCTCAGTGCCCCCGCTGATCGTCTGGCCAAAGCCTGACTGACCGGATGTTGGCGCGCCAAACTCCAGCCTCCCGGACTGCGGCGGCACAAATTGCGGTGAAAGCCGAAACGGAGCCATCTCTCCTGCGGCCTGCTGGGCTGAATGGGGGTCTGAGTCAAGCGCTTCCCCCAGCGGTCCGCTGTCGGGCGAACCGGGGAGAGCCGATGTTGCGGGCGGCATCAATGAGGGGCTCGCGGCAGGACCCAGATGTGACGCCAGGAAACCCGCGGCAGGCCGGGCCTGAATCAGCGCTGTCCGCAGGCTGTCGCGCACAAAATCGTGAATCAGGCTCTGCTGGCGAAATCTCACCTCGGTCTTGGCGGGGTGAACATTCACGTCCACTTCTTCCGGCGGCATATCCAGGAACAGAAGCACCACCGGAAAGCTGGTGGGCGCAATCACGTTGCGGTAGGCCTCGGTAATCGCGTGCAACAGAAGCCGGTCGCGGATCAGCCGCTTGTTGACGAAAATGTAGATCGAGTTGCGATTCAGCTTTTGCAGTTCCGGTTTGGAATAAAAGCCGCTCAGGCGAAGGCTGCCCGGATCAAGTTTCGGCGCATCGGGATCTCGCTTCCAGGGCGGAGGCTCGGGAAGCCCGCCGTGCGTTAGCGGCACTTCGGCGGCCACCGGCAGTAGTTGCGCCAGGGTGTCCTTGCCGAACACCTGGTAGATCCGTTCGGCCGTGCGCGCGACCGGGGGAGCGGACAACAGCGTGTGGGTCGCTGATAGCAGTTCGAAATGCTTCTCGGGATGGGCCAGCGCGTAGTGCGTCACCAGCGCGGTGACGTGAGCGAGCTCAGTCGATTCGGCGCGCAGAAACTTCTTCCGCGCCGGGGTATTGAAGAACAGATCGGCAACCGAGATTGTGGTGCCCCTGGGCAGCGCCGCGTCGTCCACATGCAGGATCTTGCCGCCTGCGATTTCCATACGGGTTCCCGACGCCTCGTCGCCGGTCGCGGTCTCCAGCGTCACGCGCGCCACGGAAGCTATCGAGGGCAAGGCCTCCCCGCGAAATCCCAGGGTGGCGATGGAAAGCAGATCGTCGGCGGTGCGCAGCTTGGAGGTGGCGTGCCGCTCAAAGGCCAGCAGCGCGTCGTCGCGGTTCATTCCATGGCCGTCGTCCGCAATGCGAATCAGGCGTCGCCCGCCCGCCTCGACCTCTACGCGAATGCGGTTTGCCCCCGCATCCAGCGCGTTTTCCAGCAACTCCTTCACTACCGAAGCAGGCCGGTCAACCACCTCGCCCGCTGCGATCTGGTTGGCTACCTGGTCGGAAAGTACGCGTATGCGGCCCATAAGGTCTTAGGTTAACGCAAGCAAGTTCAAGTCTGCTGCAAATGCAAAATGCCGCCCGAAGGCGACATTTTGAAACAGACAAAGATCGGAGGACTTAGACGCCGAGCCCGAAATCGCTCGAGTGCTTCTCGTCGGCGCTCGAGTAAAAGTCGTAGGGCGTGCGGCGATTGAACTTGTACCGGCTGCGCAGTTCGCGGCCCACCAGAACACCAACGGCTGCCAGCGCGATCCCCACCGTGAACCAGCCAAGGACCCGCAACTTGTTTGTTTCTTTCACTTCCTCGGCGGGTTGAACTGTTTCTTCTGTGGACATATCGGACAGCCTCCTGAGGCCATAATAACCCAGTTCATATATGTGTTGCAGGCCAGCCCCTCCCTCAAACCACAACGGATGTTTACTTGGTAGAGTCAATTTGGGCCAGCCACTTACTCTTTTCCCGTTCCGGAAGATAGCTCGCTCTGATCGAGTTGGCTGCCAGTTGGCGCAGCTCTTTGCGCGTGAATCCCTGCTCCGTATGCGCCAGCAGATACTCGTTGGCGACATCGGAACCAAAGAACGCCGGATCATCCGAGTTCAAGGTCACCAGCAGGCCGCGGTCGAAGTACTGCCGCAGCGGATGCGCGGCAAACGATAGACATGCGCCGGTTCGTACATTGGAGGTCGGGTTTAGCTCAAGCGGGATCTGCCGTTCTTTCAGCTCCAGCATCAGCCCGGAGTCGTGAATTGCGGAGAGCGCATGGCCCAGGCGTTCCGAGCCAATCCGGAGAGCTTCCCAAATGGCTCCGGAACCGGTGGTTTCGCCGGCATGGTTGGTCAACCGCAGGCCCGCTTCTGCGGCTTCCGCATAGAGTGAGCGGAAAGGCTCTGAGCCGGTGCGCCGCTCGTCTCCGCCCAGCCCGATACCGACAATCGAAGCGAAATTCGGTCGCATCTCGATGGCCTTGCGGAAAACCCGTTCCGCCTCTTCCAAACTGAAATGTCTGACTGCGTCAAAGATCCAGTAGAGCGAGAGTCCCAGTTCTCGCGCAGCGCGTTCCCGGGCCCGCTCCAAGCCTTCGAAGATTGGCTCGAAGACTTCCGGATCGTGGTTGCGAAACAGGTAGACCACGCCGACCGAGATGTAGACCTCGGCATGAACCACGCCCTGCTCGACGAGGCGCTGCATCATGCGCCACGCGGCCAGTTCGTAGTCTTCCGGCCCGATCAGCAAGCGGGTAACGGCCTTGAACGCATCCAGAAACCCTGTAAAGTCCGAGAACTTGTAAAGCTCCTCGGCTTCCGCAAGGGTCAACGGCGCGCTATCGTGCTTCGCGCTCAGTTCCACCAGTGTTGAGGGCAGAATCGTACCTTCAAGATGCAGATGAAGCTCTGCCTTGGGGAGGCGGCGGATGAAGGCGGCGATTGACGACATGGATCTAGTTTAAGGCAGGCGGGGAGAGCGGAAAAAGAGCGAGTCGGAGTGCGGGAAGCTTCGGGCTCTCGCGTTAGATCCAGTCGCAGATGCGTTCGAGATCATCCGCCGCCGGAATGGACCAGCGAATCTCCATCACGGATTGAGAAAGCGCCGCAGTCGCTCGCCCACCTGTTCGTGAGGGAGTGATTCACCTCGAACAAGAGCAGCCTCTCCCACTTTGACCGCCTGGACGAAGCGATCTTCCTCCTGGAAGTGGCGCGCGACCACATCGACCACGACATCGTTGGGCGCAAGGCCCTTTTGCGCGGCGCGTTCGGCAAGGCGGGACTGGAGATCGGAGCTGAACTGGACTTCCATGCGGTTCAGAGTACGGCAAATCAGGGCTGGGGGCAATCGGCGAATGGCTGGGACGAGGCACGGAATCGGCGAGAGGCTCTTCTTTTGCTTCCCGTATCTCGGAATCGCGATGTGGGCACCGGGCGCTTGCCGGACGCGGAGAGCGGTATAATCCGTTGGCCATGTCGAATTTCGAAGCAAATGAAGTCAACGACGAGCAACGAGATTGGATCGTTCTCCGGGACGGTGGCGTGTGCCTCTACTGGCGTCAGGAAATCCTAGCGGACGACGTGGACTGGCTCAAGTCGAACGGATACAAGATCATTTCCTTTGATGCAGCGGAGTGGCAGTCTTCGAGCGGTTGGAAGTCTGAGAACCTTATGCACGAGTCGCTTAAGGCTCAGTTATCCTTTCCGGAATACTATGGGAAGAACCTGAACGCCCTCGACGAGTGCATCCAGGATGATCTCGTCGTGCCTGAACCAGGTGGACTGGCGATTGTGCTGAGACACTACGACCGTTTCTGCAAAGCTGTTCAGAATCCTGCCGCGGATGGGAAAAACACCGCAGAGGTAGTCCTCAGCATCTTCGCAGGAGCTGTGCGGCACCACATGCTATTCGGTAGACGACTGCTGATTCTTGTGCAATCAGACGACCCAGAAATCCAGTTTGGACAGCTCGGAGGGGTCGCATCAATATGGAACCATCGAGAGTGGCTGAATAAGAATCGAGGCATGTGAATCACTTTCTCACGTTGCTCGGAAGTCGTTCCTATTCAAAGGCATAATCTCAAGATATCTGCTAGGAGCGGCGCTGCGGAGTGCGGGTGCACTCCGCAAAAAGCTACCGGGCCTTTGCGAACTCCGACCGGTGGCGGCTATAGAAGAAGTAGATGATTAGACCCAGAACCAGCCAGGCAAAGAACGTGAGCCAGGTCAGCACTTCCAGCCCCATCATCAGCACGATGCAGAAGACAATGCTGAGAACCGGAAAGACCGGCCCAAGCGGGGTCCTGAAGCTGCGTTTCCGCTCCGGTTCGCGATAGCGCAGGATGATCACCGCGATCGAGACCAGTACAAACGCGAACAGGGTGCCGATGTTCGACAGGTTCGAAACCGTGCCGATGTCCAGCAAGCCGGCCGGGATGCCCACCACGAATCCAGCCACCCAGGTGGCAACCGCGGGGGTGCGGAACTTCTTGTGGATCCGGCTGAAGATCGTTGGCAGCAGGCCGTCGCGCGACATGGCAAACCAAACGCGCGCCTGGCCGAGTTGGAACACCAGGATCGACGAGATCATGCCCAGCATGGCGCCGATCAGCACGAAGAGGCGAATCCAGATCAGCCAATGACCGTTCTGGTCCACGGAGAGGCGCTTGATGGCGTTGACCACCGGAGCCGCATCGCCCATGACGGATTGCCACGGCACGATGCCGCTGAGCACAATGGCCACTCCGCCATACAGAAGCGTACACGCCACCAGGGTCATCAGGATGCCGAAGGGCAGGTCGCGCTGGGGGTTGTTGCACTCCTCGGCGGCCGTCGAAACGGAGTCAAAGCCGATGTAGGTGAAGAAGATGATTGAACCGCCGGTCAGCACGCCCGTCCAGCCGTTGGGCATGAAGGGATGCCAGTAGTGCGGCTTGACGAAGCTGGCGGCTGCAAAGATGAACACCAGGATGGCGGCGATCTTGATCAGAACCAGGACGTTGTTGGTGCGGGCGGATTCGCGGATGCCGCGGACCAGGATCACCGTCAGCAGCATGACGACCAGGAAGGCGGGGATATTGAAACCGAAGTGCCAGCCGGGGCCGTAGATGTTGTTGCCGGCGAAATCCTGCAGGCCGGTGGGGAGGTAGGCGGGGGAGATCCACTGGGCGGGGAAATGGACACCGAACCAGTCGAACAAATCAACCAAATGTGCAGACAGGCCCACGCTCACGCTCATGTTGCTGAAGGCGTACTCCAGAATCAAATCCCAGCCTATGATCCAGGCAATCAGTTCGCCCAGTGTGGCGTAGGTATAGGTGTACGCCGAACCCGCGATCGGAATCATCGACGCCAGTTCCGCGTAGCAGAGTCCGGTAAAGACACAGACAATCGCCACCAGCACCAGCGACAGCGCCAGCGCCGGACCCGCGCCCGGACGGCCAGCCAAAGCGGTGTGATGAATCAGAAAGTGCAGCAGCGGTGTGTTTTCGATGGAAGGTGTGTCGAACTTCTGGCCGGCCATCGCCGTGCCAATCACCGTGAAGATGCCCGAACCGATCACCGCTCCGATTCCCAGCGCCGTCAGTGACCACGGGCCAAGGGTCTTCTTGAGCGAGTTCTCGGGTTCTTCCGAGTCCCGGATCAGCTTGTCGATGGACTTGCGCGCTAGCAGTTGGCTGGCCAGGGCAGTTCTCCTCGTCCTCTCGGATCCAGGCTCTCCCGTCCATCCGGATGCCTGCGCCGATTGCAGTAGATACGGTTCTCCTCCTGAAGTTCTGCGACGTCGAAAATCGAGACCTTGAGATTCGAGACCTAGAAAATCGAGACTTGGAACTCAGCGCTCCACTGTTCTGGCCGATTCAGCCTGGCCGCTACAAAAGAGGAAACTGCTCGGAGGGAATATAGGCTTGGGTTCAGGGCCGACAGCGCTCGGGCAAGCCGGCCTTGAACCGATTTCTTCTACGTACAGGTCTACTAGCGCTTCGACTGACCGCGCGCCAGCTTCTTGACCTTCTGCTTCTTCGATCCGCGAGGTTCGGTTTGCTTCGGCTTCGGCGCAGCTTTCTTGCGCGCAGTCCGCTTCAGCTTCTTCCGTTCCAGCTTGTCTTCAATCTTGGTGGTATCCGCCACGTATAACCTCTTTCACTGCATTCTCTTGCAAATTCCCGCAATTCGGGAGTATGTATCCGATATGTTAACAGGGATTGGACCTATCCAGCAAAGCCGGGCCACGCCGTTTGCGGGCATTGCGCGCGGGGATCAAGGCGGGCTTTCGTTGCTCGCCTCCTGTCCGGCTTTCCATCGCTCCTACAGCGTGCTCATGTCAATGACGAAGCGATATTTCACATCCTGCCGCAACATTCGTTCGAAGGCTTCGTTGATCTGATCCATCCGAATCACTTCAACCTCGGAAACAATGTTGTGCTCGCCGCAATAGTCGAGCATTTGCTGCGTCTCCGGAGTGCCGCCGATCATCGACCCGGCGATCCTGGCCCTCCGGTCAATCATGTTGAAGACACTGAACGAGGGCGGTTGATCCGGCAATCCCACCAGCGTCATGGTAGCGTCCTGCTTCAGAAGAGCGGTATAGGGGTCCAGCGCGTGCGGCGCGGCTGCCGCGTCGAGAATGAAGTCAAAGCTGCGGGTGTGCTCCGCCATCGCCACTGCGTCCGTTGAGACCACAACCTCGTCTGCGCCCAGCTTCAGCGCATCTTCCCTCTTCTTTGGCGAAGTCGTGAACTGCACCACGTTTGCTCCGAAGGAATGCGCAAACTTTAGCGCCATGTGTCCCAGTCCACCCAGGCCCACGATGCCAACCTTCATCCCCGGACCCACCTTCCAGTGCCTGAGGGGAGAATATGTCGTGATTCCGGCGCAGAGCAGCGGAGCAACCGCGGCCAGGTCCAAATTCGCTGGCACGCGATACGCCCATCGCTCGTCCACGACGTAATTATTGGAGTAGCCGCCCCGGGTCACCGAACCGTCCACGCGATCGGTGTCGTTATAGGTCCCGGTCATGCCCTCCACGCAGTAATTCTCTTCGCCGTTCTGGCAGGATGAGCACTTTCGGCAGGAGTCGACCATGACGCCGATGGCCGCAATCTGGCCCACGGCGAACTTGGTGGCGCCGCTGCCGGTGGCCACCACGCGGCCCACAATCTCATGGCCGGGGACGATGGGGAACTTCGACCCTCCCCATTCGTTGCGCGCCTGATGCAGATCGGTATGGCAAACGCCGCAAAAAAGAACCTCAACGGCAATCTCCTGCGCGCCCGGATCGCGGCGGCTGAAAGCAAATGGAGACAGCGGAGAGCATGCATCGAGCGCTGCAAAACCCTTTGAAATGAGCATGAATAGATTCCCTTCCGGAGAAGAGTCTATTACAAACAGCGCGAAGAAGTTAGATTGAAGTCCACTCGAACCCGCATCATTTTTTGACCTGCTAAAACTACGCCCCACCTTCGCCACGATCTTGCGTGCGCGGCCCGAGTGGGGCGTAGCTGTTCTTGATGCAAGGTTATTTCGAGAAGCTCACATAGCGCCGCCCGGCATACAGCCGGAAGCCGCCTGCGGGGTCTGCCGTTACCTGCAAAGGCGTGGGTCTCTTCAACCCCTCGTCGTTGCCGGTGGTTACCGTCAGCACATCGTGGCCTCCGACGTCGGTCACAACCAGTTTGCTGTCGGCAACAAATCCGACGCCGTACACGCCTGCCGCAAGATCCTGCCCGCCGATCTTGATCGGCTCCTCGACGACGAAATATGCCTGATATTTCGCCGCAATGCTGGTGGAGTAGCCGCTCGTGTCCACCAATGTCGCCAGCACGAAATATCCGTCCGCGAACTTCACGCCGCCGGAATTACGCAGCTGGGTCGTTGCCGACTGTCCGCGGTAGTAAACGGCTGCCGGAAGCAGTTTCTGCATATCCGCGGGCTTCAGCACAGTATCGGTGCTCTGCGCCGTCATCGAAATTGGCGCAACCAACATCGCCACGGCAGCCATTCCAATGGCCGCCACCTTGCAAATCGCCTTCAAACGCATTCTCAAACCTCCTGCATTCTGCTGCGTAACGGAGTATAACGCGGCAGCGGCGGGCTTTGCCTCAATCGTTGCGCCGAATCCGGTCATTCAGCCCGGCGGTTTGCGATTCGCCCCGCGCGGTGCGACAATCGTCGCGTCGCGGAACTTTGTCCGACACTGTTCTTTACCCCAACCAGCATCTGCTTTCAAGGAGAGTCATCGTAATGAAGCATCTAGCCGTTTGTCTGGGACTTTTCGTCGTCGCTGCAGCCACCCTCTCTGCGCAGATGGCGCCCGCCACCCCCTCGGCCAAGCCTGCGCCTGCCAGCCCCGCCACCACCGAGACCGCCACCATCGCCGGAAAAACCGTTTCCATCACCTATAGCTCGCCCTCAGTCAAGGGGCGCGCCGGCCACCTCTTCGGCAAGGATGGAAAGATTGGCCAGGATCCCACCTACCCCGTTTGGCGCGCCGGAGCCAATTCCGCCACTAAACTCCACACAGATGCCGACCTGGAAATCGGCGGCCTCAGCGTACCGAAGGGTGACTACACCCTCTATGTTGACCTCACAGACGCCGCGCACTGGGTGCTGGTTGTCAACACGCAGGTTGGCCAGTGGGGAACGATCTACGACAAGTCCAAGGATCTCGGCCGCGTCCCCATGTCCATGGAAGCCCCGCCTGCCCTCGTGGAGCACCTGAAATACACGATCACTTCCACCGGCGCACACAAGGCCAAGCTCTCCCTCGCCTGGGAGAACCTCTGCGGCACGGTCTCCATCGCCGGCAAGTAAACGCCCGAAGGTCCAGGCCAAAAATCCGAGCGCCTCGTCGTTTCTGCACTCTACCGGCAGAAAGGACGGGGCGCTCTGCCGTTGGGCCGGGCTCCCGCAGTGCGCAACCCGGGAATCCATGGTGCCTTGCGGTGGAATATGCTTCAATGGATAGGATGGCAATTCCCCGGAAATCAACCCTGCGCGGACGATGGAAAGCGGCGACGCGAAAGGTGCGCGAAGTACTGATGGTGGGCCGCGCGCTCGCCACAACCAGCCACCCGGTCATGGCGCAGATTGTGCCGGCCCGCTTCTGTAACCTTTCCTGTGGCTACTGCAACGAGTACGACAAGATCTCCGAGCCGGTGGCGCAGGACGAGATGTATCGGCGCATCGACCATCTGGGACGCCTGGGGACCAGCGTGATCACCATCTCCGGCGGCGAGCCGTTGACGCATCCTGAGCTGGACGACGTGATCCGCCGCATCCGTCGCACTGGCGCGATGGCGGGCATGATCACCAATGGGTATCTGCTGAATGTTGAGCGCATCGAACGCCTCAATCGTGCCGGGCTCGACCACATGCAGATCTCCATCGACAACCTGCAGCCAGACGACGTTTCGATGAAGAGCCTCAAGGTTCTCGACAAGAAGCTGGAAATGCTCTCCCAGTTTGCCGAGTTTCACGTGAATATAAATTCAGTCGTCGGCGGCGGCATCAAGGACCCGAACGACGCACTGGTGATTGCCAACCGGGCTGTTGCGCTCGGCTTTACCTCGACCATCGGCATTATCCACGATGGCAGCGGGCAGCTGAAGCCACTCAAGCCGCACGAGTCCGAGATCTATTTCAAAGTCCGCCAACTGAAGAAGACCAATTACTCGCGCTTCAATGAGTTTCAGATCGCGATTGCCGAGGGGCGTCCCAATAACTGGCGCTGCCGCGCGGGTTCGCGCTACCTGTACATCTGCGAAAACGGACTGGTGCACTATTGCTCGCAGCAGCGCGGGTTTCCGGGTGTGCCGATCGCCGAATATACTACGGCCGACGTGAAGCGCGAATTCATTACAGCCAAGACCTGCGCACCGAACTGCACCATCAGCTGCGTCCATCAGATCAGTTACATCGACCACTGGCGCACTCCCCAGACTCAGACCACCAGCCCCGGCGGATATGCGGAAGAAAAGCCCCAGCTGGTGAGCATCCAGCTGTGAAATATACACTAAGCATTTTGTCTTCTTCGTGTAGTATGGGCGGGCCATATCTTATCGGCTCCGCCCTAACTAGGTGGTGTAATATAGCTATATTTGACTAGTTCTAAATAACTATAGGTTGCAATTGAGCCCAGACGTTACGGAGGGAACATCTGGGCTCAATGCGTTTCTAATGATGCTCAATGCCATAAATAGGCAAATCTATTAAGGGACTTCGCCGGAGGAGGGGGAAGAGCTCGCCTAAAGCGCAGCGCAAATTGAATTTGCGAAAAATGAAACAAAGGAAGCACTCACTCGGAAGACCACTAAGGAAGATACATTACCCGTATCAGAGGGGACTGCACGGGATTGTCGGTTGTTACTAAGGTTGATAGTACCTGAAGTCCATAATATTTCTATAAGAATTTCCGATTAAGGACGATAAATAAGTGAAATCGTCCCTGATTTGCTTGAAAGGTATCGAGAGTAACTGGTTAATTATTACCTGTTCTCGTTCGAAGTAAGGCGGAAAGTAATGGTTCCCCAGAAAAGCCGGGCACGCATCTGTACAGGCAGGTGACGTTCATCGTCGCTATACCAGATCCAGATGTTCCCGCGATTCTTTACCACGCCGGCATCGGCCGTGGGTTCCGCGCGCAGCGTCTTATACGTTCCAAGAGAGGTCTTGATCTCTTCGCGCCCTTCCACCTTCATCGTCACCGGCAGGCTTCGCACCGGGTCTAAAACGGGGATCACAAAGCTGCGGCCAACTTCCATAGGTTGCGACGATGCATAGAAGACACCCGTCAGCAAGTCAGTCAGGCATCCCGGAACCGAGGCTTCCAGGTGCTTGGTCTGGCCGGTCACCATGTTCTTCTCGTCCAGAACGGACTTGGACTGGCCGTAATCGATCTTCAGTGTGGAATTGATCTGACGGCGGCCTTCGAGCGTCTGCTTGTCGAATTCGCTCGTGCATCCTTTTTCACGGTCAAAGGTCGATTGGAAGCGATCGTTAACGCGAAATAAAAGGTTGATTGCGCCGATTGTGTCGGCATTCGCCAAGATCCGTTCCTGGCCGCCGACGGCCTCAAAGTGAATCGTCGCGATTCCGGCGGGGAAGACACGCCAGTCCACTGCGTAGGTGAGTGTCTGATGTTGAGGAAAGCTGAAGCCGGCCCGAGGCGGAGTCAGTTGCGGGACCGTCTGGTTGCTGGCCAGGGGAGCCATGGCCAATGCGAAGAAAACGGCCGCTAGAGTCGGATGAAAATTCACAGTCGGAATAGCTCCTTGCAACATGACGAGAGATGAAAACCTGAAAAAAGATAACCTGATTCAAGTAGTTTGACAGGCGCATTCGCTCCGGCGCAAAGCCGGTTTACCGGGCCCGGTGAAGAAGAGCAATTACCAGAGGCCGCAACAGGAGGCTGAGATAAAGCAGCGCGACCCCTATGGCAGCATTGTACTCGCGGTGTTTTCGATAGAGCGAAAAGGAGAAACTGCCCGCGCTGGTCTGCCCCGGAGCCGCGGTTTGTCTCGGAGCCAGGCGCGGGATCAGCCGGGGAACGCTGGCGCAATAGCTGTCAAACTCAGGAAAAGTTGCGCGCAGGAAGCGCTCCTCAGAGGCAATCACTGGGACGTAGATCGCCAGAAATCCCAGGCAGAGCACCAGCGCGATCGGCCAGCTCAGCAAAGCGACGGCAAAACCGGCGGCCATAAGCATCGAGCCCAGGTAAAGCGGATTGCGGGTATACGCGTAGGGCCCGGTTGAGGTGAGCTCGCGGTTCTTTTTGACGTAACCGGCGGAGTAGGAACGAAGCCACAACCCGGGCACTACCAAGACCAGGCTCCAAGCCACAGCCTCCATCCGAGGTTCGCTCCGCCAAAGGCTGAACAAGTAGAGGGCGGCGACCACAAATCCGAGCGGAACCCGAATGCGACGGGCGACGAGCTGCCATTTGTCAATCCAGTCTTGATTGCTAGGTGCGAGACTGCCAGGTGCGGGCGGCGGCGCTCCGTGACGCGGAGAAAGGGGAGGCTGGGTCATAAGCGAATCTCGGAGGCTCCAGGCAGGGTGGTTTGGTTGGCGGACTCAGCATAAAGCAATTCACGGGTGGCGCGCAGAACGTCCGCTGCCTGGATGGTAAGGAGTCCCGCCTCGGGAGCCGCATGACGCGTATGGTCGCGCCGGCTCTCTGGACTTCGCAAGACTCTGAAAGGGCTGCCGAATGGGCCATTGCGGCTGGGGTCGGTGGGGCCATAGATACCGACCACGGGGCGGCCAAGCGCGCAGGCAAGGTGCAGTGGCCCGGTGTCTCCGGCGATCGCCAGGGCAACCCGCCGGGTTGCGGCGATCAGGTGCGCCAGGTTGCAGTTGAGCACGGTGACGGCAGTGGACCCTTCGCCGACTCCCTGTCGAATGGCTTTTGCCAACGGCTCTTCTCCCGGCCCAACGTTGACAAGAATCCGGTAGCCGCTTTCAGTCAGGCTCTTTGCAACCTCGGCGTAGCGCTCCACGGGCCAGCGCTTTGCGCCCCATCCAGCACCGGGGTTGATCAGGATTGCCGGCATCCCACCCGGCGGGAGAATCGAGTTGGCCCACGCCTCCGCACTGGGGTCGGCGGGCAGCAGCGGCTGAACCGGGCTTAACAGGTCGCCGGCGATCGCGGAGGCCAGTTCGACATCCTGTTCGATGACGTGGGCTCCATGGGTGGGCACACGGTCGGTAAAAAACCAGGCTGCAGCTTGTTCCCGGGGGTACATCTCGCCAATGCGTCGCCGTCCACCGGCAAAAGCACCCACAATTGCCGACCGCAACGCTCCCTGAAGGTCGATGACCACGTCATAGCAACCGCCTTTGAGTCCCCGCCTCAAAAACTGGATCTCGTGCAGCGTCCTGAGGCTGAATGGGGCCTTGCGCCACTCCTTGGTGGCCGCTAAATGGATATTGTCAACCAGCGGCTGCGCGAGAGGGTCGCGTCCCCCGGAGCTGGCATTTGTCGCAAGCAATGCCCGCCAGCGTGGCTCGACCGCCCAGTCAATCACCCAGCGCGGATGAGCTTGGCGCAGGGCTGTCACCGCCGGAAGCGCATGCAGAATATCGCCCATGGCTCCCAGTCGGACCACCAGCACTCGAAACTTTGATTGGATTTCCAATCCTTGATTCTCTCACAAGAGGATTTGCCGGATTTTGAGTCCCGAAGGCGCAATCGGGGCAATCGCATCCACGTAATCTGGAGGACAAATTCGCCGTTTTGCGCCTCCGGCGCGCGGGAAACCGGAGCCAGTCTGGTGAACAATTTGGATTCGAGCGATTGCCTGGCTCCGCACTCAGGTGCCGAGCAGCCATTACCTGCGCACGGCGCCCGCCCTGGCGGCGTCGTTCAGCTTGTCTTCCAAAAAGTCGAGAATTGACTCGATATCTTCAATCTCTGTCGTCAGCCGGACCGTTTTGAGGGGCATTCCGTCCGGGAGGTTCTCCGCGAGCTTGCCCATGCGCACAAAATCCTTCTGCGTCGTCACCAGCGCCGTGGCTCCCCATGCGCGGGCCTCGGCAACCAACTCCGTCAGGATCGCGGGTGTATACGTAAAGTGGTCTGGAAATGCGTACTCCCCAACGACATTGAACTTTGCCTGTTTGAGCCCCTCGAAGAACTGCTCCGGGTGCCCGATCCCGCAAAAGGCGGCTACCGGTTCGCGCACAGGTGCTATGTTCATCACCCGGCGCAGCTTCCAGATGGGACCCTGCCAGCCCCACCTTCGGATTTCAAGCTCAATTTTAGCGTCATTTGCCGGTATTGCGATCACCGTGGCACGACGCGCTGCGCCGAGAGGCTCGCGCAGATTGCCGGCGGGCAGCAGGCTGTCCTGCCAGTCGTGGCGATTGATAATCAGAATGTTGATCGCGCGGTTCAGTTGACGATGTTGAAAGCCGTCATCCAGAAGATGAACGGGGGGCAGGTTGCGAAGCTCCTTGGAATCCTTGCCTCGGCGAAAAACCGCATGCGAATCCCCACTCTCGGTTGCCTTGTTAGGAGGACTCTCAGCCGGCTGGGACTGGCTTCCCAAGGCGAGGGGGCTATGAGTAGCCTGTAGCTCAAGCTGCCTCGCCTGCTCTGCTATTTCGCGATCAAATCGGGCTTGGACGGCGCGCCTTTCCGGCTCCAGTTCCCGCTCCGCAATCGACCCCGCCGCGAAGCGCGATTCTCCTACGTAGACCGGCACTCCTGCCTCGCGGGCCATCAAAACCGGCTCGTCCCCGAACTCCTCCGCCGTTCCGTCCTTTTTCACTCGCAGCGGCAAGTGGCCGTGGCGGCCATATCCTCGCGACAGAATGTTCACAAAACAACCACGTTCGGTGAGTTCTTTGGCCAGCGCAATCGCCAGCGGAGTCTTTCCAGTGCCCCCGGTCGACAGGTTTCCGATGCTGATTACCGGCCAATTCAGGCTCTCGGTTGACTCCAGGCCAGTACTGATTCGCAATTCCCGGAGGGCAAGACCGAAGCGGTAAAGAGGGACCAGGGGACGAAGCAGCTTGCGAAAATCGGTTTCCTTCTTCTTTTTCTCTCGCTCCTTCTCCTTATGCTCCCGCTTCTTTCCCGCTTCTTTTTTGAGTTTCTTTTCTTCCTTCCCTTCTTTACTCAAAGCCACCCTCCTTTGTTCTTGCGGAGGATGGATTCTTGCCTGATCTGCCGGATAGTCCACTCTGAAGTTGAGTGGAACCGCAGACTGGGGTACCGCGCAGAATGGCCTGCGAAGTCTCTCGCGTAGAGAGTGCTGGGGGACCGAATGGCGCAAACGGGGAAGCACTCTGCCTGTCTTGCCGCAGGCGCACAAAGCCAGCGGGCCCGCGCCAGTCATTGGCCGGCATGGCTGCCCTTGATTTTGGCGCTCTGGTGAAGCAGCCGAAACCGCGCACTCCTCTTGTCTCGATGGATTGACCCACCCGTTGATCCCACATCGAATCAGCCTTGCTCTTTTCCGGCCAAGTCTACAGGGCCATTTGTACCAACATCTTGTCGACTGGTGAATAGTAACGCTCGCAGAGCTTCCACGCAGCGCCTGGTTGCACCGGCTTGTTGATCAAATAAGGTCCTGGCTCGATCGCCCATCGCCCCAGCGACATCCGGATGAAGGAGGAGTTCGATCAGAACCCGTGCCAGTTCCTTCCGGTCCGCGATGCGCAATGCCTCGTGGGCCAGCAGGTCATCGGTAATGGATCGGAAGTTGACGTAATGATGTCCCATCACGATTGGGATTCCATACCGTGCAGGCTCCAATGGGTTGTGGCCGCCCGCCGGAATCAGGCTCCCTCCGACAAACGCTACCGCCGCCAGGGAATACACCGACGCCAGTTCGCCAATTGTGTCGAGCAGGACAATCTGTCCCGGAATCAGCGCTTCCAAAGAAGTCTTCGGCCGGGCCGGCCACTCGGACCGCCTGACCCAGCCAAAGGCGGACTTTTCCAACAGCGCGACGACCGCTGCAAAGCGTTCGGGATGGCGCGGCGCGAGCACCATTACCAAATCGGGATCGGCAGTCAGCAATTGCGGCCAGGCCTCCAGAAGAGCCTCTTCTTCGCCTTCAAGAGTGCTTCCGGCGACAATAAAGCGCAGGCCCTTAGCCAGTGCTTTCAACTGGCGGGTTGCCTCGGCTTCGCCGCTGGCGCGCACGTCGAACTTCAGATTTCCAGCTACCGAAACCGCATTTGCAGCGCAGCCGATGGCTCGCAAGCGTTCCGCGTCCGTCTCACTCTGTGCCAGAACCCGGTTCAAGCGGCTGAGAAACGGCTTCCATAATCCGCGCAGACGGCGGTAGCGCGGCCAGGAGCGGTCCGAAATCCGCGCGTTCACGACCCCGACCGGAATTCCGCGGCGGAAACAGCCGGTGAGCAGGTTGGGCCAGAATTCGGTCTCGGCCAGGACCAGCATCCGCGGCTGCAGAGCATTCAAATAAGCGCGCACCGCCCAGGGCAGATCGAGCGGACAATAGAAGACGCGGTCGGCTCCGAAACGCTCCCGGGCCAGCGTCTGTCCGGTGCGGGTGGTGGTTGAAACCACAATCAAGTAGCCTGGAAGCTCGGCTTCCAGCTCCCTGACCAGCCGGGTGACGGCCAGAACCTCGCCAACCGATACCGCATGCACCCAGACAATCGAGCGCTCGTTCTCAAACGACCCGTTCGGCCGGGCTTCTACTGCCAAACCCCGTCGTCGCACTTCGGCGCGCACCAACCCCAGCCGCTCCAGCATCCCCTCGCGGTACTTGTGGGTGGTTGCCATCTTCCACAGCCACCAGGGCGCGCCAAGCACCAGCACGGTCAGCAAAGCGACATTGTAGAAAAAAATCAGCATGCGTAACGGAAACGGCCCTCGCCGGTCTAACCTTGAAAGGACGCCACAGGGCCATCGACGCCGGCGGCTACAGCGAAACAGAGTCGGTGAATCCCGAAAGTTCTGCACAAAACGGGAACTGACCGGGATGCAGGACTCTGGTTCCGCTCTAAATGATACAGACGCGAAGCTGATGCGGGCAGGCGAGCAATGATACAGTCGAGCACCATGATGCGCACAATGAGGAATTTGCGGGCAATTCCGCCCATCCTTTTCTGTTTCGCGATTCCGGCTGCGGCGAGCGACCGCAACCCGCCGCCCATCCAGCCAGCCTCTTCCTATGCCGCGGTCGAGACCCACCCCGACGAGAAGGTCTCCATTGCCGCCGAGCCGTACGACACCAAAGAAAAGGAGTCCATTTTTCGTGTCGATTACCTTAGCCACGGGGTCATGCCGGTGCGTCTCATCGTGACCAACAACGGCAACCGGCCCATCTCGCTGCGCGACGCGCGGATACTCTTCATGACCGCTGCCGGCGACAAGATTCAGGCGGCCGAACCCGAAGACGTGGAGCGCCTGATGACCCGCAAGGAGCGCGAGGGCGGCAAGATTCCGCTTCCCGGTCCGCTGCCTTCGATCAAACTCAAGCCCAAGGCCAGCAATCAAGAGATCGAACAGGATTTCAACGCCTACGAATACGGAGCGCTGGTCGTTGAGCCGCATTCCACCCGCGCCGGGTTCCTGTTCTATGACGTCAGCGAGCTCGACCACCCACTCAAAGGCGCCAAGCTGCATCTGCACAAACTTCGCGATGCGGATGGGAACGAGCTGTTCTACTTCGAAATCCCCTTCGACCGGTACCTGCAATCGAAGAGCAAACAGATGAACTAGGAACACCTGTTCGAAGAGCCTATTCGTAGTAGGTAGCCGTGGTGGTATCCGTCTCCCAGATGGTGCAGTCTTTCACCCGCACCCGCCCCTCGGTCATCTCTACAAGCTGCAGGTTGGTCTGGTCATAGAAGTAGCGAGCCAGGTTCTCGGCCGAGGGGTTCAGCTCGATGAAAGGCTCCAGATCGTTCAGCATCTGGTGGTCGATGCGGTCGATCACCGGGCGCATGACGTGCTTCAACAGCTTGAAGTCCAGCAACATGCCGGTCGTGTCCAGCGCTGCGCCGGCAAGCGTTACGCGGACCTTGTAGTTGTGCCCGTGCGGGTTCTCGCACTTGCCCCGGTAGTTGCGCAGGTAGTGACCGGAGGAAAAACCGGCCTCCACAGTGACTTCATACATCGGCTTTGTCTGGTCCAGTTCGGGGAAGAATCCCAGACTCCATTCTAGTTCCTTTTGCGGAACTGAGGTTTTACGGGCAGCTTGCCTCCCGGGGAGGGCCCACCGAATGTCGACGCGAGTCCCAGCGAGCGGCCGCAGGTGGCGCAGGCGACCGCTTGGCTAGAGAACGTCCCAAAACACGGGAGCTCCTTATCAATCAACCGCGGCGGAGAAACGGGTTACTGAGCCGACGCCTTTGCCGCCCGCTCGATCAAGCGAGCCACGTCATTCGGCTTGGAGAGATACACCGAGTGGCTGGCCGGAACTTCGACCGTTTCGCAGCCGGCATGCTTGGCCATGCTGCGCTCGAGATCGGGATTGATGTTGCGGTCCAGAGTCGAAACCAGCGCCCAGCTCTTCTTCTGACGCCAGGCCGCGGCTGTCACCGGCGCGCCCGCGGCGGCCTTGGCCAACATCGGCTGAGAATGGGCCATGAAGCTCGCCTGGACTGGCGGGACGTCGGCAGCAAAGTCGGCGGGGAAGGCGGCCGGGTCCAGGTACAGGAAATCGTCCTTGGTGGCGCGCATATCGTTGTTGGCGGCGGGGAACTTCGATAGCAAGCCACCTGCGCTCTCGCCTTGGTCGGGGATGAAAGCGGCGATGTAGACAAGGCCGACGACATTGGACGCATTCCCCGCTTCGGTGATGACCACCCCGCCATAGCTGTGGCCAACCAGAATAGCCGGGCCTTGTTGCATATCCAACACGCGTTTGGTCGCGGCGACGTCGTCGGCAAGCGAAGTCAGCGGCTCCTGCACCACGCTGACCGTATAGCCGTCCTTGCCAAGAATGTCGGTGACGCGAAGCCATCCGGAACCATCGGCGAAGGCACCGTGGACGATGACGATATTCTTGACCGGCGCGGCCTGCGCTTGAGCGAAGGTCGCCGAAAGCAGTGCGACCGCTGCGGCCGCCATGGCAATGATTTTCCTGGGCATCTGACTCTCCTGTTTTAGATATTGCGATAAAAGTTATCGCACGATTTAATTTAGAGCGGGACGAGAAAACTGTCAAGTGAATATTTGGCCGCGCGGCTGTTCTGAATGAGATCGAATCAAAAAAGCTAGATGTAGAATTCCGGGCGCGCAGGAAAAGGGCTGCACAATCCTTCATCGAAGGGAAAAAGCGAATAGAGACGAAAAGCTCTCAGAACGAAGAACATAGCAGATTTATTCTCGAGTATGATGAAGTGCAATGGCTATCGACCAATGGAACAATTTCTTCATTATGGTAGGAGGCGGAGCTGCGGCTCTCGCCGGCTTGGTGTTTATAGCCATGTCGATCAATCTTGCGAGCATCACTCGGGATGCAACCCATAAAAATCGCGCCATCGCCACTTTGACGGGCTTCACTGCCGTCTTCATGATCTGCGCATTCGCTCTCATTGGAAATCAAAACTACCATTGGGTCGGCGCCGGTTGGCTGGTTCTTACGCTCGTTCCAATGATCACTTACATTCGGGTATACGTCAGGGCGACAAAAACCGGCAGAAGCTCCGTCGGGCTCAGCATCGGTCGATTCATCGCGGGCACGTCGTGTTACGCGGCTCAGATCGTAGGTTCTGTCTTGCTTTTCTCGGGACATATAGCCGGACTTTATGTGGCCTCCGCAGCGATGGTGCTCTCCTTCGCTTTTTTCATTTCTGCCGCGTGGCTCCTTGTCACGGGCATCCACAAGAATCAGGATTAAACATCTGTCTAAGACTCAAAATCATTTACATAACATTTACAATAAATATTATCGTGATAACTTCTCACGACGTCTGTTGAAACCAGGAAGGCCGGATGCGACGCGATGACCAGGGTTAAGAGGCTTGAGGAAATGCCGTGCTATGCGATTTATTCGGCTGGACTCGCCATCCAGCGTACCTATAAGCCGCTGCTCGACGCGCTGGGCATCACTTATCCTCAGTACCTCTTGCTGAACGTATTGTGGGAGGAAGACCACCTGACGGTCGGCGACATCGGTGAGCGACTGGGAATCGAGAGCAGCACGCTGACGCCCTTGCTGAAGCGCCTGCAGGCGGCGGGCTTTGTGGAGCGCACCCGCAATCCCGCAGACGAGCGACAGGTGTTCGTCGAACTGACGGAGCGCAGCAGGGCCCTGGAGGAGCGAGGCGCCTGTCTCGGCCCCGAGGTCTTCGGGAACGCAGGCATGACCATCGAGCGCCTCTTCCACCTGCGCGACGAGGTCAAGTTCCTGCGGGACGCCCTCAACGCCAAGTTGGCGGCGAAGGAAAGCTAGCGCAGGCGCGGTTTGTTCTCTAGGAATGCGCTAAGGAACAGCAACATCAAAGCTTATGCGTCAGTTCCTAAAGCCCGGGAAGGGGCATAAAAGCCGCTTCTCCCCGATTCATTCGATGCCGGATGAGCCGATTGTATCGAAGCGGCGCGCGAAGCCGTATTTCGCTCAGCTCTCCACCGCGAAGAACTTTTCCACATCGGTGATCGTTTGTGTCACCGTGTAGGGCGGAAGACTGTCGAGGAAGGTCTGCCCATAGCGCTGCCGCTTGATCCGAGGATCGAGCAGCACCAGCACGCCGCGGTCTTCCAGCGAGCGGATCAGCCGGCCAAAGCCCTGTTTCAGGGTTAGAACCGCCGCGGGAACCTGGTAATCGAAGAACGGCTTGCCTCCCCCTTCCTCAATCGCCTTCATGCGCGCCTGCACCACCGGGTCGCTGGGCACGGCAAAGGGCAGTTTGTCGATGATCACGCAGCTCAACGACTCGCCCTGCACGTCCACCCCCTGCCAGAAGCTCGATGTGCCGAAGAGCACCGCCCCCGGCGTTGCGCGGAACTCCTCCAGCAGAGCCTTTCGCGGCGCGGTTCCGTGCAGCAGGATAGGGTAATCGAGAACCGGCATCAGCCGCTCATACAGGTCGCGCATCTGGCTGTAGCTGGTGAAGAGGCAGAAGGCGCGGCCCTTGCTGATTTCTAAAACTCTCCGAATTACCTCGGCCGCGGCTGCAGGGAAATCCGGCTCGCGCGGGTCCGGCATCGACGGCGGAAGGTAGAGCATGGCCTGCTTCGCATAGTCGAAGTGCGAAGGCACCACCATCTCGCGCGCGTCGTCCAGGCCGATGCGCTTGCGGATGTGCTGAAAGCTCTCGCCGACGGTCAGCGTGGCCGAAGTCAGGACGACGGACGGAATGACTTCGAAGACCTGCTCGCCCAGCAGTTCGGAAACATCGATCGGCGTGGCCTGCAGAAACGTCGTACGCCCCTGTTGGCGAAGCCCGCCGGAGGAGCGCCGTTCCATCCAATAGACCATGTTGTGCGCGGTTGACTCGAGCAGGAACTCCAGCTCCGTGCGCAGCCTGGCCACCCGCTTGCGGATTCCCGGCGCCTCGTCCACGCCCTTCATTTCGGCGATCTCATCTTCCATGCGCCGCAGTGTGGCCCGCACCGACAGATACAGATCCCCGTTGGTCTCCAGGTACTCCTCGCGCCCCTCGAACGGTTGCCGGCCGTCTCCGGTCATGGGGAGTTCCGAAAAGAACAGCCGTGCCCGGTCGCGAAGCTGCTGGGCCAGCGCGGGCAGCTTGTCGCCGCCTTCCTTGCCGCGCAGAACCGCGTCGGTATCCCGTGCCAGCTCCTCAAAGCGGACGTTGCTCACGCTCAGGCCAAAGTAGTTCGAGGCCACCTCTTCCAACTCGTGCGCCTCGTCGAAGACTACCATCCCCGCCTCGGGCAGAATCCCGGCGTCCGGAGCTCCCGCCGCCTCCTGGCGAACCGAAAGGTCGGCAAAGAACAGGTGGTGGTTCACGATGATGATGTCCGACTCCTGCGCACGGCGCCGCATCTCGGTGATGAAGCAACGGCTGTAATCCGGACAAGTCGACCCCAGGCAGGCCTCGGTCCTTGCGTCCAGCTTGTGCCACAAGGCGCTGGACTCGGGCAGTTCATTCAGCTCGGCCCGGTCGCCGGTCTCGGTTTCCTGCTCCCACGCGGCTATCTGGCGATACTGGTCGATCTCTTCCAGCCCGGAGAGAATCGGCTGGTTGCGCAGCGCGGTCAGCTTGTAGCGGCAGAGGTAGTTCGCGCGGCCCTTCATGTAGCAGACCGCCAGCGGCCCCAGCAGCGACTCCAGAAACGGAATATCGCGAAAGTAGAGCTGATCTTGTAGTGCCTTGGTTCCGGTGGAGATGATGACCCGCCGACCCGTCCTGAGCGCCGGCAGTAGATAGGCCAGCGTCTTGCCGGTGCCCGTTCCAGCCTCCACAATCAGGTGGCGATGCTCGTGGAAGGCCTTTTCCACCGCCTTGGCCATCTCCAGCTGCCCCGGACGGTACTCGTAGGGCAGCGACGAACTGGCCAGAATCCCGCCGGGCGAGAAGAACTCGTGCAGCGAGGGCAGGGCGCGGGTTTTCTCTTCGACAGGCGGCATACTCTAACCATCATAGTGATGCCGCGCAATGCTGTTGTGGATTGGCAGTCTCCGTTCAGTGAAATCGGTACGAAGGGTTCGCCGTTGGCAGGCTAACGAATGTCAAAATTCACGGGCGAATCATCACCGGTCTGACGAAATGCTGCTGCTCAGGGTTTCCCAGAGAGCAGAAGTTCTGGAAAGTCTGATAGCGCTCGACTTCTTCTCTTAGCTGGCCGGAAACAAGGACAATACTGAGCCTTGGACGGGTCGCCTTGACTGCCGTGATTCTCGCCATGAAGTCCGCAAACTGCCCAAACGTGACTTTGTGGTCCGCGAATACGTAGACGACGGGATGCATCCTGTATTCAAAGATTTCTGCCAACCGTTCGGTCAACTCTTTGGCGGGAGTTTCGGTATTGTTGATCCAGATTTTGCCGTCCTTGGTTAGCCAGACAGTCAGTGAGATGGCGTTGCACTCATACGCGGGTTGCGGCTGGGGCGGCAGCTGAACAATCGGAACCCGGATGCCGACCGAATGCGGCTGGCTGACCTCCAGCGAGCACACGACCAGAATCATAAAGAGGCAAACCAGTGGAGCAGCCAACAACGAACGTAGCCAGCTCAGGTCCATGCCTGTAGTAGACACCGCGTCATCCCGAATTGTTCCCTCGCCGCAGATCGGGGCCACCATTCCGCCCCGAATCTGTCAATTAAGATGGTTGCGCCAATGGATCGAAAGGAAAGCGGCACGCGAAATGAAAGCTCTTCGGCAGGTTCTCTCCTTCTGTATCGCCCTTGGGATTGCGGCTTGCTTTGAGCTGCCAGCCTGCAATGCGCAGCCGGGGCAGGCGCTTCCGCCCGCGGCCCCAGCGCCCTCCGCTCCGCTGCCTCACCCCGCCGACATCTACAGGCAGGCCATGCACCCGCTGGACGTGGTGCGCAGCTCGCTCGACAACTGGTCCGATTCCGAGTTGAGCGCGCTGGTTGTAGCCATGCGCGTGGCGCGTCAGGCCTGTGCGGAGGCCCGTCCGGAGTCGTACGCGGGCGACGACCTGTACGATCTGGCGCGGGTATGCTCGCTCGGGCAGCAATGGGGCGCGGCCAATGCCATCGCTCTGCAATACATCGCCAGCGGAGCCGAGCCGCATCGGACTCAGGCTTACGTTCTCAGCATGAACGCCCTGATGAGCGCGAACGACACCGCGCACGCCATGGATACCGCGCTGCAGATGCTGCACAAGGTTCCTTACGATGCCGAGGTTGCGCTGGCCATTCGCTCCATCAAGACTTCGCTCGAAGAATCGCCCTCGTCCCTCGCGCTGGCACTGGAGGAGCGGGCCGCCCTCGCGACGGCCTTGAGCGGCGGTACAGCGTTGAAGGCCGTTCACGGCGAGGCCTCCATCGGCGCTGGCGATCTCTACGAGTCCGGGCTGCAACTGGCTTACATGGAGAGCTACAGGCACGCCGACGCGGAAGCCAAAACAACGGTCGCCCAACTGGACGCGGCACTCGCCAAAGCTCCTGCGCTGAGCGCAGCCGACCGTCTCCAGATCGACGCGGCACACCGGCGCTACGCATTGCTTGGCCAGCGGCTACCTGCTTTCGAGATTCAGAAGTCTCTTTTCTCGCCCACAGCCAAAGCCGCCATCGATCCGCAAACCGCGGCAGCCACCGCGCTGGTGCTGTTTCCCGACTGGTGCGCGCAATGCCGAAAGATGATGAAGACGCTGACCGAGTTTGCGGCCGTCAATGCAGACACGCCGATTCACGCCTATGGGCTGATGTTTGCCGAAAGGCCGGAGCAATCCGGCACGCCCTTACCAACGGCAGCGGAGCTGACGACTTCAAGGTTGGCGCCGTCTGAGGCGGCCGAGCGCGAGGAGATCGAGAAGGAACTGCAGGGGACCGCAACCATGATAGTTCCGGCATCGACAGCCCAGATCTTTGCGGCGACGGACTATCCCTTGGGCATCCTGGTGGACTCGGCAGGGACGGTTCGCTCCATCGGCGTCATCCCGCTCGACGCCTTCAAAGGCGACGGATTCATGGAGAAAGCCATCCTGGCGCGGGTCATCGAGGCGGGCGAGACTCCGCAGATCGTGCAGAAAAAACCGTGAGGAGCAACCATCCGCAATAGTCTCCAGTGTGGCCAATCCGGCCAGTGGTTTAATCGTGAAATCCCGATTGCCGGAACCCGTGCCTCGGCATTAGTATTCTCCTGAAAGCGTTTTCAAGAGGATCAGATCATGCGCCCCATTGCCTCACTTCTCGTCACTGCCTTCGTCTTGGCCAGCCCCCTTACAACTACCAATCTCCTCGCCCAGACCCCAGCCCCGGCCAAGCCATCCGCGGCCCAGGCTCCCAAGGTCAAGGCCGCAGTACCGCAGGTGCCTCAGGTGGCTATGACGCCGCCCATGGGCTGGAACAGCTGGAACTACTTCGCCGACAAGGTCGACGACAAGGGCATCCGTGCCGCCGCCGACCAGATGGTGGCCACCGGCATGAAGGATGCCGGATACAACTACGTCAACATCGACGACACCTGGGAAGGCGAGCGCGACGCCAGCGGCGTTCTGCATACCAACGCCAAGTTCCCCGACATGAAGGCGCTCGCCGACTATGTGCATTCCAAGGGCCTGAAGATCGGCATCTATAGTTCGCCCGGACCGAAGACCTGCGGCGGCTATGCCGGTTCCTATGGCCACGAACTGCAGGACGCGCAGCTCTATGCCTCGTGGGGCATCGATTACCTCAAATACGACCTGTGCAGCTTTATCGGCGACGTGATGCAGAAGCAGGCTCCCAACGATCCCGCCGCTCAGATGCGCATCATGCAGGACGGCTACGAGAAGATGCACCAGGCGCTCAAATCCACCGGCCGCCCCATCGTCTACTCCTATTGCACGTACGGCTGGGATGCAGTGTGGGAATGGGGCCCGAAGAACGGCGCGAACCTGTGGCGCACCACCGGCGACATCACTCCCGACTGGGACCGCATGTACGCCATTCTCAGCCAGCAGTCCGGGCTGGAAAAGTACGCCGGCCCCGGCCACTGGAACGATCCCGACATGCTCGAAGTCGGCAACGGCAAGTTATCTCTTTCCGAAAATCGCGTTCACTTCTCCATGTGGGCCATGCTGGCCGCGCCCTTGTTGGCGGGCAACGATCTGCCCAACATGAAGCCGGAGATCAAGGCCATCCTCACCAATCGCGACGTCATCGCCATCGATCAGGACAAGCTGG
>CAZQPY010000045.1:0-44913 GCA_964595345.1 uncultured Occallatibacter sp.
GACCTCGATCTTGTCGGCAACCATGAAGGCGCTGTAGAAGCCCACGCCGAACTGGCCGATCAGATTGGAATCCTTGCGGGCGTCGCCGGAGAGCTGCGACAGGAAGTTCTTGGTTCCCGAGCGGGCAATGGTGCCCAGATTCGAGATCAGATCCTCTTCGTTCATGCCGATCCCGGTGTCGGCAATGCTGAGGGTCTGCTTCTCTTCGTCGAGTTCCAGATCGATGCGCGGATCGAAGGGAAGCGCCTTGTAGGCTTCTTCCACCAGCGACAGGTGGCGCAGCTTGTCCAGGGCGTCGGACGAGTTGGAAATCAGTTCGCGCAAAAAGATTTCCGGATGGGAATACAGCGAGTGGATGATCAGTTGGAGGAGTTGACTGACTTCGGTCTGAAATTCACGTTTCGACATATTCCTATTATCAACATCCAACCGCGGTGGAGGGAAGCCTTCGGTCGCCTCGATGGTGGCGTAGTTTGGTTTTCCGTAGGTCTATTGCGTCCGGGCCGACAGTGGGATGGTCGAAAAATGAAAACCTGGCGGAAGCCCCCCCGGCCGACTAGCCAATATCTGAAAAGAAAACGATCCGCGAGGACGTGAATCGGGTTGTCGCGCGGATCGACTAAGAGCGAAAGTGCGTCAGCCTTCTGTCTGCGATTTGGGAAGCTCGAGGTCAACGACGATTTCCCCATTTACACGTTCGTAGTCTTTGACGGCTTGCGTCAATCGATCAGCCATAATCTTTGCTCCACGCCAAGTCACCGTTACAGCTGCCTTTTCTTGCGCAATCGCCACAAGATCATCCCCGGGGTTAGGGGTTTCAGGGCTATTGACCATTTGGGCCAGTCTCACACGAACATCGTCAAGCGACCATTGAATCGTCGCAAGATTTGCATAAACCTCCATAACGCCTCCCGGGGCAGGGACCCAACGTATGGAGGGATTCTTCTCACTCTTAGTCTCAGCCATTCGTTACGCTCCAATCGCATTCTGAAATGGATCCGATTCAAGTGATTCATAGCGAGCGTTTTCTACCAGCTTCATCGCTCCCGCCTCCTGTCGCGGCGAATATCTCAAACCGCCCAATTGTCCCGATTGTTCTACCTTGGCATCATTTTCAGGGTTTAGAAATGATTCGTCTTCCGAAAGGCGCACGACGTCAAATGTGTCGGGGGTAAACGAGTTTTCCCAACGGACCATATCGCTAAACGGGACAAATTTGATGACTACCCCAACCCTCAATGCCGCCGCTATCTTCGCAATGGTTTCTAGGGTCATATTCGCTGCACCGGGCGTCTCAAACATCGAAATGCGAGATTGGTGCAAGTCGGACTCCCTGGCCAGATCGCGCTGAAACGGCATCGCAGGGTCAACCGACTTTACCCTAAGCGTTCTGATTTGGGCGGGTATCAGAACGGAAAGCTTGGCCTTGATATAGGCCGTTCGCGCCGCATGGCTTTTCAAGATCCTAGAAATCCTCTGTGATCTTTCGTTCACGGAATGGCCCTCCTTTCTTTGCATCTTTTGCTCTTCTGATTGCGGTCTGAAGGCAATCAGCCGGCTTGTACACCTTCTGCTTGTGGGAGCATCCAATTAGGAAAATGGCCGTCCTTCGTTCTCGACCAAAAACGCCGAGCAGTCTCTGCTGAATACTTTCCGCGCGAAACTTCCACTCCCAGATACCCCCTTCCTTGCATGGGCCTTGTAGGAATTCGCAGCCGATCCAATCGCTCGGCAACGTCGTTTTGGAATTGATCTTGAGGAGACCATTGAGGATATCTTGCCCCTCTTCAGGTAAGTCGAGATACCACTCCTCGATGTCCTCGGCGAAATCGAAGAATTGCCAATGACATACTGCAAATGGTATCACTTTTTTATGATTCGGCAAGCGATTTCCCTTGATTTCTCCAAATCTTTTATATGTGATCTGGACGTTAAAGGAAACTCATGGATCGCCTCAGTACAGATAAGCACCAAGTTGTTTTGGCCCTTGCAGAAGGGAAAAGCTTCAACTCTGTTGTCGGCATCGCCTGCGCCGCCAAGCATACCATTCTTAAGCTGCTTAACGATATGGAATCACGGAAGCTCCCGCAAAGAAAAAATCCCAGCGCTGAAAAAGCCGCCCGTCTTTGCGAGAGACGGGCGGCTCAGGTGGTGGCCGTAACTCAATGGGCAGAGTGGAGGATTTGTAATCCTCTTGTTGTGAGTTCGAGGCTCATCGGCCACCCCACTCTTTTTGACGTGGATTTCACCGTAAAGGACGCGCTAAAGCGAAGTCAAGGGCGTTCATTACGGCATTGTCCTAACCTTGAGAGAAATCTTCCCAGATCTCCCGAAACCACCAAGCTGCACTCCTGCCGTCACCTGTTTTGATGCACTCCGTCCGGGTGGCGCGAGCCCTGAAAAACGGCTCGGAGGGAGATCCGTGCCAGGTTTCGACAGGATGCGCATTCCTGGGTTCAGTCCTTCGATGTGCCGATCACGGTTCCGGGGCCTACCGACACGCCGGCCAACTCGTCGGCGCTGCGCACCTGGTTGCGGCCGGCTCCCTTGGCCCGGTAGAGCGCCGCGTCTGCGGACTCCACCAGGTCGTGCAGATGCATGCCGAACTTCGGAATCAGGGTGGCGCAGCCCAGGGAGATGGTGACCACTCCGAAAGTGTTTCCCACATGGGGCAGTCTGCGAAAGCTCACCGAGTCGCAGATCTCCTGGGCAACCTTCATCGCGCCCACGTTGTTCGTGTTGGGCAGGATCACGGCGAACTCCTCGCCGCCGTAACGGGCCACCAGGTCGCCGGGGCGCGATACCACGTCCATGCAGGCTTCGGCGATCTGCTTCAGGCAGCTGTCGCCTTTCACGTGCCCATAGGCGTCGTTGTAGGCTTTGAATTTGTCCACGTCCATCATGATCAACGAGAGTGGCTGCCGGTCGCGCGCGCTGCGCCGCCATTCGGTGCCCAGATACTGGTCGAAGTGCCGCCGGTTGGCCAGGTCGGTCAAGGCGTCCGTCACCGCCAGGGCTTCGACGGCCTCGTAGGCCGCCTGCAGCTTCTGTTCGGCTTCCTTGCGCTGCGAGATGTCGCGAACGATATTCAGCATCCGCGACGGCTCGCCATCCAGCTGGCCTTTTACCACGCGCAGGGTCGCCTCGACCCAGATGTAATCCCCATCTTCCTTGCGCACCCGGCACTCGATCATTGCGCCTTCCGTGCCGGTGTTCAGCTCCTGCATGATCGCCTGGGCGCGCGCCCGGTCGTCGGGGTGGATCAGCTCGATCCCTTCCTCGGTCATCAGCTCCTCGGGCTTCCATCCGCTGATGTGTTGGGCCGAGGCGGAGCCGTAGCGCCGGTGTCCGCTGAGGTCGGCGACGATGATCGCGTCGCGGGAGTTCTCGCTCACCAGCGCATGCAACGAGGCAATTTCTTCCAGCCGCCGCATCACGGCCTGCTCCCGCTCCAGCACCATCGAGAAGCAGTAGAGCATGAAGACTCCGGAGGCAATCAGCACCTGTAGCATCATCGACGGCTGATACGGCGTGTGCATGCTCAAAAAGAAGATGGGTCCCCTGCCTTGCAGCGTGGCCCATCCGCCCGTCCAAGCCACGATGATCATCGAGGTCGCGGCCCAGCCCATCCCCATGCGCACCAGAATCAGCGCCAGCAGGGGGAACAGGACAAACAGCAGTGGCGCGCCGGCGCGCGTAAAGGCCGTCATCGTGATCGCCACACAAGCCACCGGAAGCAGCCAGTTCCATCCCATGACGAAAGGGTGCTTGAAGCGTCCGATGAGAATCGCCACCAGCACAGGCGTGGCAATGGCGATGCCCAGCGCGTCCGAGGTGATCCATTGGCCCGCCGTAAGGCCCGTCGAAGCCACAGGCCAAAGCGACGAGATTGCGGCTCCCGCCAGACCTGTCAAAATCGGCCCGGCAAGGACACCAAACAATACAAAACGAATCAGATAGGTGTAATCGGTAAAACGGGGAGGCACGGTGGATCGCCGCCGCATCAGCAGCGCCGCAATCAGCACCTGAAGCAGATTCAGAATGAGCAGCAGAGTGTTCGTTTGCCAGGAGACGTTCGCCCGATCGTAGGCGATGAGCTGTGCGAACATCCCGACGGCCAGGTAGGCGGGCCAGCGCCGGCGGGAAGAGATCAATAAAAAGGCAAGCAATACGCCGTTTGCCAGCCAGATCAGATTGGAACCGAAGGTTGACCGAACCAACATTGTTGCGATGTTGACGTAAAGGAAACAGGTGCCCAGACGCAAGCCATACCCGTACTTCCGCAGCCAAACAGCCTGGCGACGGCTGGCCCCTGATCCTGAAATCCGGCCCATCTTCTTCCCCCAACTGACACACCTATTTCCTTTATCGGAGGAAACCGGCCAGAGATTAAGCGGAGCGTTTACAGTTTACCTGCGAACGAAAGAGCGCAAGCGCTGTCAATCGCACTCAAATTAGATCCATGGACGTAGGGTTGTCAGACGTAATTGTATCGGACTGACCCCATCGAGGAACGCGACTCATCTCGGGGGTACCGAGCAAATCACCGGTAGGGACGCGGAAAACGTAACCATTCCGATTCCTTGGACTCAGCGAAGCGTCTGCCCGGCCGGCCCGCCCCGCGGCCACTCTGGGCTACGCAAATTCCGGGAGGCTATACTGGCTCCGGTACCGGAGTCCCTCCCGGAACCCCTGGACCCTCTTCGATGCGGCCCGAAATCACCATAGCGACCGGCCAGCTGCGCCGAAACACTCCGGAAGCTGTCGAAGAAGCGGCCGGACCGCTACAGAGCCAAGAATTTTTACCGATGTAAGCAGTGAGGATGAAATGGAAGTCAAAGTAACCCATCTCGATGGCGTTCGGTTCAGCATTCAATCCCGTTCCCACACCGTTCTTTGTGACCAGCCGGCGGAAAATGGCGGGGAAGACGCCGGTATGACGCCTCCCGAGTTCCTGCTCGCGTCGCTGGCCTCCTGCGCCGGTTTCTACGCCATCCAGTACCTCAAGACGCGCAAACTGGCCGAGACCGGCGTCGAAGTCTCCGTCACCGCCGACAAGATCAAGCCCCCTGCGCGCCTGGGCAACTTCAACATCCGAGTCACCTGCCCGGTTCCGCTGACCCCGGAGCAGCACGAAGGCCTGATGCGCTCGGTAAAAAGCTGCCTGATTCACAACACGCTGCTGCATACGCCCGAGATCTCCATCGAACTGGAAGTTCCGGCCGCGGCCGCCATTTAGTAATGATCGCAGGGCTATGCAGGTTGCCGGAAGGCCCGCTCGGACGGTAGGTCGGGGTTTTAACCCCGGCATGAAGCCAATAAATTCTTTGCGGCCATTACAGGCTGCGGAATACCCAAACCAACATGGCTTTGTAACAGGGCATGACTTCAGTCATGCCAGCAAAGTCAATAAAGAACTGGGCTTTAGCCCCTGCTAAGGCCCATCCCAGCGCCTCACTCCAATTTAGGCCTTCTCCCGCAGTCCGATTTGGCCCTGCAGGGCTTTGCCTAAAGACGGCCGGTCACGCATTCTTGCCAAAAAGTCGAGCGCCTACCGAGAAAGCCAGAATCCTGCTTATGAGCGCCCCTGGGCCGATCCCCCAAAGAGGGATAGATGGGAGCAAGTGGCGATGAAATGGCAATTCCCAGCTGCCGGCGAGAACGCAGCCTGGACAATCCGGGACGCAGGCGAAAAGGCGACATATCGTTACAAATCGCTGCTAGCTGGCGTCAGGTCCTGTAGGAAGTGGTATTCACCGTCCAGAACGCCGGATGCCTCGCTTGCTTTTGCAGCCTTCGGATCGCTGATGAAGTTCTGGGCTCCGTCGAGACTATCGAGCTGAAAAAGGAAGAAGACATTATTGGGGTCGCTGACGCTTGACCACATCGTCTGCAGATGGAGACCTGCGCGTTCCTGAGCATCGCGATGCGAATCGAATATCACCTTCCAGGTGGAGAAGTCTCGCACCCTGTTGCGGCACAGCATGTATGCCATTCAACCCTCCCATTCGGGGAATGCTATCACACAGGTGCACCGCAGATAGGTCCTGTAAAGACGCCGTGAGGTCCGGGACGAGGGCCGCGCCCTGCCATTCGGCAATTCGTCATGAACCGTCGAATGGATTCGTCCCAGTGCCGCCCGCCCATCGGCGCCCGCTATCTTCCAGATGTATGCCCCAGCTCCAGCGTCACCAGCACGATGTCGTTGCTCCGCATCGGTACGGTGACTTCCAGCGTTCCGTCAACCCCCGCGCGCACCGTCTTGTCCTCTTCGGGCCTGTCGGCGGTGAGCGCGTTCAGCTTTGCCAGCTGTGCCGGGTCCAGATCCTTCGGCGCGCCCATTTCAATGTAGGCCGAATAGGCGTCGTTCGCCTGGTATCCGGTGCGGTGAATCTGCAGGCGATACTCTGCGCCCGCTGCCAGGTGCTTCACCCGCAACTGCACCGGCGCGGCCGGCTGCGCCGGAATCACTTTGCTATAGAAGGGATGGTTGCTGACCTTCTGCACGGGCTGCTCGAAATCCCAAATCAGCGCCGACAAGCTTTTCCCGTTTGCCGCCAGCATCGCCTGCCCATCGTTCGCGGCAATCTCGTTACCCTGCAAGGCATGCAGGTACTTGTAGGCGAAATACGCGGGTTTGCGGATGCCCTCGCGGGTCAGCAGTCCGAAACCGCCATGGAACGGCGTCGGCGGCGGGCCGGGTTCCTCGAATAAATCCGTATACGTCCAGTAGCTCATGCCCTGCGCCAAGCCCTCCGTAGCCTTGAGCTTGCTCAGGATGTACGGAGCGCTGATGTAGGAGTCGTGCACCAGGTCGCGCGGCGTGTAGCTGGTGCTCCACTCGGTGAAATACATGGGCAGCTTGGGAAACGCCGAAGCCGAAATCTGCTCCCGCACCCGCCGCACATCCCCCACAATCGCATCGGGCGACGCCGACAGCTTGGTGTCGCTCTGGCCGTTCTCATCCAGAAAGCCGCCCGTCACTCCGTAGGTGTGCGTGGCGACAAAATCGATGGCCGCGCCGCTCTCCTTGACGTGGGACAGGAACTCCGGAACCCACGCCGCTCCCGCCGTGGCCGGGCCGCCCACCCGCAGTGCCGGATCGATCGCCTTGATGGTCTTCGCGGTCAGGTCGTACAGCGCGAAGTACGCCTTCTGATCTCCGCCCTCCCAGAAGCCGCCCAGATTCGGCTCGTTCCACACCTCGAAATACCAAGTCCGCACTTCGTCCCGCCCGTAGCGTGCTTCGACGTGGCGCACGAAGGCATCGACCAGGTCGCGCCATCCGTCCGGTTTGGGATGCGAGGTGTTGCCCTTCCAATAAAAGATGCTGTTCTCGGAGGTGGCCAGCGCGGCCGGTGTAAAACCCAACTCCACAAAGGGCCGGATGTGCCGGGCCAGCAAATCGTCGTAGAGCTGGTCGATGCGCGTCCAGTCGTACATTGTCTTGCCATCCTCCACGCGCACGGTCCCCAGCACGTCGTGGAAGATGGCATGGAAACGCAGGTAGCGGAATCCAAGTTCGTCGACCGCTGTCTTGAGCTGTGCCTGATTGGCGTCCCGGATCAGCGTCCCCGGGTAGTCCGATCCCACCGACAGATCGAAAAAGCGGTCCACCGGCCCCTGCTGCTGCGCCAGGTCCGCGCTGATCACCCGAGGCGCAGGTTCCTGGGCCACTGCGGCAGAAATAGAAAAAACTGCCGCGAAGGCGGCAAGAATCGGCATGCGGAACGGCCGCACATCCTTCAAGACTTTCAGAATCATGGCTCACTCGGACTTTCGTAGGATGAAAAGGATCGATGAAAAGAAGAAAATCGATTTTCATCCACGTATTCTGCAACACGGACCATGATACAGATTCCGAACGAAGCGGCGCTGTGAAGTGCAGACCAGGGTCAGGGCCGTGGGTTCTCCCACTGGCCGCTCTTCGCCGAGTTGAAGATGGCTTCGATCACCGCCATGTTCCGTATGCCCTCCTCCAGCGGCACCGGGACGTCGGTATTCTCCAGCACCGCGCGCGAGAAAGCATCGCCCTGCAGCGTGTACTGGTCGCAGGTGTCAAAGCTCTCGATTTCGATGCCGCTGCCAAATAGGTCTCCGCTGTCGATCAGGATCCGCGTCTGCCGGTCGTTGGGCGCATTGAAGGGAATCTCGACCTCGATGCGGCCCTTGGTTCCGACGAAATGCACGCGCTGGTATTGCACCAGTTGCGTGCTGCAGGTGAAGATGGCCTGCCCGGTAGGGAACTCCAGAATCGCCGAGGTCAGCCGGTCCACGCGCATCGCCGGATCGTTGTCGATGCTGGCTACCACGCGTGTCGGCTCCTGCCCGAATCCGTAGCGGGCCGAGTGGATGAGGTAGCAGCCAATATCCATCAGCGCCCCTCCGCCCGCTTCCACCTGGTTGCGAATGTTCGCCGGGTCGGTGTTGAAGTAGCTGAAGAAGCCCATCACAGCCCGCAGCTCGCCGATGCGCCCGGCGCGCAGCAGTTCGCGCACCCGCAGCCACTGTGGATGGCAGCGGATCATGAACGCTTCGCCGATCTTGACGCCGCTGGTGGCCCGTACCATGAGGAGCTTATTGCCCTCGGCCACGGTCAGGCTCAGCGGTTTCTCGCACAGCACGTGCTTGCCCGCCTCTGCCGCCTTGATGGTCCACGGCACGTGCAACTGGTTGGGCAGCGGGTTATAAATGGCGTCGATCTTGGGGTCGGCCAGCAACTCCTCATACGTCCCGTAAGCTGTGGGAATGCCCAAAGCCGCGGCCGCGCTACGGGCCCTGGCCAGGTCGCGCGAGGCAATCGCGGCCACCGTGCTGTAGCGGCCAAGTTGCATGGCCGGAAGAACCTTCTTCAAGCCAATATTCGCAGTGCTCAGAACTCCCCATCGAAGCTTCTTTTCCATGACGCCCATGATAACGCCGATGCGCTTCCGCTTCTGTGTTCTTTGTGCTTTCTGTGAAGGCCCGGGAACGCGGCCTCCGCCCGATCGCTTCAGGGTGCCGCATCGGGAGTGATAGACTTTGCCCGTTCGCTGTCCCGGAGTTTTCGGGTTCCGGCGCTTGCTTGCACCGACTTGTTCCTCTGCCTTGTTCCTCCGGAGAGACCATGAAGTTTTCTGCCCTCCTCATTCTTGCTGCGTCCACGCTGCCAGCAGTCGCGCAGCCCTATACGCGCGGCATCGGCCTCTATCCCGGCGATCCCAAACAATACATGGGACCGTCGATGGTCGCGGACGCGGTCACCTATCGAAATCTCGCCCTGCACCGGCCCGCTTATCAGTCCAGCGCTTACGACTACAACCTCACGGCGCAACTGGTCACCGACGGAATACGCCAGACCACCCTGCCGCAGTGGATCGTCGCCACCACCAGCACCGCAGGTCTTCTGGGCAAGCGCGACCGCGAGGTCTTTCTGGATGGCAACCCCACCTCGTCGGTCGATGTGACGGGCGATCACCCCTGGGTGGAATTCGCACTCGAAGGCGGCGAAGCTCCGGAGCCAAGCCTTCCCGAAATCGACCATATCGACCTCTACCTGCGCAACATCTACGGCCCGCCGCCTGCCGGTGGATGGACCTTCATCGTGCTCGGCTCCATGGTCCCTGGTTCGGACGACCCAGCCGCCTGGAAGGAACTGGGCCGCGTCAGCGGTACGGCGCTGCCGCCCATGAATCCGAACGGCGCGAGCTTCCGCCAGCCTATTGACCTGACCGCCCCAGCGCGTTTCCGTGCCTATCGCGTCGAGTTCCTGACCAAAGACGCCCGCACCTGGGGAGTGGCCGAATTGGCTCTCTTCCGCAAGGGCAGGGAAGTGCACATCGCCGGGCCGGATCTCTTCAGGAGCGCCTGGATGAGCGCAGGCAGCGGGACCGAGTGGGTCTACGTGGACCTCGGCGCGAATTGCACCTTCGACCGCGTCAAGCTGGCCTGGATCCAGCGCGCGGCCGAAGGCGAGATTCAGGTCTCCGCCGATGCCGCCGAATGGAAGACCCTTCAGCCTCTACCGTCTTCAAACAGTCCCGAAACCAGTCTCGACGACGACATTCGCCTGCCCCAGCCCGCGCATGCCCGTTACGTGCGCGTGTTGATGACCCGCCCCGCCGAGCCGGAATCCCGCTACATCCTCAGCGAAATGGAAGTCTGGGGCCGCGGCGGCCCGGTGCCGGTAGCCAAACCCGCAGCTGTGGCCAGGCCGGACGGCTCGCTGCCGCTCGATGGCGGCAAATGGCGGCTGCAGCGCGCCAGCCTCGTTCCCGTCGGCGGCGAGCAGATTTCCAGCCCCGGCTTCGCCGACAAGGACTGGATGATCGCCACCGTTCCCGGAACTGTGCTCACCAGCTACCTGAACGACGGCGCAATCGTCAATCCCGACTTTGGCGACAACCAGTACGCGGTCTCCGATTCCTTCTTCTGCGCCGACTTCTGGTATCGCGACGAATTTTTGGCCCCTGCCGTGAGTGGCCTCGGGCAACACCGATGGTTGAACTTCGACGGCATCAACTGGAAGGCGGAAGTCTATCTCAACGGCCATCGCGTCGGCCGCATCGACGGCGGATACATGCGCGGCCGTTTCGACGTGACGGCGCTGCTGCATCCCGGCGCGGTCAATGCGCTCGCCGTTCGCATCCTGCGCAACGACAACCCCGGTGGCGCCAAGGACAAGGAAGGCGACACGGTCAACGGTGGCGCGCTGGGCCGCGACAATCCCACCTATCACGCCTCTGCCGGATGGGACTGGATGTCCACCATCCGCGGCCGCAACACCGGCATCTGGGCTGGCGTCACGCTCACCACCAGCGGCGCGGTCACCATTGAAGCTCCGCTGGTCACCACCACCCTGCCCCTGCCCGATATCTCGCATGCCGACGTCAATATCTCCGCCACTCTGCGCAACCAGGGGGCTACTCCTGTCTCCGGGGTCTTGCGCGCGCTTCGGCACTGTCACGATTGAAACGCCTGTCACACTCGAGGCCAACAGCGCCAAGACCGTTCAGTTATCCCCTGCCACGCAGCCCGCGCTGCGCATCGACCACCCGAAGCTCTGGTGGCCGGTTGGCTATGGCGAGCCCAATCTCTATCCCGTCAGCCTCACATTCGTCGCCAACGGCAAACTCAGCGACAGCACCTCGTTCAAAGCCGGAATTCGCCAGTTCACCTATTCCGAAGACGGCGGCGTGCTCAAGATATGGGTCAACGGCCGCCGCTTCATTGCGCGCGGCGGCAACTGGGGATTTCCGGAGTCCATGCTGCGCTACCGCCAGCGCGAATACGACACCGCTCTTGCCTATCACCGCGACCAGCACTTCAACATGATCCGCAACTGGGTAGGACAGACCGGAGACGAGGCCTTTTACGACGCCGCCGACCGCTATGGGGTGGTCATCTGGCAGGAGTTCTGGCTGGCCAATCCCTGGGACGGACAGAACCCCGACAACAACGATTTCTTCCTCACCGTGGCCAGGGATTATCTGTTGCGCATTCGCAACCACGCCTCATTGGGGATCTTCTGCGGGCGCAACGAGGGCAATCCGCCGAAGCCCATCGACGACGGCCTGCGTAGCTTGGTGGCCGAGTTCCGGCCGGGTTCGCATTACATCTCCAACTCAGCCGCTGGCCCGGTCAGCGGGGGAGGGCCGTATCGCGTCGAGCCGCTCAAGTATTATTTCCAGCACTCCTTCGATCGCCTGCATAGCGAGATCGGCGCCCCCAATGTGCCCGAACTTGCAATCCTTGACCGAACCATTCCGCGCTCGGACGTGTGGCCCGAGGCCGGCCCCCAGTGGCTTCTGCACGATTTCTATCCGAAAAACCCCTTCAAGGATGCGGTGGAGAACCAATTCGGCGGAGCCGGCAATATCAGCGAATGGGTCGGCCTGGCGCAATTCGTCGACTACAACGCCTATCGTGGCATGTTCGAGGGGCAAAGCAAGAACCGCCTCGGCACGCTGATCTGGATGAGCCATCCGGCGTGGCCCTCGCTGCTGTGGCAGACGTACGACTACTTCTTCGACACCGACGCCGCCTACTACGGCGCCAAGAAGGCCGCCGAGCCGCTGCACATCCAGTGGAACGCATTCGCCGACACGGTCGAGGTGGTCAACTATAGCGCCGGCGACCTGACAGCACTAACGGCGCGCGCCGAAGTGCTGGACATCGACGGAGCGGTGAAGTGGCAAAAGAGCGTCACTCTCGACAGCAAGGAAGACAGCACCGAGTCGCCCATCCACATGGAATATCCGGACGGTCTCAGCCGCACCCACTTCATTCGGCTCACCTTGGAGCGCGACGGCAAAACCCTCTCGTCGAATTTCTATCTGCACGGCAACAGCGAGAATTCGCAAGGCAGCAGCGGCTCTTCGCAACCGAACAATGAGGAGGACTACCGCGGCCTGCGCGGATTGCCCGAGGCCAAGCTCGCGGTGCATTCGACCATTCAAAAGATCGGCGGCCAATGGAAGATCGTGACGGAACTGCACAACACCTCTTCCACTCCCGCGCTGATGGTGCGCGTCAAGGCCGTGCGCGAGAAATCGGGCGATCCGATCCTGCCGGCGCTCTACGACGACAACTACATCGCGTTGATGCCTGGCGAGAGCCGCACCATCCACGCCACTCTGCTCAACGCCGACACCCGCGGCGAGCGTCCCCGCATCCAATTGGAGGGCTACAACCTGGCCAAGCCCTGAGGCCGCTGTCGCAAAATCCCGCCGCCCCGCCGGAAGGGGCAGGCGGGATGCGTCGTTCCGCACTGATTGGGGTGCCCCGGATTCGGAGTCGGCTGGCTGGCCGTCGGGGCAACTCAAGGGCTTTGTCCGGATTGGCTACCAACTCTCGGAACTCAAAAACGCACACCGCTCAGGCCGAATGAACGCGTTGATTGGTCTACGTCAGTCAGATGGTTGATCCTTTCCCTGCCTAGAGTAGGAAAGTCCTCCCGCTGAAGAGCCCCGGTAGCCAGTTCATTCAGCCTCCCGCCGAGATGAAACAGACATGCGGCGATTGGCAAAGTTGGCCATCGGAGGCACAATGGTATTTGAGGTGCTCAATGCCCACGCGTAATGTGAGTCTTCCTGACGAGTTGGATCGCTTTATCAACAACAAGGTGGCGGCAGGTTTGTATGCCAATGCCAGTGAAGTCGTGCGGACTGCTCTTCGTAATCTGGAGCAGGACGAGCGGGAATATGAGGCCAGGCTGGCCGCGCTCCGGGTGCTTATTAACGAAGGAATAAACAGTGATCCAGCGGATGATGTTGACGGGGAAGAGTTCTTTGAACAAATGCGGGTGCACATAGCGGCCCGTGGAGGGGAGAAGAAAGAAGCTCGCGTTGCCTAAATACCGTTTAACCAGCGAAGCCAGATCGGATATTCGGAAAATCTTGGATTTTACTCAAGACAAATGGGGAACCGCACAGGCAGAGAAGTACAGCCAGAAGATGCAGGACTGTTTTCAAATGCTCGCAGAGAATCCGATGCTTGGCAGGTCTTGCGATCGCATCCGGCAAGGACTTCACCGGATCGAGCATGAGAGGCATGTGGTGTTCTATCTCTTGGAGCCGACGAGTGTGCGTATCGTGCGCGTCCTGCATCGGAGCATGTTGCCTGATCAGGTGCGATTTCCCCGGTGATCGGAAAGTCCGAAGCAACATTCGCGCCCCAAGGGGAGCGCATGGTGAATGATCCCAAAATTGAGTCCTAACTGCATTCGCTGGTGAAACGAGGGAGACCCGGAGTTACAAGGGGTATATGCAAAAGCTGGAGCATCCGACCGGAAAACAAGAAAAACTTACCGCAACATTTTTCGCGGGACTGCATTTATCAGAGTGCAAGCGGGACGGCCTCCGGAATCCTCGAAAACCTCCGAGACGCCCGCAAGTCCGATGTGGAGGAGACAAGTCCTATGAACAAGCTGGGAGTTTCTATCGTCGCGGGGATGCTCCTCGCTGCTGCACCCGCATTTTCCCAAAACAAGATTCTGAGTGGAAGCCTGAGGGGCCAGGGCCAGGCGGTGGTCACCGTTCTTCCGGCAAATGATGGCGATCTCAAGGTCGACGTGAGCCTGCAAAACCTCAAATTGAAGGTCAATGGCAAGGAGTCCGACGTGACCGGCTGGAAGCACCTTTCAACGCCAGCCAGTCCCGTGGAAATGGTGCTGTTGATCGACGGCGGAGCTCGCTCGAGCATCGGCACGCAATTCGGCGAGATGCAGAGCTTCATCAAGGAGATGCCGACCCAGACCAAGCTGGCCCTCGCGTACATGGAAAACGGCCGAGCCGCCCTGATGGGCCCGCTCACTGCGAATTCCGATGAGTTGGTGCGCGAGCTGCATCTGCCCGGAGCGCCGGCCGGCTCCAGCGCCAGCCCTTACTTCTGCCTCTCCGACCTTGCGCATCACTGGCCCTCGACCGACCGTGCGGCGCGCCGCGTGGTGGTGATGATCACCGACGGCCTGGATCCCTATCAGCGGGGCTTCGATCCGGCCGATCCTTATGTGCAGACCGCCATACGGGATTCGGTGCGCGCGGGGATGGTGGTCTATTCGATGTACTGGCACGTGCTGGGGCGTGCCGACAGTTCAGCCTACGGGGCCAACGCGGGCCAAAGCCTGCTATCCATGGTGACCTCGGCGACCGGCGGCCAGAGCTACTGGGAGGGGGTCGGGAACCCGGTTTCGTTTGAGCCGTTTTTCACCGACATTCGTCGCTGCCTGCGCAATCAGTATCAGCTGAACTTTACCGCGGAGCCCGGCAAGAAACCCGAAGTTGCGACACTCAAGTTGCATCTCGAAGGAGTCAATGCCAAGGTCTTTGCGCCCGAACAGGTGCTGGTGGAGTAAGAGGCCAACGAATGGAGCGCCGGGGAATATGAAGGTGCGCCGGCCTCACGTTCTTCCCCAGGCCCATGAATTCCGGCTTCTCGTGCCACACGAGCCCCTCCACCCAATTTGGGTGCCCCAGGTCCCGGTCCTGAGCGCAAGCGAAGGACCGGACCTGGGAAAGCACGAATCCTCCCCCTGAAGATGGGTGACCCTCGCTTTCGGGGACCTGGGAAAGCACGAAACCACCAGAATCTACAGCCGTTCCGCGACGCTCTTGGCCTGCGTAAACAGCAGCAGGTAGTCCGGGCCGCCGGCCTTGGAGTCCGTTCCGCTCATGTTGAAGCCGCCAAACGGATGCGCGCCCACCATCGCACCCGTGCATTTCCGGTTGAAGTACAGATTGCCCACGTGGAAGTCGCGTCGCGCCCGGTCCAGCTTGGCGCGGTCGGTCGAATAGAGCGCGCCGGTCAGGCCATACTCGGTGTTGTTGGCCACCGCCAGCCCCTCCTCGAAGCTCTCCACTTTGATCAGGGCCAGCACCGGCCCGAAGATCTCTTCCTGTGCCAGAACCGCATCGGAGGCAATGTCGGCAAAAACCGTCGGCTCCAGGAAGTAGCCGCCGTCGGCGGTCTGCGGAGCAGCGCCGCCGGTCAGCAACCGGCCTTCTTTCTTGCCCGTTTCGACATACCGCAGCATCGATTCCAGTGCCCCCTTGTTCACCACCGGGCCAATATAGTTGTTGGCCGCCGGATCGCCCACCGTCAGCCTGGCAACGCGCGCCAGAATGCGCTCGATCATCGCGTCGTACACCGGGGCTTCAATGATGGCGCGCGAGCAGGCCGAGCACTTCTGCCCGCTGAATCCAAAGGCCGAGGCGACAATGCCATCGGCTGCGGCGTCCAGATCGGCGTCGGCAGCAACGAGAATGGAATCCTTGCCTCCCATCTCCAGGATCGTCCGCTTGATCCAGATCTGCCCTGCCTGGGTTCTGGCGGCACGCTCGTGGATCTCCAGACCCACCGCCTTGGAGCCGGTGAAGGCGATGAAGCGGGTCTTGGGGTGCTCCACAATAGCATTGCCGAAAGTTGCGCCCGAACCGGGGCAGAAATTCACCACGCCGGCCGGGATTCCAGCCTCTTCCAGCACTTCAACAAACTTGGCCGCAATCGTCGGCGCGTCGCTCGAGGGCTTCAGAATCACCGTGTTGCCGGTGACGATCGAGGCCGCCGTCATTCCAGCCATGATGGCGAAGGGAAAGTTCCACGGCGGAATCACCGCGCCCACGCCCAGCGGGACATAGATCAGCTCGTTGCGCTCGCCAGGATACTGGATGGGTGTCTTGGCTCCCGCCAGCCGCAGCGCCTCGCGTGCGTAGAACTCCAGGAAGTCGATGGTCTCGCCCACGTCGGCGTCGGCCTCGGCCCAGTTCTTGCCCACCTCGTACGTGAGCCAGGCGCAAAACTCCAGATGGCGTGTCCGGATGATGGAGGCCGCCTGGCGCAGCAGCGCGACGCGCGTCTCGACGGGAGTCCTGCCCCACAGCTCGAACGCGGCCAGCGCGGCGCTCATGGCCAGCTCGGCGTGTTCGGCCCCGGCCTTCTGGTGCACGCCGACCAGTTGCGCCGGCCGGGCGGGATTGACGGAGCGGATCTTTTCGGCGGTCTCGACGCGCTCGCCGCCGATGATCAGCGGATACTCGCGGCCCAGCTGGCCATGAACCAGCTCCAGCGCGGCGCGCATTTTTTGCTCGTTCTCGGATGTCTTGAAGTCCAGAAAAGGTTCATTCACAAACTCGCCCTCAGGCGAGCGCTGCTGTGCGGTAGGGGGGACGGTTACGGCTGCCATGATCCATCTAGTGTAGCGCCGCGGCTTGCCCTTGCAGATGCGCCTTCAGCGCGAAACGGCGCAGGATTCAACGCCGGCGATCCCCGACGACTGGCAGGATCGGGTGGCCACCACCGATGCCTCGCGCAACGCGGATTCGAAATCGCCGCCCTGTGCAAAGTGGTAACAGAAGGCCCCATGCAGCACGTCGCCAGCACCCAGCGTGTCTTTCGCTTCGATGGCCTCAATCTCGATTTCGAAGCGGCGTCCGCCGTCCCAGCCGAGGATGGGCCGCGCGCCGCGGGTGACGGCGATATACGGCACTTCCTGCGCGGCAAACCAGCTGAAGATGGACTCCGGCCCGGCAGGCTCACCGGGAATGGTGAAGCGTTCGCTGCAGATCGCGGCGGTCAGCAGGGGGGCCAGTTCGGCGGTTCCCGGCTTCCAGCTTCCTCCATCGAGGCAGAGGGCCGAGTCTTTGCAGCTTGCAAGCAGGGGCAGGGTCTCAGCCAGATGGAATCCGTCGCAGAGGATGACCGGCGGCGGATCCGCCCAGGCGTCGGGGGCAGCCTGGTCCCACGCGGCGGGCAGCGCAGGCAGCGTGACGGTGGAGAGCGGCGGATTGACGATAGTGCGGCTGGATCGGGTCGCGCCGATCAGCGCGGTGACCAGCGGAGTTTCGTAGCCCGTTCCGGCTCCCAGATCGAGCAGGCGGATGCTGTGCCGGCCCAGTTCCTCGCGCACCAGCACGGACCACGGGCCTCCGCCGACCGCGCTCACCAGATAGGCGCTGCCGCCCAGCATCGAGTGCGTAATGGCTGCGTTGAGTGCCGGTCCGCCCGGAGCCGAGCGCATTTCGCGGGCATAGGCCTTGGTATCTTCGGCAGGTAGTTCGTCCAGCCAGTAGAGCAGATCCAGTGTGGTTCGGCCGACGAAAAGGACGCGCGGAGAGGGGCAATGCAGTACGGAACACATAGTTCAATTGTACGGACACGGCGTCGGCGCCCGAGTCAGCCGGGTGCCTCATCCTTGAATCGTCTTTTTGATTCAAGGGTGGGAAAGCACGAACCTCAACCCAGGCCTTCATTTTGAAAGGGCACGGCTTCAGCCGTGCCAATTCGGCCAATAAAATGAGCGGGGCTTTTCAGGCTGCGGAAAAACTCTGTTTGGCCAGGCTTTGTAACAGGGCATGACTTCAGTTGTGCCGATAAAGCCAATAGAATGAGTCGTGGGCTTTAGCCCCTGCTAGGCTCATTTCAGCAATTCAGTCGAACTCGGGCCTTTTTCCGCAGCCTGAACAGGGCAATACCGCACCAGGCCGCAGTCTTGATGGCATCCGGCCCTCAGAACCCGTCCCGCTGCGCCTGCCCCGGGAACAGAACGTCGTGGGCCGCGGTCTTCTTGTCGTCCTTGCCCCAGGTCCAGTACATGCCCAGGTAGGCGTAGTTCTCCGTCTGCCCGGCGATGGAGTGCCCGTAAGCAAACAGCAACTGCGTATTCGGATTCTTGAAGTGGTAGTATCCGCCAACATCGATCATCGTCGAGGCCTGGGTCTGCGCCGTCGCGATCCCTTCGCGCCCATGCGAAAACACCTCGGCCGCCAGTTCCAGCCGCTCGCTCAACTCCTTCTTCAGCAGGAACCCGCCATAGGCAAAGTCGCGGAAGCCGGTCTGCGGAACCACCTGCTCGCCCGCGCCGCCGTCCAGGGTCCACTTGCCGATATTCTTCTGCATCCAGAACGGCAGCTTGTACCAGGCCTTGCCGACGCCGAGCCCCTTGCTGTCGTTCCCGGTGGGCATCTCGAACATGGTGAATGTCCCCATCTGCGGGATGTGCGGCGTCTCCTTGATGAGGGCGAGCTTGACACCCAACTCCATGTCGGTGAGGCCAAAGGCGCTGGGACCGGCTCCGGCTGGCAGATAAATGGGATTGTTCAGTGGCGCGGCCACTCCTAAAGGAAGGATTGCATGCAACTGCACGCGGGGAATCGCGCCCCAGTTGAACTCGATGGCCGGGCCGCTGGAGTCCATCTCCACCGGTGTGCAGTCCATGCCGCCGAAGATGTAGAACTCGTAGTGCTGGAAGTCGACCGGCACAGGGTCGTCGATCTGGAACGGAGGCCCCTGTGCCCACAAGGCGGGAACCAGAAAAAGGGAAAGTAGAACAAGAAAAAGAAAATCCCGGCTTCTTGCTTGCGGCATCGGCGCTCCCCGCGTCCCCGGCCTTGAGCCGGGAACCAAAGTGATTGCGCTCTATTCGATGCAGGGCAGGCAGAGGGGGACGCTCTGCATCTGAGGCGATCAGCCCGCCAGCGACTTCTTCACAATCTCGCTGACCAGGCGGCCCTCGGCGCGCGCGCCGGACGCCTGCAGCTTCGCCTGCACGGCCTTCATCACCGCGCCCATCTCTTTCTGTGTGGGCGCTTTTCCGGCTGCGGCGGTCACCTCGGCAACCGCATCGGCAACCAGGGCAGCCAACCCGGCCTCGTCCAGGGCCTTGGGCAGGAACTCCTCGATCACCACGATCTCGGCGGCTTCCTTGGCGGCCAGTTCCAGCCGTCCGCCCTTGGTGAACTGCTCGATCGAGTCGCGACGCTGCTTGATCATCGTGGCCAGAGCCTGCTCGCTCTCGGCCGGAGTCAGCGGCTGCCGCTTCTCGATGGCCTTGTTCTTGAGCGCGTTCTTGATCAGGCGCAGAGTCTGGGTGCGCTCCGCGTCGTGCGCCTTCAGGGCTACAGTAACTTGTGCGCTTACAAGGGCTTCCAGTGCGCCTGCATCCATGGTTCTTCCTCATTCTTCGCCCCGCATATCGAGCCGGCGGGGCGGGTATCCATCTTGAAAATCATACCGCAGCCAGCTTTTGACCGGATAAAGCCTTGGGTCAAAGGGATTTAGTCCATTCATCCATCCACGCAATTCAGAATGCAATCGGTAAATGCAGTGGTATCCTGCTGAGGAATCCGCCATGGAGAGTCTGAGCCAACAAAATGTTGAAGAGATAGCCGGCCTTTGCAGGCGCTATCGGGTGCGCCGCTTGGCCGCATTTGGCTCCATTCTGCGCCCGGACTTTGACCCGCTCAGCAGCGATGCGGATTTCCTGGTGGAGTTTGAGCCTGTTTCAGTAGCTGTCAGAATGCAGAACTATCTTGCGCTGCGCGAAGCGCTCGCCGCTTTGCTTTCCCGCCCTGTCGATCTGGTTGAAGAAGGCGCAATCCGGAACCCATACATCCTTCAAGCCGTCGCCCGGCAGCAGCAAGTCCTCTATGCAGCGTGACGCCAAAGCCTATCTCTGGGACGTAGCGAATGCTGCAGCCAGTATTCGTGCCTTCACTGCAGGCAAAAGCATGACCGATTACTTGCAGGATGATTTGCTCAGGTCAGCCGTCGAGCGCAAATTTGGAATCATCGGCGAAGCGCTCTCCCAGCTATTGCAGCATTTTCCTGATTACCGCGCCAGAATTACCCTGGTCGCGGATGTGATCGCGTTTCGCAACCAGATCGTTCACGGCTATGCAACCATCCGGGATGACATGGTGTGGGAAATCCTGCAGGTCTATCTACCCAGGCTCGAAAGTGAGGTCCTTCAACTGCTTGAAGGACTGGGGCGTTAGAACCGGGAGACCTCGCCTAGCTCAAAAACTCCGCAATCGCCCTAACCACCGTCTGCTGCTCGTCCTCGCGCAACTCCGGGAAAATCGGTAGAGCCAGCACTTCCCGCGCGGCGCGCTCGGCTTCCGGGAACGCCCCTTCCGTGTAGCCAAGGAACTTGAGCGCTTCCTGCAGGTGCAGCGGCACCGGGTAATAAACCTCCGACCCGATCTTGCGCGCCGACAGAAATGCCCGCAATTCGTCGCGCCGCTGTGTGCGGATGACGTACTGATGCCACACGTGCCGGCTGCCCTTCACCTCGTGCGGAAGAACGATTCCGTGCGCGGGATAGAGCCCCCCCTCGGCCAGTCCGGCAGCGGCGAAAAGCGAGTGGTAACGCTCGGCCACAGCTCGCCGGGCGTCATTCCACCCCGCGATGTACTTGAGCTTGATGTTCAGGATGGCGCCCTGAAAGCCGTCCATCCGGGTATTCCAGCCCACCTCGTCGTGATAGTAGCGGCGGCGCATTCCGTGCTGGCGCAGCATCCGAGCTCTCTCTGCGATTTCCTCGGAATTTGTGCTGACCATGCCCGCATCGCCCGCCGCGCTCAGGTTCTTGGTGGGATAAAAGCTGAAGGCCGCCGCGTCGCCCAGTCCGCCCGCCTTGACGCCCTTCCACTCCGCTCCCCAGGCCTGCGCCGCATCTTCAACCGTCTTCAGGCCAAAAGTCTTGGCAATCCGGGTCATGGCGGTGAAGTCGGCCGTCTGGCCATAAAGATGGACCGGCAGCAGGGCCCGCACGGCCGCGCCGGCCGGGCTGTCCAGTACCGCCTCCGTGGCGGAGGGGTCCAGGTTGAAGGTGGCCGGATCGATGTCCGCCAGCACCGGAACCGCTCCCGCACGCAGAATCGAGCTTACCGATGCAAAAAAGCTGAACGGCGTGGTCAGAACCGCCTGTCCCGTGCCGACTCCGGCAGCGGCCAGCGCCAGCCATAGCGCGTCGGTTCCCGACGAGCATCCCATCGCGTGCGCCACGCCCAGCTGCCGCGCGGCTGCATTCTCAAAGGCAGCCACCGGCTCACCAAGGATAAACTGCTGCGTCTCCAACACATGGCCGACCGCCTCAAGCAGTTCCTGGTGCAAAGGCTGGTATTGGCGCTTCAAATCCAGCATGGGTACGGGCATGGGTGAAGACTGATGGGGGGCAGGCATTTCGGTCGTCGTGCGGAAAGCAGGGTCTATCTTTTTCACGTGAATATCGTAGCAGCCACGCAGAATGGTCCGTCCCATTCGAGCGAAACCAGAGCCCCTGTGCCCCACCCGGTTTGGTGCAAGGTCGCCGCGGCCCGGAAAATTCGCTCTGTCAAAAGGAAACTCCGCGCGTAATCCGGTAAAGATGGATGAGTGCACGAATTAGCTACGCCTCCGGTAGTCTGTTTCAGGTGCTCAAACAGGGATACTTAGAGCCAAGCCAATCCGGAAGAGCCCGGCACAGTTGAAAAGGTTGGCAAACCTATATATTGTTGTCACATTGCGGGACCTGACGGCGTCCGGGGCTCTGGCGCCGTGACCGTGCTACTTATGTACGTGTATTCGCAGTTCATTAGCAACCAACCACTCGAGAGAAAGTAGGAGATCGGCAAATGGAAAACAAGCCGGCACAAAATATTCAGGATACTTTCCTGAACACCGTCCGCAAGGACAAGACCCCCATTACGATTTATCTGGTCAGCGGAGTCAAGCTCACCGGAAAGATCCGTTCCTTTGACAAGTATTCGGTTTTGCTGGAAAACAACAGCCAGGAGCAGTTGATCTTCAAGCACGCCATTTCGACGGTGGTCAGTAATCGCAGCGTCATGCATACGGAACACCGCCCGGGAGCCGTTCTGACTGGCGCGGCGCCACTGGGAATGCAGGCCGTCCCCTCGGCCCTCGCGGAGCAGCGTTAGAGCGAAACCAGAGTTCATGTGCCCCGGTCAGTTTCGTGCGGGGTCGCCGCTCCCTGATGGTCGCGTCGACTTTGGTGCAATGCTTTCGAGGTACAGCAACTCTGGCTTCGCTGGAGTACGCGGGAAGAGGCGGGCTTGACTGAAGTTCAAAGCCGGATGAACAGCACGCAGGTCCGGCCTGAGCGCGCAATTTTGGTGGGAGTGGACCTTCCGGTTCGCTCCCTTACCAGCCGTGTGGCAGTATCGGGCGCACGGGGCGCGGCTCTGTGCCCAACCTCATTCGAATCGGACAAGTCCGCTTTGGATCCCGATAACCCACTGGAAGCGTTGCATCCAGACGAGGATGCGCGTATTTCCTCCGGATTCACGCAGCTGAATGCAGAAGAGTCGCTGGCTGAGTTTCGCGAGCTGGTGGTTGGCGCCGGGGGCGAAATTGTCGCCGAGCTGATGCAGAAGCGCGCCCGTCCCGACTCCGCGACCCTGATCGGCTCCGGGAAAGTGGAGGAGATCCGCGGCGTGGTGGCTTCCACCGAAGCCGACCTCGTTCTCTTCGATCACGATCTTTCGCCCACCCAATTGCGCAACCTTGAGCGAGCCCTGCCGTGCCGTGTCCTGGACCGCACGCAGTTGATTCTGGACATCTTTGCCCGCCACGCACGCACCCGCGAGGGGCAGTTGCAGGTTGAACTGGCGCAGATGGAGTACATGCTCCCGCGCCTGACCGGCAAGGGCAAGGCGATGTCCCAGCTCGGCGGCGGCATCGGCACCCGCGGACCCGGCGAAACCAAGCTCGAAACCGACCGCCGGCAGATTCAGCGCCGCATCGACTATCTGAAGCTCGAACTCGAGGATGTCCGCAAGGTGCGCCAGCAGCAGCGCCAGCGGCGCGAGTCCGTTCCGGTGCCCACGGTGGCCCTGGTGGGCTACACCAATGCCGGCAAAAGCACGCTCTTCAACCTCCTCACCGGGGCCGCGGTGCTGGAATCCGCGCGCATGTTCGCTACCCTCGACCCCAAGCTGCGCGCCATCGAGCTGCCCAGCCGCCGCAAGATCCTGCTCTCCGACACGGTAGGTTTCATCCGCAATCTACCCCACACCTTGGTCACCAGCTTCCGCGCGACTTTGGAGGAGGTGAAACAGGCCGAAGTGCTGATCCACGTCCGCGACGCCGCGTCCACCTATGGCGAGGAACAAAAGTCTCAAGTCGAAAAGGTGCTTGGAGAATTGGATGCGCTGGCCAAGCCGCGCTTGGAAGTGCTCAACAAGATCGATCTTCTCGGCGAGACCGAGCGCCAGGGCCTGCAAAACGGCGCGCAGGCGCGCGGCGAGGCCGCCGTCTCCGCCCGCACCGGCGAAGGGCTGGAAGCGCTTCTCCGCGCCATCGACTCCGCTCTGCAATCCGACCCGGTCATCGAGGCCGAGTTGCGCGTGCCCCAGCACGAAGGCGCGGCACTGGCAGCCATCGAAGCGGGAATGGTGGTGCGCGAGCGCGCCTACGAGGGAAACCTCGTTCATCTGCGGGTAAGCGGTCCGGCCTCTCTCCTTGGCCGCCTGCGCAAGTTCCGCCTGCGCGATGCTTGAGCGGGCGGGTTTCACCGGACTTTTTCATTCGGCCCCGCCGGCTCCTCTATGATGATGCGGTCGGGATGCTAGCGAATCTGCGGTCATTCCACAGCGGTTTCAGAGTTGATGTATCCAGGAAGCGATCCTCTGAAGTGTCTTTCTTTTCAAGAAAAGGTCGCCTTGCATGATCCCGGCAAGCTCGGAAACTCTGGAACCGCTCCAAGGTCCAAAGCTTTGCCAACCCGTCAAGGAGTCTCCGTGAGCCCTGTTAAAGGCGAGTCTGACGCCGAAACTTCTCCCGCCCCCTCCATCCAGACCCTCTCCAGCCGAGAAGTCTATCGCAACCATTGGCTGCGCGTGCGCGAGGACGAAATCTTGCGCTCCAACGGCGAAAAGGGCATCTACGGCGTGGTGGACAAGGACGACGCGGCCATCATTCTCCCCATCGACGAAGGCCGCGTTTGGCTGGTGGAGCAGTTCCGCTACACCATTCGGGAACGGGCGCTGGAACTGCCCCAGGGCGGCTGGGAGATGGAAGTCGAATTCCCAGAGGAGCTGGCCCGCGGCGAACTCCGCGAAGAGACCGGCCTGGACGCCGCTCGCATGGTCTATCTCGGCACTCTGTGGATCGCCTACGGCTTCACGCGGCAAAGGCAGCATGTCTTTTTGGCCACCGGCCTGACTCAGGGAGAAAAGGAACCCGATCCCGAGGAGCACGACCTGGTGGTCCGCTCGGTGACTGTCGGCGAGTTTGAAGAAATGATGCTCGGCGGAACGATTCGCGATAGCTCCACGCTCGCCGCCTGGGCGCTCTACCTGATGTGGAAGGCTCGCCAGAGCTGAGAGGCTGCGGAAAAGCTCCTCATGGGGAGCACGAAGCGGGAGCACGAAGCGCCAGAGCTGAGGGGCTGCGGAAACATGCTCCCGGGGAGCACGAAGCGTCAGGGCATGACTTCAGTCGTGCCGATAAAACCAATAAAAGAATGGGCTTTAGCCCCCGAGGTGGATTTCCCTGCAATCTCCCTTTTTTGGGCGTGAGCTGTATTTCGGTCTGATCTGCCAGTTTCTTACATACGCGGATGATGTTGCTTACAAAGCAACTTCCGGTTAGCCGGTCATCCTCTCACTCTCCTCGAAAAGCGCCCGCTGGGCGGCTCCGGTTCACGCCATGACAGACGGTTGTTACACGCCTAGGATAGCCAGCTATCATTTACCACCATGAACGATCCACTATTCACTAAGGTCGATTGCCTGATGCTCAAGGTCGATGATCTGGACGCGGCCTTAAGGTTCTACTCCGAAGCTCTCGGTCATCCCGTTCTTTGGCGGAGGCCGGAAATGGCTGGGCTGGGGATGCCTGGAACGGACGCAGAGCTTGTTTTGCACACTACCCATGGTCCTGAAGTGGATCTGTTGGTTGCCAATGTTGATACAGCGCTTAAGCGCTTCAACGAAGCCGGAGGCGAGACCATTACCGGCCCCTTCGATATTCCGATTGGCCGCTGCGCCGTCGTACGCGATCCATTTGGGAACACCATCGTTGTGCTTGACCAATCCAAAGGTCGCTTCGTCACGAACGCAGCCGGCGAAGTAATCCGGGTGGAGAAATCCTGATTCGGGGCATCTCGTCGCAAGCAGCGTTATTCGTCGAAGTGTATCGTTGAGTCGGCCAACGCCCGAGTCGCCAAACCGGGAGTTACGCCCTTTTTAAAGTCTTAAAGGGCGGGTGGCCATGGTCTTTCGTCCTTCCCAAACCACCTAGGAGGGTGCCCTCGGTCCCTCGCACTTGGGGACCGAGGATGGCAAAGACCTCGGTACACCGGACATCCCGGGCGGTTCGTCGCCAATCCGAACAGCACCAGCCTTTCCGCCCCCGGTTGCAAGTTCTCGCTTTCCAACCCTTGTGTCGCCATTGCACAGAATTAGCTCCAGTGGGCGCAGGATAGAGAAATTAAGGACATCTTTGGAAAGCGAATTAGGGCCGAAAACGAGCAAGATAGATACCCCCTCCCTCCATTTTCACCATATACCTTAGAAAACAAACAATTTATCCCAGAAAATGTGCCTTATTACTGTTCAAAACAAAGGACTTGCATCGCGCAGCTTCCTCCGGATTCGCAACTGCCCCTGAAAAGCGCTCCAGGGCAAGGACTCTGATTGCGCCAGGAAGGTCGCCAACTCGGTCGTCAGCTCGAAAATTGCCATTCAGTAAACAATATCGATTCCGGCGGGGTATCCTGCTCGACGGCAAGGGAGCACCACACCGGAAAGCCACTCTCACTTGTCAGGCAGAGCCCCCCGGGGATGGTTTGCGCGGAGTCTCGCGAGAAGCAGCCCTTTTTCCGCAGTCTGAAATGCTGTGGCAAGAACACCGTCGCGTCCAACGCCTTACCTGCTGGCAACTGCCAGCAGCTTTTCCCATCTTTCTTCGTGCCGGTCGTCGCGCAGCACCAGCGCCACCACCCGCCCTTGCGGGTCGCGCTCGACGGCCAGCCGGGTCAGGCTGCTGCCATTCGGATAGAAAAGCGAGGTCAGCGATTCCGCCGCCAGCTCAAACAGATCTCCCTGCTGATTTCTCTCATAGAGCGTTTCGCCTTGGCGGAAAATGGTCACCACAACATGTCCGCTGCTGTCGCGATACTCGCCCGCCAGCGCGTCCATTTGCGCTGCGGTCAACCGCAGCGCAAATGGGTGAAGTGGAATCACCTGGCGCTCGGCGAAGCCTGTCTGCTCCAGCCTGTTGCCGGTTTTGGAACCCAGATGGTGACTTAAAAACCAGCGTGGCAGCTCCGGCTCGTCGTAGGCCCGGGTCCAGCAATCGTGCTTCAGACTCTGGTAAATCCACAGCCGGACGCGCCCGCCCGAGGCTCTGAGCGCCTCATACATCAGTTCACTTTGTCGAGGTGAGACCACGTTGTCTTCGGAGCCGTGAAAAAGCCACACCGGCAGCCGTCCCACGGCACGCGCATACTCCGCCGTCAGTGCCGGGGCCTGCTGCCAGCGCTCCGGGGCATAGCTCCAGAAGATGCCGCCGGCCGCGATGGCCGCCGCAGCCCACCGGCCGGGATGCAGACGCGCCAACTCCCACGCGCCGTAGCCGCCCATCGAGAGCCCGGTCAGATAGGTGCGCTCCGGGTCGGCCTGGAACTCGGCAGTCTCCTGATCCAGTTCGCTCATGGCCATCGCCAGCATCTCCGGATCTGTCCAATAGTTGTTCAGCGGGCACTGCGGCATCACAATAATGAACGGCCACCGCTCCGGGTGATCGCGCACCGCCTGGGGAAGCCCAATTTGCGTCTGCCACATGCCTTCCCCGCCGCGCTCGCCGCGCCCGTGCAGAAACAACAGGATAGGCCACTGTTTGTGGTCGTCCCGGCGCCATTCCTCCGGCAGGTACACCTGGAACCGGTAGCTCATTCCCCGCAGTTCGATCCTGCGGTTCAGAAATCCCGTCTCCTGCGGCGGCTCATCCTTTTTTTCATGTCCTTGGCGGTGCAGAAAGTGATCCGCGCCCGGCAGCTCGGCAACGGCGGCGGGAGCGAATTGGCCGGCCGCCAAAGTCCAGGCGGTGGCGAAGCACGAGAGAAGAAACAAAGAAGAGCGGCGCATCAATTTCCCGGGTATCCAGTTCCTGGGGTATCCAGGCACAATTCGCCCGGCTCCGTGGAAATCTCTTTGGGCCGGGAAACTTCCAGTTTGCAGCAAACACCCTGGCTCCAGCAACCGGAAGGCCGAAACCTTTGCAAAATCCTGAGGGTTTACTTACATACTGCATGAAACAATCTCGGAGTAGGATTCGAGATGACGATGACTTCTGTTGACCTTGCGCCCATCGAACCCGGAGATATGCTCGATCACTACCGCATCGATCAGGTGGTTGCGCGCAGCGGCATGGCGGTGCTGTTCAAGGCCACTGATATCAGCGATGGCCGGCCCGTGGCCATCAAGGTGCCCCACGCCGATCTGGAGGCCGACCCCGTCCTCTTCGAGCGCTTCAAGCGGGAGCAGGAGATCGGCTACGAACTTGACCACCCCGGCGTGGTCAAGACCTTCCTCCGCGAAGAGCGCAGCCGCGTCTACATGGTGCTGGAGTGGGTGGAAGGCCGTCTGCTCCGCGCGTTGATGAACGACCAGCGCAAGGCGTCCGGCGTCACGCCCCCGGGCAGTTTCCCGGTTGATCGCGCAGTGCGCATCACGCTCAACATCTGCGATGCTCTGGACTACATGCACAAGCATGGCGTGGTGCATCGCGACCTGAAGCCGGAGAACATCATGGTCGATGAGCACGACAACATCAAGCTGATCGATTTCGGCATCGCCATGAAGGAAGACGCGCGGCGGCTGACCTACGTGAACATCTCTTCCGCCATGGGCACGCCCGACTACATCTCGCCCGAGCAGGTGAAGGGCCAGCGCGGCGACCAGCGCAGCGATATCTACGCGCTCGGCATCATGTTCTATGAGATGCTCACCGGCACAGTGCCGTTCACCGGCGTAAATCCGCTGGTGGTGATGAACGACCGCCTGCAGAAGGATCCGATGCCGGTCCGCAAGCTCAATCCCGAGGTAGCCCCGGCGATTCAGGAGGTAGTGGACCGTGCCCTCGAGCGCGAACCGCGTAATCGCTACTCGACCGCAGCCGACATGGCCTGGGACCTCGAGAATCCCGATCAGGTCGACGTGCAGCAAGCGCCCGGGCGCAACCTGCTGCAGGGCTTCCGCCTGCCCAACGCGCGCCGCATGGCGCTTTACACGGGCCTCGGCCTGGTGCCGGTGGCGTTGTTTGTCCTGATGCTGCTGCTGGCCAAGCGGTAATGCGGGGCGAAGAGCTTCTACTGAAAGATCCGGCTCCCAAAGGGGGCAGCTTTAGCCGTGCCATACGTTCAATGGAACTGGAACTCGGGAAATACGAACGACCGGTTTACTCTGCTAGCCTATCTGCATGAATCCGCGACCATACACCTCCAAACAGATGGGCGACGCTTGCGAAATGCTGGTTGCTGCGGAATTGACTCTGGCTGGGGTTCCGGCGATTAAGATGCCCGATAATTGGCCCGGATACGATGTTATCGCTCAGCCAAAAGACGTTCCGGCGCCGCAAAGAATCTCGGTGAAATCTCGAACTTTTAAGCGCGGCAGAGACGCCTATGTTGAGTACAACATCGAGGACGAGAGTTTCGATTGGCTAGCGATAGTCTTACTTCCCGGTAAGGGCCAGGAGAAACGTCGTTTCTTCATCGTCCCTAAAACCGTCTCGGATCTACGGTTTTACCGTTATGGGCCTGAAACCAAGAATCATGACATTCTGTCTGTCCAGGCCGATAGAATGTCCGAGACTCTACAGGAGTTTGAAGACAATTTTTGCTTGTCGGCGACCGGTTCGCCCAAATCAAACTGAGTTTCGAACCACGATCCCGATCACATTATTCTCTGTGGCGGCGACTCGCATCAATACGCGTTGAATGTGGCTTATAAAGGCTGCGGAAGAACTCAACGTCGTCCGGCTTTGTAACAGCCCGGCACCGGTGTTTCCGACCCGCGATGGATGAAACGGGCCTTTTGCGGACTTTCTTTGTTTTGTTCGACTTGCAATTTTGTCTCTTGTTAGGGCGCGACTTCAGTCGTGCCGATAGAGCCAATAAAATGAGCGGGCTTTAGTCTCTGCTAACGCCCATTCCAACGCTTCACTCGAATGCGGGCCTCTTTCCGCAGCTTGTTCAGGCCCCGATACCTGATTAGGTCCCAATTCGCCAGTCACTGATCCCTGACCCCTGACCCCTGATCCCTGTTCCCTGTTCCCTGATCCCTACTCCCTACTCCCTACCGATACGATTCATCCCGGTGAATCACGAACTCCGGATAAGCGCCGCCGCCAAGTTCGTGCAGGTCCATACCCAGGCGCTCGCCGTCGGCGTCCACGCGGAAGGGAACGTAGCGGTTCAGCACCGCAAACAGTAGGTACAGCAACGGGAAGACGAGGCCGAGCAGGGTTCCGATTCCCACCAGCTGCGCCAGTAATTGGCCCGGCAACGGAGCAAAGACGCCGGCTGCAAACAGTCCCCATAGCCCGCCCACGGCGTGCACCGTGACCGCGCCGGAAGGGTCGTCGATCGAAAGCGCCAGCTCCATCACTTCCACCAGCAGCGGGGTCACGATGCCAGCCACCAGTCCCACAAACAGCGCCTGCAGCGGGCTCACCAATGCGGCAGTGGCACTGCTGGCCACCAGTCCGGCCATCCATCCATTGGCGCACAGGCTGGCGTCCGGCTTGCCGAAGCGGAAGCGGGTCACGGCGTAGGTCCCGGCCACGGCGCACGAACCGGTAAGAAGGGTGTTCAGAGCAGTCTGGGGAAGGGAAGCCAGCGGCGCATGCAGCCACAGCACCGCTGCCGACACGTTCCAGGCCAGCCAGCCCACCAGGGCCAGCAGGCACCCAAAAAGCACATAGACGGCGTTATGACCGGGCAATGCGGTCGAAAGTCCTTCCTTGGGGAATTTGCCCCGACGCGGACCGGCGATCCACACCACTGCCAGCGCGCTCAGTCCGCCCAGCGCATGTACCGTAGCAGCGCCACCGCCGTCCAGAAAGCCCGCGCCCAATCCAAAATTCACGCCCAATTGCGCCAGCCAGCCTCCGCCCCAAATCCAGTGAGCGGTCAGCGGAAACGCCAATCCAGCGATCACCGCTGCGGCCGCGCATCCGGCCGATAGCCGGAAGCGGTCTGCGCCCGATCCCCAGGGCAGCATCGCAGCCATGGCTACGGCCAGGAATTCAAACAGCAGTTCCAGTTGCGCCTGCAGCGAAGACGAGCCCATCCCGAAAAGCAGCGAAGGCGCGGCGCCGGTCACGTTCCAGCTCTTGCCGCCGGCGGAAATGCTAAGGCTGTGCGCGCTGCCGGCCAGGGGTGCGCCAACCACGGCAAAAACAATGGCGGCCGCTGCCAGCACAGCAAGACTGCCCAGCAACGCCTGCGCCGCCGAGCGAGAGCGGCCCAGCCCGGCATTGATCAGCGCCACACCGGCGATTGCCAGGGGCGCCAGAAACAGCAGAGCTAAAGTCAGCGCAAACATGGAGTCGGAAAGCGGAGCGGACGGGACCATGGTCATGCGCGCCCCTCGCGGCTATTCATGTGCCCGCGCACTGCCACGCCGAGGCCAAGCCCCTCGACAGCCAGGCCGCAGAGGACAAACGTCGCGCGCGGCAGCGGGTCGGGAAATAGAAGGATGGCGGCAAGGATCAGAAAAAAACCAGCTGGCATGGCCAGCAGTCCGGCGTACTTCATGATCGTTCCTTTCCGAGCAGATGGAACCTGCGGGTTCGGGGCCAGCAGGGGCTGCTGTCAAAGCTTGGTGAATGGACGCCCACCCTCCAGACCAATGTCCGCGTTCGCGATGAGTTGTATCTGTATTTCCGAGGGCGCTTGGGCGAAAAGCTTTTATGAATTATAGAGCCTCTTCAATTGCATCCAACTACCGGGCGGCGCATCTCAAACTCAGAACGGCCCGCGGCTTCCCCTCCTCGACGCCGTTCGAATCACCCGCAACCTCCCGGTTGCGATCCTATCGCGGCCCTTTTTCAAAATTTGGAGGTCTTGTTTCTTGAGCAAGCTCGATCGAATCGCCGCCCAGCCACTCGGAGCATTCCCCGCGCTCTCATTGGCTGCCCTGCTTGAGGTTTGCGGAGACTCGTTCTTCCATGTCAGTTTCATTCGCTCCACCGGCGTCGGCCGGGTGGTGGCCTCACTCTCCAGCGCCGCGGTCCTTGCCGCTTATGGCTCGATGGTCAACGTGCCCCGTTGGGATATTGACAAGCTGCTGGGAATTTATGTTGCACTCTTCTTCGTCATTGCGCAGGTGGTAGCCAAGGTGTGTTTCGGCCAGTCTCCCACACCGCCCAACTACGCCGGAGACCGCCTGATGGTGACCGGCGGACTATTGATTGCGTTCAGGAATGGATAAACAGCCCAGGCGCCGCACTGCGCGGGCACCGATGGGGGTTCCCGCTACCCGAGGCGCAAGCCTTTGAATTACGAGGGAATACCGGAGATGATCAACGGTGAGAACTTTTTTCGACAAAATCTATTTCGCGGCTGGCAAGTCGTACCTTGGGGCTGTTATATTCTTTTTTCGAGGGCTTCCGCCTCTGGGGCTGTGCGTGCCCGGAAAAAATAAATGTACACACGTTGTGTGACCATCATCACAATAACCGCAGCGCAATCGTAGGCGAAAACAGGAAAGCATCATGGCGCAGATCTTTGGACGCGGCTCCAATGCTTTAGCTCGAATGGGACTGGTTTTGACGGGGCTCGCCATCATAGCCCTGGGAGTGACGCTCGATGGGCTGCAACGTTCGCCCTGGGTGACACGACAGGGGGTGCGTCCGGATCAGCCGGTACCCTTCAGCCACAAACACCACGTGCAGGGACTCGGCGTCCAATGCCAGTACTGCCATGTCACCGTCGAAAAATCGAGCTATGCCGGAATTCCCCCCACCAAGACCTGCGTGAACTGCCATGCGCAGCTATGGACCAACGCGGAACTGCTGGAGCCGGTCCGGGCCAGTTGGAACACCGGCAAGCCATTGGTATGGACCAAGGTGCACGACCTTCCCGACTATGTTTACTTCAGCCACGAGATCCATGTGAACAAGGGCCTCGGCTGCGCCACCTGTCATGGGCGCGTCGACAAGATGCCGCTGATGTACGCGCAGAACACGCTACAGATGGAGTGGTGCCTGGACTGCCATCGCAATCCAGCAAAGAACCTGCGGCCTGCCAGCGAGATCTATAACATGGCGTGGGAAAAGCCTTCGGAAGACAGCCCGGTATGGTGTGCCGCGGCCACCGACAAGAGTGGCATCCCCACCGCGCAAAGTGTCAGCTGCATCACCAAAGAGCCGGCTGGCAACCAGGTCGCCGCACTCCAGATGCCCGCACTGGATGTTACCGGCAGTCCTGCTCCCGCTGCGTTGGCGGGGGCGGAGATCCTGCCCATGCCGAAGTACGAGAAATTCACCAGTCAGGATGAGCTGGGCCACTTCCTTGTGGATCACTACAAGATCCGCACTCCGAAAGACTTGACCAGTTGCGAGGTCTGCCATCGATGAGCGGACGAAAGAAGATGGAATCCATCAGAACGACCGGTGCAGGGGCTGTAGAGAAAGGCCAGCAATTGAAACAGGCCATCGATAACCAATCCTCTGGGGCTATGGATGCATTGACTCTGGATGCCTTGACTCCGGATGCCTTGAAAGGGCACGGCTTTAGCCGTGCCACAGAGCAGCCTGGGGTGTTGGCAGCTTCGAAAGGGCACGGTCTTAGCCGTCCCGCAGAACAGCTTGGGTTGCTGGATGCCTCGAAAGGGCACGATCTTAGCCGTCCCGCAGAACAGCTTGGGGTGCTGGATGCCTCGAAAGGGCACGGTCTTAGCCGTCCCGCAGAACAGCTTGGGGTGTTGGACGCCTTGAAAGGGCACGGCTTTAGCCGTGCCGCTGAGCAGCTTCCGCCAATGAATGCGGCTTTAGCCGCCGAGGGAGGGCTGGCGCCAGATAGGACATTTCCTCAAGGGCTGGAGCCAATTGTGACGGAGCATTTCAATTCGGCTGAAGAGTCCGTCGTGGATGAAGGGGCTGGCATGGCTGAGGAACTCCGCGTCGTTGATGAGCCCAGCCTTGTAACAGGGCACGACTTTAGTCGTGCCGCAAGAGATCACAAAACGGAGGGGGCTTTAGCCCCTGCGGCGAGTTCTTCGATCACCGCGTCTGCGATTGTCCCGGTCGCACAACTCACGTTGGCGGACGTTCGGCGGGAACTGAAGGGCGCAACCGGCCGCCGCTACTGGCGTTCGATGGACGAGCTTGCGTCCACGCCCGAGTTTGCCGCCGCGGTCGAACGCGAGTTCCCCGGCCAGACGCAGGAGTGGGTCGATCCAGTCTCTCGCCGTGGTTTTATCAAACTGATGGGCGCGTCCCTTGCGCTGGCCGGAATGGCCGGCTGCACGCGCCAGCCCGACGAGCCGATCTATCCATACAACAAAGCTCCCGAAGATCTGATCCTCGGCAAGCCGATGTACTTTGCCACCGCGCATCCATTCGTTACCGGCGCCGTTCCGCTGCTGGTGAAGAGCGATCAGTTCCGCCCCATCAAGATCGACGGCAATCCAGAGCATGCGTATAACATGGGCTCTTCGGACCCGTTCACGCAGGCGACGCTGCTGGATCTCTACGATCCGGACCGCTCGCAGCACGTGACGTATCGCGGCGAGCATCGCGAATGGGCTGAGTTTGCGCAGGCTCTGCGCCTCAAGGCCGCCGAAAGCAAAGACGGCACCGGCATCTACATCCTGAGTTCAACGGTCACTTCGCCCACATTGGCGCGCCAGTGGAAGGCCGTGCAGGCCGCGTACCCGAAGGCAACTCTGGTGCAGTATGACCCGGCGGTTGCGGGAACAGTGCTCTCGAAGGTTGGATATACTCCTCAATACAACCTGGCCGACGCCGATTTGGTTGTTTCGCTCGATGCGGATTTCCTGTCTGGCGCTGCGTTCCCCGGCTTCCACAAGCTCGTGGGTGATTACGCAAAACGCCGTAAGTCCCCGGAGAAACTAAACCGCCTGTATGCGATCGAGTCAACGCCGACAACGACCGGCCTCAAGGCTGAGCATCGTCTCGGACTGCGGGCAAGTGAGGTCCCTGCATTCACCGCTGAACTGGCCAAAGCTTTGGGCCTGTCTCTGAGTGAGGCGGGTCTTGAGCCTCCCGCGTATAACTGGACAGCCGAGCAAAAGAACTTTCTCGCTGCTCTGGCAAAGGACCTGAAGGCTCACTCCGGGAAGAGCGTGGTGATTCCGGGGCTTTATCAGGATCCGTGGGTTGCGCTGCTGGCTCAGGCCATCAACGCGTCGCTCGGTAATCTCGGCAAAACAGTTACGAACGCTGCACAGCCGATTCTCCCGCTGTCATCCAATCAGGTGGGCGACTTGAAGGCTCTGGTGGCGGACCTGAATGCGGGCAAGGTGGATTGGCTGGTGATTCTCAACGCGAATCCGATGTACAGCGCGCCTGCGGATCTTGAGTTTGCTGCAGCCTTCGACAAGGCGAATATCGTTGCGCATCTCGGTTCGCATGTAGACGAAACGGGCCACGAAGCACACTGGCATATTCCTGCGGCGCATTTTCTGGAATCATGGTCGGATGCGCGCGCTTACGACGGAACAGTTTCGATTGTGCAGCCGTTGATCGATCCGCTGTATGGAGGCAAAACAGCGCACGATGTTTTGCAACTCTTTCTCAATGAGCCGATGCTCAGTGCGTATGAGGCGGTGCGTGAGACCTGGAAGCCGATCATCAAGGGTGACTTTGAAACTGGCTGGCGCAAGGCGCTTCATGCGGGTTGGATTGATGGCAGCGCTGCCGCAGATTCCTCCGGGATCGGTTCCGTGGGCGGAGTTGGTGCGCAGAAGCAGTTTCCCGCACCCTCCCCCAAGGACAAAATCGAAATCATCTTCCGCCCCGACCCCAACGTCTATGACGGGCGCTGGTCCAACGTCGGCTGGCTGCAGGAACTACCGAAACCCATCACCAATCTCAGTTGGGACAATGCGGCCATCGTTAGCGGCGCAACACTCACCGCCCATGGACTCGAAGAAGACGACATCATCGAGATCACCGTCAACGGACGCAAGGTGAACGCGCCGGTGATTGTGGCTCCCGGCCATCCCGATAACTCCATCACCGTGCACCTCGGCTACGGGCGTTCGTTTGCGGGCCGCGTCGGCTCCGGCGCGGGTTTCAATGCCTATCTCATTCGCACTTCGGACGCCCCGTTCTACGCCGTGGGTTCGATGCGGAAGATTGAAGGCAAGTGGGGCACCGCGATCACCAAGAGCCACTACCAGGATCATCGCGGCGAACGCTTCGGCCAACCCAAAGGCAGCACCAACAACTCGCTCGAAGCCGACGAGGCCATCAACGAGCGCGGCATCATTCGCTACGCGACGCTCGATGAGTACAAGGCCAACCCCGGATTCGCCAACGAAGGCCCGGGCCACGAGAAAACCGACAAGGATGTTTCGCTCTTTCCAAATTGGGAGTACAACGAGGCCAACGCCTGGGGCATGTCCATCGACATGAACAGTTGCGTCGGCTGCAACGCCTGCATCGTGGGCTGCTATGCCGAGAACAACATTCCTGTGGTCGGCAAGCAGCAGGTGCGCATCGGGCGCAACATGCAGTGGCTGCGCATCGACACTTATTTCGAGGGAGATTTGGCGGCTCCCCGCGCGCACTTCCAGCCCATGGCCTGCCAGCATTGCGAGAACGCTCCCTGCGAGCAGGTCTGCCCGGTCGGTGCAACGGTGCACACGCCCGAAGGCCTTAATACTATGGTCTATAACCGCTGCGTGGGCACGCGCTACTGCAGCAACAACTGCCCCTACAAGGTGCGTCGCTTCAACTTCCTGCTCTATTCCGATTACGAGACGGAGAGTTTGAAGTTGATGCGCAATCCCGATGTCACCGTGCGTTCGCGCGGCGTGATGGAGAAGTGCAGTTACTGCGTGCAGCGCATCAGCGCGGCCAAGATCGAATCCGACAAGGAGAACCGGCCGATCCGCGATGGCGAGATAAAGACGGCGTGCCAGCAGGCGTGCCCGGCCTCGGCCATCACATTTGGCAACATCAACGACAAGCAGAGCGTGGTGGCCAAGCTGCAGGCGGATGAGCGCAGCTACCAGGTGTTGGCGGATTTGAATACGCGGCCGCGCACCAAATATGTTGCGGCGGTCTTGAATTTGAATCAGGAACTTGAACCTGCGCCGGTGGAACACGCGCCGGTAAAGGAATGATGCAAGTTAGCGGAGTTAGCAAGGTAGCGAGTCAGCGAGACAGTAAGTTAGCGGAGTTTGGATGGCAACCAGCGGATTGAAAGACAAACCCGAAGAGCGGATCGATCCGGCAACCGGTGAATACCGGGTGATTGCGCCGGGCCAGACCTTCAGGTCGGTTACGGAAAAAATCGCGCGCATCGTGCTCACGCCCAACACGCCGCTGGGTTGGCTGGCGATCTTCGGCGTCGGCGGCGCGCTGGCCACCATGCTGATGGTCGCGCTCACCTGGCTTTTCCTGATGGGCGTCGGCATCTGGGGCATCACCCAACCGGTGGCATGGGGCTTCGCGATTATCAACTTCGTCTGGTGGATCGGCATCGGCCACGCAGGCACGCTGATCTCCGCGATCCTCTTGTTGTTCAAGCAAGGCTGGCGCAACTCAATCAACCGCTTCGCCGAGGCCATGACCATCTTCGCCGTGGTCTGCGCCGGCATGTTTCCGCTGATTCACACCGGCCGTCCGTGGCTCGCGTACTGGATGCTGCCACTTCCTTTCACCATGGATGTGTGGCCGCAATTCCGTTCGCCGCTCATGTGGGACGTCTTCGCGGTTTCGACCTACGCAACCATCTCGGTGGTCTTCTGGTACATCGGCATGGTTCCCGACTTCGGCACCATGCGCGACCGCGCCGAGACCAAGCTCGCGCAGTACGGATTCGGCATCGCCTCGCTCGGCTGGCGCGGCTCGGTGCGCCACTGGATGCGCTACGAGACAGCATCGCTGCTGCTCGCTGGCTTGGCTACTCCGCTCGTGCTTTCCGTGCACACGGTCATCAGCTTCGACTTCGCTGTCGCGGTGCTGCCCGGCTGGCACACCACCATCTTCCCACCCTACTTCGTCGCTGGCGCAATCTACTCTGGATTCGCCATGGTGCTTACGCTGGCCATTCCGCTGCGCAAGTTCTATCACCTCGAAGGGCTGGTCACCGATCGCCACATCGACAACATGGGCAAGGTGATGCTGGCTACCGGCTTCATCGTTGCCTACGGCTACGGCATGGAAGTCTTCATGGCCTGGTACTCGGCCTCGCACTGGGAAGCCTTCATGATGTGGAACCGCATGTTCGGCCCCATGGGCTGGAGTTACTGGGTCCTCATCACTTGCAACCTCGCCATACCGCTCACCACTCTATGGTCGCGCAAACTGCGCACCTCGATTCCCTTCATGTTCTTCATCTCGATCGTGGTCAACACCGGCATGTGGTTCGAGCGTTTCGTCATTGTTGTCACCAGCCTCTATCGCGACTTCCTGCCGTCGGCGTGGGGAACTTATCGCGCCACAAAATGGGACTACATGGTCTATGTGGGCACGCTCGGATTGTTCACCGCGCTCTTCCTGCTCTTTGTACGCTTCCTGCCGATGATTCCGATCTCTGAAATCCGTACAATGCTCCCTGCCGCCAAGATCAAGGCCAGGGCGGAAGGAGTTGACTGATGCCTCCGCGCCAAGGGACTTACGGCCTGCTGGCCGAATTCGATACGCCGGGCGACCTGATCAGGGCGGCCCGTCAGGCGCGCCACGATGGATGGCGTCGCATGGACTGCTACACGCCCTATCCGGTGGAAGAAGCCGCCGAGGCTATCGGCTTCCATCGCAACAAAGTGCCGCTGATTACGCTGATCGGCGCGCTCATGGGTTTGGCTGCGATGTTCCTCTTTGAGACCTGGGTCTCGGTCTGGGCCTATCCGCTCAATATTGGCGGACGCCCCCTCTACTCATGGCCGGCGTTCGTCGTACCCGCGTATGAGTGGACAATTCTGTGGGCCGGGCTCTCGGCGGCCTTCGGAATGCTCGCGCTGAATGGATTGCCGACGCTTTATCATCCCCTCTTCAATGCGCCGAATTTCCGCGAAGGGGCCACAACCGACAAGTTCTTTCTTTGCCTTGAAGCTCTCGACCCGAAGTTCGATCTTGTTCAAGGTCGCGCCTATCTGGAGCAGTTCAAGCCGCTATCCGTGGTGGAGGTGGAGTACTAATGAAAGAGAACCTCCTCAAGAGCAGGGATCAGGGATCAAGGAACAGGGATCAGGCCCCTTTGATTCCCGCTCCGACTGTTGAGCGCTCGGTTTTGGAAGGGCACGGCTTTAGCCGTGCCGCGAACGCAAAAAGAATGATCGCGGCTTTAGCCGCCGAGGGAATTCAATTGGCGCAAAAGGCGCTCCCTCACGGGCCAAAGCCCAAGTCTTTTCTCTCACTGGCAAGCGGCACTGCTGAAGCGATGCCCTTTCAGAAGTCGACACAGATGCGGCTGAGGAAGATTTTCGCCCTCTCGGCCATGGCCGGGCTGGCGCTGATAACTGGCTGCCGCCAAGACATGCAAAACCAGCCCAAGCTCATCGCGCAGCGCGGGTCAGTAATGTTCGCGGATGGACGCGGTGCGCGCCCGCAAGTGGCCAACACCGTTGCGCGTGGCCAACTGCGCGAAGACAGCTACTTCTACACCGGCGTAGTGCAAGGCGCAAACGGATATCGTGAAGAACTGGATTTGATGCCATTTCCGGTGACGCTCACCGTGCTCAAGCGCGGGCAGGAGCGCTTCAATATCTACTGCTCCACCTGCCACTCGCGCGTCGGCAACGGCCTTGGAGAAATCGTGCAGCGCGGCTACAAACCGGCCGCCAACTTCCACGACATGGTGCGACTCGCGCAACCTGTATCGCACTACTTCTATGTCATGACGCATGGCTACGGCGCAATGCCCGACTACTCCGCGCAGTTGACCCCGGTCGATCGCTGGGCTGTCGCTGCTTATATCCGCGCGCTGCAGTTGAGCCAGAACGCAAAGCCGGAAGATGTTCCAGCCGGCCTGCAGGTTCAAAACCTCAAGGACATCGCTCGCGCCGAACACGTTCCCGAGAATTTCGCGGAGCCATGGCCGTTGCCGCAGACGGCCGTCCAGGCCTATCCGCACACCAAGAATGAAGGAACCCCGGGTATGGCTCCTGCGAATCCCGCCGATCCCGCAATCAATATTCCAGCAAGCAAACCGGCCTCGCCGGCCGCAAAGTAAGGACCCGGAATGGCTCACGAGACGCACGACAAAACGCTTCCCGCCGACTTGAGCGCGCCCGCCTTTGTAGACGGCTGGAGAAGCCGCGCTCTGGCGATCGGAGTGATCTTCTCCGCCGCCGCCGCAGGCCTCGCGGTCGCCGATCATTCCGTGGACCACCTACTGCGCGCCTGGCTCCTGGGACTCACGCTCACCTTCGGCCTCGCAGTTGGCGGCCTTGCCGTGCTGATGCTGCAATATGTTTCCGGCGGCAAATGGGGCCTGCTCCTCCGTCGTCCGCTCGAGGCAATGAGCCGCACCCTTCCTTTGATCTTTGCCTATTGGCTGGTGATCGGCTTCTCCTTAAAAAGGCTCTACCTGTGGGACGCCGTCACGGATGTGAACGCGGCGCTCAAGTCGGGATGGATCAACGAGGTTCAAGCGCACGCCATCGAGTTCAAGCGCCCTATGCTGAACTCCAGCGCCTTCATAGTAGTCAGCATCCTCTGCTTCGCGATATGGGCGTTCTATACCTGGCGTCTCAACGCACTGGGTCTTGCACGCGACCGCGAGTCGCTCGCAACCACTGCCAAGTGGATCAAGAAACTCGAAAACATCAGCGGTCCCGGCATCCTCGTGTATGCGCTCACCATGACCGCCGCTGTTATCTACTGGGTCATGTCGCTCGACCCCACCTGGTACTCATCGGTCTACGGACTGCTCTTCCTGGTCGGGCAGGCTTACCTGGTGTTGGCCTTCTCCATCATCGTCGTGATCTCGCTAGCCAACGGCGAGCCTTACAAGACAATCCTTCGCCAGACCGAGCAGCATGACCTGGGCAAGTTCACCTTCGCCTTCGTGATGCTCAACATCTATCTGGCCTTCTCGCAGTTCTTGATCATCTGGTCGGGCAATCTGCCGGAAGAGATTCCCTGGTATCTCGATCGCATTCAAGGGCACTGGGGCGTGATCGTCACGCTCGATTTCATCTTCCATTGGCTCATCCCGTTCACGCTGCTGCTCTCGCGTGACCTCAAGCGCAATCGCAAGCGCCTTGTCCGCGTTTGCCAGTGGATGATCTTTGCCAAGGCCTTCGACCTCTTCTGGCTGATCGAACCCAACTTCAAAGACGCCGCGCGTAACCTGCATTTCAGTTGGGGAATCCTTGAGTATGTAGCCGTGCCGGTGGCCATGACCGCCTTCTGGTTTGCCTACTTCTGCACGCAACTGAAGACGCGTCCGCTGGTGCAGACCAACGATCCTCACCTCGCAGAGATTCTGGAGCCTGAGCATGCCCACGCATAACGAACACGAGAACGACGGCCACGCGCCGGAACACGAAGAGCGGGAACCTGTCGATACCTCAAAGGGGTACGAGGCGTCGGATGTGCGCGCCGCCGGGATCCTCGTCTTTCTCACCGCGCTGGGCATCTTTGTGGCCGTAATCGGCGTCGTCACCTATTGGCTCGGCGGATATTTCAACGGCCACATGGCCAAAGAAGACGGCCCAACCAGCAAGTGGGTGAAGACCGTCGATGTGTCCAAGCTGGGCAACATGACATCGAGTCCCGACATGCAGAAGAAACTCTCTGAACTGACGCAGGGGTTCCCCGGCCCAAAGGTGCAGACCGATGACGGACTACAGGACATGGTCGATCTTCACCAGCGTGAAGACCTTCTGCTCGACCACTATAGCTGGGCCAATCAGGCGCAGGGCAAGGTCAGGATTCCCATTGAACGCGCCATGGAATTGATTGCGACACGCGGATTGCCGGTAGCTGCGAAGGGGGATCATGCACCCTTGATGACCGGCGATGCGGACCCGGTTGTTCTTGCTCCGTTGACCAACGGTTTTGTGCGCACCGGATTCGAACAGGAGCAGGCTGCCGCTGTGCGCCAGCGCAAGCTGAAATAGAGCGCATCGCAAGCTCTCGCAAGGGTATCGAACAAGAAGGTAGGACGTATGCAGAAGCCAGGTACAACCCGGAAGCATCGGCGCAAGGAAGCGCTGGCTACGGCTGTTGCGGGCTTGTGCGCATCGCTCCTCACAGTGGCGAGCCACGGACAGGTCTCCGCATACGGCGACAAGCAAATGAGCACAGTCGCCGACAGGCCGCCCGATCTGCTGAACAAGGTTGGCGTCGCGCAGCGGCTAAACGAGCAGTTGCCGCTCTCGCTTGTCTTCACCGACGACCAGGGCAAGCAGGTTTCGCTCAGCAGTTATTTCGGTCAGCGGCCGGCCATTCTCGCGCTGGTTTATTACCAGTGCCCGATGCTTTGTTCGGAAGAGTTGAACGGACTTACCGGCGCGCTCGAGATGGTGGACATGAAGCCGGGCAAGGATTTCAACGTCATCGTCGTCAGCATCGATCCCAGCGAGGGCACCGATCTGGCCGCGTCCAAGAAGCGCAACTATCTCAAGCGCTATGGCCACCCGGAGACTGCCTCGGGCTGGCACTTCATGACCGGCACCCAGGCCAACATCGACGCGCTGACCAAGGCTGTCGGTTTTGGCTATGTGAAGATCCCCGGGCCCGACGGAAAGCTCACACAGTTTGCGCACGCCAGTTCGATTCAGATTGTTACCCCGGAGGGCAAACTCGCGCAGTACTACATGGGCGTCGAGTATTCTCCGAAGGATCTGCGGCTGGGCCTGGTCGAGGCATCGCACAACAAGATCGGTTCGCCCGTCGATAACATTCTTACTTACTGCTATCACTACGATCCGCAGACCAACAAGCACTCCCTGATTGTGGCGCGGGTGGTGCAGATGGGCGGTCTTGTAACGGTTGCCACACTGGGTGGTTTCATGTTCCTGATGTTCCGGCGCGATGTGCGTCAGAGCGCCGAACAGAACAGGGGACCGGGAACGGATTCGAGCTTGACAGGCACCAAGAGGAACGGATAACGGAATGGACCACATCAGCCCAGTGCTCTGGCAATATCTCGTCAAGTGGTTGACGAACTTCCAGCTCTTTCCGCCGGAGGCGTCGCGGATTGCGCCTCAGATGGATGCGCTTCTTTTCTTCATGGTGCTGGTGAGCCTGATCGGCCTCACGATCGTGGTGCTGCTCTTGGTCAGCTTCTCGATCCTCTACAGCAAGAGGCGTCACCCCGTTGCGATTCAGGTGGAGGGATCCACGATCCTCGAAGCCACCTGGACCATCATCCCCCTGGGCCTGTTTCTCATGATGTTCGTTTGGGGCGCGCTGATCTATTTCCGCGTCTATACGCCGCCCGCCAACGCCATGAACATCTACATCGTCGGCAAGCAGTGGATGTGGAAGGCCGAGCATCCTGGCGGCCAGCACGAGATCAACTCGCTCCATGTGCCGGTGAATCAACCGGTGCAACTCACGCTCATTTCACAGGACGTCTTCCACAGCTTCTCGATTCCGGCCTTTCGCGTGAAGCGAGAAGCCATCCCCGGCCGTTATACGACCGAATGGTTTGAGGCCACGCAGGTGGGAACCTATCATCTCTTCTGCACCCAGTATTGCGGCACGAATCACTCGCAGATGATCGGCGATGTCGTCGTTCTTTCGGAAGCGGATTACAAGAAGTGGCTGCGAGACTCTACCAGTGGCATGTCTCTGGCGCAGAATGGCGAGCGGCTGTTTGCAAGCCTCAGTTGCGCCGCATGCCACAATGCGCGGCCCGATGCGCGCGGCCCCAGTCTCGCCAATGTTTACGGATCGCAGCAGCATCTCATCAACGGCCAGACCGTGACCGCAGACGATGCCTTCCTGCGCCAGGCGATCCTCAATCCTTCGCAGCATGTCACGCAGGGCTACGCGCCGATCATGCCCACCTATCAAGGACAGATCAGTGAAGAGGGGATCATCGCGCTGGTGGAGTACATCAAGGGACTCGATTCCAACTATCGTGTGGAGCAGACCTTGACGACAACCGATCTTCTTCCGGAAGGCAAGCCGGCCGCTGCCGGCAAACAGCCTGCAACCGCGAAGCCAACTGCGCAAGGGCCTCAGAAGCCGGGGATGGTGCAGCAATGAGCGATACAATCGTTAAACTTCCCGATCAATCGACGGCCAGAATCCCGAAGGTCAACTTCATCACTAAAGAGAACGGCCTGCTGAGCTGGCTGCTTACAGGCGATCACAAGCGGATCGCGATTCTCTACCTGATCTCGATCACCGTCTTCTTCTTCATTGGCGGCGCGCTGGCAGGACTGATCCGGCTCGAACTGCTCACGCCGCAAAGCGACCTTCTGGCTTCGGACACGTACAACAAGGTCTTCACCATGCATGGCGTGGTGATGGTTTTTCTCTTCCTCGTTCCGTCAGTGCCGGCCACGTTGGGCAATTTCTTCATCCCCATGATGATCGGCGCCAAGGACCTGGCGCTGCCCAAGATCAACCTGCTCAGTTGGTATCTCTATGTGGTTGGCGGCATCCTGGTTCTGGTCACCATGGTCACTGGCGGTGTTGACACCGGATGGACCTTCACCACTCCGCTCTCCACGCATTACGTCAACACCAATGTGCTCACCACTGGCCTGGCGATTTTCGTCGCCGGATTCAGTTCCATCTTCACCGGGCTCAACTTCATCGTCACCATTCACAAGATGCGCGCGCCGGGAATGACCTGGTTCCGCATGCCCTTGTTCGTCTGGGCGCATTACGCGGCCAGCATCCTGATGGTGCTGGGCACTCCGGTACTCGCCATCGCCATCACGCTTGTTGCGCTGGAGCGCACCATCGGCATCGGCGTCTTCGACCCCACAAAGGGCGGCGACCCTCTGCTCTTCCAGCATCTGTTCTGGTTCTACTCGCACCCGGCCGTTTACATCATGATTCTGCCCGGCATGGGCGTCATCAGCGAAGTGATCTCCACTTTTAGCCGCAAGCGTGTCTTCGGCTATACCGCGGTTGCGTTCTCTTCGGTGGCCATCGCTGTCTTCGGCTTCTTCGTTTGGGCCCACCACATGTTCATCATGGGCATTTCGAATTACGCGGTGCTGGTCTTCTCGCTGCTCACCATGCTGGTCGCGGTGCCATCCGCCATCAAGATATTCAACTGGACCTTCACCTTATACAAGGGGTCTATTACGTTTGAAACACCGATGCTCTACGCATTCGGTTTCATCGGACTGTTCACCATCGGCGGCCTCACTGGTGTCTTCCTTGGCTCGGCGGGAACCGACATCCATCTTACCGAGACTTATTTCATCGTCGCTCACTTCCACTTCGTTATGGTGGGTGGAATGCTGATGGCGTTCCTCAGCGGCATTCACTTCTGGTGGCCCAAGATGACGGGCCGCATGTATCCGGAAAAGATCT
>CAZQPY010000046.1:0-44000 GCA_964595345.1 uncultured Occallatibacter sp.
GCTCGTTTCTTGCCGCTGCCGGCATCAACTCGCTGGAAGAAGCCGAGAAGATCTGTCTGGACAAGAATGTCGATGTTCGCAAGATCGTGAAGTCGATTCAGAACATCGCATTTGAAAACGCCGGATGGGCCTATCTCATCGGCGCTGCCGTGGCCATCAAGAAGGGCCAGACCGTCGCCGCCGAAGTGGCGGAAACCCTCGGCTCCGGCCTGCAGGCCTTCTGCATCCCGGGCTCCGTCGCCGACGACCGCAAGGTCGGCATCGGACACGGTAACCTCGCCGCCATGCTGCTGCGCGAAGAGACCGGTTGCTTTGCCTTCTGCGCCGGCCACGAGTCGTTCGCCGCCGCCGAAGGCGCAATCGGCCTCGCCCGCTCCGCCAACAAGGCGCGCAAGGCTCCGCTGCGTGTCATCCTCAACGGCCTCGGCAAGGATGCCGCGCTGATCATCGCCCGGGTCAACGGATTCACCTATGTCCAGACCGAGTTCGACTACGCCACCGGCAAGCTGGCCATTGTGCGCGAAAAGGCCTACTCCACCGGCGAGCGCGCCGCGGTGCGCTGTTATGGAGCTGACGACGTCCGTGAGGGCGTGGCCATCATGCACGGGGAGAAGGTGGACGTGGCCATCACCGGCAACTCGACCAACCCCACCCGCTTCCAGCACCCTGTGATGGGTGTCTACAAGAAGGAACGCCTCGAACAGGGCAAGAAGTTCTTCTCGGTAGCCTCCGGCGGCGGTACCGGCCGTACCCTGCATCCCGACAACATGGGCGCGGGTCCTGCCTCTTATGGTATGACCGACACCATGGGCCGCATGCACTCCGACGCGCAGTTTGCCGGCTCCTCTTCGGTGCCCGCGCACGTCGAAATGATGGGTCTCATCGGCATGGGCAACAACCCCATGGTCGGCGCTTCGGTCGCAGTGGCCGTCGCCGTCGAACATGCAATGAAGGCGTAACCGGCACCAGGCTTGTAACCACCAGCGTCCCTGTCCGCCACGCGGCAGGGACGCGCTGTTTTATTCCCCCAGTCCCCCAGCCCCCCAGTCCCCGAGTCCCTCAGTCCCGAGTCCCTCAGTCCTGCCTTTATAATCCAAAGACAAACAGGCCCCCCGAAAGAAACGAAGTCCTTAGCGTCTGGAGACAAAGATGCTTGCTCGGCTCTCCGTTCTATTTTCGTTGTGCATTGTGCCGGCTGGTTTGTATGCCCAGCCGGATCATTCCGCTTCCTACCAGTTCTACGGCGGCTTTGCATCCCTCTCCAACAGCTTCAACGGCGTGCCTGGAGCGCGTCAGCCCCTGCTGGGCTGGCAAGCGTCGCTGGCCTTTCCCGCCTGGCATCATCTGCGTGGGAAACTCGACTATTCGACCTTCGGCGGAACCAATCTCGGCGCTCCGCAGCACCCCTATTCCATCCTGGGTGGCGGGGAGTACGACCACTTTATCGGGAAGGAAAGGCTCTTCGGCGAGGCGCTCTTCGGCGACGTGGGCCTCAATGGGAATTGGGGAGCAAACAGCGGGCCTGGCGACTCCGCTTCCTTTTCAACCTTCTTTGGCGGTGGCCTCGACACCCCGCTCAGCAAACACTTCGCTTTTCGCGTCGAAGGCGGCTGGCAGTACACCGATTTCGCTCTCTTCAAGAGCGTGAACGACAAGTATCCCTACCGCATTCCCGGCCTGCCCAACAATTTTGCCCGCTTCTCGACCGGAGTGGTCTGGACCCCTCTCCTCCGCGCTGTCCGGCCCGCCCGCGAGCACACCACCCCCGACAGCGAAGTGGTCTACCAAACCATCGACTCTTTCGGCCACTTTCACATCCTCTCCAACTCCTGGTGGAGCAATCTGCACCTTGCCGGCGTTGAGTATGACCGGCATTCCTGGGGGCATCTTGCGGGCGCCCGTGTGGACTACGTGGCCGATCTCATGCCACTCACGATCCTTAACCAGCCCAGCGCCACCGACGTGTGGGGAAATAGGGAGTCTCAGAATCGAGAGAATGTCCCAGGAGCGGAATTCTCGCCGGTCGGAGTGCGCATGATCTGGAGAGACGGCAAGCGCATCAAGCCTTACTTCTTGATGAAGACCGGCATGATCTTCTTCACCCAGAAGGCGCTCTCTGAAGACGCCAGCTACGGGAACTTCACCCTGCAGGAAAACCTGGGTGTCCAGTTCAAACTTACCGATCGATGGGATCTGCGCACCGGCCTGGAGTTTTTCCACTTCTCAGACGCCTTCGTCGTGCCCAGCAACCCCGGCCTCGATTCAATCACCTGCAACCTAGGTCTCGGCTACCACCTCGGCAAGCACGACGCTGGTCGCTAGCGCACAGAGGCAGAACCCTACTCAGTAAGAGAGAGGTCACCGCCCAAGAAAAGAGATGTCATCCTAAAGGAAATGTCATCCTGAGCAGCCGACTCGCCGCGTCGAGTTACGGCTGAAATGAACAATGGGCGCAACCCGCAAAGGCCGCCAACTCGCCAACTTGCTATCGCGGCGAAGCCGCGGCCAACTTGCTGATTCTATATAACCCTATTTTTTGTTCATAGGGAGCGGAGCGCAGCGAAGTCGAAGGACCTGCGGTTTCGTAGTGCGTAGGCTGACCACTCACAATGGGTGCCCCAGGTCTCCCGCATTTGGGGACCTGGGAAAGCGCAATCGCGTTCTTTGCCGGTAAAATGGTGCTTCAATCGCACTCGAACATGGATACTTTACGAATGCGATTCACTGCATCGTATTGGTAGTACTCTGTGGTTGCTGAAGGATTGGGGGCTTGCGACGCATCGTAAATCCCTGAATCCTAAGACGAACAGGGTTGCCTTTGGCTGGGCTGAGTCTACTAACCTCTTGTTTTTCGTCAGGTTTACCATCGTCGACGACTTCAACGTTTCCATTGAAGCCGACAACGGGCACCCATCCCTCGGACCTCGCGCCATAAACTTCGAAGCCAGGGGCCGCGATGACGTCTTCTACGGCAACAACACCTCCCACGTACAGGCCTCCCGGAGATTTGAAGTTTGAATCCTCCGTGTGGAGATAGGTAACCACATTGCCAAGCGATCCGCGACGGCGAAAAGCAATTGTGTAGACCACACCATTTGCCGTGGCTCGAAAGCACTTATCAAGTTGTCCGGGACTGCTCATACAACGCCCAATATCGGCTCTTCGCGGCACAGCGATGTGCTGTCCGAGTTGGGGTTCGGCCGACAGCTTAACTTCAGGTTGGGCAGACATAGATGACCTCAGTATTACGAAGCCAATCAAAGCGCAGACAGTGACACTGATTCTACTGATCCTTCGGTTTTTCATAGTTCTTCACTTGATCAAGCTTCTCTTGGGTTGGGCGATCTGGTTGTGGATCGTGGTAATACTGGACCGTCACACTTGTGTCGAGCATCTTCCCGAACTGTTGCTCTATTTGCTCAGGGGTGTTGCTGTGGGACGCCTCTTCTGTTCCGCCGAGGCCAGTAACCTCAGTGACTTGACCTTTATCGTTTACGCCGGTCACCGTCAGGCTGTGGACTGCCTCGCCGTTGGCGCTAAAGATTGCTACATCGCCGGGCTGAGGGGTCTTAGTCTTTTCGTAGCCATCGCCTTTGAGCAACTTGCCGACTTGATCATTATTCACCCAATACTTTCCATCTGCGAACGTCAGGCCATGGCAGTCGCATTTATACGCTGGGCTTCCGCCGACTTGCTGGAAGGCCTGGACCTTTGCCCCATTGTCTGCCTGAATATAGCCTGGCTGCATCGTGCCCTTACGTGGATCGCCGTTGGTAAAATTCTTGTCGACTCTGCCTTGGGGTACGAAGATAATCTGTCCGTTAGCATCCCGCTTTACAGTGCCAGTGGGGTCGACGTAATGCAGTGGATTACTCGTAACGTAGCTGTACAGATTCAAACTTTGCGGGTTGGCTGCGTGCTGATCTGCGAAGGGCCTGTCCGGCGACATGAATCGGCCCATGCTGCTTGCGTAGTACCTGGCCCCGAAGTAGTCGTTTCCCGATTCGGTATCCCGTTCTTTGCCGGCAAACCGTAGGGGCAGATCTCTCTGCCCCTCCGCTCGCCGTTACTGAATGGGCACAACCAGCAGCGTGATCGACGCCGCCGGGAAGGTGGTCGTCACCGTGCTGGTGGTCGAGGGCGACACCGGGGCGGTGACGGTAAGCGGAGCCTGGGCCACAATGCCGGCCAGGTTCGCGTTGCTGTAGAGATAAACCTTGGCCTGTCCCGCCGGGGTCAGGTTGGCCAGCGAAAGCGTCGCGCTCAGGTCGCCGTAGGTCTTGTTGATCACCACGATCGTGGCCATGTTGTCGGCCGTGCGGGTGGCCGCATAGACGGCCAGTTTGCTCTGATCCACGGAACTCGCCGCCAAAGACATATCGCCGAACTTCGAGTTGGCCCCGTCGTAGTTGCGATAGATCTCGAACGCCATCAGTCCCGGAACCTGCGTGGTCGGGCTGGGAGGGCCCCATAGCGCGCCCAGGTCCAGCCCATAGGCTCCAAAGATGCCCAGGATGTCGGCCTGCGCGAGAGCGCCGTTGATGTGCTCCTGTCCGCCCCAGTTATATTCCGTGATCGCTGTCTTGGTGCCTGGGTAGTCGTTCTTTACCCAGGTCTGCATCCGGGGAATCATCTGCGGAGGCAGCGCCGGCAAAGTGCAGCTCGACGTGTAATCGCTGTCGGTGCTGTAGTTCGGCTGCGGGAAGTTGGGGTCGGTGTAAGTCGGATCCCAGAAGACGCGTGTCGAGTTGAGGCGTGCGATCTGTTCGCCGGTGTCGCCCGCCGTGGTCAGACCCACTCCGGTTCCGTTGTAGGTGGCTCCCATGTAAGTGTGCAGATCCACATAGTCCAGCAAGCGATAGCCGGCCGTCGCCGAAGCTTTGGCAAACTGCTGCAGGTAGTACTCGATGAAGGGAACGCCGCCGTGCGCGTTGCGGTCCACCGGGTTGCTGAAAGGCTCGTAGCAGGGACCGGAACCCCATCCCGACTCCACATCCTTCTTGGAGTAGAAATAGTCCCACCAGTAGTCCATCACCGGGCCGCTCACCTCGGCGGTCGGATCGTTGGTCTTCACCTGCTGCGCCACGGCGATGCCATTGTTGGTCGCCTCGTCGTAGGTGAAGGGATTGGGGTGCACGTCGCGATGCACGGCGTCCCACCAGCTCGGCTCGTTGTCCAGGTCGTAGATGGCCACGCCGCCCTTGGCCGCGGTGCCATACTTGCCCACCAGGAACTTCACCCAGTTGCCTGCAAACGTGGGCGTCACTGCGGTACTGGTGACGGTCGGGTCGTTGCCGGTGATGGCGCATCCGGCGGAATTGGTGCAGCCGCCCGTTCCAGCCGGATACACGCCATTGCCGCACGGACGATCCGGGGCCAGCGTCTGTTGGACAGGATAAGTCGCTGTCGGATAGCTGCACGAGGTGGCGTCTTTTGCCACCCAGCCCAGCACCGGCAAGGTTCCCAGTGTCTTGGCGCCCACTGCGGCATCCGCCGTAACCTGCGCGTTGAATGAGCTGGTGTTTTCGTTGCCCCCAGCCAGACCGGCCTGGTTCTCGAAATACCAGTCACTGGCCGAACTGGTGACATCCAGCAAGTAGTTGTAGCGCGAAGTGGCGTCGCCGCCCCAGCGATCCAGAGTCAGATTCACCGCCTGCGCTTCGCCCGTGGTCATTCCGTATGCGTCCATGCCATAGATCAGCGGGCTAATGGGATGGGTTTGATTGCCCGCATCCACGCTCAGCGCCGGGCCGCTGGAGGCCGCCGGGAGGGCAAGCGTCAGCGTCTGCGTGTCGCTGCTGTTGGGGTCTTGCACGCTGGTCGCCGTCACCGTGATCGTGGCAGGCGCTGGAAACGGAGTGGTATAGAGCCCGCCGCTGGTGATCGTGCCCGCACTCAGCGAACTGCCCGAAGGAGGAGCAATCGCCCATTTCACCGCGGTGTTGGTCACGTTCAGGCCGGTCACATTGGCTGCCAGTTGCACCTGCGCGCCCACCTGCACACTGGCGGGCAGCGTAGAGATTGCCGTCACCAGGCTGTAAGTGGCCGTCACAGTCTCATTGGCGCTCATTGTCACATTGCAGGTGACCGTGCTGGCCGTGGTGCAGCCCGTCCAGGCAAAGAACTTGTTGCCGCTCGACGTGGCGGGCGCGGTCAGCGTGACGGCGGTGCCGGAGTTGTAGGTCCGCGTAAAGCTGCTGCTGCCGTTACTCAGCGAGTTGTTGTCGGCCGGAGAAACCGTAATGGCCGCGCCGCTGGCCGGGGTCACCGAGTCCACGGTGAGCGTATATGTAGTAGCCGGCGGGGGGGTGGTGTTTCCGCCGCCGCTGGACGAGCCGCCGCCGCCTCCACAGGCTGAAAGCAGCAGGATAAGGCTGGTGGCCACCGAAAGAGTTGCTGAATATGCAAATTTCATCGAAGTTCTACCCTCATACGCGGCATCGGTTCGCGCTTCCCTCCAGGGTCGGAAGAAAGACGCGACCGGCGCGATTCTTGATTTGCCCACCATCCTACGCCGACTGAAACGCTCTTGACTAATCGTTTTACTGAGCCGCGAAAAAACCAATTGCGCAGGAAGCATAAGACCTATCGTCCCAGTGCCAAAGAGGGATCGGCAGAAAGCGAATCGTCGGCAAAGGTTCCGCTCAGGAAGCGGGGCCAGGCGGCTGCCGCAATCATCGCGGCATTGTCGGTGGAGAGCGCCAAAGTCGGAAAGGAAACGCGCGCCCCGCGCCCCGCCGCCTCCGTCGCAAAGCGTTGCCGTAACTCGCTGTTGGCCGCCACGCCGCCGGTGATCAGGATGCGCTTTGCCCCCAGCGCTTCGGCGGCGGCAAAGCTTTTCTTCATCAGGTCGCCGACAACCGCGCACTGGAAGCTGGCCACCAGGTCCAGAACCTGTTGCGAGCACAGTGCCAGCGCCTCTTCCTGGCTGCGCGGAGGCCGCGCGCCCCCACCCATTGCCGCCGCGCGCGCCACGGCGTCCGTCCGCAGGTTGTGCAACTCCACATAGCGCAGAACCGCCGTCTTGATCCCCGAAAACGAGAACAGAAAATGCGGGTCCAACTCGGCGATGGGAGAGGTGCGCGCCCCCTTGGTCCGCGGCGTTTTCCCCACCAAGTGCAGCTTCTGCTTTATCACGGCAAATTTGAAAGGCACTGCCGTCGGATCTCCGAAGCGCGCCAGCGCGTCGATCCACGGGCCGCCCGGGTACGGAAATCCCAGCAGTTTCGACACCTTGTCGAAGGCCTCGCCGGCGGCGTCGTCCAGCGTCCGCCCCACCAGCGTGTAATTCCACGCGTTCTCCCGCGCCTCGGCCAGAAACAGGTGCGTATGCCCGCCGGAAACCACCAGCGCCAGCGCGCTTGATTCCATCTCCGTCTCTGAAGCCGTTCGCCGCCCGTCCGGCAAGGACTCCGCGCAAGACTTTCGCCCGCCGGCCGCGCAGGACCGCTCGTGCAGAAGTACAGCGTGAATATGCCCCTCGATGTGATTGACAGCGATCAGCGGCAATTTCTGGGCAAAGGCCAGCGCCTTGGCATAGGTCACGCCGACCAGCAGCGCCCCGGCCAGTCCCGGCCCGGAGGTCACCGCAATGGCGTCCAGATCGGCGAGAGTTACGTTGGCCTGGGCCAGCGCGTTCCTCACCACCGGCACAATGGCCCGCAGGTGTTCGCGGCTGGCCAATTCCGGAACCACGCCGCCATAGCGGGCATGCAGAGCAATCTGCGAGGCCACCACCGACGACAGCGTCCGCGCGCCCCGCTCCACCACCGCCGCAGCGGTTTCGTCGCACGAAGTTTCAATGCCGAGAATGAGGCCGCTACCCATGAACCTATAGTTTACCGGCACGCCATCCCCGGATACCCCGGCATGCGGGCTTCCGATTCAGTCAAGGTTTTGAAAGGGCGCGGCTTCACAGGCTGAAGTACAGGCTTCGAATGACAAGCTGCGAATGACAGCCTGCACGCTGCGAATGACAGCCTGCATGCCGCGAATGACAGCCTGCGGAAAGATCTCAAAATCGTCAGGCCTTGTAACAGGGCATGGCTTTCAGCCGTGCCGATAAGGCCAAATAAAATATATGGGCTTTAGCCCCTGCGGGCATTGCCTAAAGAGTCTGAATATCTAGGCAAGTGCGGAACTTCGGGTGAATCTTCCCGCCCCATAAACATTTGGCCGGGGAATGACTGCAATGCAACTGACGGATAGCCGGCGAATCTCTCGCGATCACGGTTCATAGCTGGTGATCAAGGCGCAACTCGTTAAATCTACATTTCATTGCTGTGCCTGCCGTGGGAACCCTTGGCTGATGGGATGCGTACAGGACTTGTACCGCGAGAGTTTCCCTTATTCAAAGAGGAGTCTGCATGCGCCATTTTTTTATTTTCGGCCTCGCTATCACCTGTGTTGCCTCTAGCTTTGGCCAGGCAAATCCCAAGTCAATTCCTGAATCAGAATTCCGAAGTCGTTTGGATCAGAACGTCCCTCAATGGCTGAAGGAAAATGACGTCCCGAGCGTTGCGGTTGCTTATATCGAGAATGGAAAGATTGGTTGGACGGTAGTTTATGGCGAGCAAAGTCGAGGTGTTCCCGCGACTGCAAAGACACTTTATAACGTTGCCTCGCTCACCAAGCCGATTTCAGCCGAGGTCATTCTGCGCCTTGTCTCGAAGAGAAAACTTTCGCTGGACGAACCGATATCTGCGTACTGGGTTGACCCGGATGTTAAAAACAATCCGTGGAATAGGTTGCTGACACCGCGGCTGTGTCTGTCACACCAAACGGGGTTCACAAACTGGCGATACGAGACGAACAACGTATTGAAATTCCAATGGGAGCCAGGCACACGAACGGGTTACTCAGGCGAGGGTTACGACTACGTCGCCCGGTTCGCTGAGAAGAAGACGGGGCAATCTTTTGAAGATCTCGCACAGAAATATGTCTTCGATCCAATCGGGATGAAAGATACCTCATACACTGCACGGGATTGGTACACGGGCCGCATGGCCGATCCACGCGGCCCGAAGGGAGAAGTTGAACCCGGGTCCAAATCAACCTGGAGTGCTGCCGACCTCGTGCGTACGACAGTCGGAGATTATGCAAGGTTTGTGGTGAGCGTAATGCACAACGAGGGGCTAACGAGGCAAATTGCTGCTCAGCGCCTGAACATCACCCGTAATCAGGTCACTCCCGAGCACAAGCAGAAGCTGTGCCCTCTGATCAAATTGGGTTCCACTGAATGCGACTTGGCTGCTGGACTGGGATTGGGTTGGCAAGTGATCAACATGGGTGGGGAGAAAATCGTCGATCACACTGGTTCCGACTGGGGAGTGCATACGCTCGTTTTCTTCATTCCCGAGCGCCAAATAGGGGTTGTTCTCTTCACAAACGGTGAAAACGGAATGAAGGTCATTCGTGAGATTGTCCGAATTCTTTACCCCAATCAGGCATTCATTGCCACCCTCTAGAACAGCATCTTAGACGGATTGCGGACTCGGAAGCAACGACGCCGAGGGCGAGATTTGACGCTGCAGGCTCACTCAGAATGAGCACACATTCCAAGCGAGATTTTTGCGCGCATTCAACCTATCGAACTTGGAACGTATACAAGAGATGGGACGCCGAAGCAAGGTGCGGAAACGCAAGTGTGGAGCGAGAGGTTGTCGAGGCGGATGGCGGGATCGAACTCGGGGGCCGGGACAGCGGACTGAGGCGAATGGATCAGGGAACAAGTGCCGTAATCAATGGGAAAAGTGCTGGATGGCGAAATCGAGGACGGGGTCCTTGCCGGACTGAAAATCGGCTGCGGTCGCCGGGACGAAGATGGCGGGATTAATTCCCTTGTCTTCGATGACCTGCATTTCGGCGGTGTAATCGATCCACGTGGAAACGGTGAATTGCCAGCCTCCGGAGAGGTTGTATTTCGCGGGATCTCCCGAGTGTCCTGCGGAGGTGTCCCCCGCAACGGTCACATTGGGCAATTCGCGCATCTGGGTGATGAAGTCCTCGTTGGAACTGACGCAGCCGCGGCCGATCAGCAGCAAGACAGGGGCATGAAACTGCCAGGGGCCACGCGGAACCACTTGCCGGGTTTGCAGCGAGCCGAAGTCGGTGTGTGCCGGGCCATTGCGAAACTGCACGTACCCTGCAGTCCGCGGCTGATCGGCGAAGCGGCCCGCGAAGTTCCCTGCCGTGGTGCTGTCTCCGCCCGGATTCATGCGGACATCGAGGATGAGAGCAGGGGAATTCTGGAACTGCTCCAGCGCCTGATCGAGCTCGGTCGTCTCCGGGCCGGTCGAGACGTCCCAGGAATTGACGGAGATGTAGGCCACACCGCCGAGCCAGCCAGTAGTGAAGTAATTGCTCTGCTGAATCTGAGTCCCCTGGTTCTGCAGGTACTGTTGCCACACGGTCGAGTTGAAGTTCACAAAGGTTCCGGGCGTGAATGTGGGGATTCCGTTCCCATTGGGGTCGACGAAATAAACGTGCATGTCGTGCAGGTTCGACAGCATTTGCCCGAGGACCTGCATGAATTGCTGCTGAGAGGTCGCCTGGATGGCTTGTGGGCGGTAAGTGTTCTTGAGGGCCGTCCAATCGATGTCTTTGTAAACGAAGTAGGAATACTGCTGATCGAAGGTCTGCCAGAGGAAGTCGAACTGGTCGGCGTAGGAGGAGGATACGGGGCCTTGCGGAGTGGAAGAGCCGCCGCATCCGTTGCCTGAAAGGCAGAAAAGGATGAGGAGGATCGAGGCCAGTTGGGCAAATGCCGCCGATTTCGATGGCCATTTTACGGAAGGTACTGCAAAGGGGAAGGACAGACGATTTGAGAGAGAGGCAATATTGTCTTTGGGGGCAACCGCCGAGAGGTTCTTGAACGGCTTTTTCATGGGTAGGTTCCTCCCAATCGAAAGGCACAAAGAAGTCTACGCCGAATTCTTCTGATGGCAAGTGAAAAGTCTGATCTTTGGCCGGTTCGCGAAGGCAACGCCGCGCCAATGGTTCGGCTTTCGAGACGCCACCAGGAGTTGAATTGTGCCTGGATGGTCAATACTCGGCAGTTACCCTCCAACATTCAATACCGATACCGGAGAATTGCCCGTCCTCTCTCACCGCTGCAGCAAATCGATCGGCCGTGTAAAGTCCGTGATCCGGATGTGCCGGGCCAGGCTCGGATGCTGCCGTTCCACGGCCTTGTACATCTCCCACGCCACCCGCCGATAGCTGAAGTGCCCGGCCGGTCCCGACCTCAATTCGCTGATGTACTGCGCCTCCGCAAAATCCATCTTGAACAGCGAGCGGATACGCGTTGCCAGCGGCAGCAGGTAAAGCGCCGACTGCTCCGCCTCCGCCGCGTCGCAGGCGGCAATCTTGCGGCTGGCGGTATGCGCGGATTCAATCGCCGACTGGAACTCCGTCAGAATTCCAGCCTCCGCAAGAATATTCACGTCCCCCGCAAGATCGCCGCAGGTCGGCGTTTCGTACCCATGAAGGGAAGTGAAAGGCTGGATGATCTGCACGCAGCGGCGATGGCGGTGCATGTCGCGGAAGCCGCCCACATCCATCAAAATGTCGAAGCGCAGCGCCGCCCCGGCATGGAAGGCCCTCAGCGCCTCGTCGTGGCGTCCGCGGTGGCGCAGCCCCAGCTCCACAATCTCGTTCACCCTGGCTTCGGGCAGCGCCGCCACTAGGTCGCGAATCTGCCGGTACGGGTGGTGGCTCGCCGAGTAGATGAGCGTTGCCGCCAACTCCACTTCCAGCGTTTCCGTACGCTCCACCAGGTCCACCACCGGGGCGTCGGCAATCGGCGTTGCGCCCAGCAGTTCCTTTGCCGCCAGGGCCAGCTCGGCGCGGGTTTCAATTTCATATTCATTCGGCTGGGCATATTTCACGAGAGTCGGGGCCGAGCGGACTTCGCGGGCCAGCAACTGCCGGGCCTCTTCACCCAGCGCGGAATCGCCCACGGCAATTTTGTCAGCCAGCGCCTGGCCGGGCTGAGCATACAGGCTCCAGGCAGGGCCAACGGCCGCCTCGCGCATCTTCACGCCCAGGTCGCGCACCTCCGCCACCGGACTCGACAGCAGCCGCGAAACCTGCGTCTCCAGCGTGCGGGCATTGGTAATCTGGCCCAGAGACGTGTTGGTGGCCAGCGGAAGCAGGTAGCGGGCCACGTCGAAGGCCCGCGCCTTCAGGGTGCGCGCATAGGCGTCCGGCTTCATCGCCTCGGGCCGGGGAATGCGCTGTTCCAGCGCGGTAAACACCGCCGCGGTGGTCCGCTGATACACGTCGAACAGCCTTTCGATGGTCCCGGCGAACAGTTTCTCCGCCTCTGCCTCGGCGTCGAATTCCGGCTTGAACCAGCCGGATTTCAAGAAGTTCTGGTAGCGTGTCGAGCGTTCCTGCCCGTCCCAGCGCTGCTCGTCCACCAGCACGATGGCCGCCAGCAGGCTCAGCCGCTCGATGGCCATGGCCACGTGCGCCAGGTCGGCGATGGACCTGTGCCCATATTGGAAATAAAATGTGTTCAGAAACTGTTCCGCGCGCTGCGAATTGATCTCCTGAAGCGACTCCCGCATCGAAAGAGAGGAACGGGAGTACTTGGCCATGGCATAGGCCAGCACTTCGGGATCGGCGCCGTGGACGGCGAAAACGTCGGTTTGATTGCGAGATTCGGGCGAAATAAAAGTTTCACTGGACATGGATGTATTCTCGCGACCAGAATACGTCATTGAGGCTGGATCCGCAGTTCGATCCGAGGCCCCAAGTGAGGAATGCATCTTTCCCGGCACGTCGCGCGTCGTATGAGTGAATGACAGGAGCGTTCCGGCAATGCAGCAATTTCAGGTGCGCACTTCCCAAAAACCGCGCCCGCTGCCGACTGGTCGTTGGGCCGTCGCCCAACGATGGAATGATCTCCTCTTTGCCCACTGGCCCCTACCCCCCATAACGCTTGCCGCGCTTCTTCCCGAAGGCTTGGTCATCGACACTTTCGAAGGGTCCGCATGGCTGGGCGTGGTTCCGTTCTGGATGGATCGGGTCAGGTTCCGCGGCTTTCCCGCCATCCCTTGGACTGGCCGTATGCCCGATCTCAGTTTGCGCACCTACGTGCGCGATCAGCGGACCGGGGCCCCGGGGGTTTACTACTTCTCGCTCGACGCCGGCAATCTGCTCGCCGTGCTGGCCGCCCGCACCCTCTATCACCTGCCCTATCACTGGGCGGAGATGAGCCACGAGCAGCGCTCCGAGCGCGAATTCCTCTTCTACAGCCGCCGCCTCTTCGCCAGCCATCCTGTTCGCTTTCAGGCGCGCTTCCGTGGACTGGGCCCCACCCATCGCACCGCCGGCGGGGGCAGCGGAACCCTGGAGTTCTTCCTCATGGAGCGCTATTGCCTCTTTGCCCGTAACCGCAGCGGGCAGGCCATCCGAGCCAATATCCACTACGTGCCCTGGCCCCTCGAAGAGGCGGAGGCGGAGATCGAGCGCAACGACCTGGTCGCCGAAATCGGCATCAAGCTGCCCAATCAAGAGCCGGTGCTCCACTATTCGCGCCGCATGGCCGTTTACATCTGGCCGTCCCAGCTTCTCCGCGCGGTGGTCACTCCCCAGCCGGTGCGCATCGCGGTCACCCCGTCCTGATAGCCGAAGCCGCACGCCGGATTAAACAGTAGGTCCGTCGATCAGCCGGTTCGGGCCCTTGTTTCCGCCCACTTATAATGGGGGACGGAACGGCGTGCACGCTGCTCAAGAGAGAGATCGATGGCAAACCTGCAGGGAAGAATTGCGTTGGTGACGGGGGCCTCCCAGGGAATCGGGCGGGCATGTGCGCTGGAGTTGGCGCGAGCCGGGGCAACGGTGGCTCTGGCCGCCAGGAATGAAAGCAAGCTCGCCGAAGTGGCCGCCGAAATTGAGGCCGCCGGCGGACTGGCTGCCGCTTTTGCGCTCGACGTGGCCAATGAAGACTCCATCAAGGCTGGAGCCAAGGCCGTCCTCGACCGCTTCGGCAAGGTGGAGATCCTGGTCAACAACGCGGGCATCACCCGCGATGGCCTGATGATGAGCATGAAGCGCCCCGACTGGGACGATGTCATCGGCACCAACCTCACCGGCGCATTCCTGCTCACCCAGGCTGTGTTGCGTCCCATGCTCAAGAACCGCTGGGGCCGCATCGTCAACATCTCCAGCGTGGTGGGCCGCACCGGCCAGGGCGGCCAGGTGAATTACGGCGCATCCAAGGCCGGATTGATCGGAATGACCCGCTCCCTGGCCCGCGAAGTTGCTTCCCGGGGAATCACCGTGAATGCCGTTGCCCCCGGCTACATCGAGACGCCCATGACCGCCGTTCTCGACGAAAAACTGCGCGCCGCCATGATCGCGAGCATTCCTCTGGGACGTCCGGGCACCGATGTGGAGATCGCGCAATCCGTAGCATTCCTTGCCTCCGACGCTGCCGGCTACATTACCGGGCACGTTTTGGATGTCAACGGCGGAATGTTTATGGGATGATAGGTTTCGAATCGGGAATGCGGTCGAAGTGTGGCTGCGATTCCGCTTCCGATTTAGGATCTTTCAACTCCGCGCCCGTTATAGGCTGAGTGGAAGGGTAGCTAAGGCCATGCTAGCTGGCAGCGCGTTTCCGCCTGTGTTTCCGTATCTGGTTGATCGAATGAAGTCGCCGCGACTGCTGCGCCCCCGATCTCCATTGCGGATTCCAGGTCTATCGGCGGGTTTTGCCGCGATTTCCCTTGCTCGTAGCTGCGGAACCTGTCCGGCAAGCTGCCTGGCGCGCGCGCATCTATCGCGGTATGCTCTTTCCCTGATAAGCTTTTCCCCGCGCCGCAATTCCATTTCCCTCGATCGTTTTCCCGGTGCTGCACACAGGACAGGGACAGCAAACAAGCCCCATGTCCAACGCGCATCTTCCGGCCTCTCTGCCGCCCGCGCGCAGGAGGACTCTTTGCTTCCCTCGCATTCACTCGGAAGTGGGGGCTGGCCGGAAACGGCGGAATCTTCAACAGATGGCCTGAAACATGGCCGGAAGTACGGACCGGATCGCGATTGTCCGCTCCGGCGCCAGTCATTCACGTGGCAGAAGCGTAGAACAGTTACAGAAAACGAGGCAGTGGCATGGAGATGCAAGAAGTAACAGCGAAGAGCGACGAGCCGGTTTCCGGCGAGTGGGCGGACGGACCGCGCTACCTGACCCGGCAGCCAATTCTCGATCTGCGCGGCAAGGCGCATGGCTACGACGTGTTGCTTCGCAATGGTCTGGAAGGCGGCTACCTCCTGGCCAGCCAGGACGCCGGACCGGCTCGCTTCGACAACACCGTTCAATTCGGGCTGGAGGAACTTACCGGCGGATTGCCTGCCTTCGTCAACTGTACCGGCGAGGAATTGACCGAGCAGCTGGCGGAACATCTGCCCCCCAATCTGACCGTGCTGGAAATCCGCGAGAGCGCCGAGCCCGCCGCCAGCCTGGTCGCCGCCTGCCAAAAGCTCAAGGGACTCGGTTTCCGCCTTGCCCTGCACGATTTTGCTTGGAAGCCCGGCTATGAGGCGCTGCTCGACCTGGCCAACTACATCAAGATCGACTTCAATACCGCCGACGAAAGAACCCGGCAAGGGCGCTTGCGCCAGATGACGGGTAAGACGGTGGCCCTGATCGCCGAGAATATCCAGACCCAGCAACAGCACCAGCAGGCCAAGGCTGAAGGATTCAAGCTCTTTCAGGGATACTTCTTCCTTCACCCCACTCCGCTCAAAAGCCGCAATATTCCCACCAACCGGCTTTTCCATATCCAGATCCTCAACCTGCTGCACACCCACTCGCTCGATTTCCGCAAGTTGAGCGAGCTGGTCAAGCAGGATGCGGCCCTCACTTACCGCCTGCTGCGGCTGGTCAACTCGCCCCTTTGCGCCGTCCGCCAGGAAGTTCGTTCCATTGAGACCGCCCTGCTCGCCGTCGGCGAAGACAATTTCCGCCATATTGCCACCCTGGCCATCGCCAACGAGATGAGCGCCAACCAGCCTATTGAAGTGCTGCGCATGGCCTTTGTACGAGGCCGCTTCTGCGAACTGGCCGCCCCTCAATGCGCCCTCGATCCCGGCGAGCAGTACCTGCTCGGCCTCATCAGCCTGCTCCCTGCCATGCTGTGCATCGCCATGGACGATCTCACCCCGTCTCTGCCTTTGCGCGACAGCATCCGCGAGGCCCTCCACGGGACCAAAAATCGCGACCGCAAGCTGCTTGACTGGCTGGAGTCCCATGAGGTCGGCGACTGGGCCACTTCCGACGCCATCGTCCAGTCCAACAGCCTGAACCGCAAGCAAATGGTGCTCTACTACGCGCAGTCCGTCGTCTGGGCAGACTCCGCACTGAGTTCCATCGCCTGAGCCTTTCATCGCCAAACTCTGCCCCGGGGCGTCCCTGCCCCGGATTTGCGAGATCTGTCGCTACGCCTTACGGTCGAACCAGAATGCGGGTCCACCCTCCCGCGATCCAGTCCTGTCTGCGGACCGCCCAAGTGGCTGTCCATATCGAGCACCCGTTCACGTTGTTTTCGCAATCGCCGATAGATTCTTCGGGATGGTATGAATGAGCATCCGGGACCCGCAACAACAAAATGCCGACCCAGAAACCGTTGAAAATGTCCCAGCGGAATTTGCGGGCGGATTGCGCTATGTGGCTCGTCAGCCAATTCTCGACCTGCGCGGTCGCGTGCATGCCTACGAGCTGCTGTTTCGCGCTGGCCCTGAAGCAGCCTTCCGCGGCGATGGCGATGTCGCCACCCGCACCATGCTCGACAACACCGTCATGTTCGGCTTGGATCGCCTCACCGCCGGCCTGCCGGCCTTTGTCAACTGCACCCGCGAGGCGCTTACCGAATCGTTGGTCGACGTCCTGCCGCCCAGCATGACCGTGCTGGAAGTCCTTGAGACCCTCGAACCCAATCCCGAGCTGATTGCGGCCTGCCGCCAGCTCAAGGCCGACGGCTTTCGCCTCGCCCTCGACGACTTTGTCTGGGAGCCCAGGTTTGAGCCCCTCATCGAACTCGCCAATTACATCAAGGTCGACATCAACGCCACTCCCGCCTATCGGCGCAGGGAGCTGATGCAGCGCCTCAAAGGCAAAGCCATCGCCATGATTGCCGAAAAGGTGGAGACCCAGCAGGAATATCAGCAGGCCAAAGCCGAGGGATTCACGCTCTTCCAGGGGTACTTCTTCTGCCGCCCGATCCTCATGAAGAACCGCAACATCCCCGCCAACCGGCTCTTCCACATACAGATCCTCCAGCTTCTCCACAAGGATCCCATCGACCTGCACGAGTTGAGCGACCTGCTCAAGAAAGACACTTCGCTCACCTATCGTCTCTTGCGCCTGGTCAACTCCCCCATCTGCGCCATGCGGCAGGAAGTCCGCTCCATCGAAACGGCGCTGGTCGTCGTCGGCGAAGACGCATTCCGGCGCATTGCCACGCTGGCCATCACCAGCGAGATGAACTCCACCCAGTCCATGGAGATCCTGCGCATGGCTTTCATGCGCGGCCGTTTCTGCGAGCTGGCTGCCGGCCTGTGCGGCCTCGACTCCACCGAGCAATACCTGCTCGGCATGATGAGCATGATTCCCGCCATGCTCCGCCTGTCCATCGAAGATCTGGTTCCCTCGCTGCCGCTGCGCGAGGACATTCGCCGCGCGCTGCTGAGCGCCCCGGTGCGCGAGCGCAGCCTGCTCCAATGGGTGGAGTGCACCGAGCGCGGTGATTGGGCCGCGTGCGACAAAGCCATCGAGGACTGGAACCTCCCCTCGGAGGAGATCGTCCGCTGCTATGCCGAAGCCATCACCTGGTCCGAAGAGGCCCTCCAGTCGGTGCGCTGAGATGTCCTCCTCTTCCGTACATTCGCTTCAGTCGGCCACCATCAGCTCGCCGGACACAATCGGCCGCGTGCGCGGCAGATGCCCGCGGTACGCCGCCAGCCCCATCGCTACCAAAGTCCCCGCGTAAACCGCCAGCTTTGTCAGCGTGGCCGCCTCTGACCGCCCCAGCGTGTGCCAAAGCGCAAGCAGCACGGTCTGCGCCACTGTCACCGCCCACACCGACCCGTAAAAGTATCGCCGCTCCACGCCTTCGCCCTTGGTCGACAGTCCCACTCGTGGCAGCATCCCCGCCGCGCCCAGCAGCAGAATCGTCCCGCACAGTGGCGGATACCCATACCGGTAGATCTCCTGCATATGCCAAACCCCGGTAACCGCTGCGGCCAGCAGTCCGGCCAGATTCAGCACGGCAAAGCTCAGCACCGCGTTCCAGGCAAAGGTGTAGCAAACCTTCCGGTAAAGCGGGTTGGGCTTGTCTTCGTCGAAACGCAGGATGTAGGGCCGCGGCTCAACTCCCGGCATTTGGCCGCGCAGCCCCGCTATTCCGGTTCCCGCCATCACGGCAATCAGCCAGGTCAGGTTGCCCCAGCCAAATCCGCGCGCAAACAGAGTGAATGTCAACGGCCCCGGTGCCAGAAAGAAAACCCAAATCCAGATGGGCCAGTGGGCCAACCGATAGAGACGCGTATTCCGTTCCCGAATCTTCCGCGCCTCGGCGTATTCCAAAGTGCCGCCGTATCGCATGCGCGAAATCTTCGCATAAGTGCTTTGCAATGTCCACACCGCAATCATCTACCCGGCCCACAATGATGGGTGCCCCATCCTTTCCGCGTTCCGTGCGGAAAGGGTGGGAAACCTCAAGCTTCTTCCGTGCCCGAATCAATAAACTGGCCATCTCTCACCCGCCTTCCGTACTATGTCCCCGCACGGAATTCGGTCTGTTTCTCGGCCGGGTGCCCCCGGTCCCTCGCCTTTGGGGACCGGGGAAAGCGGGAGTCCCGGCCTGAAGACCCCATAATTCGAGTCCCGAATCAATAAACTGGCCATCTCTCACCCGCCTTCCGTACTATGTCCCTGCACGGATTCCAGTCCATTTCTTTGCTTCGAACCTACAATCGGGACTCCGGCGCGGAAACGGGTTTACCGATGCCTTCAGGCGACAAGCCAAATCTTCCCACTCGGCGTCAGTTTGTGGCTGCCGGAGCGCTCGGCGGCGCGGTAGCCGTCATCGGCTGCAAGTCGCAGCCGCACTCTGGGCGCGAATTCCTCAGCGTCGATCAGGCTGCCACTCTCGGCGCTCTCTGCGACCAGATCATCCCCGCCGACGACTATCCCAGCGCCTCCCAGGCCGGCGTCCTCGACTACATCGACCGCCAGCTTGTCCGCGCCTACCGCCGTCATCGCGACGCCTATCGCGAAGGCCTCGAATCGGCGCGGCAATTCGCCCGCAAACGCTTCAATGCCGATCCCGAGACCCTGCCCGCCGAGCGTCAGCTCCAATGGGCAACGGCGGTGGAAAGAGGCCAGCACGCCTTCTTCGAGATGGTGCGCGAGCACACCTTCGAGGGCTACTACGGCTCGCCACGCCACGGTGGCAACCGCGATGCCGTCAGCTGGAAAATGCTCGGCCTCTCCGAGCCCCCCAATCTTGGCCGCTCTCAATACGACCTCAACCAGAACCCCAATCAGGACCAAAGCAAAGGCGGCCGCTCATGAAGCGCGTCAATGCAGTCGTCATCGGTGCCGGCGCCGCCGGCGGCATCGTCGCCAAGCAGCTTGCCACCGCCGGCATGAGCGTCGTGCTGCTGGAGCGGGGCAAGTGGTTCACCGCGGCCGACTGCCGCAAAGACGATTTGCGCAACCAGCGCACCACAGTTCTCGGCAACGCCTTCGGCCCTCCGGAAGAGGGCAATCCCCGCGTCTGGGTCGATCCCAAAGGCGTCGCCCATATCGTGCGCTCCAACGAGGGCAGCTATCAGAACAACGCCGCCTGCGTCGGCGGAGGAACGCTCAGCTATGGCGCGCAGGCCTGGCGTTACCTGCCCCAGGACTTCCGCATGCGCTCCACTTACGGCGCGCCGCAAGGCAGTTCGCTCGAAGACTGGCCCATCTCCTACGACGAGTTGGAGCCCTTCTACGAGCAGGCGGAATACGAAATCGGCGTCTCCGGCGACTATTCCGGCACTCCCTTTCATGGCCCTCGCAAGCGCGATCTGCCCATGCCCCCGCTGCCGCCCAACAAGGAGTGGGGCATTCTGGAGCCCGCCGCCCGCCGTCTCGGTCTGCATCCCTTCCACATCCCCATGGCCCGCAACAGCGTGCCCTACAACGGCCGCGGTCCCTGCATGCGCTGCCGCTGGTGCGTCGGATTCGCCTGCGAGGTCGACGCCAAGAACGGCTCGCAGAACACCGTCATTCCCATCGCCCTCAATACCGGCAACTGCGAACTCCGCACCGAGTGCATGGCCAAAGAAATCCAAATAGACGATCATGGCCGCGCCACCGGAGTCAGCTACTTCGACGCGGACGGCAAGCTGCAACAGCAGCCCGCCGATCTCGTCGTCGTCTCCGCCTGCGCCATCGAGTCCGCCCGCCTGTTGCTCAACTCCAAGAGCCGCCTTCACCCCAACGGCCTCGGCAATCGCTACGATCAGGTCGGTCGCAACCTGCAGGGACACCACTACACCGGCGCGGTCGGCTTCTTCGACTTTGAAACCTACGACGACGTAGGCCCCGGCGCAAGCATCGCCATCAGCGACTATAACCACGGAACTCCCGGCCTCGCCGGCGGCGGAATGCTGGCCAACGAGTTCATCCGCCTGCCCATTCACATGATCGACCGCATGCCTCCGGGAACCCCCCGCTGGGGACTCGCCCACAAGCAGGCCATGCGCCACTGGCACAAGCGCTCCATCGTCATCATGGGCCCCACGCAGCAAATCCCCACCGCCGCTGGCCGCGTCACCGTCGATCCCGGTGTGCTCGACAAATACGGCCTGCCCGTCGCCCGCTTCGAAGGCAACGTCCATCCTCACACCTTCGACATTGGCGAGGTGCAGGCCAAGCGCGCCGATGCCTGGCTCAAGGAGGCCGGCGCGGTCAGCACCTCCCTCATGTCCTGGCGGCCAGAGATGGTTTCGGCCGGCCAGCATCAGGCCGGCACCTGCCGCATGGGCAACGATCCCCACGGCTCGGTCGTCAACAAACATTGCCAGATCCACGACGTCGACAACCTCTTTGTCATCGATGGAAGCGTGCACGTCACCAACGGAGGATTCAATCCCGTGCTCACCATCATGGCTGTCGCCTATTACGCGTCCAACGCGCTGGTCAGCAACTGGAAGGGTACGGGATTCCGGTCATGAGTTTTTTGAAATGGTCCGTGGCTGCGTTAGCCGCTGCTGCAATTCTGGCCGTCGGCACGACCTACGGTGCGTCCTGGTACTACACTTCGCAGCACGGCTCCGGCTGCGCCAGTTGCCACGAGATGGCCGCTTACGTCGGCGCGGTGCACGGCTCCGGCCATCGCAACGTCAACTGCATGCAGTGTCACGAAGCCGGCCTTGCCACCAAGCTGCGCCACATCCGCGTGCACCTCTTCGGCATCCCACCTGAGAACCTGCGCCTGCGCGACGTCGACGTTCTGGCCATGACTTCCAACTGTCAGGGCTGTCACCAGCACGAGTACGCCTCCTGGCACGCCGGCCCGCACGCAGCCACTTATCGGCAGATCTTCGCCAATCCGCACCAGAACAAGAAGCAGCACCTCATGGAAGACTGTTTGCGCTGTCACGGCATGCACTTCGATGGGTCTGTGCGCGATCTGGTACAGCCGCAGAACACCACCGGCCCCTGGCAAATCGTCCGCCGTGGATTCGCCGATCAGCCCGTCATCCCCTGCCAAACCTGTCATCAGGTTCACAGCAACGGCCAGCCGCAACAGCGCCCCGATGCGCATTACTCCATGTCCGGGCCCGACCCGCAAAGCTGGCTGGCCTTCTACGACCGCCGCGAACGCATGCACTTTGCCGCCGCCTCGCTCGCTCTGCCCATTCTCTTTGACGGCGCGCGCCCGGTCCGCTCCAGCCCCGACCCGCGCCAGGGACTCTGCTACCAGTGCCACGCCCCGCGCCGCCTTGAAACCGGAACCGCCGCCTCCGCCAATCACTGGGGCGCGCAGGTCGCCAGCGGCGACGACCGCACGCCCATGGGCGTTCACGAAGGCATCAGTTGCCTCGCCTGCCACATGGGCCACAACCAGAACGCCCGCGCCTCCTGCAAGACCTGCCATCCCAAGATGTCCAACTGCAACCTCGACGTCGAGACCATGGACACCACGTATGCCAACGCGAAAAGCCCGCATAACATCCACTGGGTCAAATGCGAGGATTGCCATCGGCACGGCATCCCCAAGCCCAAGACGCAACCTGTGCGGGCCGGCGAATAGTTCGGCATCGGAAGACGAAATCGCATGTGGCGATGTGACCGCCAACTTGCCAACTCGCGATCCTCGCGCAGCGAGGGCCAACTCGCGAAATCGCACCCAACGAGCGGTCCCCGCTCGGCCTTAAATGGGCACTACTTCGCAAGATGCGGAATACCCCATTGGGCAAGCAGGAAGCGTCAGGGCACGACTTTAGTCGTGCCGACAAAGCCAATTAAAAGGAACGGGCTTCAGCCCCTGCATGGTCCATTTCGACAATAGCTCCAATTCCTATCTGTTTCGCGACACCTTGATGAAGCTTATTGAAGGACCTGTGATGGAGAACAAAAAACTCACTCAAGACCAAGCTGCTTGAAGCCCAATGGCAGCATAGGTTGCTCCCGTACCTCCGGTTATTCCCATCGGCACGGTGGCAAGCATGACGCTACCCCCGCCAAGCAAGCCAGCAGTTTTAATAAATTCGATAGGACGGAAATTGGCCATGCCCGCAAGTCTCGCACTGAGAGTAACATTGCGTCAAGCGGACGATACCTGACCGTTGCGGTTTGGATTCTTCAACTTGTGGCAATGTCCAAAAAACAAATCGGCCCCCGTCTCCGGAGGCCGATGTCTTTCCCAATTCCTCTCTTGCCGACTTACTCGATGATCTTCAGCGAAGTCCCCGCCGTGGCCAGCGAGCTTCCGCCCACCAATACCTTGTAAGTCGTCGGCTCTACCGCCCGCCTATTCTCGACGCTATAGAAATTCAGCTCGTCAAAACCCAGCGGAAACTCCACGTGTTTCTGCTCGCCTGGCAGTAGCGTGATCCGCGCAAAGCCCTTCAGCTCCCGCACCGGCTGCTCCACCGAGGCCGCCGTGTTGCGGATATAGAGCTGCACCACTTCGGTGCCTGCCACGCTGCCCGTGTTCCTCACATCCACGCCCACCGTGGCCAGCGGTTTGTGCGTTGCCAGCACTTCCCGCACGGGAATATCCGTGCGGCTGATGGTCGGTTGCGCATAGCTGAAGCGCGTGTAGCTCAGTCCCCATCCAAACGGGAACAGCGCCGAGTTCTCCTCGTCCAGATATCTCGACACAAATTTATCGTCGTGCACGCTCGGCAGCCTGCTCAAATCGCTACTCGCCGGACGCCCGGTCGGCAGCTGCGCGTAGTACAGCGGTTCCTGGCCCACCGCGCGCGGAAAGCTCGCCGGCAGCTTGCCGCTCGGATTCACGTCGCCGAAAAGCACATCGGCTACAGCCGGGCCCGCCTCGATCCCCGGGCTCCACGCCTCCAGAATCGCCGGCACGTGAGCGGCCGCCCACTTCAGCTCCAGCGGACGCGTCGCCAGCACCACCAGCACCACCGGCTTGCCCGTCGCCTCCACCGCCTCCAGCAGCTGTTCCTGCGCTCCCGTAAAGCCCAGTGTCGTCCGGCTCGAAGCCTCGCCTTCCATCCAGCTTGTGTTCTCGCCCAGCGCCATTACCACCACGTCGGCCCGTTTGGCGGTTTCCACCGCTTCGGCAATCGTCTTCGCGTCGTCCGGAACCGGCGCGTGCTCGCCGGCGGCATTCGCGCCCGTGAAGCTCACCTGTTTCAGCAGCTTCGCGTCTTCGCCGCTCAACAGTCCGCAGCCCTGCGCATACAGCAGCCGGTCGCCCAGCCGCGCGGCCAGCGCGGTCTTCAGCGTCACCACGTATTTCGGATCGCCCATCGCCGCCCAGGCGCCCAGCATTTCCCGCTGGTCGTCCGCCATCGGTCCAATCAGCGCCACCTTCTTGGCTTTCAGCGGCAGCAGCGTACCTGCGCCTTCCACCGCATCGTTCTTCAGCAGCACGAAGGTCTCTTCCGCCACCTTGCGGGCCGCCGCGCGCCGATCCGGCGTGGCGTCGTAGGCAGGCCCCTCCTGCGTATACGGATGTTCGAAAAGCCCCAGCGCAAACTTCACCCGCAGGATGCGGCGCACCGCCTCGTCCACCGCGCTCTCCGGGATCTTGCCCGTCCGCACCTGCTGGGCGATCGCGGTCCCATACAGGTTGCCTTCCATGTCCATATCCACTCCGGCCAGCAGCGCCTTGCGCGCCACCGTCGGCCCGTCGCCGATGGAGTGGTTTTCCAACTGGCTGATCGCCTTCCAGTCCGACACCACAAACCCGTCAAAACCCCACTCGTCGCGCAGAATCTGCGTCAGAATAAACGGATTCGCCGACGCCGGGACCCCGTTGATCGAGTTGAACGAACTCATCAGCGTCGCTGCCCCGGCCTCTACCGCCGCCCGGTACGGCTCCAGGTACACCTGCCGCAGCTGGTTCTCGCTCATGTCCGTCGCGTTGTAGTCGCGGCCCGCAATCGCCGCGCCGTACGCCGCAAAATGCTTCACGCTCACCGCCGCCGAGTCCGGCTTGCTCAGATCGTCCTGCTGATAGCCCTTCACCCACGCCCGCGCCATCGCCGAGCTCAAATACGCGTCTTCCCCGTTCGACTCGATGATCCGCCCCCAGCGCGGATCCCGCGCAATATCCACCATCGGCGAAAACACCCAGGCAATGCCGTCTGCCCGTGCTTCCACCGCGCCCATATGCGCCACTGTCTCGGCCGCCGCCGGGTCCCAGCTCGCCGCCACTGCCAGTGGGGCAGGGAAGATCGTCCGGTCCCCGTGAATCACGTCCAGCCCGAACAGAATCGGAATATGCAGCCTTGTCTTCTCCATCGCGATGTGCTGGTAGTGGTTGGTTGCCGCCGCGCCCACCACGTTCAGCATCGATCCCAACTCGCCCTTGGCCGTCAATTCGTCATACCGCAAATTGGATGCCCCAGGTCCGGTCGCGAATCCAGCCGAGAACTGCACCATCTGACCGACCTTCTCGTCCAGCGTCATCTTCTTCAGCAGCGCATTCACGCGCGCGTTCAGCGCCTTCGATGCCAGTTGCGGGTTGGGAGCGGGTCTCGTCTGGGCCGCGGCCGTTAAGCAGGCCGGAGTGGTGCAAGCCAGCAAGGCAATCGGCAAAATCGCAAAAAAGATCCTGAGCATACGTCGTGGGGAAGTTTTCATCGCCCCGTCATCATAAACGGCCAACCGACCCTCCGTCACTGCTTCACGCACCACGGTGATTGCAGATATCCAAGAAAACAATCGATTGTTTAATCCTGTTCGCAACCACCATCCCGTCCCGCCTCAAGCCCATCGCCTTGAAACCAGCACTCCGGCCGGCTTCTGCGCTGACGCGCTGACTTGCCAACTCCGCTAACGCCGCTAACCACGCTAACCCCGCTGCGTGCAGCAGATTCATTTCCCTTACACTCCAGGGATGCTCTACTCTTTCCAGTGCGCATCATGATCGCTCTTCTTCGTCATCTACGGAAAGCCATTTGGCTGGCTCTCGACCACGACGTGCTCAACACGGCCAAGGCCTCTGCGTATTCGGGGATGCTGATGCTCTTCCCCGGCATGCTGGTCATCACCACCCTCTTGGCCCAGGTTCCCGAAGGCACCACCCTGGTCGGCGAGATTCGCGCCTCCTTCGAGCAGTTCCTTCCTGCCGACACCATGGACATGCTGCAGACCTATGTCCTCACCCGCCGCGCGCACTCCACGCAGGTGATTCTCTCCGCCGCCAGTCTCGGCGTCTTTGCCGGACTGGGGCTGATGCTCTCGCTGATGGAGGGATTTCGCCGCGCCTATCGCCTTCCCCGCGAGGGTTGGGGATTCTGGAGGCGCCGTCTTCGCGCTCTCCTGCTGGTGCCCATCGTTCTGCTACCGCTTTCGCTGTCCACGCTGGTGGTGGTCTTCGGCCATCAGATCGAGCAATGGATGATCGGCAAGTCTGGCCACGAACTCCGCCATATGGTCCTGTTTCTCTGGCGACTGGTTCGCTGGGCCGTCGCTCTGCTCACCAGCATGACCGTTCTCGGCGCGCTCTATCACTTCGGCACGCGGCGCAAGGAGCACTGGCTCCTGGTCGCCCCCGGCGCGGTTGGCGCAACCGTGTTGTGGTTTCCGGCCACTCTCGCCTTTGGCTGGTACGTCACCCGCATCGCCGACTATTCCATGTTCTACGGTCCCTTCGGCGCGGGCATCGCCACCCTGGTCTGGCTCTACATCACCTCATTCAGTTGTCTCCTCGGCGCGGAGCTCAACGGCGTCCTTTTCCGCTCCCGCCAGTTGGAGTTGAGCGCCGAAAATGATCCCGATACCGACCCGTTCGGTCTGTGACAGCTCTCACCGACCATTGCGCGCTCCATGCTGCAAGATGTATGAGGGGGGCTGCGCACCTAACCCTCCTGTACAATGAATCGGACCCCGTCGTTCGATCTGTCCTTCTTGTACCGCCGCGCCTTCCGCGGGCCTGAAGTGGTCGTCACGTGCCTGACATGGTCGTTACGTGCCTGACGTGGTCCGCCAACTCAACTGACCTTTCATTGGAGCCTTTTCGATGTCTTCCATGCCGTTTGCTACCAGCCTGTCCGATTCCCCGACTCAACGCCGCGCCAAAATCGTCGCCACTCTGGGGCCGGCGTCCAATACCGAGCCCGCATTCCGGAATCTGGTCCGCGCCGGCGTCGATGTCGTCCGCCTCAATTTCTCCCATGGAACCCACGAAGAGAAGCTGGCGTTGATCCAGATGGTCCGCAAAGTCAGCCGCGAAGAGCACAAGCCGCTCTGTATCCTCGGCGACCTGCAGGGACCCAAGATCCGCACCAACAAGCTGGTCGGCGGGCAGCCCGTTCTGCTCAAGACGGGTGAGCGTCTCACCATCACCCCGCGCGAAATCCTCGGTACCGCCTCCATCGTCGGCACCACCTTCAAGACCTTGGCGGAGAACGTCGAGCAGGGTTCCCGCATTCTCCTCTCCGATGGCCTCATCGAGCTCCGCGTCCACGAAGTCGACGGCGACGACGTGGTCTGCGAGATCATCAACGGCGGAATGCTCGGCGAGAAGAAGGGCATCAATCTTCCCGGCATCCCCGTCCGCGTCCCCTCGCTTACCGAAAAGGACGCCGAAGACCTCGAATTCGCCCTCAAGAACGGCGTGGACGCCATCGCCGTCTCCTTCGTCCGTACCGCCGAAGATGTTCGCCTGGTCCGCAATCGCGTCTCCGCCCTCGGCGGCGACACCTGGATCATCGCCAAGCTCGAAAAGCCCCAGGCCATCGAGCACCTCGACAGCATTCTCCAGGCTGCCGACGGCGTCATGGTTGCCCGTGGCGATCTCGGCGTGGAAGTCCCGCCGGAGAAGGTCCCCGCCATCCAGAAGCTCATCATCCGCCGCGCCGGGGAGTACCGCAAGCCGGTCATCACCGCCACCCAGATGCTTGAGTCGATGATCGACAACCCCCGCCCCACCCGCGCGGAAGCCTCCGACGTCGCCAACGCCGTCTACGACGGAACCGATGCCGTCATGCTCTCCGGCGAGTCGGCCATGGGCAAATATCCCGTAGAAACCGTCGCCATGATGGCTCGCATCGTCGCCGAAGCCGAGCGCAACATGCGCGAAGACACCTACCAGTCGCAGCGCCGCCGTCGCGCACGCCACCACCTCTCGGTCGCCGAGACCATCTGCGAAGCCACCGCCCACGCCGCCGACGATCTCGACCTCCGCGGCATCGCCCTCTTCACCGAGTCCGGTGCAACCGCCCGGCAGCTCTCCAAGTACCACCCCATCGCGCCCATCTTCGCGCTCAGCCCGGTCGATGTCACCATCAACCGCCTGAACCTGCTCTGGGGAACCACCCCCATCCGCTGTCCCAAGGTCAACTCCACCGAGGCGCTCGTCGATGTGGCGGAAAGCCTGCTGGAGCAGAACGGCTTTGTCCGTCCCCGCGAAGTCATCGCCATCGTCGCCGGAACCCGCACCAAGTCCGGTTCCACCAACTTCCTTCGCCTGCATGTCATTGGCGAGCACAACATGGAAGGCGTCCGCTTCTTCTCCACCCATGAGGAAGAAGCAGCGCCTGTGGCCGGCGCCCTGCCCGACGCGGCCCATGTTGCCGCTCCTGCGGCCCATGCCGCGCCCAAGGCAAAGCGCCCCGCCGCCAAGCCGGCCGCCAAAACAGCCAAGCCCGCCGCCAAGCCGGCCAAGGCAACCAAAGCTGCCAAGCCGGTCAAGACCACCAAGCCCGCCGCCAAGAAGTAGCTCGCACCCGGTTCCGCGGCTTGCACTTCGATCCGCAAAACAAATCGCCACTCCCATCCAGGGGTGGCGATTTGTTTTTGCGGAGGAACGCCCTGTCTTGGCTTTGGTCTTGAAAGCGTAGGACTCTACCGGCTGCGGAAAAGCTCAATTCGCCTGGCCTTGTAACAGTCATCCACCGGCCTTGCCGACCCACGGTTGGAGGAAACGGAGCCTGGCGATGCAGTCGCCAACCTGCCAACTTGCCATCCCCGCGTCAGCGGGGGCCAACTTGCGCAATCGAATACAATGCGCTCGCCCTTTTGAAATCTGCAACTTGCAGCATCGTCGGAATCCAGTCTCATTTTAGTTTCCTTTCAGGGCACGACTTCTAGCCTGCCCTGAGCCTGGCGAAGGCCGCCGAAGATGCCAATCAAATGAATCGGGCTTCAGACCCGGTGGGGGCCCGCCTCAGAGTTTCAGCCTGCCCAGGATTTCATTCCGTTGACCGCCCCCGAACGCCTTCAACCCCGTCCCGTTTGCAAAAAATTTCCTTCTTCGAGCGCACAATCGCTTCAGGAGTCGCCAATGGCCTTCCGCGCAGCAAACATCGCAAAAGCGCGCTTGAATGCAGCTCAGTGCCGCTTAAAATTCTCCTACCGCGTTGAAAGCAATGCGGATACGCGCAAAAACAGCATACCCCCCCTTTTACCCATATGCACCAAGATGGGTGCATGGTTCTTACCTAAGACAAAGGAAACAAATCGCTTATGTTCTTAATATGTTTACCGGAAGGTAAACAAAATACCGTAATTTTGCATCATTTATGATGCAAAGTGACAGTGAATTGAGCCTCTTTTTCCCGCTCCCGTCTCCCCCGCGCAAGCCTCGGCAAGCTGAAAAGCCAACACTGCGGTACCGGCGTCACGCGAGCGTCAATATCCGTCCCCAATTCCGGCCTTTGTCCAATTATTATCAACATCCAAGGAAGCAATCTGTGACAACGGTTCTGGTGGTTGCACGCAGTGAGGAGACGCGGAAAGCTGTCGTGGTCGCCTTGAAATCCCGCGGTGTGGACGCGCTCTTGCTCGAGTCGCTGGCCGAGCTGCCGCACGCCCTTCTGCAAACGCCGGTCTGCGGAATCCTCCTCGACCTGCCGACGCTTGTCCTCGCCTCGCACCATGAAAAGCAGAGCGCTGCGGAGCCGTGCGAATTCTATCCCTTTGCCAAATTCAAGCTGGTCGACGGCGAGGTCCGCGTTCTCAGCCGCACCATCGACGATTTCCTCTCCGAGTGCCTGCAATTCAAGCCCAGAACCATCCGCGAATTCGACCGCAAAGATATGGTGCTGGCTGTCCTGCTCTCCGCGGACGGAAATTTCGAGACTGCCGAGAAAACAGTCACGCTCAGCGCCTCTTCCTGCGGATGCTTTATCTTCAGTGTGCGCGAGTGGAACCTGAGCGACCAGGTTTGGCTAAAGTTCCCCGGCAATTCCGTCGTCAGGCGTGGCGTCGTTTGCACCTGGCATCCCTGGGGCAACAACAGAGTCATGCCCGGCATCGGCATCAAGCTAGACGAACTGTGGGATGTCGCCTCCCTCGATCTTTCCTCCGACAACCTCTGAGTCCGCTGTCGATTCCCCCATCCCGTCCCGTTTGAAGGCCAACTCATAAACCTGCTCTGAAAGGGCAGGCTTTACAGGCTGCGAAAAAACTCCATTGGGGAGCAAGAAGCGTCAGGGCACTGCTTTACAGGCTGCGGAAAAACTCGGTCTCAGCCTCAGTCTTGAAAGGGCACGGCTTCAGCCGTGCCGTAAGTGCAGCAGAATGAACGTGGCCTTTAGGCCCCGAGGGGCGTTTTGAGGGAATCGTGCCCCAACTCCGGCCTTTTTCCGCAGCCTGTTTAGCCGTGCCGATAAGGCCAAGGTAATGAGCTGGGCTTTAGCCCCTGCGGTTCGTCTTCCTTGGCCCATGGGTGCCTATGATGAAAGCGCCAACTGCCCCAGCGCGTGTTCCGTCGCAAGCAGCAGCCGTTTCCGCTCCACGCCCCAGCGATACCCGGTCAGCGACCCGCTCACACCCACCACGCGGTGGCACGGAACCACCAGCGCAACTCGGTTCATCGCGCAGGCCCTGGCCACGGCACGCGTCGACTTCGGATCGCCCATCTCCCGCGCCAGTTGGCTATAACTGCGCGTCTCTCCGCGCGGAATCCCGCGTAGCGCCTGCCACACCCGCAACTGAAAGGCCGTCCCGCGCAAATCCAGCTTCAGCTCCGGCCCGTGCGTAGCGCCATCCCGTCGCGCGCTTCCGTCTTCCACCGTCGCCAGTGCGGCCTCTACCCAGCTCGCCAGCGATGCATCGCGGTGCAGATCGGCTGCGGGAAACTCGGCCCTCAGCGTTGCTTCCGCCTCCGCCTCGTCGCCGGCGATCGACAGCCAGCAAAGGCCCCGTTCCGTCGCTCCCACCAGGATCCACCCAAAGCGCGTCAGAGCTGCGCCCCATCCGATCCGCTCGCCGCGGCCGCCCTGGGCAAACCGCCCCGGCGTCATGCCCAGCGCCGCGCCCTCGTAGGCCCGGCTCGAAGAACCAAATCCTGCTTCATAGATTGCGTCGGTCACCGACCCTCCCTGTTTCAAATTCCTTCGCAGCGAACTGGCCCGCAGCGCCCTCTGGTAGGCGAGCGGACTCACGCCCATCTTCTGTTTGAATAACCTTTGCACAGTGAACGGACTCATCTCGACCAACTCGCCCAGCTCCGCCAGCGGCACAGCGCGATCGCGGTTTCCTTCCAGATGAGCCGCAATTCGCTTCACCACGTCGGCTGGCGCGGATTCCGGCCGACAGCGCTTGCAGGGGCGGAATCCGGCCGCTCGCGCCTCCGCCGTCGACCCAAAGAACCGCACATTGGCGCGCAGTGGCCGTCGGCTGCCGCACTCCGGCCGGCAAAAAACGCCCGTACTGGCGACGCCATAGAAAAACCTTGCCGCCGCATCGCGCTCCACAACTTGCCGCCACGCCGTCTCTGCGTCGAGCAGGGAAGCGGTCCCTTGCGGGGAAGCGGTCCTCGCTCCAGCCTCCGTGTTTTTTCGCATCTCCATCGTGGCTACCATCATGGCCGATCCATGCGTAGCGCCGCTACCCGCTTCTTGCGCGTAATTCTCTTTTGTCTCCACAACAACCTTGCCGACCCACAGCCGATGAAACGACTTCAGCCGATGACGCCGCCAACTTGCTAACTTGCCATCCCCGCGATAGCGGGGGCCAACTTGCGAAATCGTTCCCAACAATCCGTCCCGGCTTCAACCCCGCAACATGTGGGTCCATCGAAACCCTGTCCCTTTCGCTCTTTTCCGCGTTAAAATCTCTCTCAGAACCATGTCTCTGCGCCTCGAAATTCCGGCCAACGGAGCGCCGTTCCTCCGGCGCTTCCACCACGGCCGCCCCGACCGTGGACGGCGGCACTCCCGCTGAGTAAGCTAATCCCGTTGCCTGTTTCCTCGATTCCCGTCTTCCACCGAGTTTGCGACGCCGTTCCTCCAACTCCCGAACTGGAGACTCCAGGCGTCGACTCCGTGGCTAGCATCTGTAGAGGAAACTCGGCCAAATTACGAAATCTTCCATCCGTCCGCCCGTGTGCGGAGAGAAAGGTCATTCCCCGATGAACAGCTTTAACAGCCGGGCCACGCTTACTTCCGGCAATGCTTCTTACACCATCTTCCGTTTGCCGGCCTTGGAAGCAAAAGGCTTCAACTTGAGCCGTCTGCCTTTCAGCCTGAAGATCCTGCTTGAAAACCTTCTGCGCCGCGAAGATGGCGTGAACGTGAGTGCCGGGGAAATAGAATTCCTCGCCCAGTGGGACCCCAAGGCCGAGCCCAGCCGCGAAATCGCCTACATGCCCGCCCGCGTCCTCATGCAGGACTTCACCGGCGTCCCCGCCATCGTCGATTTGGCCGCTATGCGCGATGCCATCAAGACCCTGGGCGGCGATCCCGAGCGGGTCAATCCCCTGGCTCCGGCCGAGCTGGTCATCGACCACTCCGTGCAGGTCGACGAGTTCGGCGCAGAGGGCGCTCTTGCGGCCAACACCATCCTGGAATTCCGGCGCAACCGCGAGCGCTACGCCTTCCTCAAGTGGGGACAAACGGCCTTCCGCAACTTCTCCGCCGTCCCGCCCGGCATGGGCATCTGCCACCAGGTCAATCTCGAATATCTGGCTCGCGTCGTCTTCACCACCGATATCAATGGCGAAAAAGTTGCCTATCCCGACACCGTGGTCGGCACCGACTCCCACACCACCATGATCAACGGCCTCGGCGTGCTGGGCTGGGGCGTCGGCGGCATCGAGGCCGAGGCGGCCATGCTCGGCCAGCCGGTCAGCATGTTGGTTCCCCAAGTCGTCGGATTCAAGCTCACCGGCAAGCTCAAGGAGGGCGCGACCGCAACCGATCTCGTGCTTACCGTCACCCAAGCCCTGCGCAAGCTCGGAGTCGTGGGCAAGTTCGTTGAGTTCTACGGCCCCGGCATCACGGAACTGGCGCTGGCCGATCGCGCCACCATCAGCAACATGGCCCCCGAGTACGGCGCAACCTGCGGCATCTTCCCGGTCGATGCCGAAACCCTCCGCTACCTCCGCCTCACCGGACGGACCGAAGAGCAGATCGCCCTGGTCGAGGCCTACTACAAAGAGCAGGGCATGTTCCATACGCCCGGCGCGCCCGAAGCCGAGTACACCCAGACCCTTGCGCTCGATCTGGCCACTGTCGAGCCCAGCGTAGCCGGACCCAAGCGTCCGCAGGACCGCGTACTGCTCCGCGACGCCGCGGCGAGCTTTGCCCAGCAGCTTCCCGCCCTGCTTTCACCGACCGCCAAGATGCAACGTTCGCCGAGCGCGCAGCTCTGGGAGCGTACGAAAGTTGCCGACGCCGGCCTGGTCGAAAGCCTGCCGTCGCGCCTTACCACTACCGTGCAGGGCCGCTTCGGCATCGATCCAGACAAGTATCTCGATCACGGCTCGGTAGTCATCGCGGCCATCACCAGCTGCACCAACACTTCCAACCCCTCGGTGATGATTGCCGCCGGAATCCTCGCCAAGAAGGCTGTCGAGAAGGGCCTCAACGTTCCGCCGTGGGTCAAGACCTCGCTCGCGCCCGGCTCCCGCGTGGTGACTGACTATTATCAAAAAGCAGGCCTCCTGCCCTATCTCGACAAGCTCCGTTTCAACGTCGTCGGCTACGGCTGTACGACATGTATTGGGAATTCCGGCCCGCTGCCCACCGACGTTTCCAAGAGCATCGACGAGCACGGTCTGGTCGCCGTCAGCGTTCTCAGCGGAAATCGCAACTTCGAGGGCCGCGTCAACGTGGATGTGCGGGCGAATTATCTGATGTCCCCGCCGCTGGTGGTGGCCTACGCCCTCGCCGGCACCATTCATCACAACTTCGAAACCGACTCCCTCGGCAAGGACTCCGCAGGCGCGCCGGTCTACCTCCGGGACATCTGGCCCACCCAGGCCGAAGTCGCCGAGGCCATCGAAAAGGGTGTCACCAGCGAAGGCTTCCGCCGCGAGTACGCGAATGCCAATCTCGGCGATGCCAACTGGCAGAACTTGAAAAACCCCACCGGCGACGTCTACCAGTGGGAGCCGGATTCCACCTACATACGCAAGGCGCCCTACTTCGAAGCCATCACCGCAATGCCCACTCCCGTCACCAACATCCTCGGCGCGCGTGTCCTCGCCGTGCTGGGCGACTCAGTGACGACGGACCACATCTCCCCGGCCGGCAACATCAAGGCCAACGGCCCGGCGGGCAAGTACCTAGCCGCCAAAGGCGTCAAGCCCTCTGAATTCAATTCCTACGGCTCACGCCGCGGCAACCACGAAGTCATGGTCCGCGGCACCTTCGCCAATGTCCGTCTCCGCAACAAGCTGGCTCCCGGCACCGAGGGCGGCGTCACGCGTCTTCTCCCCGAAGGCGAAGGCATGTCCATCTTCGACGCCAGCGAGAAGTACGCCGAGCGCGGCATCCCGCTGGTGATTCTGGCCGGCAAGGAGTACGGCTCCGGCTCCTCCCGCGACTGGGCGGCCAAGGGACCCAAGCTGCTGGGCGTGCGCGCGGTCATCGCCGAGAGCTTCGAGCGCATTCACCGGTCGAATCTGGTCGGTATGGGCATTCTTCCGCTGCAGTTCGAAGCGGGCCAGAATGTCGAGTCTCTCGGACTGACGGGCGAAGAGGTCTACGACTTCGCCGCTCTCACAACCATGCTCGCCGACCGCCTGAAATCCACCACCACCATCGTCGTCAAGGCCACCGCGCCCGACGGTTCAGTGAAGGAGTTCAACGCCAAGGTGCGCATCGACACCCCGCAGGAGATCGAGTACTTCGAGCACGGCGGCATCCTGCAATATGTGCTGCGGCAACTGGCGGCCAAGTAGTCCCAACCGAAGGTAGTCCCAAAGATGATCGGGTGCCCCACCCTCGCCGCGCTTTTGTTCTTGCGGCTAGGGTGGGCCGCCACAGATCTCAACCGGCTTCCCCGGCGACAGGCTTTCGTCCGCTGGGATGAAGCAAAACCCACCTTGCACGCCCTGACAGAGTCTACGTTTCAACCGAAAATGCTCTGCGCAGGAGGGACTTTTTGTGTCCTTCCTGTGGTAAGATTCCCCCGTGAGCAAGCAAGCGCGCCCGGTCAAGACCACCTTGATTGAGGTCAATCCGCTCAAAGGGAAGCGCAAGGGAGCGCTCCTCAAAGAGGAAGTCTGGTACGAGGACGGGAAAGTTGTCGCCTACAACTTGGCCTACATCAATCTGAAGCGATGCCGCAAAGACCATGGCCGGGTTTTGGGATACGACAACAGCCACGGTTACCATCACAGGCATTTTATGGGCGAAGTTGAAGCGATCGAGTTCACTACCTACGCGGCCCACCAGAAACGGTTTCTTGCAGAGGTTCGCGAACTATGGAGGATCGAAGATGAAGAAGACTGAAATCACTCTCAGGATTGGCACCACTGAGGACTTTTTCGATCGCCTTCGGGACCATGCGGAAAAGCTGGACCGGGGCGAGATATTGCCTCCCGGCATCACCATCACTTTTGAAGACCCCGAGGACTTGTTGGAGGTTCTCACCTCTGAGAGGGTGCGTCTGTTGCGCCATGTAAAGGGAAAATCGAAGCAGATTTCCGTCCTGGCTACGGGCCTCAATCGCGACGTGCGCGCAGTTAGCCGGGATGTCTCGTTGCTCGAAAAGGCCGGACTGCTGAGGACGAGCTATCGCTCCAACCCCGGGCACGGAAGAATGAAGATTGTCGAGTCGGTGGCGCAGGAATATCGATTGGTTGCGAACCTGTAGGCGATCCAGCATCTTACAAATAAGGGAAAAAGGCTCGGAACCCGGGCGAATCTTAAAGAAACCTATCCCGCCTTGTGTCCCACCGCCAGCAGTGTCTGAAATTGCGGCGTCTCCGGCTCTTTGTGGACCACCGAGATCTGCAGTTCCGCGAACCGCGCCTTGCTCAGCATCCCGTCCATCTCCGTTTCGCTGAACCCCAGCCACTCGTCGGCATATAACTCTCGTGCCTCTTCGAAGCGATGCTTCAGCAGGTCCAGAATCACCACCCGTCCACCGGGCCGCAGAATCCGCCACGCCTCCTGCACCGCCCGATCCGGATGCAGCGCATGGTGCAGCGACTGCGAAAAGAACACCAGGTCCACCGAAGCATCCTCAATGGGAACCTCTTCCATGTCGCCCAGCCGGAACTCGATGTTCGCGACCCCGACCCGCAGCGCCTGTTCCCGGCCCACGTCCAGCATCCTCTCGGATGTGTCCACGGCAATGACCTTGCTCGCCCGTTGCGCCAGCAGCAGCGAGAAAGCTCCCTCGCCCGCGCCCAGGTCGGCAATCGCCATCGGCGGCAGCAAACTCAGCAACGCCTCGGCCAGGCTCTTCCACGAGCGCCCCGGAACGTAGTCCCTGCCCAGCCGCCCGGCCACCGCGTCGAAAAAGCTGCGCATCTTGTCCTGCCGCTTCTTCAGCGCCAGCCGCATCGCCGCCTGGTCGGCCTCTGCCTCCCCAATCTCCGCCTTCGCCGCGTCCAACAGCCCGTCCAGCACGTCCTTCTTCTGCTGGTCCCCACCAGGCGTAGCCCGGTACAAGCTGTTCTTCCCCGTCCGCCTGTCTTCCACCAGCCCGGCATTCTTGAGCTGGCTCAGGTGGGTCGAAATGGTGCTCTGGCCCATCACCAGGATTTCCTGCAACTCGGCGACCGAGAGCTCTTCGCTCCGCAGAAGCAACAGGATGCGCAGCCGGTTGGGATCGGCGACCACGCGCAGCGTTTTGAGAATTGACGGCGTCATAGGGTTTCTGATACATATCAACATATCACGATGTATCGATATGAGGAGGTTTTTATGACAGCAACCGTCGCAACACCCGCTATCGCCGACTTCAAAGTCGCCGATATGAGCCTGGCAGACTGGGGCCGCAAGGAAATCAACATTGCCGAGCACGAGATGCCCGGCCTCATGGCCATCCGCAACAAGCACGCGGCCGCCAAGCCCCTGCAAGGCGTGCGGGTTACCGGTTCGCTGCACATGACCATCCAGACCGCCGTGCTGATTGAGACGCTGGTGAGCCTAGGCGCGGAAGTCCGCTGGGCCAGCTGCAACATCTTCAGCACCCAGGATCACGCCGCCGCGGCCATTGCCGCCACCGGCGTTCCGGTCTTCGCCTGGAAGGGCGAGTCGCTGGAAGAGTACTGGGACTGCACCTTCAAGGCGCTCTCGTTCGCGGGCGGCAAAGGCCCTGAATTGGTGGTCGACGATGGCGGCGACGTGACTCTGCTCATCCACAAGGGATTCGAACTGGAGAACGGCGACAAGTGGGTCTACGGCCCCGCCGAGAGCCACGAAGAGCAGGTCATCAAGGACCTCTTGAAAAAGGTCTATGCCGAGAGCCCCACTTACTGGCACGGCGTCGTCAAGGAATGGCGCGGCGTTTCGGAAGAGACCACCACCGGCGTTCACCGCCTCTACAAGATGATGGAGCAGGGCAACCTCCTCGTTCCCGCCATCAACGTCAACGACTCGGTCACCAAGTCCAAGTTCGACAACCTTTACGGTTGCCGCGAGTCACTGGCCGACGGCATCAAGCGCGCTACCGACGTCATGGTTGCCGGCAAAGTCGCGGTCATCTGCGGATACGGCGACGTGGGCAAGGGCTGCGCGCACTCTCTGCGCGGCATGGGCGCTCGCTGCATCGTCACCGAAGTCGATCCCATCAACGCCTTGCAGGCCGCCATGGAAGGCTTTGAGGTCACCACCGTCGAAGACACCCTCGGCCGCGGCGACATCTACGTCACCACCACCGGCAACGTGGACATCATCACCCTCGAGCACATGCTCAAGATGAAGGATCAGGCCATCGTCTGCAACATCGGCCACTTCGACAACGAGATCCAGATGGACCGCCTCAACACGCTCGCCGGCGTTCAGAAGCTGAACATCAAGCCGCAGGTGGATTTCTACACCTTCCCCGCGACCGCCGATCAGCCTGCTCACGGCATCTTCATCCTCGCCGAAGGACGCCTGGTCAACCTCGGTTGCGCCACCGGCCATCCGAGCTTCGTGATGAGCAACAGCTTCGCCAACCAGACCCTTGCACAGCTCGACCTGTGGGCCAAGCGCGATAGCTACAAGGTCGGCGTCTACGTCCTGCCCAAGTACCTGGACGAGGAAGTTGCCCGCCTCCACCTCGAGAAGATCGGCGTCAAGTTGACGACCCTCTCCAAGAAGCAGGCCGACTATCTCGGCGTCCCCGTCGAAGGCCCCTACAAGGCGGAGAACTACAGGTACTAATAGCAGGGAAAAGGGAACAGGGATCAGGAGTAGGGAGTAGGGAATAGGGAGTAGTCTTCCCACGAAATGTTTCTGCTCCCGATTCCTGCTCCAGCATGAAAATGGGTGCCCCTGGTCCCTCGCCTTTGGGGACCGGGGAACCCTCCCAGAACGCCCCAAATTGCCGCTTGTCGCACATCTCAGTCGGGGGTAAGATCGTCTTACTATGCAGACCAGAGTCTCAACCAAAGGTCAAATCGTGCTGCCGGGAGCGCTCCGCCGCCAACTCGACATTCGCGCCGGCGACTCGTTGGAGATTGCGATCGAGAAGAACCGCATCGTACTAACAGCCCCAGAGAGGAAACACGAAGTAGCAAGAATCATTCAAGACCCGATTACCGGTCTACCGGTCATCGATGTGGGGCCGGATGCGCCGGTCCTCACCAGCGAAATGGTTCGCGAACTGCTGGTTGATTTCCCATGAAGTACCTTCTGGACGTCAGCCTCCTCATCGCGTATGGCTTCAGGAAACACGGCTGTCATGACCGGGCCAGCGCCTGGATTCTATCCCGAAAAGACGATTGCTTTTGCACCTGTTCAATTACCGAGCTTGGCTTCGTTCGAATCCTGGGCAACGTTCGCGCCTATGGAATGGACGTTGCACATGCCAGAGTCCTGTTGATGGAACTGAAAGCCTGGAGATCGCTGCCGCTTGTTTTCATACCGGACGAGAATGATATTTCATTCCTGCCCACATGGGCCAAGAGCCCGTCACAGACGACGGACGCCCATCTGTTGCAACTGGCTAAAACGAATGGAGCGATGCTAGCCACACTGGACGAGAGAATTCCCGGCGCCTGGCTAATCCCGTAAACCTGTAGATTGCATGTCGAGCCCGAACAACGTTTATAGGGGCCCAAGTCCCTCGATTTTGGGGACCAGGGAAAGCTATATTCTTGCGGATTAATAGAGCGGAGGAGGCTGAATCCTAATGAAATATGACGATGCTTCCTGGCATTTTGGGGGCGAGTTTCCGAAGGATCTACCAATTGAGGCGGGAGCGACGCACACAGGTATGTTTGTTGTGTGGGCGTTCTTGTCCGGTTTCGCCGGTGACTTGTTTGCTGTGGATTCCCCGGATGAGATACAGAAACTTCAGTCACGAACGATTACCCCAGGAAGGTTTTTTCTGGAGTCATGCGATGGTAAGTTCATCGATGATGATTTGAACGATGAGGGAAATGCTTTTACCCAAGCCTACTTTGACTTTGAGAAAGGAAAGTACATTTCCGACTACGAGGCAGAGCTTGGAGAAGAAGTAGTAAATCTCTATTACGTCAAAGATTCATGGGAAAACTTTGACCGACTGAGGCCAGTTCTGGATCGTCGATTTGCGGATTGGAGAACAAAATAGTGTCGTCTTCACAATCAAGATTTTCTTTCGAGCTCTTCCCGCCGCGCACACCCGAGGCGACAGCGAAGCTCTCCGGCGTCATCGACCAGCTCGCCGTGGCCGGCCCCGCATACTTCTCCATCACTTACGGCGCGGGCGGGTCCACGCAGGAGGGCACCTATGAGACCCTGATGGCCGTGGCCCGCCAGACCGGCATTGCCGCGGCTCCGCACCTCACCTGCGTAGGATCGACGAAGGCTCACATAGCCGAACTGCTCGACCGTTACCGCGAGGCGGGCGTGCGTCGCATCGTGGCTCTGCGCGGCGACCTGCCTGCCACGGCAATGAGCACCGCCGCTCCCGGCGAGTTCAGCTATGCCAGCGAACTGGTCAGCTTCATCCGCGCCCGTCATGGCGCATACTTCACCATTGAAGTGGCTGCCTACCCGGAGATGCATCCCCAGGCATCGAGCCCTTCGCGGGATTTCGAGTATTTCTGCCGCAAGGTGGAAGCGGGCGCGGACTCAGCCTTGACCCAGCTTTTCTATAATCCCGATGCATATTTCGATTTCGCGGAGCGCTGCCGGAAGGCGGGCGTCACCATCCCCATTGTGCCCGGCATCATGCCCATCACCGGCTTCGCCAACACGGTCAAGTTCACTGGCGGCTGTGGTGCGGATCTCCCTCGCTGGATCCGGATACGCCTGGAAGAACTGCAGAACGACAAGCCTGCTTTGGTTGAGTTCGGCATTGAAGTCCTTACACGCCTCTGCCGCACCCTGCTCGACAACGGCGCGCCCGGCCTGCACTTCTACACCGTCAACCAGGCCCAGCCCACGTTGACGCTTTGCGAGAACCTGGGGCTTACCGCGAGGTCTTAGCGGATCATTTCACCGTAAAGAAAACCAGCGCCAACCCCAGACGAGGGTTCCGGCAAAGAGCGCAATTTGCAGGTCGGGCAGAACGCTTTCGGGAAAGAGTTGCCGATGCTTTCTGCCCACATCAAAACCCTGACGGGTCCACCAGGAAAAGCGCTCGCTTCGAGGAAGCTTTTCATTAACACGGACTTGGATCAGGATCGAAACAACGGTATTTGCCAGGATCGCAAGAACAAGAAAACCCCACGCAACGAGTTCCATCTATTCCTTTCTTGCAATCCAAAACCTGCTCGCTTGAAGCGAGCGGGTTCCCTGATCCCTGTTCCCTGATCCCTACTCCCTAGTCTTTTTCACCCACCTCTTGACCTTCGTCCACGCCGTATCATTGACCAGCCGCGTCTGTTCGGCCTTGAGTGCCTTGTACGACTGCTTGACATAGACGTCGAACTCCGGAGGCCAGCCGATGGTGGAGCGGCGCTCGCTGTAGTCGCCCTCTTCCCACTTGTGCAGCACCGCCTTGTAGCCCACCACGTGGGTCACAAAATCCAGCAGGCACTGCGGCATGTGCTCCTCGATGATCAGGTACGCCTTCTCGATGATGATCTTCTCGCGAACATCGTTCAGCGGCATGAAGATGGTGGTCATCCACAGCATCCACTCCTTCATCTCCTCGTCGGTGATGGGGAAGCTCTGCGTCTTTCCCTGCTTCTGGAGCAGGGATCGGTAGGCGATGTCACCCGCCTTCGACGCCACATACAGAGGCCCGTAGAACTGGTTCAGCCGCTTGTTGACCAGCTTCAGCTTGTCGCGCCGGCGCTCCAGCATGCGCGCGCTCAGGAAAGTGGCCAGGTAACCAATAAAGGCCAGAATGATGGTCAGCGTCGCGGCATTCTGAAGAAAGCCCGACAAAGTCAACGGAGAATCGACGGCCGCTTGCATGGCAACCGAGTATAAATGCGCAGGCATACAACGTGAAGTGATGAAGGCATGGAGGTGTGGGCAGATTCGGGCTCTAGTCTTCCATCTGCGCTGCCGGCTCGCGGAGGATGAAGCGTGCTCATGGGCCCTGTTTCTTGCGGAGGGAGCGGCCGCCTACAGAGGCTGCGGAAAGACTCAAGTCTTCTGGCTTTGTAACAGGGCACGACTTTAGTCGTGCCGATAAGGCCAATGGAAAGAACTGGGCTTTAGCCCCTGCTATAGCGAAACCAGAGTTGGTGTATCCCGGAAGCACTACACCCAAGTCGACGCGACCATCAGGGAGCCGCGACCTTGCAAGAAACTGTCCGGGACAAAGGGACTATGGTTTCGCTCTAATGCCCATTCCAACGATTCGCTCGAATTTGAGCCTTTTTCCGCAGCCCGTTCAGGCCCTTGAAGCCAGAGGCTCAACTGGAGCGGCCCTTTGGGCACGGGTCTTTCTCAACCCGCCCCATGCTTTGTTGGATAGGAATGCTTGATCTTTCTAATCGATGTCGTTGGCCATCACGACAGACACCGGCGGGTTGCTCGTCAGCTGGCTGTCGATGATCATCACGGTGCGTACTTCGCCGCCGGTCAGGGCCATCGGGGTCGAAGTGTATTTGGGACTCGTGAGGCCGGTGGGGACAATCACCAAGGTGACGGTCTGCGAGGTGAAGCTGATGTAGCCCGCCGTTCCGCCAACAGTCAAATCGGTAAACAGCGGGATGGTGTTGGCCATGGTGGTGCCGGCGGGAATCATGTAGATGTCTACAGCGCCCACCCTCGGGGCCTGATTGATGAACCGGAAGGCCGAGTGATCGGCGGCAGCGGGAACCTGCTGGTCTTCCAAAACGGTGACCATGTAGCTGGTCGGCGCTGCGCCGTTGTCGGTGAGAAAAACGGAGTGCTGGTGTCCTGCGAGCAAGGTAGCGCTGGCAGTGACCAATGCCGTCCCGCCCGTTGCCGCAGTAACTTTGATCGCCGCTGCGGAAGAGGCCGGCAGTGTGCCGTAGTCCGAAATGTATCCCTCGCCGATGTTGCCGGCGAGTATGGTCCCCTCTACATAAATATCGACCGCCGGAGCAATGTACGATGCGTCGATGACGCGCACCAGGCTGGGCTGCGTATACGACGCGACGTTCTCGCAGGCGGAAAGCCCCAACGCAATCATCAGAGACCCGCCGGCCGCCAGCGCTAGCCGGGCCGGTGTCAGTGTTCGTGCCTTGCTGATCCAGCTTTTCCCGGTGCTGTTCATCCATCTCTCCGGCAGGAGCTTTGCCGCTCGGCAAAAGGGCCGCGCCAACTCCAAAACCCAGTCAAGCTCCTCAACCAGATCTCTAGCCCCTGTGTCGAGAAGGCAACCAGTGCCTTCCATTCATACTACAAGGGGTTGCAGGGATGAGTTTACGACTTTTGGGGCAAAGCGGCCATTTGTGGTCATCTCAGCTTGCCCCCATGTAAATGAACCGCGCCAGGAAGAGCGCAGTGAGCAGAGTCTGGGTGCCCCAGGTCCCGCGCATTTGGGGACCTGGGAGAGCACAAAACTACACGGCTACGGTTCTCGCGGCCGCTCTAGCTTGCCCCCATATAAATGAACCGCGCCAGGAACAGCACGGCGAGCACATAGAGCAGCCACTCTTCGCGACGGAACTTTCCCGCTGCGATGTGCAGGATGGCCCACGCGATGATGCCGAAGCCAAGTCCATTGGCGATGGAATAGGTAAAGGGAATCAGCACCAGAGTCAGGAACGCGGGCACCGCGACCAGCGGCTCGTTCCAGCGAATCTCGCCGATCGACGCCATCATCAGCGATCCGACCAGGATCAGCGCGGGAGCGGTGGCCGCCGAGGGCACCATGCCCACAAAGGGCGCGGCTCCAATGGCGGCAAGAAACAGCAGTCCTGTGACAATTGCGGTGACGCCCGACCGGCCTCCGGCAGCGACTCCGGCGGTGGATTCAACGTAGCTGGTTACGGTGGAAGTACCGGTCAACGATCCGAAGATGGTGGCCACTGCGTCGGTGAACAAAATCCGGTTCAGTCGCGGAATGGTGTGATCCGGCGCAATCAAGCCGGCCCTCTTGGTGACCGCCACCAGGGTGCCCAGATTGTCGAAGAGATCGACGAAGAAGAAGATAAAAACGATCTCCAGCAGGCCCTTGTTGAGTGCGCCGCGCAGGTCGAGTTGGAAGGCGGTCTTGGCCAATTCGTGCAGGCCTCCGGGGGCGGGCGTCCAGTGAACCATGCCCATCGCCCAGGCGATGCCGGTGATCGTCAGAACGCCAATCAGAATCGCCCCGCGCACCTTCCGCACTTCCAAAGCAACCATCAGGATGAGGCCGAACAGTGCCAGCGCGGTAGTCGGGTTCTTGATGTTGCCCAACGCCACCATGGTGTTCGGGTCTTGGGCCACCAAACCGGCGTGCTGGAAGCCGATGAAGGCGATGAACAGACCGATGCCGCTGGCGACTGCGGCGTAAAGCTCGTGGGGAATGGCGCGCAGAATCATCTGCCGGATTCCCGCCGCCGTCAGCG
>CAZQPY010000047.1:0-43843 GCA_964595345.1 uncultured Occallatibacter sp.
TACTCGCGATTCAAATCATCAAAATAACCGAACTTCATGACACGAACTCCCTCATTCAAGCGTGCCGCCAGTATAGTATCCAGACGGAGATCTAATCAAACGTTTTTGCAGAGGATGTTCAATATCCATGCGGGGGAAAAACGGCGATTTGCGCAAGGGGCAGCGAGTGTGAAAAAGTATGTGCGCGAGCGGAAAGGCTTGCATTTCAGGTGTGCTGCGGGTCACTGCCAAGGAATGCACGTACGTGAAAGGATTTAGCCCTTTTTTGCGCTTTCAGGCCGAAAGCAAAGGGCTAAGAACCGACGATGAAGAAAGTTATTTCGAGGTTGTGTCGCAGGGTGCGAAGGGGTGGGCAGTTGCCGTCCGCAGTTGCGGTTTGCGCATTTCTACTGAGCCCCCTGGCAGCGGCGGGCGCAACAGAGAACGCGCAGGTTGACCTTAAAGTCGATCAGGTTGGATATCCGCTGGAGGGCGCGAAGGTTGCCTTCACCGGCGCGCCTGGCGCGGCGTTTGAGCTGCGCCGCTCCAGTGACAACAAGGTTGTCTTCAAAGGAAAGCTGGAAGCCGCGCAGACGGACGCGAACAGCGGCGACCAGGTTCAAGCTGCGGACTTTTCGAAGTTCCGCAAGGCGGGGACGTATTATGTTTCGGTTCCGGGGGTGGGGCGAAGCTGGGACTTTGCGATCGGCGCGAATGTCTTCGACCACGCCTATTACCTGGCGATGCGTGGGTTCTATGGACAGCGCTGCGGGACGGCGGTAGACCTGGGATCGGAGTTTCCGGGCTACGCGCACCCGATTTGCCACCAGAACGGGGCGTTTCACCTCAGCTCAGGAGCGTCGGGGCCGCTGGTCAACCGGGGCGGCTGGCACGACGCCGGCGATTATGGCCGCTATATCGTCAACTCGGCCTTTGCCAGCGGCACGCTGCTTGAGGCGTGGGAGAACTACGGGAAGAACATCGAGCACATCGCATTGAAGATTCCGGAGACCGGCAACGGGACTCCGGACATTCTGAATGAGGTGCGCTGGAACCTGAACTGGATGCTGCAGATGCAAGACGCGGACGGCGGCGTTTGGTTCAAGCAGACCAGCGAGCACTTTTCTGAATTTGTATCTCCGGAAGACGATCATCTGACGAGCAAAGTGATTGGGACGGGTGGACCGGCTTACAAGAGCACTTGCGCGACGGCGGATCTGGCAGCGGTGGGCGCGATTGCGGCGCGGACTTACCAGAAATACGATGCGGAGTTTGCGGCGCAGGCATTAAAGGCGGCACGCAAGGCCTGGGAGTGGACCGAGAAGAATCCGAACACTACCTTTCGCAATCCTGCCGGGGTGAGCACGGGCGAATACGGTGACGCGCATTGCGGCGACGAGCGGCTGTGGGCGGCGGCAGAGCTATTCCGCACGACAGGCGAGGCAGTTTACGGAGATTATGTTGTCCAACACTACGCGGAATTCCTGAGCAGCCTGGATTCGCCACCGGCGGAGAGCTGGGCGGTTCTGGGCATGCGCGGATTGTGGGCCTATGGGCTGAGTGGACAGAAGAGCGCGGACGCCGCGGTGGTTGCCGCGATCCGGGAGCGGACGCTGACTGCGGCGCGGGCCATTGTGGAGCGGACCAGATTGAATCCGTATCGGATCAGCATGAAGGCGAGCGATTTTGTGTGGGGATCAAATGGCGTGGCGGCGGAGTATGGGGTATATCTGCTGATGGCCAACCAGTTCGAGCCGGACGCTGCGTTTGTGGATGCTGCGCTCGATAATCTGCACTACCTGCTGGGGCGGAACACGTTCTCGCTGTCGTATGTGACGCGCCTGGGCGAGCACTCGTTTCAGCATCCGCATCACCGGCCGAGCGGTTCGGGCAAGCAATGGGGTCCGTGGCCGGGGCTGCTTTCGGGGGGGCCGAATGCGCACCGTCAGGACGCAGTGCTGGCAGCATTGCCCAAGGATTTGCCGCCGGCGAAGGTGTACGCCGACCAGCAGGCATCGTATGCAAGCAACGAGATCTGCCTGAACTGGCAGGCTTCGCTGGTATTTCTTCTAGCTGGAGAACTGCAATAAAGAGCCGCGCAGAAGCGGCCGGTATGCAGTTGGTCCTACGTTTGCCGGTGTTGTGCAGGGAGTCCTTGACCAGGACATTCCCGCAGGACGCCACAGCTGTTCAGCCTGCCATTATTGGCCAGACAGAAAGTGTCCCTTTGCTTGGGAAGAGCGGGGACGGATGCCCACGAAATCGAGGAATTGAATGCTCCACCTTCACGTTGTTGACTTAGTCATTATCGTGGCCTACCTGCTAAGCACGGTATTCATTGGCTACTGGGTTTCAAAACGCGCATCGCAGAGCATGCAGAACTACTTCCTGGGTGGCAATTCGATGCCCTGGTACATGCTGGGCATTTCCAATGCATCGGGGATGTTCGACATCAGCGGCACCATGCTGCTGGTTTCGTGGATGTTTGTCTACGGATTGAAGAGCGTATGGATTCCCTGGCTCTGGCCGACCTTCAACCAGATCTTCCTGATGGTCTACCTGTCGTCGTGGCTGCGCAGGTCCAACGTGATGACCGGCGCGGAGTGGATCAAGACGCGCTTCGGCACCGGGCGCGGCGCGCAGATGTCGCACCTGATCGTGGTCATCTACGCCTTTGTCAGCATCATCGGATTCTTCACCTATGCGTTCAAGGGCATCGGCAAGTTCGCCGCGACCTACCTGCCTTGGCACTTCTCGGCAAATCCATCGACAAACGCCAACATTTATGCGCTGATCCTGATCTCCATTACCGCCATCTACGTTGTCAAAGGCGGCATGATCAGCGTGGTCATCACCGAAGTGGTGCAGTTCTTCATTCTCTCCATCGCTTCGTTCGCCGTGGGCATTATCGCCATGAGCAAAGTTGCGCCGGACATGCTGCATCGCGTGGTTCCCGCGGGTTGGGACAACATCTTCTTCGGGTGGCATTTGAATCTGGATTGGTCGACGCTGCTGCCGGCCGCGACCGAAAAAATCCACCAGGACGGATACGGGCTCTTCGGCTTCTTCGTCGTCATGCTGCTCTTCAAGGGCATCCCCATCTCCGGCGCCGGCCCGGCTCCGAACTACGACATGCAACGCGTTCTCTCGGCCAAGAACCCGCGCGAGGCCTCGATGATGAGCGCCTGGGTGAACATTGTGCTCACCCCGCCCCGCTACTTCCTCATCATGGGACTCACCGTGCTGGCGGCGGCCTTCTTCGGCCCCGATTTGCGCGCCATGGGAACGCACATGGACTTCGAACTGGTGCTGCCCTACGCGCTGGGACGTTTCGTTCCGATGGGCCTGCTGGGCTTCCTGATTGCGGGCCTGCTGGCCGCCTTCATGTCCAACTTCGCAGCTACGGTCAACGCGGCGCCGCCGTACTTCGTCAACGACATCTACAAGCGCTATATCAACCCCAGCGCTTCGCCCAAAACCTATGTGCGCTTGAGTTACCTGGCGTCGATTAGCGTGATTGTGCTCGGTGTGGCCATCGGATGGAACGTCACCTCGGTCAACGATGTCGTGGTGTGGATCGTCTCCGGGTTGTGGGGCGGATACACCGCATCCAACGTGCTGAAGTGGTACTGGTGGCGCTTCAACGGCTACGGGTACTTCTGGGGCATGATCACCGGCATCAGCTCCGCGCTTGGACTGCCTCCGATTATTGCGCAAATTCCTTTTGTGCAGCACTTGCTGGCGAGCTACTCCATCAACATGGAGGTCGTGATTGTCTTCCCCATGGTGCTGGCTGTCTCGCTGATCGGCTGCCTGCTGGGCACATTCCTGACCAAGCCGGAAGAGGACGAGGTTTTGATGAACTTCTATCGCCGCGTTCGGCCGTGGGGATTCTGGGGTCCGGTGCTGAAGAAGGTGCTGGCGCAAGATCCCTCGTTCAAGAAGAACAAGGACTTCGGCCGCGACATGTTCAATATCGCCGTGGGCATCGTGTGGCAGGTTTCGCTGGTGGCGCTGCCCTTGTACATCGTGATTCAGGAGTGGGCGCGCGTAGGCATGGCGGCGGCGTCGATCGCGGTCACCTCGCTGATTCTGAAGTTCACCTGGTTCGATCATCTGCAAGTACGCGAAGATGCTCTGCTCGACGAGGCGAAGAAGTAACTCTTGAACTTGTCTCAAGTGTTTTGACCGGGTTCCCACCCTAGCCGTATCTACGAATGCGCGGCGAGGGTGGGCACGGCGGCACAATCGCCGCATCCGATGTCTTGGAGACGCGCCGGGCCGCCAGTTGTTCCTTGCGGATCGAGAGATCTTTGCAAGGTCCGAGAATGGCCGTTGAATGTGCGGCGTCCGGGTGGGCATTTTCTGCATGCGGCATGGTTCAATGTGTGCCGTTTATATGCGGTTCCCGATCCGCCTCTTCTCCGGGATCGGAAGACTCGGATATCTGCCATAGTGGGGATTTTCTCCCAATGTTTTCGCTTGTAAGATGTTTAAAATCAATTATATGAATCGAACGAAGCAGGGGTGGAGTTCAGAGGACGCCTCTCGATGATGTCATAAGAATCGTGAAATACATTTTGAAGATGCTGGAAACAGGAATGCTATACTGGCGGACGAAAGAGATGCTTCTCTACCTTTGATCTCTTTCTGGTTTTCGATATCCACGAAAGTACACCCGTTGTCAAAAGGGCTGTGCGTCTTCTGAGGAAGACGCTTCATTCCTGTGCATTTTCATCAGGATGTATGTCCTAGTGATCGGCGTCCCAGCACCTTCGAAAGTGCGCGGGCAATTCAGCCGGATTGATATTCGTCTCAAAGGCGGCCGGGAAATACTCCATTTTTTCCCGAACCGTTCGCAAAGCTCATGTTAGAGTTGGCAGGAAGCTGTTTGGGATGCGCTTTGTGCACTTTACAGCTCACACTTGCCGCGGTTGCGCCTTGATGTGAAGTCTGATCTTCAGGGGCAAGCGATCGCTGTCTGGATTTTTCATATCCAAAACGTGATGAAACGAGGGAAACATGGAGACCATCTCTGCTTTGCCTGAGTCAACCCCTGTTGAGCAACCGGCTGGGCACGAGCCTTCGGTTGAGCTAGCGAGCCTAGCCCAATTGCGTCTGGTTCAGGCCGATGCAACGATCACCAAGCACGTGGCACTGGCCACGGGAACGGGCTTTATTCCGGTTCCGGTTTTCGATATCGTGGCCACCACGGGAGTTCAGGCCGACCTCCTCTGCAAGCTCTTCAAGATCTATGGGCATGAAGTTTCCAAGGAGAGGGCGCGCAGTATTGTGACTGTCCTTCTTGGCGCGTCGCTTCCGACGCTGGCGGCACGTTCCGTGTCCAGCGGCCTGAAGATGATTCCGGTGGTCGGAACAGCCCTGGGCTTTTTCACCGCGCCCACCCTTGCCGGTGGATCCACGTACGTTGTGGGCAAGGTAGTCCAGGAGCATCTGGCGACCGGTGGCAGCCCCTTCGATCTGCACCTCGCCGAAGCAAGCGCCAAAGTCAAGCGCGAGTTGGACAAGATGAAGGCCAAATCGGGCAGCGCGATGGTCGAAGGTAAAGAGCGCGTGGGGAACGCCGTGGCAGCACTGCGCGGGAAGAAGACGGATGTTGCGCCTCCCGTGGAACATGCCGAGGCCGTCAAGTAGTCCGAAGCTGGAACCGGCGAAGTACGATCTGGTTCTTTTGCACGCGCGTCTTCATTGCGAGGATGCGGAGTGGAGTCTCGCCTTGGTGCAGTCCCTGGCACGCTTTCCAGTCTGGCTGCAGGAGAGGGTTCGCCGCCAGCACAGATTAGCCGATAGGTGCGCGCAAATCCTGGACAAGTGGCTGCTTCTCAAGGCGCTCGATTGCATGGGCGTGTCGGATGCGACGCTGGATAACCTGAAATACGATGCTTTTGGGCGACCATCCATGCAGACTGGCCCGGGTTACGACTTCAGCCTGAGCCACTCAGGGAACTTTGTTGCCTGCGTGGTTGGTCGGCAAGGGCGGGTGGGCGTGGATGTGGAGTTGCTGCGCGAGATTCGCAGCAGCGATTTCGCGGAAGTGTTTGCCGAAAGTGCGTGGAAGCGCCTGGAGCAGCAAGGCGATTCCAGGGAGGCCTTCTTTCGCGAGTGGACACAGTTGGAAGCCGTGCTCAAGGCAGATGGCCGCGGGATGAGTGTGGTGCCCGGGGCCGTTGAATGCGATGGCCGAAGGGCGTATTTGTCGGGTGAACTGCATCAATGCTGGTTCTTGCATGAAGTTGTGTTGGACAGCGACTATTCCTGTCATATAGCCGGCATCGAGGAGAATCCGCGCATTCTTTCCCGAACATGTGTCTGGAACGAAACTGAACTCCGGCTTGAGCCGTGATGGTTTTTTTGCAAGTGAGAATTGCCTGACTGGGTTGAACCAAGTTGAACAAGGGCATTGGTGTGGATCCATCTTGTTCGGGAGGCTTGTATGTCCGCAGATCAAGAGATAACCAAGAACTATGGAGTGGGGATGCGAGACAAGAACAGCCGTCTGCCCAAGGTTTTTTTTGCAATTGTTCTGTTCAACCTGTCCTGGACCTGCAAGGCGCAGGCACCGTCCGCACCGGCAGCCGGGACTTCTGCCGCCGCGCCGGCGCAACAGGATCTGAGTAATTGGTGGAGAAAAAGTTCGCTCTCCTACGCCAAGGTCCCCACGCAGTTTCTTGCGCACGTAGATGGCACCCTGTCCTATTCGAATTCGCAGGGAAACACGGTGGGAACGACCTTCAACGGCAAACTGGACCTGAGTCTTCGCAAGGAGCGGCTGACCAGCCGGACGACCGCCTGGCTGCAGAAGCAGAACGTCGTTTACGGGTTCAATGCAGGATCGGCGCATGTGACGCAGGACCTGATGCGGGAGCAACTCAACTTTGACGTGACCAAGCACTCCTCCTTGATCGCGGGCGTTGAGGACTATACCTTCACGCTCATCTTCATGAACGATCGCTTCACAGAGTATGGCGGGTATGGAGCAGAACTTCTGAAGGACAAACGGCAAAAGCTGAACATGGTGGGCGCACTTGGCTATAGCGAGTTCAAGTTCAATCGCGCGGGAATGCTGTCGATTCCAAGCCCGATCATCCATGCAAAAGTGCTTAAGCTGGACACCACGCCGGCCGGTGCGGGCGCGATGGTCATGGAGGCCTACAACATCGAGTTGCCGCGCAAGATGATGATCAATCAAACCGGCAGCTATATGAAGTTTTTCGATAGCTACTTGGGTCATCAAGCGATGTTCAATACCAATCTCGATGTTCCTCTGAGCAAGCATGTCGGCTTCACGCCGGGCTACCAACTCATCGATCAGGACAATCAGATTGTCGACGCGCTGGGTGTCAAGACCGAAGACAGAGTGCTAACCCTGGGCTTGAAGCTGTCTTGGTAAGCTGGGATCATTTCAATGGGAGCAACTGACAAGCATATGAAGGCTCTGATTCTTGCCGGCGGTCGCGGCAGTCGCATGGAGCAACACTCCGCGGAGCGCAATAAGTGCATGCTGGAACTTGGCGGCAAGCCGCTGATTCAATACTCCCTGGATCATTGCGCGACCATTCGCCCGGAAGAGATCGTCATTGTGGTTGGTTACCTGGCGGAGCAGATCATCAACCATTATGGAAACAGCTATGCGGGCATGCGGATCCGCTATGCGATTCAAACGGAACAGCGTGGCCTGGTCCATGCCATTGAGACGGCAGCGCCGTTTCTAGGGGACTCGGATTTCATGCTCTTCCTGGCGGATGAGGTTTTGCTGGAGCCGAATCATCTGGCCATGATGGAGAGCTTTCGGGAGGGAGGGATCTTCGCATTGTGTGGCGTGACGGTGCCTGCTTCGCCCGATGAGGTGCGCAAAACCTACGCAGTTCTGGAGGATGAAAAGGGACGCATTCTTCGTCTTGTGGAGAAGCCGCGCAGGCCTCTCAATCGGTACCAAGGGACGGGGAATATCCTGCTGAGCAACGGGATTCTGGAATACATTGCCAGCACGCCGATCAATCAGCTGCGCAAGGAAAGAGAACTTCCCGACCTGATTCAGTGCGCCATCGACGACGGGCATGTGGTGAAGTCGTTTCCCGTGGGCGGGCGTTATGTGAACGTGAATCTTCCGGACGATATCGCGGAAGTGCAAGCGGTGTGGGCACACGATGGTGCCCCAAGGCCAAGGTAGAACGATGGATCGCGTTGCGGAGCCTCATGAACTGATGTTGAGCGCGGATCAAGCTCAGGCCTATGGGACTGCCGATCTGACGCGATTCAACGGGACATTGCCGGAAGCGTTTCAGCAGCATTTTGCAAGCTTTTCAGCAGGGACGGTGCTCGATCTCGGCTGCGGGTCGGCGGATATTTCGATACGTTTTGCGCGTGCCTATCCTGCGGCGAAGGTGGTCGGAGTCGATGGGTCGCCTGCGATGCTTGCATTTGCCCAGGAATGCGTGGAGAAGAGCGGCCTCGGGGCGCGGATCGAACTCCGTCACGGGTATCTTCCCCAGGCTTCGCTGGAGCTTGGAACTTATGACGCGGTGGTGGCGAACAGCTTGCTGCATCACCTGTGCAACCCCGCGGATTTGTGGAGCACGATAAGGAACTGCGTTCGGCCGGGGACGGCGGTAATGGTGGTGGACCTGATTCGCCCGGAGGATGCGGCGGAAGCCACGAGACTGGTAAAAGAGTACGCAGGGCGCGGGCATCCGGTGGTTCAGCAGGATCTGTATCACTCGCTTTGCGCGGCGTATACGGTGGAGGATACTCGCCAGCAACTGCACGATGCGCATATGAGATGGGTGCACGTTGAGGCCGTAAGTGAGTTGCAAATGAAGGCCTGGGGCGTTGCCGAGTAGCACGCCGCGGGCTGGAACGAGGAACGAATCAAGGAGCGGAATGCCTGCATCGGTCGATCAACTGACTCTAAGAGGTACTGGGCTAACCATCACGCAGGTCGCAGCGATTGCGGCCGGGGCCAAGGTGCAACTCACCGATGACCCTACGGCGGTGCGAGCCATTCATGCTTCCCGTGAGTTCATAGCCCGGGTTGTTGAAAAGAACACTCCGATTTATGGAGTAACCACATGTTTTGGCGGCATGGCCGACCGTGTCGTTCCCAATGACACCGCCGCCGAACTGCAGCGCAATATTGTGTGGTCGCACAAGGCGGGCAGCGGTGCGCGCATTCCGAATGAGGACGTACGCGCCGGGATGTTGTTACGGGCGAATTCACTGACCAGAGGCATCTCCGGCATTCGGTTGAAGCTGCTGGAGCGATTCGAGATCTTTCTGAATGCGGGCGTGACGCCGCATGTGCTGGAGTTTGGTTCGATCGGAGCGAGCGGGGATCTGGTTCCCCTGGCCTACATCGCCGGGTGCCTGACGGGCCGCGATGCGGCGTTCAAAGTGGATTTCGAGGGCAAGGAACTGGACTCTCTGACCGCGCTTCGCATGCTTGGACTCGATCCCCTGCCGCTGGAAGCCAAAGAGGGATTGGCGTTGATGAACGGCACGTCGGTGATGGCGGGCATCGCCGCCAATTGCGTGCATCGCATGAGCCACCTGATGGCCCTGACCATGGGCGTGCACGGATTGATGCTGCAAGGGCTTCACGCCACCAACCAGTCCTTTCATCCGTTCATTCATCACCACAAGCCGCATCCTGGACAGGTGTGGGCTGCCGAACAGGTTTTGGCGCTGCTGGATGGATCGAGCATGATCCGCAACGAGATCGACGGGAACACACGTCATCGCGAGGGCAAGCTGATTCAGGATCGCTACTCCAGCCGCTGCCTGCCGCAATATATGGGGCCGCTGCTGGATGGCTTCTGGCAGATCGCGCGGGAGATCGAGATCGAAGTCAATTCGGTGACCGACAACCCGCTGATCGATGTCGAGAACGATGCGATCTATCACTGCGGGAACTTTCTGGGCCAGTATGTGGGAGCAGGCATGGATCGCCTGCGCCACATGATCGGCATGACCGCCAAGCACCTCGATGTGCAGATTGCACTGCTGGTTTCGCCGGAGTTCAATCATGGCTTGCCGCCGTCGCTGGTGGGCAATCCGACGCGGGAGGTTTCGACCGGGCTCAAGGCACTGCAACTGAACGCGAACTCCGTCATGCCCATGCTGCTGTTTTATGGTCATTCGCTGATCGATCATTTCCCGACCCACGCCGAGCAGTTCAATCAGAACATCAACAGCCTGGGATACGGATCTGCAAATCTGGCTCGGCGCTCGCTGGATGTCTTTGAGCAGTACCTGGCCGCGGCTTTGATCTTTGGCGTGCAGGCCGTGGACCTGCGCACCTATCACGACGAAGGCCACTACGACGCGCGCAAGACGCTCTCCCCGGCCTGCGTTTCTCTTTACGAAGCGGTGAAGAGCGCCGTGGGTTGCGAGGCTTCCGAGGGAAAACCTTTTGTGTGGAACGATCAGGATCAATTCCTGGATGAATACGTGGGATCGATCCTGGCCGATATCCGCTCGGGTGGAGATATTCTGCGCAGCGTCGGCGGCATTCAAGCCAGCCTGATGAATTACTGAAGAGCGAGTTGTCCACCGAGAAATTAGGGAATTGCCGATGAACATTGTTCAACTGATTGAACAGAACGCGCAGCTTCACCCTGAGCGCCCAGCCGTGATCTTCGACGGGGTGACCACCACTTATGGAGAGTTGGCGGCGGGGGTGGCGCGTGCAGCCGGTAGTTTGGCGGCGCTGGGAGTAGCGCGCGGAGATCGTGTGGCGTTGTTCATGCCCAATATCCCCAGCTTCCTGACGGTTTTTCTGGCGACGGTCAGACTCGGCGCCATCGCCGTGCCGGTGAATGCGAAGCTGACGGGAACAGAATTGCAAGCGCTGCTGCTGGATAGCGGCGCCAGGATTCTGGCCACCACCGCCGCGCTGCGGGATGCGAACTATACCGAACGACTGACGCAAGTCCGGCATGTGCTGATTGCGGAGGGGGATGCGGGGGAAGATCTTTCCCTGGCGGCGATTATGGCCTCTGCCGATCCGATTGACTCCATCGAGGAGATGCTGCCGAACGACCCGGCGGCAATTCTTTACACTTCAGGGACGACAGGACAGTCGAAGGGCGCCACGCTTTCCCACGGCAATGTCGATTTCGTGATGCGGGCCAAAGTGGAGTATATGGGCGTTACTCCACAGGACCGGCTGCTTCTGTTTCTTCCCATCTCTCATTGTTTTGGCTTGAACGCGGTTCTGAATGTGGCGCTGGCGGCGGGTGCATGCGTGATTCTGCATCGCGGCTTCGAGATGGAAAAGGTGCTTGGATCGATCGAGCGGGACCGGGCCACGATGTTCTTTGGCGTGCCGACAACCTTCATCCTGATGCTGGAGAAGGTGGCTCCCGAGCAACTGCGTCCGCTGCGGTATTTCTTTTCGGCGGCGGATATCCTGCCGCGCACTGTGGAAGAGCGCTGGCTGGCGCGGTTCGGTTTTCCGATCCACCAGGGATACGGGCTGACGGAGTGCTCGCCCTTTGCGACGTATAACCACGTCGATGGTCCGCGACCGGGCAGTGTCGGGGTGGCGATCCACGATGTCGAAATTGCAATCGGCGACCTTCGCGACGGACGACTGCTGCCCAGCGGAGAGCGCGGCGAAGTGCTGGTGCGCGGTCCCAATGTAATGCTTGGTTATTGGCAGAGACCCGAGGAGACGGCAGCTAGCATTCGCGATGGATGGCTGCATTCCGGGGATATCGGCCGCGTCGATGCGGAAGGTTTTCTGGAGATCGAAGACCGCTTGAAGGACATGGTCATCGTGGGTGGGGCCAATGTCTATTCCGCCGAGGTGGAACAGGTGCTGCGCCAGATCGATGAAGTGCAAGATGTGGCGGTCTACGGAAAGCCGGATGCGGTACTGGGAGAGCGGGTTTGCGCCGCGGTGGTGCTGCGTGCGGGACAGACAACGTCGGCGGAAAGCGTAAAGAGCTTTTGCAGTGCGCGGCTGGCGGAGTTCAAGGTGCCCAGCGAGTTCGAGTTTGTCGCGGATTTGCCGAAAGGGCCGACGGGCAAGGTGTTGAAGCGGGCGCTGCGCGAGCGCAACATGGTGGTGAATGCTCCGGGGCGTATGCGGCGCAATGCAGGATATGCAGATCTGGCCACGACCAGCCGCGAACTGGAGGTGCGCATTGCCAGGTGGCTGGCCGAGACCTTGGACGTGGAGGAGAAGATCATTCTGAGGAATGTGCCTTTCTCCGATTTCGGCGTGACCTCACAGATGGCGGTGGAGTTGGCAGGGCGGCTGTGCGGCTGGCTGGGGAAGACGGTTCCGCCGACCATCGCCTGGCAGTTCTCGACCGTCTCTACGCTGGCGAAGTATTTCTTTCCCGAGGCAGTGGGATTGGGATTGGGCGATGCAGCGCACAAGAGCAGCCTGGATGCCCTGGCGGACTTGGGGGAAGCAGAAGCCGCTTCCCAGTTGCGTGAGGAGTTGAAGCGGCTGAGCGGGAGAGTTGTATGAGCAGCCGGGTTGGAGCGCCTGGAACCGGGGATGAGGCCTCGCTGGTGAAGCAGGCGCTGGCCGCGCTGCGCGGATTGCAAGGCGAGCTGGACGAAGTGCGCGCGCGACAGACCGAGCCGATCGCCATTCTCGGGATGGGATGCCGGTTTCCCGGAGGCCAGAATCCGGAAGAGCTTTGGCAACTGCTGCTGAGCGGCAAGGATGCGATCTCCGAGGTGCCCAAGGACCGCTGGGATATCGACGCACTCTATGACCCGGTTGTTTCCAGTCCAGGGAAGGTTCCAAGCCGTCGCGGCGGATTCCTGACGGGACTGGATGGAATGGACGCGGCGTTCTTTGGCATCTCGCCGAGGGAAGCGCCGCATGTGGACCCCCGGCAGCGCTTGATGCTGGAGATTGCCTGGGAAGCACTGGAAGATGCAGGGATTCCCCCGGACTCGTTGGCCAGAAGCCGGACGGGGGTCTTTGTGGCCACCCTGACCAACGATTACGACCATCTGCTGTTCAACGATTTGCGCCGGGCGGAGATCTATTCCGGGGCAGGAACCGCGAACAGCGTGGTTGCCAATCGTCTCTCCTATTTTCTCAATTTGCAGGGCCCTAGCGTGGCGCTGGACACGGCGTGTTCGGGATCGCTGGTTGCGGTGCACCTGGCCTGCGAAAGCCTGCGCAGCGGGGAGAGCACCCTTGCTTTGGCGGGCGGTGTCAGCGTCAATCTGATGGCCAAGAGCAACGTCTTTTTTGCGCGCTCGGGCGCATTGTCGCCGGGTGGATTGTGCCGCACGTTCGACGCGGCCGCCGATGGCATTGTGCGCAGCGACGGCGCTGCCGTGGTGGTGTTGAAACGGCTCTCCGAGGCCTTGCACGACGGCAATACGATTCAGGCTGTGGTTCGCGGCAGCGCAGTCAATCACGACGGACGCAGCAACGGCATCATGGCTCCCAACGGAGAGGCACAACGCGCCGTGCTGTCGGAGGCCTATCGTCGCGCGGGAGTTTCGCCTTCCGCCGTGCAATACATCGAGCTTCATGGCACTGGAACACCGCTGGGAGATCCAATCGAGGCGCAGGCGCTGGTCGACGTTCTGGGTTCTGGACGCAGCACGCCTTGCATTGTGGGGTCGCTGAAATCGAATGTGGGGCACAGCGAGGCCGCAGCCGGCGCGGGCGGAATCGTGAAGACCGTTTTGGCTATGCGTCACGGGAAGATCCCTCCCACGGCAAACTTCCATACCCTGAATCCGCTTATCCCTTTTGCCGGAACGGCTTTCCGCGTGGCGCAGGAAGTTGAACCGTGGCCCGCTGCCAATACGGACGAGAGCGGCAAGACTCCCTATTTGGCAGGGGTGAGCGGATTCGGTTTTGGCGGCACCAATGCTCATGTGGTTCTGGAGAGCGCACCGGTCGTCGCTGAGCCCGCCGTGACGCAGGGACGCCCGGCGTTTGTGTTGCCGATCTCCACGGCTACACCCACTGCACTGGCGGAACTTGCCATGCGTACGGCTGAGTGCCTCGTGCAATCAACAGCCGCAACGGGCGCTCTTTGCCGCTCCGCTGCCGTGGGGCGCATGCACTTCAGCAGCCGGTTCGCTGCGGTGGGCGCAACCCGCGAAGATCTGGCTGGGGCGCTGCGTTCGGCTGCCGCAACCACGCCAAGCGGACAGGGCAAGCTGGCGTTTGTGTTTTCCGGGCAAGGTTCGCACTGGCCGGGAATGGGAAGGCAGCTTTATGCTCACGAGCCCGTCTTTCGCGCGGTACTGGATCGATGTGAGGCGCTGATTCGGCAGCAATGCGGCTGGTCTCTGCTAGAGGCCATGCAAGAACTCAAAGGCAACGACACGGAGGTTGTGCAGCCGGCGATCTTTGGCATGCAGGCCGCTCTGTGCGAGCTATGGCGTTCGTGGGGCGTGACGCCGGATTATGTGGTCGGCCACAGTTTGGGAGAAGCAGCAGCGGCGTATTGCGCCGAAATTCTGAGTCTTGAAGACGCTTTGCGGGTGGTGCTGGTGAGAAGCCGCCTGATGAAGCGAACGGCAGGGCGCGGAAAGACCGCCGTGGTGGGGATGGCCCTGCAGGATGCGGAACAGGCGATCTGCGAATCGCGCATGGAAGCGTTTGCGAAAGACCTTGCAGTGGCTGGAACCAACAGCCCCACGGCCAGTGTCTTCTCCGGCACGCCGGAGGCGATCGACGAGTTGCTGCGGGAGATGGGGAGGCGAGAGATCTTCTGCCGCGAGGTGGCGGGAGTCGACATTGCTTTCCACTCGCCGCAGATGGAGCCGCTGCGCAAGGAGTTGAGGGCACTGCTGGCCGACTTGCGTCCAGGCGCGGCGTCGATCCCCATAATTTCGACGGTGACTGGAGAGTTGCAGGCGGGCGAAGATTTCGATGCGGCTTATTGGGGCAGGAATTTGCGCGATCCATTCCTTTTCACGCAGGCTACGGAAGAGCTCTTGGCACGAGGTTGCGACAGCTTCGTGGAAGTCAGCCCGCACCCGGTGCTCTCTTCCTCGCTGTTGCAGACGGCCAGGGCGCGTGGGGTGTCCTCTGTGGTCGTGCGGCCCTCTCTGCACAAGGGGCGGGAGAACGAACTGCTCGCAATGTACGAAACGCTCGGCGGCCTCTATGTGCAGGGCATGCAGGTGAATTGGAAGGCGGTTTATCCGGAAGGCGGACCGTGCGCGGCATTGCCTCATTATCCCTGGCAACGCAAGCGGTTCTGGTTCGATCAGCTGGATAGTGCTTTCGCCGCAGAGGTCGGTATCTTGCAAGCGCCATCCCCGCCCAGCCCTTTGCCCGGCGGCCATCCGTTGCTGGGAAGCCGAGTGGATGCGGCCCAATCGTCGCCGGGATTGAAGACCACGCTGTGGCAGAACCGGTGTTCGGATCGGATGCCGTACTATCTGGCGGATCATCGCGTGCAAGGGGCAGTCATGATGCCCGGCGCAGCCTGGCTGGAGATGGCGCGCGAGGCTGGGGAGCAGGTTTTTGGCGGGCTGGTGGAGGTGAGTGCCGTCTCCTTCGAAGCGCCGCTGCACTTGGGCAGAGAGCCCCGCGAACTGCAATCGGTGCTGACCTGGCAAGGAGAGCAAGGGAGGCTGGAGATCTTCAGCAGGGCGGGGCAGGAAGCCTGGGTGCGTCATGTCCAGTCTGCGGTGAACTTGTTGCCCAAGGCCTTTACAGCGGCGAACGGAGAAGTGACCGACGAACTGGATCGTGCCCGCCTGCGTTGTACGCGTGTCGTGACGGAGGAAGGTCACTATGCCGACTTGCTGGAAAAGGGTTTGGAGTATGGATCGGCCTTTCGTCTGCTGACCGGCATTACCGGCGGTGCGTCCGAGGCGGTGGCAACCATCTGCCTGCCTGAAGAACTTTCCCTCGCTGAGTACCGTTTTCATCCGGCCATGCTGGATGCAGCGTTGCAGTTGGCTGCGGTTGCGCAGGAAAAAAGCGAGCATAGCTACCTACCGGTTGGAGTGGGCCGTTTTGTTGCTTTCTCCCGCGTCACGCAGCCGGTGGAGTGCCTGGTCACTCTGCGCGGCCAAAGCGGAGATGCGCGCCTTGAGGCAGATCTCCTTTTACGCGATGCGGCGGGCAGTGTTGTTGCGCGTTTGGAAGGGCTGGTCCTGCAACGGCTGGGGCCGAAGCGGGCGGTAGGCTTGGATTGGAAGAGCGCGCTGATTGGCGAGACGTGGGTCAAACAGGTCCGCCCCGCCGGTCAGCCATCGGGGCGAGGAAAGTGGCTGGTGTTTGCTGGGGATGCCGCCGATTCTGTCGCAAATCAGCTCGCAAGTCAGGTCGCAGGTCAACTCGAGCAGCGGGGACAGAGTGCGGTCATCGTGCGCCGGGGCGCGGCATTTCGGCGTGTGAGCGAAAACAGCGTGGAGATCTCTGCCGATCTTTCGTCGGACGTGGCGCGGTTGCTAGGCGAGGAGTCTTCCTGGAGCGGGGCGGTTCTGTTGCCGAACGCAAGCAGTCTTCCCGCATCCTCGGACGATCTGGCTGGTTGCGAACTGGCCCTGATCGTGGCGCAGGAATTGGTGAAGAGCGGTTCGGGAGCGGTGCTGCGCCTGGTGACGCGCGGCGGACAGGCAGTGCAGGGAGGGGACGTCGATCCCTGGCAAGCGCCAGTGGCGGGTTTTGCCCTGGCCGTCAGCCTGGAGCACCCGGAGTTGCAGGCCTGCCTGATCGACCTTGCGCCGGAGCACTCTGAAGATGAGGCTGCGGAGTTGGCCGAAGAGATCCTGGCTGGCGGAGACGAAGTGCGTGTCGCCTTCCGCGGTGGTCAGCGGTTTTTTTCGAGGATTGAGCCGGTGACCTTTAACCCGAGCGGGGGCCCGGATTTGCGAGCGGATGCGACCTATTTGATCACCGGCGGCCTGGGCAATCTGGGTCTGCGGACGGCGGAACGCATGGTGCGGGACGGCGCGCGTTATCTGGTGCTGACCAGCCGCAAGGCGGTGGATTCTGCCGCGACCGAGGCATTGCGGGCGATGGGCGCTCAGGTCGTTGTGGCGGCCTGCGATCTGGCACAGGAGGACGAAGTAAATTGCCTCTTCGATCAGACGCTGGCCGCGCTGCCGCCCCTGCGTGGCGTGATTCACGCGGCGGGCGTGGTAGAAGATGCGCTTCTTCTGCGGCAAACGGTAGAAGGCTTCCGTCGCGTCATGGCGGCCAAGGTCCACGGCTCGTGGAATTTGCACCGACGGACGCGCGACCTGGAGATGGATTTCTTCGTGCTGTATTCCTCGGCGGCATCGCTGATCGGATCGGGCGGGCAAGCCAATTATGCGGCTGCGAACAGCTTTCTCGATGCGCTGGCGTATCATCGGCGGGCATGCGGCCGGTCGGCGGTGAGTCTGAATTGGGGCGCATGGAGCGGCCCCGGCATGGCGGCTCGTCCCGAGGTGCTGGAGCGGCTGAAGGCACAAGGCGTCGGCACCATCCCGGCTGAGGATGGTCTGGATCTTCTGTCGGCCGTGCTGGCGGGGCCAGCGATTCCCGCACAGCTTGGCATCTTCCCAGCGCGTTGGACGAAGTTTGTCGAGCAGCTCCCGATCCGTCTGCGAACCCGGCTTTCGGGAATAGTTACGGTGGCAGCAGGGTCGTCGGAAGATGAAATCCTGCAACAACTCGCGACCGCTTCGACTGCGGAGTCTCAGGGCATTCTGCGCGGTTATCTGCATCGGTTGCTGGCCACGGTGCTGGGCTACGAGAACCCCGATGAGTTGAACATCCAGAGTCGATTTTTCGATCTCGGCATGGATTCGCTGACCGCTGTGGAGTTTCGCAATCGGCTTCAGGAACAGTTGCACATTCCGCTTCCATCGACGCTGGCCTTCGATTATCCGGATATCTCGACCCTAGCGCTCTTTCTGGCAACTGTTGTCGCTCCGCAAAGCACGGGGACGTTCGCCAAGGCAGCATCCCAAGTCGAGGTCAAGGCCGATCAAGCCGAAGCGGACGAACGCGCAACGCTGGATGGACTGACGAGCGACGAAATCTCGCGGCTTCTTTTCGAAGAGTTGGCAGAGGAGGGCAGCCATGGCCGTTGACCAGACGGAATTGCTGAAAGACGCTCTGCTGACGATTCGCGCGCTGCGGGCCAAGCTGAAGGCGGCTAGTGAGATAACTGTCGAGCCCATCGCGCTGGTGGGCATTGGATGCCGCTTTCCCGGCGGCGCGGACACTCCCGAGCGGTTCTGGAATCTGTTGCGAGATGGCGTCGATGCCGTTTCAGCCGTGCCTGCGAACCGTTGGGACCGCGACGCTCTGTACGATCCCGATCCCGATGCTCCGGGCAAGATGTATCTTCGCGAAGGCGCGTTTCTGGAGGATGTTGAAACCTTCGATGCGGCATTTTTCGGCATTTCTCCGCGCGAAGCAGTGCGTCTGGATCCGCAGCAGCGCCTGATGCTGGAGGTAGGTTGGGAGGCACTGGAGAACGCGGGGATTGCGCCCGATTCTTTGCAAGACAGCTTGACCGGCGTTTTTGTGGGCGTGATGAATGGCGATTATGCCTTCCGGCAGGCGCATACCCTGAGCGCTCAGAGCGTCGATCCCTACATGATGGCGGGCAGCGAACTTAGTTTCGCCGCGGGACGGCTGGCGCACTTCCTTGGATTACAGGGGCCGGTGATGGCCTCGGCGACGGCCTGCTCTTCGTCGCTGGTCTCTATCCATCTGGCGTGCCAGGCGCTGCGACAGCGGGAGTGCGATTTGGCGCTGGCGGGGGGGGTGAGTCTGGTGCTCGATCCCACCACGCCGCTGATGCTTTCCAAGCTGCGCGCGCTGGCTCCCGATGGCCGCTGCAAGACTTTCGACGCGAGCGCCAATGGATACGGACGGGGCGAGGGATGCGGAGTGGTTGTGCTGCGCAGGCTTTCCGATGCGCTGGCTGCGGGAGACTGCATTCAGGCGGTGATTCGCGGCTCGGCAGTGAACCACGACGGACCGAGCGCCGGACTCACCGTTCCCAACGGGCATTCGCAGGAAAAAGTGATTCGGCGGGCGCTGGCGGTTGCCGGAGTTGCGCCGAGCGAAGTCGATTACGTGGAGGCCCATGGAACGGGCACACGCCTGGGCGATTCGATTGAAGTGCGGGCCTTGTCCAAGGTCTTTGCGGATCGCTCGGAGCCATTGCTCTTGGGATCGGTGAAAACGAACATAGGCCACTTGGAGGCGGCTGCCGGCGTGGCCGGTCTGATCAAGGTCGCGCTGGCGATGCGGCACCAGGAGATCCCGGCGCACCTTCATCTTCAGGTCCCCAATCCCAACATTGCCTGGGTGCAGATTCCCGTCGAGGTGCCGACCAGGCGCCGTAGATGGACGCCGAACGGCACACCGCGCGTGGCGGGCGTGAGCTCGTTTGGCATCAGCGGGATCAATGCTCATCTGGTGCTGGAGGAAGCGCCGAGGCAGAGGCTCGATGCGGCGGTGGAAGACAGGCCGCTTCACCTCTTGGCCCTTAGCGCCAAAACCGCGCCGGCTCTGGGGGCGCAGGTGGCACGGATGCTGACCTGGCTGGAGACACATCCTGATGCCGCCTGGTCCGATGTTTGCTTCTCAGCAAATACCGGACGCGCGCAACTGGCGCATCGCGTCGCGGTGATCGCGGAGTCGGTTGCGGAGGGAAGAGAGCGCCTGCTTCATGCGCCCCGCTTCGCGGCGCCCTCGCAGCCTGATCGTGCCCCTGTTGCCCCGGAGAGCGATGAGATGCAATACGGTCTCGAGAAGAATGCCGAGGAGAAGAAGCAACAGTGCCGCATTCGGCTCGAAGCGCTTGCCCGGGAATTTCTGAACGGCGCACGGATCGATTGGATGCGCATGGAAAAGCCCTATCTGCCATTGCGCAATCGGCTGACGCTGCCGACTTATGCCTTCCAGCGCACCCGCTTCTGGGCTCTGGAGAATGCCCCATTTGGGAATGGATTGAAGGCGAGCGAAGCAGCGCACCGGGCGGAACGCCGGGAGCAGGACTTATCTTCTCCTGTGGCGGATTGTCCCTCGGATGAAGCCTCCATTGCCTCCTGGTTGAGGAATCAGGTTCAGTCGGTCCTGGGCATGGCGCTGCTGCCTCCGACGGATGTATCGCTTCTGGAACTAGGCGTGGATTCCCTAATGAGTCAGGAACTGAATAACTTTGTCCAGCGAGAATTCGGAGTCCGAATCGACCTGAGCGAGTTTGTTGCCGGAGCGGATATTGCTGCGCTGGCAAAGACAATTCATTTGCTGGCCGGGAAACACGAAAAAAGTCCAGAGCCAGAGACTCCAGAGCAGGAGACTGCGCCCATCGCCTCCTCTTACATCGTTTCTCCGGGGCAGGCTGCGTTGTGGTTTCTGCATCGCAGCAGCCCCAAGAGCCTGGCCTATAACGTAGGCGTAGCCGTGCGGGTTAGGGGAGCAATCGATGCTGCAATTCTGGAGCAGACCATGGCCGCACTGGCGCTACGCCACGACTGCCTGAGAACGGTCTTCCGCATTACGGACTCCGGTCAGATCGAAGCCGTAGTGATGCCCAAGGCGCGCGTAGATTTCCGGCACCACGATCTGACTCCGTGCGGGGAAGAGGAATTATTTAGGCGGGTTGAAGAAGCCTATGCCGTTCCGTTTGACCTGACGGGTGACCCGGCGTGGCGCGTCGACCTGTTGACGGATCAGCCCGAGAGCCATGTGCTGCTGTTGGGGCTGCATCATATTCTTTGCGATGCCCAGTCGTGCTGGATGCTGCTCGAAGAGATTCTGCGCACCTACGATGAGCAACTCTCCGGCCGCGCTCCTTCGCTTGCGCCGCTGAAGCGCAGTTATGCCCAGTTTGCCGAGTGGCAGCGGGAGTTGCTCACCTCTGCCGAGGGCGACAGGCTGCGGCAGTATTGGCGTAAGCACCTTGATGGCGAAGTGCCGATTCTGCAATTGCCCTTCGACAAACCTCGCCCACGCGTGCAGACCTTCAACGGCGCAACGGAAGTGCTCACGATTCCTGCCGAGTTGACGCAGGGATTGCGTGCCTTGGCGCGAGAGAAAAAGGTCACTCTTTTCGCGCTTTTGCTGGCCGCGTTTCAGGCCTTTCTGACGCGTTGGAGCCGCCAGCAGGAGGTGGTGACCGGACTTGCCACGTCGGTGCGTCCCGCCGAGTTCGACGGTGTCTTCGGGTACTTTGTCAATCCGGTTACGGTGCGCGGCAAGCTCGGCGACAATCCTCTGTTTACGGAGTTTCTGGCGCAGATTCGCGTCTCGCTGCTGGATGCGATCGCGCATCGCGAATTGCCTTTTCCCGCCGTGGTGGAAGCGGTCATGCCGCAGCGCGCGTCGGGGCACCTACCTATCTTTCAAGCGGACTTCGCGTTGAACCGCACGCCTACGGTATATCGCAAGGGCTTGTCCGGAGAAAGTTCTCTGCGCATCGAACCTTTTTCGCTTTCCGAAGAAGAGGGGCAATTCGATCTGAGCCTGCATTGCACGGAAGACGATGAGACGGTGACGGCGCGCTTCAAATACAACGCCGATCTGTTTTGGCCGGAGACCGCGCGGCAAATGGCGGGTAGTTTTGCCCATCTGCTGGAAAGCCTGGTTCGCAATCCTCAGCAATCCGTGGACAGGATTGCAATGCTGACCGAGATAGAGCAATCCGCGCTTCTTCAGGCAGGGCGCGGAGCGGAGCTTCCTGTTGCGCAAGAGAGTGTGGTGCGGCTTTTCGAGCAGCAGGTTCGGTCTACGCCGAATGCGGTTGCCGTCGAGATGTTCGATCGCGCGAAGAGCGAGAGCGAAGCCGAGGTGATCGACTACGCGGAACTGAATCGCCGCGCCAACCGGCTAGCCCGTAAATTGCGAGCGATGGGGTGCAGCACGGAATCGCGCGTCGGGATTTGCGCGCATCGTTCGGTGGAGATGGTGGTGGCCGTGCTCGGCGTTCTGAAGGCCGGAGCTGCCTATGTTCCGCTCGATCCCACCTATCCCGCGGAGCGCCTGAAGTTCATCGCCACGGACGCGGATGTTTCCGTGATTCTGCTCGACACAGACTTATCTTTCCCTGCTACCGGCAAGGAGTTGCAGCGGGTCGATCTTTCGCGGGAATCGCATGCTGACAATATTGAATCCGATCTCAACTTGCCGATTGCCGCGGACGACCTGGCCTACATCCTTTACACTTCCGGCTCGACGGGCAGGCCCAAGGGCGCGATGATTACCCACGCGGGGTTGGCCAACTATCTGACCTGGTGCATCGATGCCTATGAAGTGCGCAAGGGGTGCGGAGCTCCAGTGAACACAGCCTTTGGGTTCGATGCCACGGTGACCAGTTTGTTTTCGCCCTTGCTGGCTGGCGGACGCGTGGTCCTGCTGCCCGAAGAGCAAACCATCGAAGAACTGGCGGCATTGCTGCGCGCGCGCAAGGGATTCAGCCTGATCAAGATCACTCCGGCCCAACTGGAGATGCTGGGGCATCTGCTGCCGGATGAAGACACCGCTGGATGCGCAGGCGCTCTGGTAATCGGCGGCGAGGCGCTGCATCGCGGGGTGCTGGAGAAGTGGCTCAAACATGCTCCCGCTACGCGGCTTATCAATGAATACGGGCCTACAGAGACCGTGGTGGGTTGCGCCGTTCATGAAGTGCAACAGATCGACAAACTCAGCGATGGCGCGACGGTTCCCATCGGCAAGCCGATTGCCAACACCACGCTCTACGTTTTAGACGGCAACGGCGCGCTGGTTCCTCAAGGTGTCGTTGGCGAGTTGTACATCGGGGGCGCGGGGGTAGCTCTCGGTTACGTGCATCGCGATGAGTTGACGCGAGAAAGATTTCTGACGGACCCATTTGCGAAGGAGGCCGGTGCGCGCATGTATCGGACCGGCGATCTGGCGCGGTGGCGCACGGATTTGGAGCTGGAGTTCATGGGACGCGCCGACATGCAGATCAAGCTGCGCGGCTATCGCATCGAGCCGGGCGAAATCGAAGCGGTGTTGCGGGAGCACCCCAGCGTGCGCGAGTGCGCGGTGAGCGTGCTGGATGAGGCGCTGGTGGCGCACCTCGCGGCATCGGTCTCCGAACAGGAGTTGCGTGCCGCGCTGAGTGCAAAGTTGCCGGAGTACATGATTCCGCGCTTCTTCATTTATTTGGATCAATTGCCGCTGACGGCCAACGGAAAGATCGATCGCAAGGCTTTGCCCAAGCCGCAGCGAGACGCTTCGGATCGCGGCAGCGCACCGCCGCGCGATAGTCTCGAAGTGCGCCTCAAGGATATTTGGGAAGAGATTCTTTCGGTCGGCCAACTCGGCATCCATGACCATTTCTTCGAAACCGGAGGTCACTCATTGCTGGCGGTGCGACTGATGGCCCGCATGGAGCAGGAGTTCCGTCGCAAGATTCCGTTGGCCACCATTCTGCACTATGCCACCATTGCCGAAATGGCCAACTGGTTGCGCCGCGAAGCCAAACAGAACAACGCAACCGCGCTGGCAGTTTCAGCACTGGTTCCGATTCAGACGCGCGGCGCCCGGCCACCGCTCTACTGCGTGCCCGGCGCGGGTGGGAATGCGATCTATTTGCACAATCTGGCCCAGCAACTGGGGCACGATCAGCCCTTCTATGGCTTGCAGGGGCGTGGCATGGAGGGAGAAGCCGCTCCCCACACCACCGTTGAGGCCATGGCGGATTATTATCTCCAGGCCATTCGCAGTTTGCAGCCCAACGGGCCGTATTATCTGGCCGGCCACTCGCTGGGGGGATGGGTAGTTTTTGAAATGGCGCATCGCCTGCAACAGCAGGGAGAACAGTTGGCCTATCTCGGCATCATCGATACGCCGGCGCCCGACTCCAAAGACACGGGAGAACGCCAGTCATGGAGCAACGCCCGGTGGATTTCGGAATTGGCAAAAAGAATCGCGCAGCTTCTGAATCCGGCCCTGGTGGTTCGTGAAGAGGAGATGCAGGATCTCACCAATGCGGAGCAACTGGAATACTTCCGCGCGGCCCTGATTGCCGCGCAGGTCTTTCCCGAGCAGGCGGGCGCGGACGGACTGGAACACACTCTGGTGTTGTTCAAGGCTCATGCGGCGGTCAAGTATGGTGTGGCGGGCAAACAAATATCGGCGCGCATTCATCTATATCGCACCGAGCATGTGCCGCAACATCGTCAGGAACTGGTCGGCAACGATGCATGGGGATGGGAGACAGCGGCGAATACGGAGGTGATTTTGGTCCCCGGAGAGCACCTAACAGTATTGCGTCCTCCCCACGTGCAACAGTTGGCCAAGGCGATGAAGCAAGACATACTGGAAGAAGAACAAGCCGCACTTCGCGTTGAATACGCATAGTGCCATCGAGAGAGGATGTTGCATGGCAAAGGTTGTGGTACTGAACCTTCCGGAGCACGGTCACATGAACACCACCTATCCGGTGGTGGCGGAACTCGTGCGGCGTGGAGAGCGGGTGCTCTATTACGCCACCGAACCTTACCGTGCATCGGTGGAAGCCGCGGGAGCCGAGTACGTCAGTTATGGCGAAGCGGAGAGCTTTACGCCACCGGCCCACAGCGGCGGCCTGCACTCGGTGATGGCGTGGCAGATGGGCCTGGCTGAGCAACTGTTGCCGCAATTGATCGATGAGGTCAAGGCGGCCGATCCCGATTATCTACTGATAGATTCCATGTGTGTATGGGCAAATCTTCTGGTGCAGATTCTGAAGATTCCCGCGGTGTGCATGGCCTCGGTTTTTGCGCCCAATCCAAAATTCGTGACCGTGGATGAGATGATTCATGCCGGTTATGGATCGGCTCCCAAGCCTGTTCTGCTGACCGGCATCGATGCATTGAATACTTACATCGAGACCTCGCGCCGCGTCGATCATAGTTATGGAACCCTGAGCCCGGACATCGTCGAGTTCTTCTCTAACCACCAGCCGCTGAACCTGATGTTTACGACCCGCGCGTTTCATCCCGAGGGGAAGAACTACGACGAGTCCTACAAGTTTGTCGGGGCGATGATCGACCCCGCGCGGTGCGATGCGAAAACAATCGACGATCTGCAATGGTTCAGCGATGGTCCTCTGGTCTATGTTTCGATGGGAACCATCTTCAACGACCAGCCCGACTTCTATCGCGCCTGCATGGCCGCCTTCGATCAGGCCCCGTTTCGCGTGCTGATTGCGACCGGCAGCAAGGTCGATAAAGATGCATTGGGACCAGTGCCTGCAAACGTGATCCTGCGCGAACGGGTTCCGCAACTGGAGGTGCTGCGTCATGCTGCGTTGTTCGTGACGCATGGCGGCATGAACAGCGTCAATGAAGCGCTGGCCTTTGGCGTGCCGCTGTTGGTATTCCCGCAACATGGAGATCAGCATTTGGTTGCGAACCGAGTCGTGGACGTGGGCGCGGGCTTGCGTATTACTCCCGCGGATACTACGCCGGAGAGGATTCGTGCTTTATCCGACGCCGTGCTGAGCCAACCGGGCTTTGCCGCCAGCGCGCGGGCCATGGCGGAAGAGTGTGCGCAAAGCGGCGGCGCAGCGGCGGCAGCGGATGCGCTCATGGAATTCTCCGCCAGTCGCATGGAACAGAAAGCGAGTTGCGAGGCCTGATGCGTACTGTTTGCATGATCGGTCATCCGGCATCGGGGCACGTGAACCCAACTCTGCCGGTCGTCGCTGAGTTGGTGCGGCGCGGCGAGCGTGTGGTCTATTATGCAACGCAACCCTTCCGCGACAAGATCGAAAGTACCGGCGCGGAGTTTCGCGCTCTCGCGGACCAGTCAATGTTCGAGCGCAATCTGGCGAAGGGCGGAATTCTAGGGGGCATGGCGGGATTGATTGAAACCGCCGAAGAGATTCTGCCCGCGCTGCTGCAACAGGTGCAACAGGACGCGCCGGATTATTTGTTGGTGGAGGCCCATGCGCTGTGGGGCAATCTGCTGGCGCAGATTCTTGGCTTGCCGGCGGTCACGTTATGTTCCATGTTTGCGATGAACGAGCGTTTGCTGAGCGTACACGATCTGGCAGGACATCTGTATACGTCGGCGGAGACGGCGCGTGAAGGGCTGATGCAACTGAATCGTTATTATGCGACAGCAAGGTGCGTCGATCATCACTGGGGCACGTGCAGTCCGGGCATGATCGGCTATCTGGCCAATCCCCAGGCGTTGAATATCGTCTTTACCGCGCGGGAGTTTCAGATTGGAGCGGGAGCATTCGACGACAGCTACAAGTTTGTCGGGCCCACTTCGGGCATTCGAGTCGAAGGCGTGGATAACTCTTCCGCGTTTGATGATACGGCGCTGCGGGGACCGGCGATTCTGATCGCCATGGGAACGATGTACAACGAGGAACTCGGTCTCTACAAAGCTTGCTTTGAGGCTTTTGCCGATTCTCCGTATCAGGTCGTAATGGCGATTGGGCATCGCGTGGATCGAGCCGCGCTGGGCGAAATTCCCGCCAACTTTCTCGTGCATGCCTATATCCCGCAACTGGAGATTCTGGCTCGTTCGGTGCTGTTTGTCACGCATGGCGGCATCAACAGCGCGCACGAATCGATGCTGTCAGGCGTTCCCATGTTGGTGTTACCTGCTGCGGCCGACCACTTTGTGGTTGCAGGGCAAGTGGAAGCGGTAGGAGCGGGCTTCGTATTGCCTCGGAACCGCGCCGATGCCGCTTCGATGCGATTGTGCGCAGAGCGCATTCTCGCCGATGAAACCTATCGCGAAAACTCTGCGCGAATGGGCGAGTCGCTGCGTCGAGGCGGCGGGGCGCAACGTGCAGTCGACGAAATATCCACGTTTATTCAAACCCAGTCCCAGCCTCAGGAGGCGGTTCATGTTCGCATTTGAATTACGCTTTGCGCGTCCGCGCACCATCGTCCAGGTAGGCGCACACAGCGGCGACGACGCATGGATTACGGCGTGCCGCCAATTTGGGCACAAGTTTTATATGTTCGAGCCGAACCCGAAACGGGTGGCCGAGTTGCAGCAGAAGGCGGGCGGCTCCGCCACGGTTTTTGTGATTCCCAAGGCTGTGTCGGTGGTGGAGGGCCATGCCACGTTCAACATTGCCAATGAGGATGATTGCTCGTCGCTGCTGCCGTTTGCCGAAGACGTGAACCAGACCTGGGTCCATGAATGGCATCCGTACAAGAAATTCGAGATGGTGGACACGGTCGATGTCGAGGTTGTGCGTCTTGACTCCTTCATGAAGAACCAGGAAATAGAGATCATCGACTTCCTGATTATCGATGCCCAGGGCGAGGATCTTCGCGTTGTGGAATCGCTCGGCGAGCGCGTGAAGGATGTGAAGAAGATCCAGATGGAGATCAACATCTTTTCGCCACTCTATCAAAACAGTTTTGGCATGGAAGAGGCTTTGGCGAAGATGTCTTCGCTGGGATTTGAGTTGCACACTTCGTGGAAGCAGTCGCTCAATCGTGAGGTCAACGCGATCTTCCGCAACCGGCGCTTCTATTCCAATGCCGCGGTCAACAAGGTGACGGCCTTTGCGGAGCAGCACTCCTTCTCTGCTTATATCGGCTGGCAAAAACTGCCGCGCGTGTTGGCGGTGACCAAGATGATGATCGGGCGCAAGCTCAGGGGACAAAGCGGCCCAACCGCGTAGACAAGCTGAAACGAGAAAGAGAAAGGGAAGAGGAGAATGAAGGTTCTGGTCACTGGCGGGTGTGGTTTTCTCGGGTATCACGTTTGCAGCCTCTTTCGAGCCAAAGGGGCGGAGGTAGTTGCCTATGACAATCTGGCCAAGCATGAATTCGCCCGCATTCCTTACATGCGCCCCGAGGCCAGGGACTTCAATTACCGCAAGCTGCAAAGCGCGGGCGTGACGATTGCCAAGGAGGACATTCGCGACCGGGAGACGCTGGCAGCCATGGCCACCGATTGCGATTACATCTGTCACACAGCGGCGCAACCGGCGATGACCATTGCCTGCGAAGACCCGCAGTTGGATTTCTCCACCAACACAGCGGGGACCTTCAATGTGCTCGAAGCCGCGCGGGGAGCGGGGATTCCGGTGGCGATCTGTTCCAGCATTCACACCTTTGGACCGGACGGCATCAATGGCTCGCTCCGCGAAGAAGAGACCCGGTATGTGCGCACTCCAGTCACCATCGGTGAAGATGAACCTCTGTTGCAGGGGGCGGTAACCCCGCTTCACGCATCCAAACGCTGCAATGAAATCTATCTGCAAAGTTATATCGATACCTACAAGCTGCGCGCGGCCTGTTTTCGGCTCACAGGCATCTACGGTCCGCATCAGTTCGGCGGAGAAGACCATGGCTGGGTGGCCAATTTTGCAATTCGTACGATGCTCGGCCTGCCCCTGACCATCTTTGGAACCGGCAAGCAGTTGCGCGACATTCTTTACGCCTCGGACGCGGCCCGCGCTTTCGAAGCCTTCTATGTCCGGCAGAATTCGGGAATCTATAACATCGGCAGCGGTGAGGCATCGATGATTTCGCTGCGCGAGAGCATCGCGCTGATCGAGAAGTTGACCGGAAAACGAGCAGATGTGCGCTTTGGCGAAGGCCGCTTTGGCGACCTTCATTACTTCGTCACAGACCACCGGCGATTCACGCAGGCAACAGGATGGGAGCCCGCGGTGCGGCCGGATGAAGGCGTTGCAAAACTGGTGGAGTGGGTGCAGGCGAATCCGGAACTGTTTCAAGCATAAGAGGTAGAAAGTGGCAACTGCGGTGTTCTTCAGTTATCCGGTTCATGGGCATATCGCGCCGGCATTGGGCGTGGTGGGCGATCTTGTGCGGCGGGGCGAGCGGGTTTTGTTTTTCGCCACGGAGCGGTCTCGCGCCAAGATCGAGGCGACCGGCGCCGAGTTTCGCTGCTATCGCCATGGGCACGACGAGTTCAATCCCGACCCGCCGACGGATGGGCTGTTCAGCGACATGGCCCGCCTGAGCGCGCTGACGGAGGAGCTGGTTCCCGAACTTGTAGAGCAGCTTGCGGGCGAGCAGGTCGACTACCTGCTGATTGATACCAAGAGCCTGTGGGGCCGCCTGGTTGCCCAGGTTCTGAAGCTGCCCGCTGTGACATTTTCGGTGGTATTTGCGTTGCGCCCGGGTGTGGTGGCTCCTGCCGAATTGGTGAACATGCTCTACGGCGGCGCGTCGCAGGACGGGCTTTTGCGCGGCCTGGAGGGGCTGAACCGGTACTTCGGCAATGTGCGTCGCATGGACAGAGCGAACAGAACGCACTCTCCCGGCATTGTGGAATATCTGGGCAACCCGCATCCAATGAATATCATCTTCACCTCCCGCGCCTTTCAGATCGGGCAAGAGGCTTTCGGGGAGGAATACAAATTTGTCGGGCCGTCGATTCCTCCCGCTCGGGATGCGGCCATGGATTTTCCGTATGCGGCTCTGGCCGAAGGAAAGCCGCTGATCCTGGTTTCGTTGGGGACCACATTCTTTCGCGCGGACGATTTCTACCGCGCCTGCTTTGAAACTTTTGCGGAGATGCCGTGGCAGATCGTGCTGGCCTGCGGTCGTGGGAACAAGGCCCGGCTGGGTGTACCGCCCAGGAATGTGTTCGTGGAGGAGTTTGTCCCGCAGATGGAGTTGCTGCAAAAGGCGAGTCTGTTTCTGACTCATGGCGGCATGAACAGCGCCAATGAAGGGCTCTCGCTGGGGGTTCCGTTGCTTGTGGTTCCTCAACGGGGAGATCAGTTTCTGGTGGGCAGGCGGGTGGCAGAACTGGGCGCGGGGCTGATGATTCATCCCGCTCAGGCGACGGCAGCGGCTTTGCAGGCTGCGGCCCAGCGCATTCTGTCGGAGCCATCGTTTGCCGCCTCAGCCGGGGTTTTGGCGCAGTCCTTGAACGAGGCGGGCGGATACAGGCGGGCGGCGGAAGAGGTGCTGACCCATGTCGCGAGGCAAAAGGGAAAGGATGCGCAATCGCCTCGATTGCCGAGTGACTTTCTGTATACTGTTCCATCCGGAGCATGAGTAAATCTTCAGGATGAAACTCATCCTCCGGCTTAGTCGAGAGATGTGGTCTGGATAGGTGCTTTCAGGTACTACACTGAGTGTGACCAACCGAACATCCGATGCAGTGCGGGATATTCCGGGAGAAGATGGATCTTGAAAGAATCGAGTCTCAATTCCGAACAGACAAGCAGCCCTCCGTCGCAGGCTGAGTCATTGCCGCCCAGCCTAGCCGGGCGCGTGGTCTCGCGAGGTCGATTTGCCGCAGTGGTGGTCACTTTGTCTCTGCTGGCGATCGCGTTCCTTCTCGTTTTCTTCTATCCCCGGCTGTTTGTCACCATTCATGCCGGAGAACGCGGCGTCATGTGGTCCCGCTGGACGGGAACACAGATGGACTCCATCTACATGGAAGGCACGCAGTTTGTCTGGCCTTGGAACAAGCTCACCGTCTACGACATTCGCTTTAAAATAGCGAAAAAGACGATCAACGTGATTACGAAAGACGGATTGATAGTTTCCATTGACCTGAAGGTGCGCTATCGCCCGGCAGACCGAATGTTACCGAACCTTCATGAAACCGTTGGCACGAACTACGTTGAAGTGGTTGTGTTACCCGAAGTGGTAAGAGGTTTGCGAGGGGTGGTGTCTAGGTACACGCTCCAAGAGATTTACCAGGACAAATTCGTCGATATTCGCGACGATATCCTGGTTCAGGCCAGGATCGAAGGCGGCAAGCGTTACGTGATTTTGGACGATGTGATATTCGACGATATCCGCCTGCCGGAAGGCGTCTCCCAGTCGATTCAACACAAGATGGAGACGGAACAGCAGGCGTTCGAGATGAAGTATGTGCTGGACATGGCCAAGGCCGAGGCGCAGCGCAAGGAGATCGAGGCGGCCGGTGTGCAGGAGCAGCAGCGCCTCATCAACAGTACGCTGACCGACCGCATGCTTAAGTACAAGAGCATCGAGGCCACCAAGGAACTGGCCGCCTCGCCCAATGCGAAGATCGTGCTGATGGGCAATGACAGCGGGGGCAAGGACTCCAGCCGCCTGCTGTTGAATATGGGGGAACAGCCTGCGCCCGCAAAGAAGTAGGGAAGCAGTTTTTCGCGGAAGAGTTGGATGCAGTCGAACTCGTCGCATTGGAATACGGTTGGACATGGGAAAGGGCAAGGGTACCTGCATTGGAGAATGAAACGAGGATGAACACCGCATCGCGCGAAACTCCGGGTTCTACTCATCGATTCAATTCACGCGCTCTGCTGTGGGCAGTGCTTGCGGTCATTGCGGTGAGTGCGGCGATCGACGGATGCAGAAGAGATCGGGTGTGGTCGGGCGTGCAGTACGACCATGCGGGAAGAATCCTGAAGTTTGCCGCGGCTGAGCCCTTCTGCGGATGCCTGGATATCGTCAATTCCTCCAACAAACCTATCTATCTGCGGGCCCGCGCTGTAGTCATAGAGATGGACCCGCCAACGATGGAGCGCGGCCATGTGGTTCTTGCTCCCAACGAGGAACTGAAGGCTCGCTTCGACTGGGCGGGACCGGCTCTCGATGACGTTTATGAACTCGATGCATGGTCGGAGGATGGTCACCCGCTGGTCACGCGGGAGATTATTCGCGGTGTCAACCCCAGTTGGCCGTACACACCGTGCGATACGCATGTATGCAAGACGGGGGCGTTGTACATGAATACCGGGACACTCTATCAACATTGAAATATGGGTTTCGAGGTGGCAATGAGAGCCTGGGTTACTGGTTCGGGTGGATTGATCGGATCGCAGTGCGCGCGTGTATTGTGCGAAGAAGGCTGGGAGGTTACCGGCATCGACAACGATATGCGGGCCTGGTTCTTTGGTCCGGGCGGAAGTACGCGGCAGATGGTGGAAGGGTTGCGCGAACGTCATGCCAGGTACAGTCATCAGGCGATGGATATCCGCGATCGCGCGGGAGTGCTCGATCTGATGCGCAAGGAGCGGCCCGCCTTCATCATCCACGCGGCGGCGCAGCCTTCTCACGACAAGGCTGCCTCCATTCCCTTTGAAGATTTCGACGTGAATGCGACCGGCACGCTGAACATGCTGGTCGCGGCACGCACTTGTGTTCCCGAATCGCCGTTCTGCTACATGAGCACCAACAAGGTGTATGGAGATCGTCCCAACACTTTGTCTTTGGTGGAAAAGGAAACGCGGTGGGACTACGCCGATGGACTGGATGGAATTGGCGAGGACATGTCCATCGATCAATGCTTGCATTCGCTCTTTGGGGCGTCCAAGGCGGCAGCGGACATTCTTTGTCAGGAGTACGGACGGTATTTTCAGATGCCTGTGGGCGTCTTTCGCGGCGGGTGTCTAACCGGCCCCGACCATGCGGGAGTCGCGTTGCACGGGTACCTCAACTACATCATTCGATGCGCAGTGATGGGCACGCCTTATACGATCAACGGCTACAAAGGCAAACAAGTGCGCGACCAGATTCATGCGCGCGATGTGGCTGGGCTGTTTCTGGAGTTCTATCGCGCTCCACGCTGCGGTGAGGTGTATAACCTGGGCGGAGGCCGCGCGAATAGCGTTTCGATTCTGGAGACGATGGCATTGCTCGAAGAAAGAGGGTTCCCGCTCGATTCCTCTTATATTGAAAGCAATCGCATCGGCGACCATATCTGTTATATCTCCGACTTGCGCAAGCTGAAGAAGCACTTTCCCAACTGGAAGCTGGAATACGATCTGACGCGCATTGTCGATGAGATGGTGGCGCATTTCGTGGCGCAGACGAGGACCAGCACCTGCGTAGCATAGATCCTGCGGTGGCGAGGAAAACAAGTGGGCATCGAAGTACTCAAGGTTCTATACGACGAATCGCCGAAGGAATGGAAGCGCGTGCTATCCATTGCCGCGCTGGCTGGCCTGGCGAACGCCGGGGTGCTATGGACAATCAACCATGGCGCCGCCCAGGCCTCGACCGACAGCAACATGGCGAATCTGCGCTTGCTGCTCATGTTCCTGATCTGCATGACAACTTTCTTTGTTGGCAAGCGATTCGCCCTGATTCAGGCTTCGATTCTGGTAGAGCAAGTGGTGCGCGATCGATTGATGCGCATCTTTAACCGGGTTCGCAACTCGGAACTGCTGACCATCGAAAACCTGGGACGCGGTGAGTTGTACACCAAGATTACTCAGAATACAGCCCTGATTTCACAGTCTGGATTCATCATGGTGAATGCCGCCCAGCAGACTTTTGTGTTGTTCTTCTGTATTTGTTACATCGCCTATCTCTCGATACCCGCGTTTTTCGCGACCATCGTGTCTATCGGAATCGGCACAGCGATTTATATGCAACATGCCGAGTCACTGGATCTGCTTTTGAAGCGCCTCTCGAACAAAGAGGCGGAACTGCTGGACACCTTGGCCCACATGGTGGACGGGTTCAAGGAAATCCGACTGAACCGGCAAAAGAGCGAGGCGGTCTTTCGCAAGTTCACCGGCGTGTCCGACACCGTATGCGGCATGAAGATCGATGCGCAGGTCAGCTTCTGCATCGATATCATGTTCGCCGATGTATTTTTCTATTCCTTGCTTTCGGTGGTGGTGTTTCTTCTGCCGCGCATAGTTCCAACTTATGCCTCGGTCGTGTTGATGATTACAGCGGCCATTCTATTCATCATCGGTCCGCTTCAGATGGTGGTGCAGGCGGCTCCGGTCTTTGAGCGGGCCAAGTCTGCAATGGCGCGTCTGGCGGAGTTGGAAGAGAAACTGGAGAAGGAACTACGCCCCGGCACGGAACTCAGCGAGACCGACTTCAGCGCTTTCCACTCCCTTCACTTGAATGGAACTGTCTTTCAGTATCCGGAGATGGAAGACGGTGCAGGATTCAAAGTCGGGCCGCTGGATCTTTCCGTCAAGCGCGGGGAGTTGCTGTTTCTGGTGGGTGGCAACGGCAGCGGCAAGACGACGCTGCTCAAGGTTCTCGCAGGGCTCTATCTGCCCACCGCCGGTGAGATTCGCGTTGATGGTGCAGCGGTGACTGCTAGCCAAGAGCAGAGCTATCGGGAGTTATTTGGCACCATCTACAGCCAGTTCCACTTGTTCGATCGGCTCTATGGGCTGGAGGGCGTGGAACGGGAAAACGTGCTCGCAGTTCTTGAAGAGATGGAGTTGACCAGCCAGACTGGTTTCGAAGATGGTCACTTCACTCACCTTAATCTATCGACCGGCCAGAGAAAGAGGTTGGCATTGGCCGTCACTCTGTTGGAAGACAAGGACATTCTGATCTTCGACGAGTGGGCTGCCGATCAGGACCCTCATTTCCGGAAGCATTTTTACGAAGTCTTGCTGGACCGGCTCAAGTCAAAAGGCAAGACGGTGATTGTTGCTACCCATGACGATCGTTACTGGGGCTTGGCAGACCGGGTGGTTCACCTGGAGTATGGAAAGATCACCGAAGACAAGGTGCAGCCAAAGACGCAGTCCAAGGGATCTCGTACCAAGAAGGAGAAGTCATGATGATGGAAATCCTCATTTCCAGCTGGATTGTTCTCAGCCTGCTGATCGCGATTCTGGGGAGGCGCTTTCGATTTGGCTTCTGGGGATACTTATTTGGATCGATTCTTCTGACTCCAGTTATCGGATTTCTGCTGTACGTGGCCGCGATTCCCTCCCAAAAGGTAATCAAGAAATAGCTCGATGCTCGTGGATGATCCTTCGAAATAAGTGAAGAACGGTGGGAGGGGTAGTAGGAGTTATGCGAGGATTCGGCTGCTCATTTCTGGTCGCATTGGTTTATCTGGTTGGTTGCGGCGGCGGCACGAAGGCTCCGACTTCGCTGAGTTATGCAATCAATCCTGCTGTTTACACCAAAGGGGTTCCCATTCTTGCCGATAGCCCCACAAGCAGCGGCGGAGTGGTGATGACTTACAGCGTGAGTCCCGCACTTCCGGCAGGCCTTACGATAAGTGCGACGACCGGAATCCTGAGCGGGACTCCCACAGCAATCTCGGCCCAGGCCAACTACGATGTGACCGCGACGAATGCGGGAGGCCGCGCAGATTCGTTTCTGCAGATCACTGTAAACGATCAAGCTCCAACAGCGCTGAGTTACAATCCATCCACTGCCGTTTATGCAGTGCAATCGGCCATCGCGCCCAACGCGCCGACAAGCAGTGGCGGAGCGGTGACAGCTTATAGCGTCAACCCGACGCTTCCCGCTGGGCTGACGATGAGCGCGACGACCGGCGTACTCGCGGGGACACCCACCAGGATCAGCGGGGCCACGGTCTATATTGTCACTGCCAGCAATTCCGGCGGAAGCACTAAAGCTACACTGACTCTCACCACTCCCAAGGTGGTTCCCGCAGGGCCGGCAACCGCTTGCGCGAATCTTCAGCAACTCGACTTTGCGGATACGGAGATCACGCAAGCAGTGCTGATTCCAGCCAACACGGTGAAGTCCACCACCTATCCAACGGCGGGATACATGCCGGAGCATTGCCTGGTGCAGGGAATCATTGGTGCGCGCACCGGGTATCCTGCGCCGGTGATGAATATGTATGGAGCGCTGGACAATGCGCTGGCGTCCGATGCAAACTACGGTATCTCGTTTCAACTCCGCATGCCGACCACAACGTGGAATGGAGATTTCTATTTCACCGGGGGCAGTGGAAACGATGGCGTGGTCGCGGAGGCGGTGGGAGCTACCCTGGGCGGAGGCACAGCCTTCCAGCCCGCGCTTTATCTGGGCTATGCGGTGCTCACGCAAAACTCCGGACATGTGGGCCTGCTCGACGCGTTCGGAAATATCAAGGATGCGCTCGGCGATCAGAACAACGGTTTTGGCTATGATCCGCAGGCTCGATACGATTACGGATTTCAGCAGACGGGAACCGTCACTCCAATTGCCAAGTCCATTCTGTCGGCGTTCTACGGCGCTGGGCCACTCTATTCCTATTTTCTCGGTTGTTCCAATGGTGGCAGAGAAGCGATGATTGCGAGCCAGCGCTGGGGACAAATGTTCGACGGAATCGTGGCCGGAGATCCCGGCTTCCGGCTTCCCCATGCCGTGATTGCCGAGGCCTGGACCTCCCAGCAACTTGCCGTTGCGGCGCAGGCAGTCGCGCCTGGCAGCTCGACCTCTGGCCCGAATGGCAATCCCAATCTGGTTTCGGCATTTACTGCTTCGGATCTCAATCTTGTAGGACAATTTGTCGTTCAGACCTGCGATGTCCTCGATGGATTGCAGGATGGCATGATCTTCAACACTGCCGGCTGTCAGAAGGCCTTCGATCCTTCCACCTTGAGCCAGTTGCAATGCAGTGGGGCCAAAACCGCAACCTGCCTGGTAGCGCAGCAGATTACGGCCTTGCAAAGCATTTTTCAGGGACCGGCGGACTTTAAGGGAAATGCACTCTATTCAACATGGCCCTATGACGCCGGGATTCCCGATCCAAAATGGATGATGTGGACCACGGGCGTGACAACAAATATTGCGGGTGTGCCAGTTCCCATTTCTTTCATATCCCAGAACACGACCCAGGGCGCCACTACGGCCATGTATCTGGCTTCGACGCCACCTAACCCATCGCTGAATATCTTTACTGCGTCGATGGATGATTTGAATGCGGCTATCAATGCGACAGACTCCAACGATGCGCAATCGGCTGTTTCCTACATGGAAGCAACCGATACTGCGTTGGCCGACTTTACCGCGCACAATGGCAAGATCATCTACTATCACGGCGAGAGCGACCCCGTTTTCTCCATGTACGACACGGTGAACTATTATGCAAGTCTGACCGCGGCTCACGGCGCTGCAACCACCGATTTTGCCCGTTTGTTTCTCATCCCTGGGATGAATCATTGCTCGGGTGGTCTTCACACGCTCGACAGCTTCGATCCACTCTCGGCGATCACGCAATGGGTCGAATATGGAGCTGCACCGGATTCGATGGTGGCGAGTAATTCTAACTCGGCGCAAATTCCTGCCAGTTTTCCCACAACCGGTTTTGCGAGTCCGCCCAACACGTTCTTACCGGTCAACTGGACGCGGCCGCTCTGTCCCTATCCGCAGTATGCAAAGTATGCCGGCACGGGAGACATTGGATCGGCCAGCAGCTTTAGCTGCGTTACACCCTCGCCTTGACAAACTTGGATAAGTTGCGATGGATATTGCGTTCATGGATCGCTGGTTTGATCCAGACTGGCGGTGATAACCTAGCGATTCTCTCGTCGTTTTCAGTGGCCGTTGTGAATGGTTCTTTGTGAGAGTGAGGGGATTCAGATGCTGTATTCGATGCGGAGGTTTTCTTCGCTGAACTTCTGTTTGTGTGGTGGCAGGCATCAGCTTCCGTGTCGTCGAGAGGCGTTTTAGGTATGGCAAGACTGATAGTCTTCACTTACCCCGATCCTTCGCATGTGCTTTCGTCTCTTCCGATCTTTGCAGAGCTGGTGCGGCGCGGTGAAGAGGTCGTCCTCTATTCTGCCGCGTCCTATCGCGAGGTGATTGAAGCCACAGGCGCTACGTTTCGCAGTTATGGCGGGACCATGGCCGCATCCTCGACAGGGCCATTTGGCGGCATGAGGCGGCGCATCGATTTCGCGGAGCAAATCCTCCCGGAACTGATTGATACCTTGCGCAAGGATCGCCCGGACTGTGTGATGCTGGATGCAGCGGCGAATTGGGGACGCATTGCCGCAGATGTTTTGGCGCTTCCCTCAATCTCGTATCGACTGACGTTTGCTCTACATCGCGATATGTTCGATGCCGCGCAACTGGTGCAACGGTTCTATACAAAGGCCCCACAGGAATTCGTATTGCAGGGCATGCTCGATGTGGTCGCCTACTATGAGGCTGCAATCCGTGTGGACAGACAATATGGTTCGAGTGTCGCGGATGTGGCAAAGAGTCTTGAATGTCGCGCCGATCTGAACCTGGTGCTCATCGCGCGCGCGCTGCAGATCGAGTTCGAGCGCTTCGATGAAAGTTATCGATTTGTGGGCCCGTGCTTAAGCGATCGAGAGGAGCCGGATACGTTCTGCTGGGAGCAGTTGGGGCCCGATCCGCTGATCTACATCTCCTTGGGAACCGTGTTCAATGATCGGCCGCAGTTTTTTAGCGCTTGTCTGGATGCTTTGCGCGATCTGCCTGTTCGCGTGGTGATGTCGGTTGGGAAACGTGTTGACCGCGCATCTCTGGGACCCGCTCCTGCGAACGTTCTGGTGACTTCGTTTGTGCAGGCTCCCATTGCAAAAATGCTCGAACGCGCAGCACTGGTGATTCATCATGCGGGGGGAAATACGCTACAGGAATGCGCGCGCGCGGGAGTGCCTCAGTTGATGTTCCCGCAGGCAGGTGACCAGTTCATGCTGGCAGATTTGGTGCAGGCGCATGGCGCGGGAATCCGATTGAGCAGCGAGGATATTGAGAGCGGACGTTTACGCGAGTTGGTACAAAAGATGATGAACGATCCTGGCTATTGCCTGGCGGCCAGGGCCCTCCGAGAATCGGTAAGAACTTCTGGCGGTACAGCGCAGGCTTGCGACGAGATACTTGCTTTCATCGGTAGACTTCGCGAATAGCGATTTCCAAGGAGCAGCGGCAAGGGCGCGGCACGGGTTGAAAGGAAGGTCTTACGATGCAACGGACGGCACTTGTGACGGGTGGTTGCGGTTTTGTCGGGCGCCACATGGTCAAGAAACTGCTGGCAAGAAACTACCAGGTGACGGTGGTGGACGATTTATCGACCGGACTCGCGCCTGTAGACTGGCCATCGACTCTGCGCATGGCACCGAACCAGCTTGACTCAGTTACTTTTTACAAGTCGGATGTGCGAGATTTCATGCGCCATGCGGAACCTCGCTATGACCTTGTCTGCCATTTGGCCGCGGTTGTTGGAGGGAGGTTGAAAATAGACGGCGACCCACTCTCTGTGGCTACTGACCTGTCGATTGACGCGGATCTGTTTAATTGGGTGGTTGGACGTGTTCGGCCCGGAAAGCTCATGTATTTCAGTTCTTCGGCTGCCTATCCTTTATCTCTTCAAACTTCGGCATCTCATCGTCCGCTTTCTGAAGAATTGATTTCATTCAAAGACTCAATCGGCGTTCCCGACATGACCTATGGATGGTCCAAATTGACGGGCGAGTTTCTGGCGGGTTTTGCAGTTCGGAAGTATGGACTCGATGTGAGTATCTTTCGCCCATTCTCAGGCTACGGCGAGGACCAGGACTTTACCTATCCGTTTCCCAGCATCGTCCGTCGCGTCGCGCAGAAGGAATCTCCCATAGTGGTTTGGGGCAGTGGCGAACAGCTGCGAGATTTTATTTATATTGACGATGCGATAGAAGCGGCCTTGATTGCCAAGGACAAGATGGATTCCGGCGACGCGCTGAACCTTGGCTCCGGCGTGGGGACGTCGTTTCGAAGTTTGGCAAAACTTGCATGCGAGGTTCTAGGGCACAAGGCCGAGGTGGTGAACGATGCGACCAAGCCAGAAGGTGTGTTTGCACGCGTGGGAGACTGTCGTCGGATGCTTAGTTACTACCAGCCCAGGGTAAGCCTGGAGCAAGGAATTGCACTTACCCGCCAGTACCTGAGCCTGCTTCAGGAAGAGACCGTTTGAGTCAGAGGAAATCAGAAGGCGCTCACGCAGATGACAAACTTCTGTTGATCCATGTAATCGATACCGTAGCAATGGATCGGCGAGCTCGTGTCGGTGACGGGATCCGGGGTACCGTTGCCTAGCCCAACTTCCGCGTGCGCCGTGAAAAGGCACTGGTTCACAGTGGGTGCAATCTCCATCCGGGAACCGGTTCGCACCAACCGGTAGCAATCGGAGTAGTAGCGTTTGACAAATCATGTGAGAATCAACCAAATCGGGTTCTCACAGCCATGAAGAAGCACCTTTACTCGGCCAGCATCACCTGTGCGCGCCAGGTGTTTGATTGTTGTTTCGCGGGATCGAGTACCGTAATCTGCAGCTCGTACGGGCCGCGCGGCAACTTTTCGTGGTCGATTTCGATACTGAAGGGCAGTTTGCTGAAACCGTTGCCTGTAGGCGGCGTGATAGCTCTGGGTTGAGACTCAAACACGCTCTTGCCGTTCCGATAGAGCGAGGCGAAGGCATAGAGGGGCGAGGGTGCCGCTGGCTCAGTGACTGTGGCCGCTGAAGTTGAAGACGGCCTTTCGGCCTCATCGCGTTTTTCCTTGTACGCCTGAAAGTAGATGCTGATCTTGCGTCCGGCGGTAAAAACGCGCGTAACGCTGGGGATGAGCTTCTTGCCATTTTGAACTAGCGGGTTGAAGGCTTCGTCCTTGGCGCGCTCCTTCACCTTCTCCGCGTCATAGATGGCTTCCTTCAAATCCACACGCTGGCTTGAGAGCACGACGGCGCTGATGGGAACGCGATCCTTGACCTTGATCAGGTTCGGAACGGTGAAGTTCGTTTGAAAGGTTCCGATGCGCCCTGTCTCGTCATCGCGCGCGAGGAATTTGATGCTGTAGTCGCCGGGCAGAAGCGTGTAGCCGGTATCGTATTCGATGGGCCGATGTGCAAGCTCCGCGGCGGTTGCGTCGCTCAGCTTGATGTTGACACTGTCGCGCATATTGGTGACGGTTTCGCCGCCCGCAAGGTCTTTAATCTCGCCGATGAAATCAATGTGAGTGAAGTTGGCGCCCTTTCGCTTGGCCAACGCCAATTCACGCCCGGGAATCTTGACAACGATCGGTGTGAAGTACTCGGCGCGATTGAGTTGGAAGTAGTCGATCTCCATGGCGATGGTCAACTCGGTGACTGGGTCTTCGAGCATGAGCGCCTCTTCCAGTTGTCGTTCGCGATCCACATCGTCGAACTTCTTGAACTCCTTGCCCGCGTAATATCCATTGCGATAGTCGAGCTTCGCGTCCTGTTTGTTGGCAAGCTCGATGCGAATGCGGCGGAACTTGCCGTTGAGATCGGTGTTGGTGGTGTAGTAGCTGAGTATGTAGTAATCGGAGATGGACTGCTGCGCTTGCACAATGCCGCGCGCAAGATCGTTGTTGTCGAGGAATGCCTTGCCGCCAGTATCGGAAGCGAGCGTATAGAGTGCCTCCTGCGAACTAGATAAACTTTGCTCAGCCGATGCTGATGCTTCGCCTGTGTACATCGATTGCCCGCCGCTGGAAGGCTGCGAGGCATCGCCGATGGGCGCGGAGGCAACCAGTCCGCGCGCGTCGATCGTCCAGAGGACAACGCCGGCACGGATGGCCGAATCGGTTGTGGCGTGCATCTGCGCCTGATTGTCGATGCCGTTCAGGGCAAGTCCCGAGGCAAAGTAAATCAGTGTCTTCTTCTCGTTCACATGGCCAAGCATCTGCACGGCGGTCTGAAGCGCCGCAAGCTGACGATCCGTATTGAACATGTTGAACTCGGCATCGTTTTGTCCAAAGGCCGCGTCCGCGTCCGCATCGCTTGAGCTGTTCTCCTCGGCAAACTTGCTGTTTTCTCCGACGGCAAGTGTCTGCAGAATACTGAGCAGGCGATTGCGGTCGGCAGTGAAGTCTTGCAGGATATCGACCGAACTGCCGTCGAAGCGCATAATCGCGACCATGTCAGCCGAAGTCAGTTGCGCGCGCACAAATTTGACGGCGGCTTCAACCGCGCGCATCTTCTCAAAACTGCCGAGCGAAGACATATCGAAGTAAAGCGCAAGCAGACGATGATCCTTGTAGCGTGCGTTGTTCTCGGGCTCCGGCGCGATCTGCGTGCGACTCAGCTTCTTGTAGATGATTGATCTCTCCTCGTCCGCCGTGAGAGGAGCAAGCGGCTTGGATGTCTCTGCAAGGTTCTGATACTCACAATGACGAATGGCCTGTGGCTTGTCGTCTTCAGACAATACGAAATCTTTCGCAGTGAGTCCGTGAATGAAGCGGCCCTGCTTGTCCTTGACCGTTACTGCTTCCACAACAAGATTCGAATGCAGTGAAAGCGTGTACTCATTACCCTGGGTCGCATCCTTGTTCTGGCCGGTTTGCTGCGCGAAGGTGAAAGGTTCGAAAGCAAGCGAGAGAACAATCAGTGCAAGCGTCCGCTTCATTTCTCAAACCTCAGTTTCATCTCGATTTGCACGCTGCGCATTGGGCCAGCAGATAAGGGAAGGCCAAACTGCGCGTTGCTGAGGTAATTGTTCCAGCTTGTGTACGTGACCTTATTGAGGAGATTGGTGGAGATCGCTTTCCAGTCAAGCGAGGTGTTCTTGTAGACGCGAAAGGTACGCGCTACTGTGCTGTCGAAGCTGAAATGCCCGGGGCCATTGATGGAATAGCGCCCGGCATTGCCCCACTGCCCGGCGGCAGGCGCAGTGTAGGCCGCGACGTTCAACCGCTCGGTTGCGTTGTGCATGTAAATGGGCGCGCCGGTCAGGCTCGGCCGCAGAATGCCGGTAAAACCCGTGCCTGGAACCGCCGCAGAAAAGATGGGTGTCTCCGGCAATCCGCTGCCGGTGTTGAGCGTAAGAAGCACGGTCCACTCTTTCAGCGCGCGCCCGCGCCAACCGTCGAGCAGCGTGCCGCCGTGCAACCCCATGCCGCTTGTATATTGCATCTGCGTCTTGAGCAGATGCCTTTGATCGAAGACCGAGAGCGACCGCTCGGCGCGCGGGTCGCGCCAGTTCTGCGCAATCGTAGTTGCGCTGGTGGATTGCCCTTGTCCGCCGAGATACGCGTCGTCGTCGATCGATTTGGCAAATGTGTAATCAGCCGTTGCGCCAAATCCGCTGCGCAATCGGCGGCGCAGCATCACTTCGCCGGCATGGCGCATCGAGTTGCCGCCTGAGCTTTCGTATACAAAACCGGACTGACAGGCAGGACATGGGTTTTCCGCACCGACCGGATAGCTGTTTGGCAGAATTTCCTGCGCGCCGTGCGTGCCCTTTGTCCCCAGATAAGTTCCAGTGATCTGCAAAGCAAGCGGCAGATCGTGCTGCAGCTGCAACTTCCATATCTGCGCGTAGCCCACACGAAAGTTCGGGTCGATACCGAAGGTGTCATTCGTTGTTGCATCGCAGGAGACGAAACCATTCGCAAGCGTCAGCGGGCACGCGGCGCTGTTCTGCACGTTCAGACTGGTTGAAAGCGGCGCTTGCTGCGTCATCTGTTGCACGATGTTTGTGTATGCCGACGTATTGGCGTATTTGCCGTAACCGGCGCGAAGGATGAGCGACGATGCCTGAAGAGGTCGCCAACTGAGCCCGATGCGCGGCTCAATCATGCTGCGATCTGCGTTGATCAAGGCCGCCGGATAGCGCATACCGGTCAGCGAGCCAACAGGATTATTGCCGACTACCGGCGCTTCCGCGCTGAAGCCGCTCATCACATCCAGGTTGACAAGCCGCCCGAATAACTCCGTGATCGGGGCGCTGAACTCCCAGCGAAGACCGAGATTCACGGACAGATTCGGCAGCACGCGCCAGTCATCGACGAAGTACGCGCCATACTCCGACTGGCGCAGATACTTGTCCGCATTGCCGTAGGCGATGCTGCTTGTATCGGGAATGCCGAGCAGAAAGTCGGCAAGGTCCGAGCCGCTTGCCGCACCGTCGAACGTGAAAGCGCCACGCGGATTCTGCTGCCCATAGTCGTTGAACTCGAGCCTCCTGAAGTCTCCGCCGACCTTGAAGCTATGATGCTGTCCCCATTTTCCAAGTTCAGAGGACAACTCGTCCGTACGTTTGCGGTTGTTTGAGCTGTTTCCATCACTCAGGCCGCTGAAGCCACTCGTAAAACTCAGTGCGGGAGGCCCCCAGTTGGCTGGAGTCTGATCGTTACCGCTGATGCTGGCGTTGCCGGATATATTTGTGCGATTGGCAAAATAGGGGGTCTGCGTGTTGCGATTGCGGCTGAAGTTATAGTTCGCATCACTAGTGTCCGGTTAGATGTCGAATAGATTCAGCTGGTTAGCGAAGGGCGA
>CAZQPY010000048.1:0-43376 GCA_964595345.1 uncultured Occallatibacter sp.
CGCTTTCCAGAAAGCCGCGTAAAACGCATATCTTTACAGATTCTCGTCAAGAGGCCGAAGTTTCATGTCGGATTCAGCAGGATTGCTCTCTCGCATCGACCGCAACATGGTGGAATGAGTGCAAGTGGCCACATCGCGCAGATGAGCGCGCAACACCCATGCGCAGATGAGAGCGCCCACGAGCGTGGCGCGTCTTGCTCCTTATACTCGGGCGACCGTGGTGCGCAGATCCTGCAAGCCGCTCAGCGCTCGATTGGAGGTGCGCGGCGCGGTCGTGACCCGCCGCGCTCCGACCAGGATTCGTGCAGCGAAGGAAGAGGGTTGAATGCCAGAAACAATTCCCCTCCACGCAGAATAGGAAGAGTGCTTCTTCTTGACATCTCCTTCATTAGTCTCGACGGGCAGCGTCGCCAGGCGCGCGCAGCTTGAGGAACGACAGAGTCAACCTACCGGGCCGTCTGTCTTGGTTGCGTCACAGTGAGATCGCGCACTCTGCGCAGATTTAACACGTATGTAATCTTTCCGCGGCGGGTCGTCCTGTAGAAAGAGGGAGTCCCTTCAATGTGTCGTGTCGAGCGCATGCCTCTGCGTTCGTGCGCAAGTCTATATTGTCATTGCGCCGGCAACCCAATCCCTTTTCAATCTCTTCGCAAAATAATCACGACTTGATCGTTGAAAAACGGCGTGTCCAAAAGACAGTCTTCAGACAAGGGCTTTGCTGAATCTCATCGTGCTCCAACAAACACTTCTGTCTCCGTTCAATGAAACATGAGTGTCGCCCTGGATGCGATGGCCGCAAGCCGAAAAGTTCTGGAGGATCTGTGCGCATTCTGCCGAGGTGGGTTGGAAACTGGCCAGTTTTGCTGGCGACGACACTTGCGAGTGTTCTGACGATGGCGGGCTGTGGTGGTTCGTCCTCCACATCGAATCATGTGACTGCGACGCCAACCTTCAGCCCGGGTGGGGGAGCCTACAATGCGTCGCAGACGGTGACCATTTCAGATTCGACCCAGGGGGCGGTGCTGTATTGCACAACCGACGGGACGACGCCAAGCTCCTCTTCTCAACAGTGCAGCCAACCAACGACTGTATTTAAGTCACAGTTCTTGCAGGCAATCGCCATCGCGCCCGGGATGTCCGCCAGTGCGGTAGCGTCGGCCGGTTACACGATCGATCTGAAGGCGGTGGCCACACCGACGTTTTCACCGGCAGGCGGCACATTCACATCCGCGCAGACCGTGACCATCAACGACGCAACATCGGGCGCAAACATCTACTACACCACCGATGCCAGCGTGCCCACGACATCTTCGACGCTCTATACGGGTGCGATCTCCGTTGCGTCGAGTGAGACGTTGAGCGCGATTGCAGCTGCCTCCGGTTATAACACCAGTGGAGTGGCGAGCGCAGGCTACACGATTAGTGCGGTCCCACTGGCGATCACCGGCATTTCTCCTAACTCGGTGCCGCCAGGCGGCACAGGCTTCACGTTGACCGTCAACGGCACGGACTTTCTTCAGGGCGCGACTGTGCTGTGGAACAGCACTGCGAGCAGCTCGAATTCTGTCTCCGGCACGGGCGCGTTCAGAAACGTCGCTATCCACAGTGGGAATTCAGTTTCGCGTGAGGATGCGCCATCGACCGGCACGCCGTTGACGACAACCTTTGTGAGTTCGACGGAACTGCAAGCCGCTGTTCCCGCGAGTTTGGTAGCGTCTGCCGAATCGATCACCTTAACCGTAGCGAATCCCGACGGCACCACATCCGGCAATGCCCCAACCGACTCGACATTCGCCGTCGGCGTGCCGACTCTTACGACCATTTCGCCCACGTTGGCCACGGCGGGCGGCGCAGGATTCACTCTGACGGTGAATGGCACGAATTTTGCTTCGGGTGCGGCAGTGCAATGGGGAAGCACGCCGTTGACGGCAACTTTGGTGAGCGCGACACAGCTTACGGCTGCGATTCCCGCAAGCCTGATCGCGACGGCAGGAACTGCGAACGTGACGGTAACAGACTCGGCGGGCACAACCTCGGGGGCGACCTTCACGATTAGCGCTCCGAACGGACCGGCCATCACGGGCCTTTCGCCGACTTCGGCAACAGCGGGCGGCGCGGCGTTCACGCTTACAGTGAACGGATCGAACTTTGTCTCCGGCGCGACGGTGAACTGGGGCAGCACAGCCCTAACGACCACCTTTGTAAATTCAGGGCAACTCACGGCTGCGGTTCCAGCCAGCCTGATCGCGACTGCAGGCACGGCGAGCGTCACCGTAGCGGAATCCGCCGGCACTTCGCAGGCAGCGACGTTCACCATTGGGGCTGCTGTCGCGCCCGTCATCACTAGCCTTTCGCCAACTTCGGCAACAGCGGGCGGCGCGGCGTTCACGCTTACAGTGAACGGATCGAACTTTGTCTCCGGCGCGACGGTGAACTGGGGCAGCACAGCCCTGACGACCACCTTTGTAAATTCCGGGCAAATCGCGGCTGCGGTTCCGGCCAGCCTGATCGCAACCGCAGGCACGGCGAACATCGTCGTATCGGAATCCGCCGGCCGGTCTTCCGCAGCGGTGTTCACAATCAATGCCGCGCCCCCGGTCATCACCAGCCTATCGCCGGCCTCGGTAACGGCAGGAGGAGCCGGCTTCACGCTCACAGTGAACGGATCGAACTTTGTCTCCGGCGCTCAAGTGAATTGGGGCAGTACAGCGCTGACGACCACCTTGGTAAATTCAGGGCAACTCACGGCCGCAGTTCCGGCCAGCCTGATCTCAACCGCAGGCACGGCGAGTGTCACCGTATCGGAATCCGCCGGCACTTCGCAGGCAGCGACGTTCACCATTGGGGCTGCTGCCGCGCCCGTCATCGCTAGCCTTTCGCCAACCTCGGCAACAGCGGGCGGCGCTGCGTTCACGCTTACAGTGAACGGATCGAACTTTGCATCCGGCGCTCAAGTGAACTGGGGCAGCACGGCGCTGACCACCAGCTTTGTAAATTCAGGGCAACTCACGGCCGCAGTTCCAGCCAGCCTGATCGCAACCGCAGGCACGGAGAGCGTCACCGTATCGGATGCAGCAGGCCAGTCTTCCGCAGCGGTGTTCACAATCAACGCCGCGCCCCCGTCGATCACCAGCCTATCGCCAGCCTCGGTAACAGCGGGCGGAGCCGGCTTCACGCTGACAGTGAACGGATCGAACTTTGCATCCGGCGCTCAAGTGAACTGGGGCAGCACGGCGCTGACCACCAGCTTTGTAAATTCAGGGCAACTGACGGCTGCGGTTCCGGCCAGCCTGATCGCCACCGCAGGCACGCCGAACATCACCGTGTCGGAGTCCGCCGGCGCATCCTCCGCAGCGACGTTTACCATCAGCGCACCCGGCGTTCCGACGATCTCCACTCTCTCTCCAACCTCGGCAACAGCGACTGGAGCAGGGTTCACGCTTACGGTCAACGGATCGAACTACGTTTCGGGCGCGGTGGTGAACTGGAACGGCACCCCACTGACGACCAGCCTGGTGAATTCAGGACAACTCACGGCTTCGGTTCCGGCCAGCGATATTGCACTCGCGGGCACTGCGAGCATCACGGTGTCGGATTCCGCCGGCACATCGGCAGCGGCGACCTTTACGATCAACCCGACAACGCCGGTAGTGTCGAGCCTCTCGCAGACATCCGCTACGGCAGGCGCTTCGGCAATTACCCTGACCGTCAACGGAGCGAACTTTGTCTCGCCCGCGACCGTGAACTGGGGCAGCACGAGCAACACGCTTACGGCGGCTGCTGTAACTCCGACGCAACTCACGGTCACAGTTCCGGCCAGCGATCTTTTAACCTCCGGCACGGTGAGCATCACCGTAACAGACGCCGGAGGCACATCGACTACCTCCGCGACGTTCACGATTAACGCAGCGCCTCCGTCGATCTCGACCCTTTCGCCAACCTCGGCAACAGCGGGCGGAACGGACTTCACGCTTACCGTGAACGGAGCGAACTTTGTCTCTGGCGCTCAAGTGAATTGGGGCAGCACAGCGCTGACGACCAGCTTTGTAAATTCCGGGCAACTGACGGCAGTGGTTCCGGCGAGCCTGATCGCGACCGCCGGCACAGCGAGTATTACCGTGTCGGAATCGACCGGCACTTCGCCGGGAGTGACATTCGCTATCAACGCAGCTGCTGCGCCTGCCATCACAACCCTTCAGCCAAATTCGGCAACAGCGGGCGGAGCGGCCTTTACGCTGACGGTGAATGGATCGGGCTTTGTCTCCGGCGCTCAAGTGAATTGGGGCAGCACAGCGCTGACGACCAGCTTTGTAAATTCCGGGCAACTCACGGCTGCGGTTCCGGCCAGTCTGATCGCGACCGCCGGCACAGCGAGTATTACCGTGTCGGAGTCCGCCGTCACATCGACAGGAGCGGCATTCACGATTAACGCAGCTAATGCGCCGACGATCAGCAGCAACGGCTTCTCTCCGGCTTCGGCGACGGCCGGCGGGGCAGGGTTTACCTTGACGGTGACCGGAGCGAACTTCGATTCAACAGCGGTGGTGAGCTGGAACGGCTCGGCGCTGTCAACGATAGTTGTGAGCTCGACACAGGTACAGGCGGCGGTTCCGGCTAGCGACATTGCAACGGCAGGCACGGCAAGTATCACCGTGACAACCACGAGTGGTGGCGCGTCGTCCCGTGTGTCATTTGCCATCAACGCCGGCGTACCGGGTGTTGGCATCATCTCGCCAACTTCGACGACTGCGGGTGGCCAAGGCTTTGTCCTGGCCGTGACGGGCACAAACTTTGTGAATGGGGCGGTGGTGAACTGGGGCAACACGGCGCTGACGACCACTTTGGGGAGTTCATCGCAGCTCACGGCCCTGGTCCCGGCGAACCTGATCGCAGTGGCCGGCACCGTAAACATCACTGTATCCGATTCCGGAGGCACGTCCGCTCCGGCGGTGACATTCACCATCAATCCTACAGGGCCAACCATTAGCGTCATCGCGCCACTCTCGGTCAGTGTGGGTGGCGGGACCTTCACCCTGACGGTCAACGGGGCGAACTTTATCTCCGGCACGGCGGTGAACTGGAACGGCGCGGCGCTGTCGACCACCGTCGTCAGTTCAGGGCAATTGACGGCCTCGGTACCGGCCAGCCTGATCGCAGCCACAGGCGCTGCGAGCATCACCGTGACAGACACTGCCGGTACATCCTCCGCAGCGACACTCACCATCAGTGCTGCAGGCGTGCCAACGATGACCAACATCTCGCCAGCTTCGGCTATCTCCGGCGGATCGGGGTTCAACCTGCAGGTGAACGGAGCGAGTTTTGCTTCCACCGCAGTGGTGAACTGGAATGGCACTCCGCTGTCGACCGGCTTTGCAGGGCCGGTAGAATTGCAGGCAACGGTTCCGGCGAGCCTGATCGCGACCGCCGGTACGGCGAATATCACCGTGTCGCAATCCGCGGGTACGTCGGTGGCAGCGACGTTCACCATCAACCCGCCGCCGCCCACGATTACCGGCCTTTTGCCGAACTCGGCAACCGCGACCGGTCCGGACTTCCCACTGCAGGTGAGCGGAACGAACTTTGTTTCGCCGGCGACGGTGAACTGGGGCAGCACGAGCAATGCGCTGACGGCAACCGTTGTGAGCGCGACGGAAATTCAGGTCACGGTTCCGGCCAGCGATATTGCAGTTGTCGGCACGGTGAACGTCACCGTAACGGACGCCGGGGGAACATCGGCTACGGTTCCGGCTGGGACATTCACCATCATTCCGACGATACCGACGATCTCAAGCGTTTCGCAAAACTCGCAAAGCTCGGTCACGGCGGGTGGTCAGACGTTCGCCCTGACGGTCAACGGCGCGAACTTTGTCTCCAGTACAGTGGTGAATTGGAACGGCACTGCCCTGCCGACCACCGTTGTGGGTCCAACTCAACTGACGGCGACGGTACCGGCGAGCGATATCCCGCTGAGTGCGGGTGGGACCACGGTGAGCATCACCGTGACCACGCCCAACACAGGCACATCGAACGCGTTGACGTTCAACATCGATCCGGCGCAGCCAACGATATCCGCCAATGGCTTCTCGCCAAGCTCGGTCGCGGCGGGCGGGTCCGATTTCACGCTCACGGTGACCGGGACGAACTTCCTCTTGGGTGCGACGGTGAATTTTGGCAGCAATCCGCCGCTGACCGCCACCGTTTTGAGTTCTACGGAGCTTCAGGTTACGGTTCCGGCCGGCGATATTCCTCAGGCTGAGGGTACAGTGACCATCACTGTAACGGAACAGCCTGGTGGCACATCCTCGGGGGTGCAGTTCAGCATCAGCCAGCCTGGCACGCCCACGATCACCCAACTCTCCCCAAATTCGGCGACAGCGGGCGGAACAAGCTTCCCCCTGACGGTGGACGGAACAAGCTTTGTTTCAGGCGCAACCGTGAACTGGGGCAGCAATCCGCCGCTGCCAGCCACCGTTTTGAGCTCCACGGAACTTCAGGTTACGGTTCCGGCGAGCTATATCGCAACGGCCGGCACGGTGAACGTCACGGTGACATCAGCCGGAGGCTCTTCCGGAGCGGCGACGTTCAATATCGTTCCTCAAGCCCCGACGATCGCCGGTATCTCGCCCGCCTTCGCAGCGCTGGGCGGAGCAGACCTCCTTGCTGGCAGGGTTCCCGTAACGGGTGGCGATTTCACTCTGACGATCTATGGAACCAATTTTGTTCAGGGCGATCCGCTGCTGAGCGTGAGTTGGAACGGCACTACGTTGACACCCACATTCGTGAGCGCGACGCAACTTGCGGCATCGATTCCTGTAAGTATGATTGGGACCACCGCGGGCGCGATCAATGTCACTGTGACGACCTCCGGAGGCACATCGTCCGTGGCGTTCACCGTTGATCCTTATGTCATCTGGGGAAGAGTCCAGAGCGGTTCGTCGGGATCGTCATTGCCAGTCACCGGAGCAACGGTGCAGTTATACGCCGCCGGGGCATCGGAATACGGCGTGGGCGCAACGTTACAAGCCACAGCGCCTGGCGTAACCGATACGGGTGGAAATTTCGCTATGTCCTACAACACCTGCCCGCCTGCTCCGGGAGACCAGTTGTACCTGGCTGTCAACACGACGGACGGCGGTGGTTTCAATGGCAATACGAATCCCAATATCGCATTGATGGCCGCGCTGGGTTCCTGTAACAACGCAACGCTGCCGGTGTCCCAGCCGTCCGAGAGGGTCACGGTGAATGAAGCAACGACTATAGCCTCGGCTTACGCGCTCTCCGCCTTCGCCACGGTCAACCAACCCGGCGTAAGCATCGCGTCGAGCGGCGGCGGCATTACCGTCGGCGCGCCGGAGTCCGGGGCCTACTGCTCTGCGCCAGCCTGGCAGAGTATCAAACAGGAGACCTGCAACTACCTTGGACTGAACAATGCCTTCCTGACGGTCAGGAACCTGGTCAATGTGGACAATGCGAATGATCCAGCTTTTATCGAGGGCGAGGCTCGTTCTTACACGCCGGGCTATAGCAAGGGTCTGGCGGCTGATACCTATGTCGTCAACAACAGCACCGTCCCGCAGGCCCGCATCAATACGCTGGCTAATATCCTCGCGGCCTGCGTCGAAGATGCAACCAGCGGCCTCGCGAATTGCAATACGCTCTTCACCAATGCCTTGCCGTTCACTGCGACGGGAACCCCGGAGCAGCCTGTCGATACCCTGCAGGCGGCGCTGAACATCGCTCTCAATCCGGGAATGAGCCAACCAGGCCAGGCCGCCGGAGGGAACGCCGCGGCCATGTCGAACCTCTTTGGTCTGCAATCCACTTTCAACACGCCGCCGAACAACACAACCACCGACACAACGTTCAACCCCAGCGGCTATCTGACCGCCGTTCCCAACGACTGGACGCTTGCCCTCACCTATACCGGAGGCGGACTGGGGCTCTGGACAGGAAGCGGATCGGGGACTTGGCAAGGCGTTCCGGCAACAGCTACAGCGACAGTGCCGAATGGGCCCTCGACCACCAAGTCTCTGAATGAGATCGGACCAACGGCCAATACTGCCCTGGCGATCGACGCGACGGGCGACATCTGGGTCAGCGCGTTTGGCGAGAACTCCAACTACTATAGCGGTGGCCAGGGTATTGTTTGGCCGCCTTCGATTTATTCACTGTTCGACTTCGCTCCGATGCTGGCGGAGTTCAACAACCAGGGAGCGCCCCTGACTTCTGCAACGTCCATCCCGAATTCGAACACAGTGGCGTATGGCGGAATTAGTCTGGCGTCTTCCTTATCGCTGAAACTGAGTGGGGGATCGACGACCGACTCGTACGAATACCTGCAGCCTCCCGCAGCTCTGGCCATCGATCCAAACGGCAATTTGTGGGCCGCGTCCGGTGAATATCAGGGAGACCTGTTTACCTATTGCCCTCTCTGCGCTTCAGGCTCCGCATCGATTGATTTCTATGAACCATTCAATGAGGGCGCATACGGCGGAGTCAATGGACTCGCCTCTGACGGGTCAGGCAACATTTGGGCAACGATACAGAATGCAAATGGAGCACTGCTCCTCGGCTACAGCACCAACGATACGGCATCGACATTGCCGACGGAATTGACGGCCCCATACAATTCTCCCTCCACCGTCAACGCCGATCATCCGGACCTCAACGCACTCACCGTGGATTCCAATGCGAATCTCTGGTTCGCTACCTACAATAACAATACTGACGCGAATGGTCTCTACGCGCTGAATACGGTAACTCAGGTTCTCGGGTCCAGCGCATTTTTGTCGACCTCGCCCAATACGAATTATGTTCCCACGTTCGTGGCCGATGGTTCCGGAAATGTCTACGGTTGCCTCGACAGCCCCTTGGATCTGGATGTCTTCAGCGATGCGAGCGGCAAGCCCACCTGGGTCAATCAGAGCGGCCCTTACGCGCTTTCGAACGGCGCAGCCAACGCGGTGACCGGTCCGCGCGGTTGCGGCAACCAGTTGGTGCTGGATGGACAGGGGCACATCTTTGCGGTGACCAACAGCTCGGTTATCGACAACTACAATGATTCCCCGAATGTCGCGACGAATATCGATGAGTTCACCACGGCGGGCGCGGCGATCTCTCCGCTTCTCAACGGCTACACAGGCACAAGCGGCAGCGAGCCACCGACGCTACAAACAGATTTCAACTTCGCGAGTGGGTCCGGCAACCCTGTTCCCGGCATTAGCGCAGCCATCGATGGATCGGGGAATCTCTGGGTTCTGAATGTCGACACATTGGGCACGGACCCGGTGAGCCTTGTTTCCACAACCACGCCGGGGAACGTGCTGGTGGAGTATGTCGGCATCGGAGCGCCGGTGGCGACGCCAGTCTCAGCCGCGCTAAAGAACAGCTTGCTGGGGGTGCGTCCTTAACTCCTTTATTCGGCAGGAGGGTGCCTGCGCCGCGCCTTCCCGCCGCGCATTTTTGCTGGGCGAAAGTGACTTTGGTTTTTTGGAAATCAACCGAAACGAAGGGAAAGATAACGTGAGTTTCACAGCCGCTCCGCATACTCGGAGTACAAGCTCAAATCCTACCCTTCGTCCCCATCAGGACCCGCGCGACTTGCATCGCCGGCCATCGAGGCAGAGAACAGTTTTCTCTACGCGGGACGGTGCGAAGGCGGAGATGGTGTTTGCTTGCGGGGGGGTAACGGTCATGGCGGGCAAATCTCACGTCGCGGCGCCGGCTAAAAGCGTTTTCGAGTTGAATGCGGTTCAGGTTCAGGAGTTCATTCCGGAAAAGCAAGCAGACCGCGCGTTGCGCCTGCTCCAGAAACTGGATACGGCAGAGGAGAACGAACGCGACATTGACCCGCAAACACTTAGCGGCAGCCATGAAGAACAGATCTTTGCGCTTTACGACGAATTCCGGCCGCGTCTCTTCGGCTATCTGCGCAGCTTCCGTCTGAATCGAGAAGAAGCGGAAGAAGTGATTCAAGAGACATTCCTTGAGTTGACCACAGCGCTCGTGCAGCGGAGGAATATCGAAAATGCGCAGGGCTGGATTATCCGCGCGGCTCACTACCTCGCGATGGACGTCATCAAGCGCAAGAAGCGAGATGCCGGCCGCATGCACGACGCGAGCGCCTTTGAATTCGACAGCTTCCGGGACCAGAAGTTAGGCCCGGAAGAAATCCTTGCCGAGAAAGATCGTCGCCAACATATGGAGGCCGCCCTTTCTCGATTCAGCCCAATGCAACGCGAATGTTTCCATATGCGGGCGCAAGGTTTTCGCTACAAAGACATCGGAACAGCTCTGGGCGTCAGCACGCAACGAGTCGCACTGATTGTGAAACAGGTCACAGCGCGTCTGGCGGCCATCTGTGGATAGAACGATGAAAAAACTCTTGAAGAATCTAATTCCGAGCCTGGACGAGCATTTGTCGGACGACCGCCTGGCGAGTTTTGTATGCGGTGAGTTATCGCTCACCGATCGATGGATTGCGCGACGCCACCTGGCTGGATGCTGGCGGTGCAGGCTGCACAAGGAAGACCTGGAGGGACCGCGTTCGAGACGCATGCTCGAACTGGACCGCCAGATTCTTGCCAGCGAGAAACTGTCTGAGGAGCCGCGTACGGAATTCTCGTTGAAGCTACGGCTTCACCTCGAGAACATAACTTCGCTTGAGGAAAGGACCCATCGCTCCGGCAACACACGCGGGCTTCTTGAATTTCCGCTCTTCGAGTCGCCTAGGTTGAAACCGGTTCTTATGGCTTGCATGGTGTTCGGCATTGCCACGGTTCTTTCCTTCGGCGTCTGGCAGCTACAGCATGCTTCCCGCGTGCCCTCGAATACGTTTCTGGCGCGCGCGGAAAGATGGGACGCCCCGAATCTCGCCTCGACTCCAAGCGTTGTGTTCCAGTCCGTGCGTGTCATTGTTTCCAACCAGTCGAAGAAGGAGACAAAAATCCGCTCGATCTATCGAGATTCGCAAGGCAAGCGCCGCGCAAAGCAGGTGAAATTGGATGCCACCGAGCAACAACTCAACACTGCGTTGAACCAGGCGGAAATGGATTGGAACGAGCCGCTCTCCGCAACGGACTATCGGACCTGGCACGATCACCAGCGTGTGCGCGCAGACAACGTTGTGCGTGAAGGATCCCATCTGCTCAGGTTGACGACCACTGTGCCCGACGGTCCAGTGGCGGAACAATCCCTGACGGTGCGGGATACGGACTTCCATCCGGTCAAGCGGACGGTGGAGCTCCGGGACAGCAGCACGGTGGAGATTGCGGAACTGGACTTCAAGATATTGCCGTGGGCCGCGGTGGACGCGAATCTCTTCGAGCCGATCGGGGGGCTGGACACAGCAATAGCGCGTCCTTCGGCGCGGGTTCTCAGTTTCCCCCGCGTTCAGGATACGCCGAGTGAAAGTCAACTCGACGACGCCGAACTTGGCGCTCTGCTCATCTTGAACCGTCTGCATGCCGATACCGGGGAACAAATCAAGGTTCTCCGCTCCCAAGGAATCGTTGAAGCCGATGGCGTGGTTGAAAGCGAGGAGCGTAAACAGGAACTTCGAACGCAATTAGCTATGGTGCCGCATCTGCGGGTTTCTATTCGCAGCGTCGACGATCTCGGGAAGACTCCCGACGAAGGCGGGGCAGTGAGCAGCGTGAAGTCGGCTACGATGCCCGACCAACCCTCTCCGTTGGAATTGTATTTGAAGGCGCGAGGGCGGAGCGTAAACGGCGTCAACGGATTGGCGGAGCGCTTCTTCAATAGCGCGTTGACAATCAGCCAGGAAAGCAAGTCGATCGCGGATCTCGAAACTCTCTTTGCGAACGAAAATCAGAGGACGGTGATCGCATCGGCGACACTTACCGAACTGATCTACAGCCATCGTGAACGGCTGCAGGAAGCCTTGGCAGAAGAACGGAAACTGCTCTGCGAGGTTCGACCCTCGGGGAGCGGAAATGGGCCCCCGGCGAATGACAGACTTTCACTCTTGAAGGGACCGGATAGGAATCTTGCATTGTCAAGAGAACTTATCGGGACCGACAGTGCTGTTCCGCGAAATGCTGTATCGATCCTGAGTGAAATGTCGGACACGGTAGAGGAACTTACAGCCGCCCTCCGAGTAACGTACGAGAAGCCTCAGAGCAACGCTGCCCTGAGCGGAAAGAATTAAGGATCCTTCTGTCATGCTACAGGCGCGCACTGAGGTCTTCTCGTTGAGGCATTCCCATCTCCGCTCAAATCAACGAGGGGCGAGATGGATAGGGTTGAGAAACGGATGCAGCGTTGTGTGCATGGCCGCGCTCGCTACGGTGTTGACTGGCTGCGGCGTCAGTTCGACGATCGGTGGGGCAAAGGCCGGGCCCATTGCCACGACGAATGCCGCTGGGGTCGGCGGCCCGATGACCTCGCTTTCTTTGGCTTCCAAGTTCCAGTTGAGCATGATGCCCGTTGGCGACAAAAGCAATGCGGGCGTCGATTGGACCGTAACCTGCGAGGGCAATCCAGTTACTGGCAGCATCGGCAACGGCGCATGCGGAACGCTTACTCCGGCTCATACGGCGGATGGAGGCACAACTGTTTATGCAGCGCCGTCGGTCGCTCCCATTGACGGCGCAATTATCATTACGGCGACGGTAACCAGCAATCCATCGCAAACCAGCAGCGTAAGCCTCACCATCGTCGGACTACCAATAGGGATTACGTTCTCCACTGCGACGCCAAACTCTTTGCAGGAGAACACAACGCTCGGTGTCACAGCCCAGGTGAGCAACGACACAACAAACGCAGGAGTGATTTTTACAGCGACTTGTGCTTCGAGCGCCTGCGGCGCGTTTAACCCGGTCATCCCAATAACGGGTTCCCTTGCCAGCAGATATACCGCCCCATCCGTTGTGCCTGCCGGTGGCACTGTGACGATAACTGCAACGTCGCTGGCCGATACCACGAAATCGGTCAGTGCGACGCTGACGATTACCACCCCGCCCGTGCCGGTTCCGGTTATGCTGAGTGTTTTGCCAGCCAATCTGTATGTCGATACGTCAGGCTCGGCGCGCGTTGTCTCGCTTCGGGCAATCGTGACCAACGATCCGGCCGCTGCCGGTGTCAACTGGTCAGTGAGTTGCTCGGCTTCAAGTTGCGGATCGATTACGCCGCAGACGGCAAGCGGTGTTGCAGCAAACTATCAGGGACCCGCCGCCGTTCCACCGGGAGGAGCGGTGACCATCACGGCTTCCTCTGTAACCAATCCAGCAGTCTCCGCCACCGCCCAGGCAAACATCGTCACTTCGACGCCCATCGCTGTGCAATATTCCTCAGCGCCGCCCGCTACGCTGACAGCCGGATCTCCGGCCACGCTGATCGCAACGGTGGCCGGCGATCCGAACAGCCTTGGCGTGAATTGGACAGCAAGTTGCGGCACCGCTGGCGCGTGCGGCGCCTTCAATCTATCTCCAGCGCACACGGCGACCGGAGGACAAATTACCTACACTGCGCCGGCCGCAATCCCCGCAGGCGCAGTGGTAACTATTACGGCATCTTCTCCGGCGACCACGCCGGCAAATGCAGCGGTTGCTCTGACCACAATTGTTGCTCCGTCACCATCCATTTCGTTGACGCAAGGGCCGCCGGGGGCTCTGGTGGCGCTCGCGCAAGTGCCGGTCAGCGCAACGGTAAATAACGATGTATCTCCCGGCGGTGTGAATTGGTCGGTGCAGTGCGGCAGCACCGTGCCTGGCGGTTGCGGCTGGATCTTGCCGGTGCAAACGGCAAGCGGCGCTACTGCAACTTACAACGCGCCTCCCGTAACAGCGGCGGGAACTTCTGTAACGATCACCGCGACATCCGTGGCCAATCCCAGCGCGAGCGTCAGTTCGTGCGCCAGCGCCAATGCGTGCGCGACCACAATCAGTCCAAATACAACTCCTTCGGTGAGCCTTGTTCCTTCGCTGCCTTCGCAGATGGGGCCGAACGCCACCGTGAATCTAACTGCCGCGGTCGCGAACGATACAACGAATGCCGGTGTCGATTGGAGTGTCTGCGCGAGCGGCTGCGGCTTCTTTACCGTGACGCCGGCTATCCCGGCGATTCCTGCCACAGCAACGACGCCATATGTCCCTCCGGTCGCGGCTGTTACTGCAACGACCGTCTTCGCCTGGCCCAACGGTCTGCCCATCCCGTATACGGCGCCATCCGCGCCGCCCACATCGGGCATGGTTGCAATCGGAGTGTCGGCCGATGCGAATCATGCAGCAGCGAACTCCGGCACCGTTGCGATCGGCACGGATTATGCGGGACCTGGGTTGAACGGATTGGTTCAGGCCGGATCTCAGGCAGTAAAGGGAGCGTTGGTTTCGTTGTATGCCGCCGGGACCAGCGGATATGCATCGGCCGCATCTCAAATCGCCACGGCCAGCACAAACAAGAATGGTGAATTCACCATGCCTGCCGGCTATGCCTGCCCGGCGGCTTCGAGCCAGATGTATCTCGTGGCTGCCGGCGGGAGTGTTGGCGCGAATTCCGCGAATCCGAATCTTGCACTGATGACAGCTTTGGGGAGTTGCAGCAACTTGAGCTCATCTCCGGTTGTGGTAAATGAAGTCACAACCATTGGTTCCGTGTATGCGACGACGTCCTTTGCGGCGAACGACGCGCTAACAGGCAACAGCAGCTATCTCTATCTCGGCACAAGCAGCGGAAATCTCTCTGGTCTCGCCAATGCATTCGCCGCGACGAACAATCTGGTGAATGTTTCCAATGGTCAGGCTAACTTCGTTACGCCGGCAGGAAATGCGCCTGTCCCGTATGCGGAGATCAATACGCTTGCCGACATACTGGATGCCTGCGCGGCAAGCTCGGGTGGCGTGGAAGGAGATGCAAGCGCCTGCGGCACTTTGTTCTATGTTACCGACATGCTTGAACCTGAGACCTTTAGCGGCTCAGTTGGGCCGACTGACACGCTGCAGGCTGTTTTCAATCTTGCGCAGCATCCGGTCGCAAACTATGGCTATGGCTTTGAACTGAATTCTGGATCGGGAGGCCCGCTCCTCTTCGGTTTGGCCAGCTCTAAATCTCCATTCCAACCGATTCTCGCGTCGGATCCAAGTGATTGGTCGCTCTCTCTGAACTACACCGGCGGTGGTGGTCTCTCAAGCGCGAGTGCGGTGGGTTCGTTCGCGGTGGATGCGACCGGCAATCTATGGATCACCGATTCCAATGCGGGCAGAGTGATCGAGTGGAATCCCACGGGAGCAGCGCTGTCGCTGAATTGCCCGGTTGACAATGCGTCGAATTCCGGTGTTCTTGCCAAGGTGATTTGCAATCCGCCAGCGGGTTACCCGGCCGGAGGTGGTCCGATTGCGATCGACGCCAACGAGAATGTCTGGATCTCCGGCAACGGCGTCCTCAGGGAGCTGACGCACCTAGGTACACCGGTGCCGGGAAGCCCCTTCGGCGGCGTAGTTGGGGGTGGCGGCGACATAGCCATCGATGCTCAAGGGAATCTCTGGATTGCAAATGGCGGAGGCGTCAGCGAGTTCGACAATCTCGGGGCCGACCTTTCGCCGGCTGGTGGATTTGCTTATAGCGGAATCCCGAATATCGATGCAGTTGGCATCGATAGTTCCAACGATGTCTGGATTGCAAATCATCCTACCGCCAATTCTTCCGGAATCCTGGAGTTGACCAACCCCGGCGCACAATTAATCTCCCCGGAAGGAGGCCTCGAGGGTGTTACTGTCCTAACGCAGATGGCCGCGGATCGCGAGGGGAATATATGGGTAGCCGGCGCAAACATCTGCCAGACTCCACCCTTTGGGGGAAATGAGACATTACTTCTTCCAACCTGCTGGGCGGAGTGGATACAGTCCCAACAAAATCCAAATCCAGAATTCTATAACGCTGGAGGCGTCGCGCTGGACGGAGCCGGCATGGTCTGGATGGGTAGTCAGGGAGGCGGACCGCTTTCGATTTCGCCGGGCGTGTTGCCCATTCTCAGTGCGGCGACTACCAATGCCAATCTTCTGGAATCCCCCAGCCTCTCCGCCGGCCCGCTGCGCGTCGCAGTGGATGGATCGGGCAATGTCTGGGTCCTGCTCGCCAATGACACGGTTACCGAATATGTCGGCGTGGCTACTCCGGTTGTAACTCCCATCGCGTTGGGCGTGAAAAACGGAAAACTGGCGGCAAAGCCATGAGCCGCGTTTATCAACCTCTGTTCAGCCAGCGAATTCGGCGCTTTAAGAAAAATGCGGCAAAGGAACCTATGCACATTTTCAATCGAAATTCGATCTCATCCTTACCGGGCTCGTTCCGTGCCGCAGCGCTTGGACTCATGGCTGCCGCTTTGATGTTTGCCTCAGGCTGCACCTCGGGCAGCTCCGTGTCGAAGATTCAAGTCGGGCCGATTGCCTTCACCGATGTGAATGGAACTCCCCAGAAGACGCCTCCGCAATCTCTCACCGTGGGGCAAGGAACCCATGTCGATGTCACGGTAATCGACGATCCGCAATTATTGGGTGCGAATTGGAGCGTGTACTGCGGCAGTGCGTTGCCTCCTGGAACACCGCCTCCAGTGGGAGAGCCAGAGGATGAGTCGTGCGGCACGTTCACTCCGGGTCACACGATGAGCGGGCCGATTCCAAGCTATCTGACCAGCGGGACGGGGTATGTCGCGTTTTACACCGCGCCCGCCGCTCCTCCAAAAAATGGATCGGTCATGCTCTATGCATCCTCCACCACGAACCCCAGCAAGTTCTCGAGCGTCTCGCTCACCATTGGCGGGCTTCCCATCTCGGTTGAATTCGCTCCGTTGCCGCCAACCACATTGCAGATAGGCTCTCCAGAACAGCTCAGAGTGGTGCTGAATAACGACACCGCAGATGCCGGAGTGAACTGGAGCGTTCTCTGCGGGTCGAGCGATTGCGGTTCCTTCGATCCGGTGCAAACCACAAGCGGCGTAAACACGATCTACACCGCCCCTGCGACGGTGCCGACAGGAAGCACAGTTCAGGTTACGGCTACCTCGATTACAGATCCGACGAAGGCCGTCAGCGCCACGATCTCGATCGTCGATTGACAAAGATGTTCCTCATAGCGGCAAGACAGGACCCTGGGAGAAGAAAAATGCACAGATTTAGACGGATTGTGGCCGGGTTGGTTCTAGCAACGTGTGTCGCGGCGCCGGCGCAAGACCTCACAAACCATGCGGCAGCGGGACCGGCCAAAACAAAGGCCGCGAAAGCAAAAGCGCCGACGCAGGAAGAGATTCTGCTGGAGCAGTTGAACGAGAAGTTTCAGAAGCTCGATCAACTCAACAGCAAGTTCAATGACCTGGAGCAGAAGTACGACGCCCTCCAGCAGCGAATGGCGGCGCGCGACGCCGAGTTGGATCAGGCCCGCAAGGACGCCGCCGAAGCGAAGCAGAAGCTCGAAGCGACACAGCAGGCCATCGGTCCTGACGGCGCTACCGTAACAACGTTGCAGACGGAGGTTGCAGCACTGAAATCCAGCTCAAGCTCTCTTTCAGCGAAGGTTGAGAGCACTGAGCAAGCGACAAAAGAACTGCAGAATTCGGAGTCGATCCGCTTCAAAGGCATCGACCTGACGCCTGGGGGCTTTCTCGCGGGCGAGACGGTAGATCGTCAACGCGCGATTGGAGGCGATGTCGATACCCAATTCACCGGTATCCCATTCGCCGGCCAAACAGCGGGCGAGTTGTCGGAATTCAACGCCAGCGGCAGGCAGTCGCGCATCTCTCTGCTGGCGGAAGGCAAGTCGCCTTCCGGTGTACTGCGCGGGTATTACGAATCGGACTTTCTTTCGGCGGGGACTACCTCGAACGACAACCAGAGCAACAGTTATACTCTGCGCCTGCGGCAGGCGTGGGCGCAGGCCGAACTGAAGAATCATTGGACGATGACGGGCGGACAGATGTGGTCGCTTGCCACCGAGTACGGACATGGCCTGACAAATCTCTCCGAAGCGATTCCTCTCACCATCGATGCGCAGTATAACGTCGGCTTCACCTGGGAGCGGCAGTATGGCTTCCGCGTGGTGAAGAGGCTGAGCAACAAGCTTTGGATCGGTGGCTCGGTCGAAGAGGCGCAGACGCTCAACATCGCCGGACACAATCTTCCCACAATCGCCTATCAGCAGGCGGGCAATGGCGGCGGCCTGTATAACCCGACCGCAAATTACAGTTTCAACTATGCTCCGGACGTGATTGCCAAAGCGGCATACGAAACAAATTGGGGCCACTTTGAGGCATTCGGCATCGGGCGCTTCTTCCGCGACCGCGTATATCCAAACGGTCCCCTGCCTACTGGCGCGCAGCAGCCGGCGACAACCTCGGCGCTCGGCGCCATTACGTCGAAGACTGCAGGCGGCGGCGCTGGTGTCAACGCGCGCGTCTCGCTGTTTGCCAGGAAACTCGATCTTGGCGGTCACGCCCTGGCCGGAAATGGCATAGGGCGCTATAGCTCGGCTACCTTGCCCGATGCCACAGCGCATCCCGATGGTTCGCTGGAACTGCTGACAGGCGGCTCGGCGCTCGGTTCGGTGGAGTGGCATGCAACCCCACGGTTCGATCTATACAGCTATTACGGCGGAGAGTATGCCAAGCGCGCCTGGTATCCGTCGCAGTTTCTAAACACCACTCCTGGGCCAACGCTGGGTCAGCCGATACTCGTTGGCTACGGCGCTCCGACCAATATCGTGAGCGGCTGCTACACCGAGGTGCTCCCTGTCTCTTCTCCGAATGGTGGCGGCAATGTGCCCGGAACGGCATCGAACTGCAACGCCGATAACCGCAACATTCAGGAAGGAACCGTCGGCTATTGGTTCCGTTTCTACAAGGGTGTTCATGGTACCCTCCAGCAGGGCATTCAGTACTCCTATGTTGAGCGCCGCACCTGGCTGGGTATCGGCGATCCGGCAGCCGGTTTGACCAACTCGCCCAAGGCGATGGACAACATGTGGTTCACATCTTTCCGCTACTACCTGCCACGGTAAAGAACAGGAACCGAGAAATGCGAACCGGGAACAAGATTCAGGAGTTAAGGCTGAAGATGCTTCGATCAATCTCTAGGTTTCTGTATTTGGCAGCCTTCATCGCTGTGCTCGGGGGCGCGCTCCTCTTTGGGCAGGGAGCGACAGGCCGCATTTCCGGCCAGATCACGGACTCCGACGGCAGAGCGATACCGAATGCTGCTGTCCAAATCGTGAATCGGGATACGCTGATTCGGCGTACGGCAAAGGCGGATGCGAGTGGCGCTTTTGTTGTTCTATCTCTTTCACCGGGGCACTATCAAGTGATTGTGGAAGCCGACGGATTCATGCGCCGGCAGAGCGAGGTCGTCTCATTAGCCTCTGGGCAAGCCGTAGTTTTCGATGCACGCATGTCTGTCAGAGGCGAAGAGGCTCAGGTTGAGGTCAATGGAGGTGGAGGAGGTACTACCGTAGATACCGAAACCGCTTCCATTTCCACGACTCTGGCCGCAAAGGAGGTTGCTGGCTATGCCCTTAACGGCCGCAACTTCCTGTCGCTCACAGCTCTGGCGCCCGGAGTGAGCAACCAGACGGGCCAGGACGAGGCTAAGGTTGGCGTGTCTGGAAGTGCGAAGTTCAGTGTCAATGGAGGCCGCGTCGAATACAACACCTTCGAGGTGGATGGCAGCGATGTGCTCAACACCAGCATCAACACCAGTCGTGGCCAGGGAGAACCGCTCGTTGTTTATCCGAGCATCGACGCCATTCTGGACATGAAGATGGTGACCGCCGATTATAGCGCCTTGTATGGAAAGAGCGCGTCCGGAAGTATCCTCATTACCACAAAATCCGGCACGGGCGAGTTCCACGGCGGCGCTTACGGCTTTCTCCGAAACGAGATGTTCAACGCCCGGAATTACTTCGATCAAGCCAATCCGGTTCCTCCGGGTTATCAGGGTAAACCTACGTATCGGACGCCGCTCTATCGGCGTCTCGATACGGGCGGCACGATCGGCGGACCCATCTATATTCCACATTTCTACAACAACAATAAGCAGAGGACGTTCTTCTTTTTCTCGGAAGAAGTGCGCCGTGAAAAGACTCCCGTCGATTACAACCAGGCGGTTCCAACGATGGCCGAGCGATCGGGAGACTTTTCCGATGTTTGCCCGGCGGTGACTCCAGCCACATCGAATAGTCCTGCTACCTTCGACCCCACGGCTTATCCGGACTGCCCGCAAGGGAGCAATACAGGTGTCAAGAACGGTGTACCAAGTTCGCCTTTCGTCGGCAGTACAGTGCGTGTGGATTACATCAGCCAGGCGATTCTGAACTCCGGAACGATCCCGGCGCCGAATTCATCCAGAGGCTGTGACTCCACCAATCCCTCGCCTCTCGCGCATTGCTATGTCGGCTCGGTCTCGCCGCCGACCGATTGGCGGGAGGAGTTATTCCGCATCGATCACAATCTCACCGAGCATGAGCGCCTTTCTTTTCGCTATGTCCACGATGCCTGGAACACGGTGACGCTTGTTCCGGAGTGGGGCGTGGTGCACAACAGCTTTCCCACGGTCGAGAATCAACTCAATGGGCCCGGACTTGATATGGTGTTCATCCTGGCGCAGGCTTTGCCACACGGCTTTAGCAACCTGATTTCCGCCGGCTACGAGGTGGAGCACATTTCGCTGGTTCCGCAGCCAGGACCGGGAGTCACTTCGCTCGGCAGACCGGAAGTACTAAGCGATCCGGCGTCAACGGGTGGAGTTCCTGTTTCAGGAGGAAAGCTATGCGCCGCGTTCCCGACACTTTCTAACGCCGATGTGCCTTCGTCGACCACCGAGTGTCCCATGGGCTACATCTTCAACAACAGCCGTGGCGGCAGTAACGGCAGTGAGCTTCCCGGACTCGTCTTCGAGGGCAATAATGGCGCTTATGGCGGACATGGTTTTGCCTCCGATACCGGCTATGCTCCCTGGAACCAAGACAACCCGACGTTTACCGTGCGCGACGATGCCAGTAAGACCATAGGAAAACACTCCTTGCAATGGGGTTTTTGGGGCACTTTCGTCGAACAAAATGAGTTGAGCGCGGTTACCGGAGCAAACTCCGGAGATCTGCAGGGGCTGCTCACCTTCAGCGATCAGCAGTCGATTCATACGACAGGCAATGCGTTCGCGGACTTTCTAGCCGGTATGGGGACCATACCGAACAATGTTAACCCGGCTAATACGTCTTCGGCGGGCGGGATTAAGAGTTATACGCAGGATAGCGGCCAAGCAAAGTATTCCGACCGTTACAAGACAGCCGACCTTTATCTCCAGGACGATTGGCGGGTGCTTCCGCACCTGACCATTAATGTTGGGTTGCGGGCGAGTCTCTTTGGCGCATGGTATAACCCCAACGGAACGGCCTATAACTGGCGTCCCGAGGCATTTAGTCAGTCTCTCGGAGCTTCGATCTATATCGATCCAGGCCTGGGATACCTTGTGCAGGGAAGCAACGGCAAACCTGTCTCATTGCTGGCTTCCGGCTTGGCGAATCAGGGCGGCGGACCATTCGCCCTGTCGGCCGGTCCAAACAGTCCTGCCAATGCTCTGAGTCCGGCTGTAACCAACGGCCTCGAGCAGTGCGGTGTTAGCGGTCTACCGAACTCCTGCATGACCAACACAGTCTTTCATCCTTCGCCCCGGCTGGGTTTCTCCTGGGATCCATTCGGAGACGGAAAAACCGCTATTCGCGGAGGGTACGGCCTCTTCTGGGAACACGGAACGGGGTACGAGGCCAACGTTGGCTCGCTTATCGGCAGTGCGCCTACGGTCCTGAGCGAGACCCAGTCGAATATCGGCGCCAGCGCTTTGGCCGGCGATGCCTACAACGTGATAGGCCTCTCCTGCCAAGGAGGAACAGCGCAGTGCGGGACCAATTCCGGCCCATCCGGAGGGGCCACTTTCCCTCTCAACGTGACCTCCATTCCGAAGAAGACGGTTTACTCCTATACGCAGCAGTGGAGTCTGGGCGTGCAGCGCGAGGTACGCAAAGGCATGGTGGGACAAATCACCTACGTGGGCACAAAGGGCACGCACCTGACGGCGGTAAGCGATCTGAACCAACTGCAGCCGCTCGGCGGCAGCCTCAATCCCTTTCTGCCGGGGCAGCCGATTACCTTTAACGTTTGTGAAAGCGGGGGCCTGACGAACACCTTTTCCACGGCGGGTCTGAATGGAACAGGCAATGGCGTCGGAATCACGATCCCCAGCTCCCCCGGCATCGGTTCCAACGATCCCGGCTACCGCAATATCTTCGTCGCCTGCACCGGCAATCCTGGATTCATCGGTACGATCGGTAACAAGTTGGGGCTGAGTCCCGATGCTGTGCGGCCTTACCTCGGCTTCAGCAACATTATCTCGATCCAGAACATCGCCGATTCGGAGTACAACGCATTGCAGGGTACGCTGCGCGAAACAACGGGACCGCTGACTGTCGGTGTCGCGTACACCTACAGCCACTCGCTCGACGACTCCTCAGACCGCGCGAGCGCGAACTTTGCCAACTCACTCGATATTCATTCCAATCACGCCACCTCGGATTTCGACCAGCGGCATCTGCTCAATGTCAGCTATATCTACGACCTACCCTTTCTGAAGCTACTTAGCGGCTTTACTCATTTGTATGGCAACGGTAGTGACGATGCCGCTTCGGAGCCCGCTGTAATAGAACCCGAGGGGTTTGGTCCGGTCACAAAAGCGCTGCTCGGACAATGGCAGATAAGCGGCATCACCACCTATGCCACTGGAACGCCCTTCAGCGTAATCAATGGCGGCGGTTCCAACGGTACCGGTGCCGCGGACAACGCGGGTGTGGGCGATGGGCTAGGAATCGGTTCCTTTCCCGATGTCGTCGGCAAAGCGCATGCCGGGACGCCATTTGTTGCGCAAGGCCCAAACAACGTCGGCCCGTTGCTTCTGAATCCCGGCGCATTCGCCGCGCCGCGCGGTCTCACCTTTGGCAACGCGGGCCGCAATTATCTGAACAATCCATCGCGTATCAACTTCAATATGTCGATGTTCAAGCACTTCAAACCGTTCCAGGAGCGCCTGGATGTCGAGTTCCGCGCCGAGGCGTTCAACGTCTTCAACCACACTCAGTTCCGCATCACGGATCCCGCGAATCCCGGCAACACCGGCAACAACATCATCAACTGTTATGGCAGTCAAGCGGAGTTGTACTCCGCCGGCGCGTCGGGCTGTCTCGCTGGCAACTCCTTCCTGCATCCGGTCGACGCTCACGACCCGCGTATCCTGCAATTCGGTCTTAAGGGCAACTTTTGAGCATCCAGAGAGGTTTTATGCGAAGCGTACAATTGCCGATCGATTCGTTCCGGCAACTAAGGGGCAAAGTTGCTTTGCCGGGTGCTGTTCTTTTGTTAGCGCTCTCGATGGCCAGCTGTGGTGGAGGCACAACCGGTACGCAGACAGGAACCAGCACGCCGGCAAACAAACCGCAAGCCTATTTCGCTCCTAACGTGGCTGGATCCACCTATAGCGTAGGTATTGGCATCAGCCCAGCTCTTACCTCTCCGCTGACTTACACACTGGACGATACGGCCCTGACCTTTACGCAGACCACCTACCTGCCTCAGACTCAGCCGGGCCCCCAAGTCCTCAACGCCGGTGACATTACCATGGGACAACGCGGCCTGAGAATTTTGGGAGTCACCGCGAATTACGTCTACGAGGATAGTTCGAGTGCGGCCAAATATGTTCCGGTTGCCCCCGCATCCCAAGCTGGCAGCTATGCCGTTGAGCTGGCCAATCAGGCTGGAGGGCTGATCCAGCTAGTGGGACAACCTGCCGCGCCGATGGTTGCCGCTACCGCCTGTCCCAACTCAGGTTCTTCTCAAACCTACCTGTTCATCACCATTCCTGGCGGATTGACCACCTCGGCAATCGGCTCTCTGGACGCGTGGGATCCAACCACCGATACCGCGTACGGCGTTGTGCAGATCAACTCAAGCGGTAGCAGCGTTACCCTCCAGAACATCCAGCAATTCACTCTGCCGTCGATGGGGGGAACCGGTAAACCCACCCAACCTGGGCCCCTTTCCGCCACCGGCGCGTGCGCCTCGTCCTTCTTTGGTGACACCACGGTTGTACCAGGTCAGGTGGTGATTACCGATCCAAACACTAACGGTACTGGAGTCCCTCCGCAGGCGACTCTGGCCATCGGGCCAACCGGCCTTCTCGTGGAGGATAGCGGCTCCAATGCCTCCGGCAAGCTTCCGAGCACATCGCCCGCTCTCACCTACAACAATGTGCTGGGCGCAGGCACCGGAGCGGTCGGCCTGCCTCAGCCCTCCGGCGCCCTCAGCACCAAAGCCCTAACTGGCGCGCAATATCTAGGCTTTATCTATGGAGCCGGGCAATACATAGGCCATAACCCCCCTACGGAAAACTGGTCTTCAAATATCGCTTCGTTCGGCTTTCCCTCCAGCGTGCAACCGAGTTGTCCACAGGTTTCAGCCGTCGCGCCAATCTATGGCGGGGATTTTCCCATAAACCCGGTGACGGGCCTCCGTGACCCCACCAGTAGCAACAGTAACAACCCCAACTATCCGTACGGCAACTGCGACTTCGTGATCGATCTGGGAACAGAAACTACGGCTGGCCTCTACCCCGACGCCACCGTCTGGGTTGGCGCCGGCTATGGCGCCAACACCTCGGTCGCTACGACCTATTCCTTCCAAGCCGTCGCCATCGCCGGACAGCTACAGGATGGCAAATACGCCATCTTTCTCATCGGGGAGGATTCCACCCAGCCCTGGGCCATCTATCTGCTGCAGTCGATCTGAGAGGAAAGAAAAGACCGGTTCTGAGCGAATTATTTCGCCGCCAAGAGCGCCGAGAAGTTCGTGCGTTTGCTCGACTCCTTCTGTCGTGGATTGGCAGTTCCCGCCTCCGGGACTTTCGAAGCAATGCCGGACACTCCCGGGGACGATGACGAGAAATCGTCGCCCGCCCCTCGTAGATATCTGCAGGTCGAGTATGGCATGTTTCTGTAATCCAACTATGGCAGATATCGCGAATGCATCGATAGCATTGTTATGGATAAAGCGGGAGGGAGGAAGCTTCCGTTGTTTTCCAAACGAAAGCCGTGGTATCGTATGTTAACTCGGACCGCACCTGAGTCGAATTTCTATCGGCATTTCCGTAATCGTTTCAACTAAGTGAAGACTTGTTGCAAAAATGCTTAATCGACAATCCACGAGAGGATTGGCCGAAGAGTAGCTCGCCCAGTTGACAGTTATTGGCTTCCCGGTCGATTTTGTTCTATTGAAGAGCGGCAGACAGATAATTTCCATTGCAAGACGGTTAAGGTGGCGCGTCACATGCCTGAGAGCTCGCACTCGAGGGTGATCCACCGATGTACAACTTCCTAGATTTTCGGACAAGTTCTTATTGTGGAGTCGGCCTTTGCTTGACCTGCTGTCTGTCGGCAAATGGCGCTGTTTTTAAATACAGGTATCGCCCAGATGCGTTTTCCCAGACGTAGTCCCTCCACATTTGTGATGTTTGCCTAATTGGTTCCCGAACGTAGGAGACTTGGCCCCATGCGCACACGCCATTTAGCTTTTGCCTTGTTTGTAGCTCCTTTTCTCGATTCGAAAACCCGGCTTGCGTCGCAGCCTTCCCTTCCTGCGGATGAGAAACTCTCCTTGGCATCGATCCTGGGCGGCTCTACTTCCGGAAGCCGCAGGGCTGCAACGAGTTATCTCGGTCAACTCGTTCGCTCAAGTGTGCTAATGCTGCGAGCGTGTTTTTGCCTCTCGACCCGTCTCAGTTATTCGCGGACGTTTGGCGTGCTCGCCTTCTCGATGCTCGGACTTGGCGGGTCGCTGTTCGCAAGTGCCCAGGCGCCGGTGGCGCTCGACGACCGGCAGAGTTTTGCGCATTCTTACTTGGCCTTTTCGCTCGATAGTAATAAAGCTTCTCAGGTGCCCCGCTTTGTGACAGAAGAAGGAAAATTCCATATTGCGCTATCGCGTCGAAGTGTTTCGATCGAGTCTCTGAAATCGATCGCAACACTTCAATCCGGTGTAACCCCATCGCGGATATCCATCGAATTCCCCGGGTCAGCAAAAGATGCACGGATGGTTGGGATAGACCAGACTCTATCCAGTTACAGCGTTTTCAGATCGCGGGATCGGCACCAATGGCAGTACCATGTTCCCCTTTATAGACAAGTCCTCTATTCGAATCTTTATCGTGGAATTGATTTGACCTTTCACGAGAACCAGCAGCGCTTGGAATACGATTTCTCAGTTCATGAGGGTGCGGATCCAAATCTGATTCACTTGCGCATGAACGGCGCACAGCACGTTGATATCGATGCTTCCGGCGATTTGATTCTCGACATGGGCGAAGGCTCCATTCGTTGCAAAAAGCCCGTTGTTTATCAGGGATCCGGTTCGAATCGAAAGGTCATCGAGGCCCATTACACGTTGGCCGGCTCCGGTCAACACGGACCGGCGCTGGTTGGCTTCGCGTTGGGACGCTATGATCGGAATAAGTTATTGGTCATTGATCCCGTGTTGGATTTTTCGCACGTTCTCGGAGACGGGTCGGACAGCGTCTCCGGAGTAGCTGCGGATCAATCTGGCGCATCCTACGTTGTATCGGGGAACGGCCTCGGCAGTTTCACCGTGCGCAACTTCGGGCCCGATGGCAGCCTCCAACGCGCCGCTGTGGTTGCCATGCCTCAAGACAGTGCATTTATCCAGAGCACAGGAATCGCTGTTTCATCGGGTGGACTTGTCTACGTGAGTGGATTTGCAGAATCTGGCTTGCCGACCACCTCAAATGCCGTTCAGGAATCGAACGGAGGCGGAGCAAAGGCGTTTCTGGCAGTACTGGAACCGAAAGACGGTTCATTTGACCTGAAGTACTTGAGTTATCTGGGTGGCCCCGGAGTCTCGCGAGCATCTGGCTTGGCCGTAGATGACACAGGCATGGCTTACGTTGCCGGAGTGACCTCCAGCGAGCAATTCAAACCAACCTCCAACGATTTCCGCTCGGTCGGTGCGAATGCCGCAACTTCTGTTGGATTCGTAGTCAAGGTGAATCCATTCAACGCCGGAGACGGCTCACTTATATATTCAAGGTTACTGAGCAGTGGCGTTCTCGCGATCACGGCAGATGGTGCCGGCAATGTCTACGTTCTGCAAGAAGCTGTTCGAGGTGCGGTCGCAACTCCAGGCGCGTTTGGATATGACAAGACCCTGCGCAGTGGCCAGGCGCTTCTCGTTACGAAGATGGAAACTTCGAGTGGCAGAATTACTTACTCTGCCAACCTGGGATCAGCGCATGGCAGCGCAATCGCTGTGGATCGAAGCGGCGCTGTCTATGTTACTGGCATTTCAGCATCGAACGGTCTGCCAGCAACTGCAGGCGCATACCAATCTCAGGCTCACGGGGGCTTCGTTCTGAAGCTCAATGCTGCAGGCAGTGGGCTTGAGTATCTCACCTATCTTGGCGGCACAGGCGGCGTCTTACCCGAGAGCATCGCGGTTCGAAAGAGTTGCGTAACGGATTGCAGCGTCTACGTCGCAGGAATTACCTCCGCATCGGACTTTCCGTCGATCAATCCGGTCCAATCTATACCCGGCGCACTTCCGGCGGTCTTTGTCGTGGAATTGACAGCGGATGCGAGAGGCGTCAAATATTCAACTCTTTTGAGCGATCAAACGTCACCTGCGCGAATCGTCTCGCTGGACTATGATCGAAGCTCGTACGTTGCCGGACCATCGATCGCAGTCGATGGACGAGGCGATGCGCACATTGCGGGGAATCTGGCGGCGAACCCGGCCGATAGCCGCGCCGACCTTCCCATGGTGATTCTCGATCCGGGCAGCAGCGCGTTTCTTGCAAAGATCTCCGGCGAAAAACAGTCGCGATTGGTAGCCATTCCGGAAAGCATTCAATTCGGCAATGCAAGCATCGATGGAGTTACCACTTCAGCGGAATTCACACTGCGCAATATTGGTTCCGACGATGTTAAATTAGAGCCTTTCGAAGTCATCCCGTCGAATGAGTTTGCTCTTGCGAATCAGTGCGGAACGGTGCTGACTGCGGGCGACAGCTGCATTGTCACTCTTCGCTTTTCGCCTTTAGCGCCTGGAACGCGAAGCGGCACAATCTTGATCCAGGCGCAAGGCGAAGACACTCCTCTGATCGTGTCCCTTGCGGGCAATGGTGTTTCATCCGCCGGAAGCGGGAGCTTCGGAAGCCCAACCGCGCTTGTGCAAACGATGACGACTCCCACGGGGTCGCCAACGGCTACATTGAGTCCTACTTCTCTTTCCTTCGGGAATCAAATGGTCGGGACGGCCCCGACAACATTGTCGGCGACATTGACCAATACGGGAAGCGCATCTCTCTCGGTTTCGTCGGTCACGCTCGGCGGTACGAATGTTTCGCAGTATTCATTTGCCGTGCCGGCCCCAAAGAGCGTTTGCAGTCCAACTTCGAAGCTTGCAGTGGGAAGCAGTTGCACGATCGGCGTGCAGTGGACGCCCGCTCTTGGGCAGTCCTCCGCCGCGGTAACCATCGCGGACAACGCCGGCACAGGATCGCAGACACTTCCCTTGAGCGGCAACGGCACAGGATTTGCGGTTCCATTTGTCGAAGCTTTGAAACCCGCTGTGGCGATCCCAGGAGGGGCAGCGTTCACCTTGAATCTGAACGGGACACAATTAGCGCCCGGAGCGACAGCACGTTGGAACGGAACCTCCCTTACGACAAGCGTACTCTCAAGCACGCAAGCTACGGCAGCGGTACCTGCGAGTCTCATCGCAGCAGGCGGCTCGGGCATCCTAACTTTGACCAATCCAAAGCCGACGGCGGTCATCTCAAACCAGAAGCAGTTTCTTGTCGCATCGTCGATCCCGACCGTTGGCTTCAGTTCCACTCTCTTCCCATCCTTGGCAGTGAACCAGCCGGCCGCCATCCTCGGCGTCGACGTCAACGGCGACTTCAAGTCCGACCTTGTCGTCTTGGATGCGCTCGATGGTGAAGCTCAGGTGTTTACCAATGCAGGTTCGGGACGCCTGTCATTGAAGTCCTCGCCGGCAGTGGCTCCAAACCCCGTAGCTGTGGCGGCTGGAGACTTCAACGAAGACGGCAAGCTCGATTTGGCTGTGCTAAGCAGCAACGGCACGGTTACGATTTTGACCGGAGATGGACAAGGCAATTATCCAACTTCCACATCGTTCCTCAGCGGATCGGCAGGACAGTCTATTGTAGCCGGTGATTTCAATGGAGACGGGCATCTCGATCTCGCAGTTTTGAACCCGTCCAACAGTATGGTTTCTCTGTTTCTAGGAAACGGGGCGGACGGATTTACTCAAGTGTCGACTACGCCCGTTGGAGTTTCACCCTATGGACTGATTGCCACGGACTTCAATCAGGACGGGATTCTCGATCTGGCGGTGGGGAATGGGGACGGCACGGTAACTGTGCTGTTGGGAAATGGCAGCGGAGCCTTTTCAACTGCGCCTGTGGTCACTACTGGCCAGGCCGCCGCGGCGATCGTTACCGGCGATTTCAATGAAGACGGGATTCCCGATCTTGCCGTTGGAGGATCGAACGGCACTGTAACAATCCTGAGTGGAGCGGGAGACGGTACCTTTACCAATCCCTCTTCGTTCAACTCGGGATCGTCTTTGTCGAGCATGGTTGTTGGTGACTTCAACGCGGACGGCCATCAAGATCTGATCGTCGCAAGCGCGAGCTCGAGCCAAGCTGCGGTCTTCTTCGGCACAGGCAAATCCACCTTCAATGCCGGGCCCGTACTTACCACTGGCTCGGAACCCACTTCGTTGGCCGCTCTCGATTTCAACGTCGATGGTTATCTCGATCTTGCGGTTGCCAGCAGCACCGCGAATAATGTGCAGCTTCAATTCCAGGAGCCGGTCGCCGCTGTATCGCAGACTTTGCTTGCCTATGGACAAGAGCTGATCAATGTCGCGAGCCAACCACTTCCGGTGACCATCGCCAATGCAGGGTCGCTTCCTCTCACTTTGTCCTCAATCTCAATCAATCCCTCTTCTGGTACAGGCGCTTCCGATTTTGTGCAGACGAATACGTGCGGAACGCTTCCCGCGAAGATTCCCTCGGCGGGATCCTGCACAGTGAATATGGTATTTACCCCCTCGAAGCTGGCGAATGAAAGCGCGATTCTGGTGCTTTCCGACACCAGCGGAGGAACAAGCACGAGCCAGAAAGTGTCTTTGACAGGCACAGGCGTTGCAACATTAACTTCCCAGATTGCCTTCACCGCCCCCCCTTCGGTATTCGGAACTGCCGCTCAGGTGGTGGCGACGGTAAGCGGAGCGGCTGCGACTCCCACCGGTAGTGTGACTCTTACGGTGGGCAGCAACGTTACTCTTACACAAGCGCTTGTGAATGGCTCGACAACCTTCAATGTCACGGGACTTCTTGCGGGCAACAATTCGTTTGTGTTGAATTATCCTGCGCAGGGTATCTATTCAGCGAGCAGCGCCGCGGGCACATTGTCGGTCAGTCAGAGTACTCCTGTTCTGCAGTGGGCACAGCCCGCGCCGATTCCGACCGGGCTTCCGCTCGGCTCGTTGCAATTGAATGCCACTGCTTCAACACCGGGCACGTTTGCCTATCTGCCTCCCATCGGAACGCTGCTCGGCATCGGCAATAATCAAGTGCTCAAAGCCACTTTTACTCCTACAGACTCGGTGGATTTCACCTCTGCTTCCATTTCCACCACCATTAATGTGACCCCGAATCCTGCTTCTCAAATTTCCTTCACGGCCCCGCCTTCAGTGTTCGGAACTGTCGCTCAGGTGTTGGCGACGGTAACCGGATCGACTGGTACTCCCACCGGCAGTCTGACCCTGACGGTGGGCAGCAATACTCCTGTTACGCAGACGCTTGTGAATGGGGCTACAGCATTCAATGTCACAGGACTCCCTACGGGCAACACTTCGTTTGTGTTGAACTATCCCGCGCAGGGTTTGTTTACGGCGAGCAGCGCCACGGGTATTTTGTCGGTTAACCCGAGTACTCCTGTTCTGCAGTGGGCACAGCCCGTTCCGATTCCGACCGCGGTGCCGATTGGCTCGACGCAATTGAACGCTACTGCCTCAGTACCGGGAACCTTTACCTATCAGCCTCCAGCCGGAACACTGCTCGGCATCGGCAATAATCAAGCGCTCAATGCCACCTTCACTCCCACAGATTCGGTGGATTTCACGACTGCATCCATTTCCACCACGATCAATGTAACCGCGAATCCCGTGCCCTTCGTGAATCCGATCCTGCCCTCGGCGATCGGCCCCGCGACTGCGGCCGCAGGCTTTACGCTGAACCTGAAGGGAACGGGGTTTGTTCCGACGACCGCGGTCAAATTCAATGGCAAGACCTTGACCACTTCGGTTACTGGAAGCACGTCTTTGGCCGCTGCCGTTCCGGCCAACTTCATCACCAGCGCAACCACGCTACTGGTGAAGGTCTTCAATCCCGAACACACCAAGGGTGGTCTCGCGCAGACAGTGTTCTTGCCCGTCACCAACCCCACGTTGGGAACGTTCCTTGCGCCGTATTCAAACCCTTCTCTATCGCCTGTCAACACTCCTGGGCAAATGGCCGTCGGCCAATTCGATTCGTCGGGCTTTGAGGATATCGCGGTTCTCGATTCAGCGGATGGCACGGTGCGCCTCTATTATGGGACGGCGAATGGAACCTACTTCTTTGCCAGCTCGGAACCGGTAGGGATTAATCCGGTCTCGATAGCAATGGGGGACTTCAACGAAGATGGAAAAACCGACTGGGCCGTCGCTGATTCGACCGGCAACATTACGATTCTGACGGGTAATGGAACTGGCGCTTTTACTCCGCTACCGAGCTTCTTTTCCGGTTCCGCAGCCAGCTTTGTCGCCGTTGCGGACCTCAACCTGGATGGACACGCCGATTTGGCTGTGATAAATCCTATAGCCAATACCGTGGAGGTATTCTGGGGCACGGGAACGGGCAGCTTTACACCGGGCACTCAGTTCTCCACAGGGCAAGGTCCCACGAGCCTGGTGATTGCTGACTTCAATGGGGACGGTTACCCTGATATAGCCGTAAGCAACTCGGACGGGACTATTTCTGTCTATCTGGGAAATTCCAACGGAACTTATACAGCGGCTGCATCTCCATCAACCGGGTCAAGCGCGACTGCGATTGCAACCGGAGACTTCAACGAAGATGGAATTCCCGATCTCGCAATCACTGGCAGCAACGGGAACACGACGATTCTGCTTGGCGTGGGCGATGGGACATTCACCGCGGCTCCCACGATTGCACTCAGCTCCGGTACGCAATCGATTGGGGTCGGAGATTTCAATGGGGATGGACATCTCGACCTTGCAGTAGCAAACCAGAATGCATCGTCGCTGACTGTCTTGCTTGGATCCGGGAACGGCGAGTTTGTTGCACAGCCCGCCATCGCAACAACGGGTGCGCCCACTGCGCTATCGGTCGTCGACATGAATGGCGACGGTCGCTTGGATATTGCCCTTTCCTCAACCGGTTCCAATGCGGTCTACACTTACTTCCAGGCTCCAAACGCTTCGCCATCCACTTCAAGCGTGAACTTCGGCGTGCCCTTGGAAGGGGCCGCGTCAAGCCCGCAAAGCGTGACGATATCCAATGCCGGTTCGGCGCCGCTCACCATCTCCGCATTCGCGATAACACCCGGGCAGAATGCGAACGCTGGCGACTTCAGCCAGACGAACACCTGCGGCGCTTTGCCGGCAACTGTCCTCCCCGGTGCATCCTGCAGCGTCAGCATTGTTCTGACTGCATCCACAACGCTACCGGAGAGCGCAAGCCTGGTTATTACCGATAACTCCAGCCTTGTTTCTTCAAATACACAGACGGTTTCCCTTGCGGATAACGGGGCCATCGGTCATCCATCGCAGACGACAGTGACACCAGGGCCGTCGATCGTCTTCGGCGGAGCCACGACAGCCACCGTTTCATTAACCTCTCAGTACGGCACACCGCCGGGATTCGTTACGCTCACCGTAGATTCATTCGCGCCGATCAGCCAGCAGCTCACGAATGGGGGCGCGGTCTTCCAACTCACGGGACTGACAGCGGGCGTGCATCAACTTGTCGCGCTTTACCCGACTCAAGTGGGAGGATTCCAGACCAGCACGGGCACAAGCACGATTACCGTGACCAAAGCTTCCCCGACTGTGACTTGGGCAAGTCCTGCGGCAATCGTCGCGGGCGTGCCATTGAGCTCAGCGCAACTGAATGCCACTGCCTCGGTTGCAGGATCTTATGTCTATAGCCCGCCTTCTGGCACTGTCTTGCCGGCGGGAAACAGCCAGGGCCTTTCCGTGTCTTTCATCCCGGCGGACACGAATGACTACAACGTGGGTAGTGCGACCACATCCATCAATGTCCTGGCGTCTTCGACGGCTGTTTATGTTGCGCCGTCCAGCTTTAACTTCAACGGTCAAATTCAGGGCATTGCCAGTGCCGTTCAAAATGTATCCCTGTTGAATAAAGGGACGTCGGCAATCACGCTCAAGTCGCTGAGCATCGGCGGCTCATCGTACGCCATCTACTCGACCTTCTCGCTGGCGAGCGGAACAAATATATGTGCCAAGAGCGAAGTGATTGGGGCGGGATCGAGCTGCACCCTCGGGGTCAGCTTTAAACCGACGGCTCTTGGGCCATTTACTGCCACTCTGTCTGTCAGCTACGTCGTTGGAACGGGAACAGCGCAGACCACAATCGCAGTTCCTTTATCCGCCACGGGCATTGCGAACCCGGTGCCGTTTGTGCAGCCCATCGTTCCCTCGGCCGTCGCTTCGGCAACCGCGGAGAGCGGCTTTACGCTGTCAATTCCCGGCGCGGGGTTCGATTCTAGCTCGGTCGTCAGCATGAACGGAAAGGCGCTCACTACACAGTTGGTGACCAACAGCAGCGGAGTTACTTCTCTGCAGGCTACCGTGCCGTCGGGTTTGGTGACAGCTGAGTCTTCCGGCATGATCACGGTCGCCAACGCGAAGCCAACGGGCCTCGTGTCCAACAACCTGGGATCTGTTGCATTCACCAATCCGTTGAACACATCGAACTTCCTGCTTGGACCGTTTGCGCCTACAACGGTCAACATGCCTTCGACGGTACTGGCCGTCGATGTGAACGGCGACCACTACCCCGACGTGGTCGTTCTCGATACCAAGGACAACGAAGTACTCACCTATATCAATGCCAACTCCGGACATGTGACCCTGGCCTCCACGATCGGCATCACCGCCGGAAACATTACCGGCGTCGCGGCAGGGGACTTTAATGAGGACGGCAAGCTGGATCTGGCTGTGGCCACCAGTAACGGCGAGGTCACGATCCTTCTTGGTAACGGATCGGGATCCTATACGGCTCAGACGCCGTTCTCCGCAGGTTCAAGCGCGCAAGGTATCGCCGCGGCGGACCTCAACTCCGACGGTCACTGGGACCTGGTGGTGACCAATCCCACCGCCGGGACGGCCACGGTGCTTCTTGGGCTGGGTACCGGTTCATTTACTTCGGCCGCGACTCTCACAACAGGCGTATCGCCCTACGGAGTCGTAATCGCGGACTTCAACCTCGACGGTATCCCCGATATCGCTGTCGGGAATGCCGACGGCAGCGTCTCGGTATTCCTTGCCAGCGCCGGCGGCGTCTACCTGCCTGCATCGACTCCGGACACCGGGGCCCCGGCTCTTGCCATCGTAAGTGGCGACTTCAACGAGGACGGCATTCCCGATCTCGCCGTGCTCAACACCGACAACAGCGTTACGTTGTTGACCGGTACCGGAACCGGAGTCTTCAATATCGCTGCCCAGGCAGCGGTGGGCAACTCGCCCCAGTCGATGAGCATCGGAGACTTGAACGGAGACGGCCATCTCGATCTGCTGGTGGCGAACAATGCCGACAACACGGTTTCCATCTTGTATGGCACTGGAACCGGAAGCTTCAATCCTCAACTGATCGCCCCCGTTGCCCCGGGACCGCTTTCTGTGTCGGTAGCCGACATGAACAACGACGGCCGGGTAGACTTCGTCGTCTCCAGCGGAACCAACAACGCATTCTCGGTGTTGATGCAGACACCGCTGACCGCGTTTTCGGCTTCGAGCCTCAGTTTTGGCAGCGAAGTATATGGCGTCACCACGCCTTCCCAGACATTCACGATGTCGAACAACGGGTCTGGCCCATTGTTCGTCAGCTCTTTCGGTGTTCACTCCGGCTACGATTCGCCCGATTTTGGCATGACCACCACTTGCGGGACTGCGCCCTTCACTTTGAACCCGCAGACAAGCTGCACCATAACAATCGGTTTTACGCCCGCCAAGATCGGAAATGAGTCGGCGATGTTCAACGTAGTCGATAACAGCGGGAACGTTGGCGGTACTCCTCATTACGTTACGTTCACTGGTATGGGACTGGCGGTTCCTACCACGATTGCGATGTCTGCGCCGACGACAGCAACTTACGGGAATACAATAACTGTCAACACCAGCATGACCTCGGCGACTGGCGTGCTCCCCCATGGATTGCTCACCCTAACCGTCGGCAATTACGCGCCATTGACGCAGCGCCTCTTGACCGACGGCACTGCCGCATTCCAGGTTACGGGGCTTCCAGTGGGAACCTATACACTCGTCGCCAACTGGGCCGCGCAGTTCCAATTCGCTACGAGCCAGGCCATCGGAACCGTCACGGTGCAGCAAGCTACGCCCACGATCAATTGGCCCGCGCCTGCTTCCATCACCCAGGGAACTCCGCTTACCTCTGCGCAGCTGAATGCCTCTTCAACCGTCACCGGAACGTACGTCTATTCTCCGCCCGCATCTACTGTACTGAGCGCGGGCAACAATCAGCCGCTCAATGTCACGTTTACTCCGCTCGATACAGTGAATTACACGGGGACAACCGCGGCCAATACAATCAATGTTCTTTCTGCACCACCCACGCTTGCTATCACAGAATCGAGCTTGTCCTTCGGGAGTCTGGCTATGGGTACCTCGAGCGCGCCTCAGACTTCCACGCTCATTAACTTCGGGACCACTCCGATCGTGATCGGCGGAATCGCAATCTCGGGAACCAATTCATCCTCCTTCCAGTTTGTCTCTCCGGCTCCAGGCACTTCCTGCTTCAACATGGGTGGCTCTCTGGCGCCCGGCGCAAGCTGCACGCTGAATGTTTACTTCAATCCCGCAGCCAATGGCAGTTTGTCGGCGAACATCGTGGTTTCAGACAACGCGGGATCCGGTTCTCAAACCATTGCCCTCGGTGGGACAGGAAACTATAACCCCACACCTTTTGTCGAGAAGATATCGCCCACTGCGGTTTCTCCATCCGTGGCCTCAGGCGGGTTCACGCTGAATGTCGAGGGCGTCGGTTTTGCCTCTGGAGCTTCGCTGTTCATCAATGGCCAAGCGGTCCCCGCCACTCTTCAAAACTCAACCCATCTGCAGGTCCAGATACCCGCCGGAGTCATATCCACAAACAGTACCCCAATCCTCACGATCGTCAATCCAGGAACTACAGGCGATCGTGCGTCCAACCCGATTCCGCTTCCGATTACAAGCGCAACCTCGAGTGTCGTGATTGGAACGGGACCGTTCCCGCCAACGCCGGTAAATACGCCGCAAGAAATGACGGTCGCTGACTTCAACGGGGATGGAATACCGGACGTCGCGGTTGCCGATCACCAGGACGGCACTGTACGGGTCTACCTGGGAGCGGCGTCTGGGACCTTGACGCTGCAGTCGACCCTGAGTGTAGGGGTCACTCCGACTTCCATTTGCTATGGCGATTTCAATGAAGACGGGCATTTGGATTTGGCCGTCCTCTCCAGCAACGGAACCTTTTCAATCTGGTTTGGAGACGGCGCCGGAAACTTCACCGCCGGCCCAACCACTGCTGCCACTCCTTTTGGGAACCACATCGCAGCAGCCGACTTCAACGGGGATGGGCATCTGGATATTGCCGTGGTGGATGCCGTTGACCAGATTGTTGTGATCATGACCGGGACCGGAACCGGTTCGTTCGGCTACGCCTCCACCTTGTATACAGGCAGTTCCCCCTATGGCCTGGCAATAGCCGACTTCAATTTGGACGGCATCCTCGATCTTGCGGTCGGGGACGGGGATGGTACGGTGGGCATCTTCTTGGGGAACGGAGACGGGACATTCACCCAAGCCACATCCTTTGACACAGGAACCCCTGCTTCCGCATTGACGGCTGGCGATTTCAATGAGGACGGCATCCCCGATCTGGCAGTAGCAAACGATAATTCAGCTGGGCTTGGCACCAACGGGAGCGTATCCATTTGGAGAGGAGCGGGCACCGGCTTATTTACCTTTGCGTCGCAGAATGCGGCGGGGAATAACCCCTCTGCGATTGTCGCGGGAGATTTCAACGGTGACGGCCATCTCGATCTTGCGGTTGCCAACCAGTCAAGCAATTACATCCAGATATTGATGGGCAGTGGGGCGTCTACGTTTATTTCCTCAGGCCCGTTGCAGTCTGGAAACGGGCCCACAGCACTCGGAGTCGGCGACTTCAATAGCGATGGGCGGCTCGACCTCGTTGCCCTTGACGCTGCCTCGAATAGCATCGGTATATTGTTCCAACAGCCTCAGGCCACTCTTTCCGCCTCCAGTCTCACATTCGGCTCGCAGGCGATTGGAACCTCAAGCGCTGCGCAAAGCTTCACCATCACCAACACGGGTTCCGCCACTGCTCCGCTTGGAGTCAGCTCCATCAGCCTCACGCCTGCATACAATACCGGCGTCAACGACTTCCAGGAAAGTAACTTCTGCCAGGCCAGCCTCCCGCCCGGCGGCACTTGCACCATCAATGTGGTCTTCTCGCCGTCGTATGTGGCTACCGAGAACGCAACCCTTACTGTGTCCGACAACAGCATGGGTGTGCCCACCGCACAGAGCGTGGCGCTTTCAGGTACTGCTCCTCTGCCAACCGGCGTCCTCGCGACGTCCCAAATAAATCCAACGGCGCCGACGATGACAGTTCCGCCGTCCTTCATGGGGATGTCCTTCGATTGGAACACTGCCGAGAGTTGGCTCGGAAGCACGACAACCGGCGCTGACCCGATCATCCAGCAGCTGCTCAGCAATTTAATGGCGTACAGCCCAGCGCCATTCCAGATAAGAGTTTCCGCGGACAGTTACAACATGACGGGCACCATCGACTCCGCAACTGCTCTCCCCTTTGCTCAGTTGGCGCAGAACATGAATGTTCACTACATTCTCGGGCTCAACCTCGATCTCGATTCCGTGAGCCTCACTCAAAGCCAGGCGTCGGCGTATGTGGCAGCGGTTCCCAACAACTCCATTGATGCCTTCGAAATCGGAAATGAACCGGACAATTATGTGAGTAACGGAGCGCGCGGTAATAACTACGGCATCCAGCCATACCTGACGGAGCGAAGCACATTCATGCAGGGAGTTGAAGCAGTGGCTCCAAGCCTGGAGCGGTTTGCCGACCCCGCACTGGCGAGTTCGGGCTGGCTGTCGGGCATTGAAGCGGGGCTTTTAGCAGGGAATTTGCCCGGGAACATCGTCACCCAACATAGCTATCTCACCTGTTACAACGCGAAAAATCCTTTCCCCTTGGACCAGCTGCTTCAGAATTACGCAACGTATTCGGCTCCCAGGTTGTGGGGCACGTTCGCGACCGTCGCGCATCAAGCCGGGCAGGCTTTCCGAATTGGAGAATTGAACTCGGTTTGCCAAGGAGGCCAACCCGGCCTGAGTAACAACTTCACGTCAGCGCTGTGGAGCATCGACACCATGTTTGCTTTTCTAAGCAGCGGAGTCGACGGGGTGAATTGGCACACGTCTGCAGGGACTTACTACAACGCATTCAACCTGAATGTTGCGACGAAATCCGGCAAAAACACCTATACCCTTGGCGGTGTCAATCCGCTGTACTACGGGATGCTCCTGTTCGCGCAGGCCACTGGAAACGGCGCGAAAATGTTGCCCATCAGCAATCTGACCAATGCAAATCTTGACATATGGGCAACCGTGGACAATAGCGGCACCGTGCATGTGGTGGTCATCAACAAGGACGAAGTCCAAACCGGCAGCGTACAGATATCGGTCCCAGGCTATAACAGCGCCGTTGCACTTCCTCTGACCGCAAGCAGTTACACCGCAACCAATGGCGTTCGCTATGCCGGGCAGACATTTGACGGAAGCACGAATGGAACGATCCAGGGAACCCAAGTCACGCAGACCATCACGCCGAGCAATGGTGTATTCAGCATCAGTGTTCCAACGACGAGTGCTGTCCTGTTGAATTTGACCCAGTAGGTTACGCGGATCTCTTGCTGGACCACGGCGTTGCGGTTTTCTCTTTTTCTGGCCCCGATTCCTGTCCGGGCCTATTCCAGAGAGCCCTGGTCCTCGAAGGTTCGCTTGGAACCCCAGAGCTATAGCCCGTCGCCGGAGTTTTGGCAAAGTCGAAAACGCCGCGTGCGTTTTGCATGAGGGCGGAGTTTCTCCGCCCTCGGCACGCGGTTACTCTGCGACGCCATCGCTGATCTGAGCGCAATCCATGCGCAAAGCTCCATTATCGTCAAAGACGAGACCGTTGAAGCGCGCCAGTTTGCCTGCTGCCAGCGCGCCGCCGCCGCTGTTCAGCAACTGGGTGTTGCTGTCCACATAGACTTCGACAACCCCCGGATTGGTGAGGGGATTGGACCCGTTGTTGGCCAGCAGCGGGAACAGGTCGTAAGAAGCCAAGGTGACGGTATAGACGGTGAAGTTGCCGCTTGTGGTGACTGAGCTGACGGAGCCGTTGATGGTCTGGGGCACCAGCGTGATGGTGCTTGCCGCAATATACGTGGGATAGACAATTTGCTGCGTGGAAGAACTGACCCAGACGTTTTGCCCGTTGGTCATGGTCGTGGCCGAAAAGTCGGCAGTGAACGGCAGGGAACTCAGGTTTGCAAGCTGGCCGGAAACCTGGAAGTTCGCGTTCTGGTAAGTGAGGTCGTTGTCCATGAAGGATGCTTGCAGCGGGCCCTGCTCGGCCGTCTCAATTTGACCGAGGACGTTATATTGCGCGTTTGCATAAATGAGCGGGCCGGTCAGCAAGTTGAGATCGCTGGCGGGAATGTCATAAGCCGCAACGCGGGTGGCGACAAGAGAGCCATCCGGCTGCAGGTTTGCGTCCATCTCCACCGGAATTCCCGTAACCAGCTGAGCGAAGCTTGTGATGCCTTGGAATACGGTGCTGCCATTGGTATTCACGGGCCATGTGGGCCCATCGCCTGCCGTCACGGTGAATCCCGATCCCGTGCTGTCGAGGCTGGTAATCAAACCACGGAGTCCGCTGAATCTTCCATTTGAGGTGTTCGTCGGCGTACTGGCGATGGGCATCGTGGTCAAGTTGAAGGTCGGAGTTAGCTTTACCCCTCCGATCGAATTCTCCTCGCAGGCGACGAGGTTTGAGGATTGCGCCGTTTGCATGTCCAGAAGAAGCCCGATGTTATTCCCGCCGATGACCAGAGGCTGGGGCAAGTTGACGGTGACAGAGGACGCCGAAACGGGTCCACCCCCAAGTTCCGCGACGAGGATTCCGCCCGATACTGTCCCGAGGCACACCCCGTATGCGCTGGCGATATCGGCTGTCGCCGACACATAGGTATCCTGGGGGATGCTGAGGCCGGTGACAAAAGGCTCCGGATCTCCATTCATATGGATGAACTCGGCATTCAACCCCCCACTGGCAGGGTAGGTAAAGAGCGGCACGGATTTGCCGGCCTTGTTGGTCAGCGTGACGCTGTTCATTGCAATCCGGTAGCTGGTAATCAGATCGTTGCCCGTGCTGGTTGCGATCAGGGTGCCTAGCGTGAATGCGGCAGAGTTCTGTTGGCTGCCGGAGCTTGCGCCGCCCCCGCCGCAGCCGGAGATCAAAGCGACCGCCGATACCAGGCTGGCTGTAGTGAAAATGCGTGAGAGCTTGAGAAGTGAGCATTTGGAGAACAGAGACGAAGCGCAGTACATATGGATTCCTCACAACGTGCAGGTGAGAACGTTCAAGCGAGAGCGATTGTGGCGGAAGACCGCCTTGTTTCTCGGGCGCTTGACCCGTTGTTCAGACAAAAATGCCAGAGAAAAGAGACGCCTTTGCGATCCAGCCCCTCGGCGTGCGCATGGAGGGCGGATCTCAACACATTTGACCCGCGCTCCGGAAAGAAGTTACGGTGCGATGAAAATTCGTTTGAACAGGAGCAAAAGCACCGCATATACCAGGCGTCCCGAGGGATCGCGGTTTGCAATCCTGCCAGCTCCTTGGATGGGCCTGGAGGCGAGCAACCTTGAGGAGGCCTTGGTTCCTTGACCGGGGAGTGCTCGGAGTGTCCGAATTCGAACAGCCGAAACCCGGAAGCGGTCACCCGGAACCACAATTGCGACCAACCAGATTCGCATAAGCCGTTTGTTTTCAATCCGAGATCCTGGGTCGTCTTTGGTGAGTCAAGTGCATCTACGGTTAGCGTTATGGATATAGCTCGCCCGGATCTATTGCTCAAGAGGAAGCGCCGCTTCGTGGCGTATGTCGTTGCTGTGCTGGTCGTGGTTGCGGTGGGCCTGTTCTTTGTCTACCGCCTGAAGCCAGCGGCGCCCACTGTCGATCGCTCGACGATTTGGCCGGATACGGTCAAGCGCGGCCCCATGATCCGTCAGGTACGCGGGTCAACTGGAAGCCTGGTGCCTCGCGAAGACAAGCTGCGCCTGATCCCGGCCGAAACCGAAGCCACGGTCACCCGCATCCTGGTCCTGCCTGGCGCACATGTGGAGCCGAATACAGTGTTGATGGAGCTCGACAACCCAACGGTCAGCCAGGAGGCAATGAACGCCGGCCTCGCCCTGAAGGCTGCCGAGAGCGAGTATCACAATACACAGATCAAGCTGCAGAGCGATCTGATGACCCAGAAGGCCGCCGCGGCCACGGTGGGCTCGGACTTCAGCCAGGCCAGCCTGCAGGCGCAAACCGACAAGGCGCTGTACGATCTCGGCGTCATCTCGGGCCTCACCTACAAGGCTTCGCAGAGCAAAGCGGATGAGCTGACCACCCGCAACCAGATCGAAGTCGATCGCCTCACCATGAATGAAAAGGTGATTGTCTCGGAACTGGCGGTGCAGCAGAGCCAGGTGGACCAGGCGCGCGCGCTTCTCCAACTAAAGCAGGAGCAGATGACGGCTCTTCGCGTAACCGCCGGCATTTCCGGAGTGTTGGTGGATCTGCCGCACCAGGTAGGCGAGCACGTCGCGCCCGGGACAACGCTGGCCAAGGTGGTGCAACCCGACCAGCTGAAGGCCTCCCTGAAGATCGCCGAGACCCAGGCGCGCGACATTCAGATCGGGCAGCCAGCCTCGATTGATACGCACAACGGCGTCATTCCCGGACGGGTGCAGCGCATTGATCCCGCCGTGCAGAACGGAACGGTCACCGTTGACGTAGAACTTACCGGGCCGCTGCCGCAGGGAGCACGGCCGGACCTGAGCGTGGACGGGACCATCGATCTGGAAAGAATGGCCGACGTGCTGTATGTTGGCCGTCCCGCGCTCGGAAACGAGAACTCGACGCTGAGCCTGTTCAAGGTGGATGCGGACGGCAAGGGCGCCACACGGGTTCCGGTCAAGGTTGGCCGCGCCTCTGTGAACAGCATTCAGGTGATCGACGGCCTCAAGGAAGGCGATACGGTGATCCTTTCCGACATGTCGCGCTGGGACAACGTGGACCGGATCAGGCTGGAATAGCAAGGAACAGGGAACAGGGATTAGGGAACAGGGATTAGGGAACAGCGAACAGAACCGCAACCTACGAAGGAGAGAACATGGCAACGAATGGCAAGCTGATTGAAATCGAGGACCTGCGCAAGGTTTTCTACACCGACGAAGTGGAGACGCACGCGCTCTCCGGAGTTCATCTGACCATTGAGCGGGGCGAGTTCCTGGCCATGTCCGGACCATCCGGGTGCGGCAAGTCCACGCTGCTCTCGATCCTTGGTCTGCTCGACACGCCAACCGGGGGCAAGTACCTGCTCAACGACAAGCCAGTCGAGAACCTGAGCTTCAGTGAACGCTCGCGCATCCGCAATCAGGAGATCGGCTTCATCTTTCAGAGCTTCAACCTGATCGGCGATCTCACGGTGGAAGAGAATGTCGAACTGCCGCTCACTTATCGCGCCGGCATGCCGTCGGCGGAGCGCAAGAAGCGCGTCAAGGATGCTTTGGAGCGCGTCAACATGGCGCATCGCATGCGGCACTATCCGGCGCAACTCTCCGG
>CAZQPY010000049.1:0-43009 GCA_964595345.1 uncultured Occallatibacter sp.
CGGACACTTCACTTGCTAAAAACACCGGACATATTATGTGCTAACGACAACCGCCCGCTCGTCAGTTACCCGTTGATAAACAGTCGAACATGAACCTCGTGCGGACTTTTGGGGCAATAAAAGGGCGTGAGCGACCTTTGGCGGAGGTCAAATTGCCTAAGAACGTCCCTCGGGGGCTAAAGCCCATAGTTTTTAATTGATTCTTTGCGGCACGGCTGAAGCCGTGCCCTTTCAAGACGTGACTCTCACGAAGAAGCCCGGCTTTCACCGCAAAGCCGGCCTGTCACCAGGGCCGTTTGGGAACTTTTTGCAAAGCCGTCTGAGGGAAACGTTCCTAGACTTCGTCCTTGCCGGGCCGCATCATCAGGTTGCGAATCGCCTCGCGCGGATCTTTGCCGTTGTCCAGAATCATTTCCATCTGCTCGGTGATCGGGATCTCGATGCCGTGCTTGCGCGCCAGGCCCAAAGCGGCGCGGGTGGTCAGCACGCCTTCTGCGACCTTTCCGCCCAGGCTCTCCAGAATCTCCGCCAGCTGACGGCCCTCACCCAGCGCCTGGCCCACCGTGCGGTTGCGGCTCAGCGATCCGGTGCAGGTCAGCACCAGATCTCCGACTCCGGATAGCCCGGCCAACGTGTCGCGCTGGCCTCCACAGGCCACGGCGAGCCGCGTGATCTCGGCGATTCCGCGGGTGATCAGAGCGGCAGTGGAGTTGTAGCCCAGGCCGACGCCCGCTGCCACGCCGGCGGCGATGGCGATTACGTTCTTGAGCGCCCCGCCCAGTTCCACGCCGATTACATCGGTCGAGGTGTAGAGCCGCAGCGTCTCCGAGGAGAACTCCTGCTGAATGCGCGCAGCGATGGCTGCGTCTTCAAAGGCGACGGTGACGGCGGTGGGCTGTCCCTGGGCGACTTCGAGGGCGAAACTTGGCCCGGAGAATGCGCCGATGGGCAATGACAGGCCCGTTTCGCTCAGGCTCGCAGCGATCACTTCGGTCATACGCAAAAAGGTCCCGTTTTCCACGCCCTTGGTGGCGCTCACCACAATCTGGCCGGCGTGCAGCTGAGGGCGAAGCCTGCCCATCGTCGAGCGGAGAAAACCGGAGGGAATCACGGAGACGACGATTTCAGCATCGGCCACAGCCTCTACGCTGCCGGTGACTACGATCTCCTTGGGCAGAGGAAAGCCAGGCAAGAACTGGAGATTCTCGCCCGCCGCAACAATCTGGCTGGCTTCTTCGTGGCTATGCGACCAGAGGGTGATGTCATGGCCGCCGCGACGGTGGAGCGAAAGTGCAATGGCGGTTCCCCAGGCTCCTGAACCAAGAACGACAATGCGACTCATAGGGCTTTCTTTGCTCCAAAGCGGGATTCCGTGCCGCTGAGCAGGCGGCGGATGTTCTGTTGGTGTCTGACGATGATGATGGCGGCGACGAGGATCTGCGCAGCGATGAAGGCATTCGGCTTGTATCCGCTGACGAGAAGCCAGGCAAAGACGGGAAAACTGGCGGCTCCGAGGATAGAAGCAAGGGAGACATAACGGCTCAACGCCAGAATGACGCTAAAGACCGAGATGGCCGCGAGCGCAGCCCAGGGCGCCGCGGCGAGGAAGACTCCAAAACCAGTAGAGACGCCTTTGCCTCCCCTGAACTTAAGCCACACCGGAAAGATGTTTCCGAGCACGGCGGCCACCACGGCGATGGCCTGAGCGGTACGTGAGGGCACGCCCGGAAGCAGGAGCGCGCCGAGGAATCCGCCGAGCCAGACGGCCGAGCAGCCCTTGAGCACGTCGAGCACGAATGTGAGTGCGCCGAGGCGTTTGCCGCCGGAGCGCAGCACATTCGTCGCGCCGATATTGCCGCTACCCGACGAGCGGATATCGCGATGCAGAAATAAACGGACCAGCAGATAGCCGGTGGGAATCGAACCCAGCAGATACGCGGCCATGACGATGGACAGAATTCCAATAAACATAACGAGAGAGTTTAGCAGGTGAAACCGGATCCGGCGAGGGGGTTAAAAACCTTGAAAAATGGGGAAAAACAGAGCCGGGCGGGGAATACCCTCCCAGCCCGGCTCTGTAGAAACATCCTTCCCTGTGATCGCTTTAGAAGTGGTAGGCAACGCCCAGAGTCGGATTGTAGATGTTGTAGTACTTGTTGGTGGCGAACGACGAAACGCCGAAGGTGGGCACCTTGGTGACAAAACCGCGATACTCGCCGCGGATGTCGAAGCTGGGGCTGATCTCATAGGCGAAACCCGCGCCATAAATCCCGCCCACACTGGTTTGCTGCTTCGCGTCCAGCGTGGTGGTGCCGGAATTGCGGATGGGGAGGAAAATCAATGCGCCCGGTCCCGCTTCAAGGAACGGATTGAACTTGTGGAAATTGAAGGAACGCACGTACGCACCCGAGATTTCCTGGGTACGGGTAAGGATCCGGTAGGTGTTGGTGCTGCTTACCAAATACTTGATCGAGTTCTGGTAGGTGATTCCGTAGTTGGCTTCGATGGCGCTGGACGGGGTCAGCATGAAACGGTAGCTGGCCAATACGCCATATGCCGGGCTGGAGTGAACCTGCACGTCGGTTGAGGCGGCAATGAACGGCTCGATAAGCCCGGTTCCGCTGATGCTGATGTCCTGGCGGCTCTCCTGAGCGCGGCCTGCGGCCACGCCTACGGCCAACAGAAAGGCAATGATGGCGATCTTCTTCATTCGGTCCTGAACCTCACGACTGCGCAACCGTTCGGCTGGCAACGAGCTTGTCGAATCCGGTGCTCCGGTTCACGCCGGGCACCGCTCTCGCCATTGTAACTGGCCGGGCAGGGTTTGGCAGAACGGGGGCCTCGGAACGATCTGAGCCTATAGACGCGCCGGGGGCGAAATGGGCGTTCTCAACTCCTGCAAACTGCCTGAATTCGGGGCTTTCAGCTCCCTCGCTCCTCCTGGAAATAGAAGGGAGGGCCCTTCTCCCGGGCCAGCTTCCGCACCGTCCGCAAGAAGGCCTCGGCGGCATACGAGAGGGTCGCCTGGCGTCGGTGCACCAGTCGCAGCACCCGTTTCATCTCCAGTTCGTCCACCGGGACCCGCACCAGGATTCCGGCTTCCAGTTCCCGGGCCACGGTCAGATGCGGAACCAGCGCCACCCCGTTCCCCATGGCCACAAACCGCTTGATGGCCTCGATCGTGGGCAGCTCGATTCCCATATTCAGTGGGGTCCTGTAGCGCTGGAAAGCCTCGATTACCTTGCGGCGCAGCGGCGAGGTCACGTTATGAGCGATGAAGTTTTCCTTGCCCAGATCGGTGATCGAGACCCGTTCCGCCCCTGACAATGGGTGATCGGGGCTCACAATGAAGGCCAGGCTGTCGCCATACACGGCGATGGTGCGGAACTGCACCGGGTCGGCGCGGAACGAGATGACCCCGACCTCGAAGGTGCGCAGGTTCAGCTCCTCCTGGATATGGCTGGCCAGCATGCGGTGCACGGTGACGTTGATGTGGGGAAACTCGCGCCGAAAGGCGTCCACCGCCGGCAGCAGGTACATCGACGTGTATTCGTTGGCCGCCAGATGCAGGCGCCCGCGCTCCAGGTTCTTCAACTCGTCCAGCGCACTGGTAGCCTCGCGGCGCAGGGCCAGCAGGCGGAGGGCGTAATCGCGCAGCAGGGTCCCGGCCGCCGTCAGCGAACCGTCCCGCGCGGCGCGGTCGAAGAGCGTTTCGCCCACCGACTCTTCCAGCTTGCGGATCACCTGGCTCACCGCCGGTTGGGTCCGGTGCAGGCGCACAGCCGCCTTGGAGAAGCTGTGCTCCTCCGCCACCGCCAGAAAGGTTTCAAGCTGATTCAGGTCCATAAAGACTCCAGGGAACAGGGAACAGGGAACAGGGAACAGAGGACAGGGAACAGGGGTCAGGGATCAGGGATCAGAAATGAGGCTTGTGAAGGGTGGCGGTTTCCGACCCCGTTCGAAAAATCAAATAACAAGGACGCTGCACAGCTCTGGGCCGTCCGTTCCCTGAACCCTGAACCCTGAACCCTGAACCCTGTTCCCTGTTCCCTGAAGTATAAGCATGTTTTATCGCGTCTCCAACAATTATAACTTTGCGTTATATGCCACTCATACGAGACACTACCTGTGTTCGCATCAGGATCCCCCCGATAGGCGAGTGCATGATTTCAGATCAGGTAGTTTTTTTCGACACGACATTACGCGATGGCGAGCAGTCTCCGGGCTGCAGCATGACCACGCAGGAAAAGTTGACGATGGCGCACGCGCTGGAAGACCTGGGCGTGGACATCATCGAAGCCGGATTTGCCATGGCTTCCGAAGGTGATTTCGCAGCCATTGCCACCATTACCCAGGCCGTTCGCAAGCCGCGCATCGCCTCGCTGGCCCGCGCCAAAACGGAAGACATCGAGATGGCGGCACGCGCGCTTCAGTTTGCCGACCGCGCCCGCATTCACGTCTTCCTGGCCTCCAGCGACCTGCATCTCGAATACAAGCTCAAGATGAGCCGCCAGCAGGCGCTCGATTCCACAGCCGAGTCGGTAAGGCTGGCGCGCTCGCTGGTGGACGACGTGGAGTTCTCGCCGGAAGACGCGACCCGCGCCGACCGTGACTACCTGGTCGAAATGGTGCGCGTGGCGGTCGAAGCCGGCGCAACCACCATCAACATGCCGGACACGGTTGGCTACAGCACTCCGGAAGAGTACGCCGAGATTTTCCGCGAGGTGCGTGAGCGCATCCCGGCCATCGATGCCGAGGGCATCATTCTCTCCTCGCACTGCCACGACGATCTGGGCCTGGCGGTGGCCAACTCGTTGGCCGCCATTTCTGCGGGAGCCCGGCAGGTGGAGTGCACCATCAACGGCATCGGCGAACGCGCCGGCAACGCGGCTCTGGAAGAGATTGCGGCCGCGCTTTATGTGCGCGCCGACCGTTTCGGCCTGACCAACAACATCAAAATGGCGAGTCTGTATCCCGCAAGCCAGGTGCTGGGCCAGATCATCACCTTCCGGCCCTCGCCCAACAAGGCTGTGGTGGGCGACAACGCCTTCGCGCACGAGTCGGGGATCCATCAGCACGGAATGCTGGCCAACCCGCTCTGCTACGAGATCATGACCCCTTCGCTGGTGGGCGTGGCTAAAACGCACCTGGTGCTGGGCAAGCACTCCGGCCGCGCGGCCCTGCGCAACCGCCTTGAGCAACTGGGCTTTGAACTGACACGTGAAGAACTGCAGCAGACCTACTACCGTTTTGTGGCCCTTGCGGACCGCAAGAAGAACATCTACGACCAGGACCTGGTCGGCCTGCTGCCCGATCAGATTCGCGAAAAGCGGCACCAGCCGGTTTCGGAACTGGATTGAGAGCCTTGTAACAAGGCACGACTTTAGTCGTGCCGAAATGGTCAACCAAACGGACGGGGCTTTAGCCCCTGCGGACTTTTTCGAACGGGCACGGAAGTCGCAAGGTACGCATGAGCAAGCATCGGTTCGCGGAGTTGGCTTGGACTGCAATTGCATCGGCCGTCCTGATGCTGCTTACCTGGGACGCATTTGGCACTCGGATGGAATGGCTGGCGGTGCCGTTTTACGCGCCGGGATTGATGATCGCGAACCTTTTCTTTGCCGATGGCTTTCACTCCGCGGGCTTTTTGCAGGTGGTCTTCGGCCTCAATTTTGTTTTCATCTGGATTCTGTTTTTGGCACTTGTGAAACTGCTGAAAAGACTCTTCGCTTCAAAGGTGCAATCGGGCCTTTGATAACCGATCTCTGATCCCCGATCTAAGATCCCTGAACCCTGATTCCTGGAGAAGCATGAAGCTGAAAGTGTTAGTGACCGCCGGAGACGGCATCGGCCCGGAAGTAACAAACGAAGCAGTTGCTGTATTGAAGGACGTCATGGAACTGGGCGGCCATACGCTTGAGCTGGATTTCAAGCGCATCGGCGGTATCGCCATCACCACCGACGGAACGCCGCTGCCCCAGGAAACCCTGGATGCCGCGCTGGCTTCCGACGCGGTTCTCCTCGGCGCAGTTGGTGGCAACGAGTTCAATAAGATGTCTCCCGACAAGCGCCCCGAAGCCGGCCTTCTGGCGATTCGCGCCGCGCTGGGTGGATTCGCGAATCTGCGGCCCTGCCTGACCTTCAAGGAATTGTCGGCCAACAGCCCGCTGCGCCCGGAGATTATCGATGGCGCCGATATCATGTTCGTCCGCGAGTTGCTGGGCGGGGCTTACTTCGGCATGCCGCGCGAGTACAACAAGGAGACCGGCGTCGGCTTCAACACCATGATCTACACCCGCGCCGAAGTGGAGCGCGTGGCGCACGTTGCTTTCAAAATCGCCCAGGCGCGCCGCAAGAAGCTGTGCAGCGTGGACAAGGCCAATGTGCTCGAGGTTTCGCAACTCTGGCGCGCGGTGGTGATTGAAGTCGCGCAGCAGTACCCGGATGTCGAACTGGAACACCAGTACGTGGATGCGATGGCGATGCACCTGATGAATCGTCCGCGCGACTTCGATGTGGTGTTGACGGAGAATCTGTTCGGCGACATTCTTTCCGATGAGTCGGGCGTGATTACCGGTTCGCTGGGTATGCTGCCTTCGGCCACGGTGGGCGGCAAGGTCAATCTGTACGAGCCGATTCACGGTTCCGCGCCGGACATTGCGGGCAAGGGACTGGCGAATCCGATGGGCGCAATGATGACGGTGGCGCTGTTGCTTCGTCATACCGCCAAGCTGGAGAAGGAAGCGGCGGCGATTGAGACGGCCGTTCGCAAGCTGCTGGCCGATGGCTATCGCACCGCCGACCTGGTGCGCGGCAAGGATCACGGCTACACGATGCTTTCGACGACCGAAGTGGGTGCGAAGGTACGCGAGACGGTCAAGGCGTTGCTGTCGTGAATCGAAAGGAAGCGGGAGAATGCGCGTAATTATCCGGTTTTCAGTTGATGGTGAAAAAGACAGCAAACTGAGAAACAAGCTCAGAGCCGCCTTGAAGGCCAAGGGTATTAAGCTACGGAAAAAATACCGCAACCTATGAGGTGGATGAAACCGGCGGCATCGACCCTCTAAGAATCCAAGATGCAATGGACGGTTTTTGGGGTGTGCTAGACGCGCAAAAGAATCAATTGCCTGGGAAACTCGATCATTTTTGGATGTACGTGGATCGAAGGCCTGCGCCTGAAACGCCAGATAATGCCAGAGCCAAAAAGGCCACTGGTCAAGCGAAAGCGACCCTCAAGGGCAGAAAAGGAAAGTAAAGGACTATGGCAAAGACATTATTCGAGAAGGTCTGGGAGCAGCACCTGGTGGCCGAGCCTGAGGGCGAGCCCTCGCTGCTCTACATCGACCTGCAACTGGTCCATGAAGTTACGTCGCCCCAGGCTTTCGAGGGGCTGCGTCTGGCTGGCCGCACGGTTCGCCGTCCGGATCGGACTGTTGCCACCGTAGATCACAACGTGCCCACCACCAAGGAAGGCCGTCTCCACATCGTGGACCAGATTGCCGCATTGCAGATCGCGACACTGCGCAAAAACTGCGCGGACTTCGGCATCGAGTTGTATGACGTCGACAGCCCCGATCAGGGCGTGGTGCACGTCGTCGGCCCCGAACTGGGCCTCACCAAGCCGGGCATGACCATTGTCTGCGGCGACTCGCACACCAGCACCCATGGAGCCTTCGGGGCCTTGGCTTTTGGAATTGGCACCAGCGAAGTGGAGCACGTTCTGGCCACCCAGACCCTGCCCCAAGCGAAGGCCAAGAGCTTCCGCATCGCCGTCGAAGGCGAGCTGCCCCAGGGCGTCACGGCCAAGGACATTATTCTCGCCATCATCGGCAAAATTGGCACCGACGGCGCAACCGGCTGCGTGATCGAATACACCGGCTCGGCCATTCGTTCGCTGAGTATGGAAGGCCGCATGACGGTCTGCAACATGAGCATCGAAGCGGGCGCGCGCGCGGGCCTCATCGCTCCGGACGAAAAAACATTTGCTTACCTCAACGGCCGTAGGTTCGCCCCGAAAGATGCAGCGTGGCGTCCTAATTCAGAAACCGAGTGGAACAAAGCGGTGGCAGAGTGGAAGAAGCTGGTCACCGACAAGGGCGCAACTTACGACCGCGAGCTGGTGATCGACGCGGCTACTTTGGAACCCTACGTAAGCTGGGGTACCAGTCCCGGCATGGTGGCGCCCATCTCCGCAGTGGTGCCCGATCCCGCAGCCGCAGCCACCGAGCAGGAACGCCACGGTTTTGAGCGGGCTCTTGAATACATGGACCTAAAAGCCGGTACGCCGATGCAGGAAGTCGTCATCGACCGTGTCTTCATAGGCTCCTGCACCAATGGACGCATTGAAGACATGCGCGCCGCTGCCCGCATTGCCGCGGGTTACAAGGTCGCTGCAACGGTGGGCGCAATGGTGGTTCCTGGTTCGCAAGCCGTCAAGGCGCAAGCCGAGAAGGAAGGCCTCGACAAGATCTTCATTGAAGCGGGCTTCGACTGGCGCGAGCCGGGCTGCTCGATGTGCCTGGCCATGAATCCCGACATCCTCTCGCCGGGCGAGCGTTGCGCTTCCACAAGCAATCGCAACTTTGAAGGACGCCAGGGACGCGGTGGACGCACCCACCTGGTTTCGCCCGAGATGGCCGCAGCAGCCGCCATTGCCGGACACTTTGTCGATATTCGCAACTGGGCTGTACGCGAGGAGGTCAAGGCCTAATGGAAAAGTTCATCACACTCACATCTCTGGCCGCGCCTCTGGATCGTGCCAATGTTGACACCGACCAGATCATCCCCAAGCAGTTTCTCAAGCGCATTGAGCGCACCGGCTACGGCGACTTCCTCTTCTTCGACTGGCGTCAGAGCGCCGAGGGCGCCCTTATTTCCGATTTTGTCCTCAACGACCCGAGGTACACGGGCGCAAAGATCCTGATCGCCGGCAAGAACTTCGGCTGCGGGTCGAGCCGCGAACATGCGGCATGGGCACTGGAGAACTACGGCTTCCGTGCGGTGATCGCGCCGACCTTTGCCGACATCTTCTTCTCCAACGCGGGCAAGAACGGCATCGTGCTGGTTCGCCTGCCGGAAGATAAGGTCGCCGTGCTGATGGATCGCGCGCGGTCGCTCTCGCACTACAAACTCACCATTTCCTTGCAGGATCAGACAGTAACCGACAGCCTGGGCTTCCACGCCAGCTTCGAGATCGATCCTTTCCGCAAGTTCTGCCTCACCGAAGGGCTTGACGATATTGGTCTCACCCTTCGCCATGCGGCTGAACTCGACACATTTGAAGCAAAGCACGACGGGGCGGGATGGTTGAAGGCGAAGAGCTAGCGGAGTTAGCGCGGTTAGCGGAGTTGGCGGAGTTAGCACGCTGACGAGCCGACTTGCTAGCCCCGCTAACAACGCCAACGCCGCTAACTCCGCTCAAGACGCACCACCTGATTTCAGGCTCTGATCTCTACAAAGGAGTTCTTCATGGGAAACAATACGCAATCATCGAATGCCCATCTGACCACGCCCACCCGTTTAACCGGCGCTGAAATCGTGTGGGCCACGCTGGTAGGCGAGGGCGTAACAGACGTCTTCGGTTACCCGGGCGGCGCCATTCTCCCGGTATACGACGCACTGCGCAAGTTTCCCATCCACCACACCCTCGTACGCCACGAGCAGGGCGCGGCGCACATGGCCGACGGCTATGCGCGCGCCTCTGGCAAAGTGGGCGTCTGCATCGCCACCAGCGGACCGGGCGCAACCAATCTGGTTACCGGCATTGCCACGGCCATGCTGGACTCCATTCCCATGGTCTGTATCACCGGCAACGTCTCCAGCAAGATTCTGGGCACCGACGCCTTTCAGGAAGTGGACATTACCGGCATTACTCTGCCCGTGACCAAACACAACTTCCTCATCAACAAGCCGGAAGACATTGCCCCGGCCATTCGCTACGCCTTCCAGATTGCGAAGTCGTCGCGTCCCGGCCCGGTGCTGGTGGATATCACCAAGGACGCGCAGCAGGCCACGGCGATCTTCGACTTCGAAGCCGCCAAGCCCCGTCCGCATCGTCCCCACCCCATGCTCAAGGTAGAGGAGTCCGGCCTGGAGCAGGCTGCCGAGCTTATCCGCAATGCCAAGCGCCCGGTCATTCTTGCCGGCCATGGCGTTATCGAGTCTGGAGCCACGGAGCAGATCCTCGCACTGGCCGAGCGCGCGCATATTCCGGTAGCGCTCACCCTGCTGGGCCTGGGTGGTTTCCCGGCCTCGCATGCGCTCAACCTAGGCATGATGGGTATGCACGGCGAGTCGTGGGTCAACCACGCGATTCAGGAGTCCGATCTGCTGATCGCCTGCGGCATGCGCTTCGACGATCGCGTCACCGGCTCGATTGCGACCTATGCCCCCAAGGCAAAGAAGATTCATATCGAGGTCGATCCTTCGGAGATCAACAAGAACGTCAAGGTCGATGTCGGCCTGGCGGGCGACCTGCGCGCTGTACTGGAAGAGCTGCTGCCCCGCATCTCGGGCCGTGAGGGCACTGGCTGGCTTCGCTCCATCGAGGCCATCAAGGGCGACTCCGCGGTGCGCGACATCAAGAATCTGGAAGACGACGGCCATCTCTATGCGGCGCATGTGATGCACGATTTGTGGCGCATCACCGAAGGCAAGGCCATCATCGTCACCGACGTTGGCCAGCACCAGATGTGGGAGGCGCAGTACTACCACCACGAGACGCCCCGCACGCTGATCACCTCCGGCGGCCTGGGGACGATGGGATTTGCTTTACCCGCGGCCATCGGGGCGAAATTCGCTTGCCCGGACAAGGAAGTCTGGGTCATCGCCGGCGACGGCGGCATCCAGATGACCTCGCCCGAGTTGGCCACCATCGCCCAGGAAGGCATCAAGGTCAACATCGCCATCATCAACAACGGCTATCTGGGCATGGTGCGCCAGTGGCAGGAGTTTTTCTACGAGCGCAACTACGAGGCCACGCCGCTGGTCAGCCCGGACTTCGTGAAGCTGGCCGACGCACACGGCATCCCCGGACTTGCCGTGCACAGCCGCGCTGAGTTGAAGGCCGCGGTCGATCAGGCTCGCTCGGCACAAGGCGCGTTCCTGCTCAACTTCATGGTCGAAAAGGAAGACTCGGTGTATCCGATGATTCCCGCCGGCAATGCCTTGCACGACATGATCCGCCGTCCCGACAAGAATCCGCTGGTCGAGAGTCCGGACGACAAATGACAGGGAACAGGGATCAGGGGTCAGGGATCAGGGTTTTCCGAACTGCTCCATGATGCTGAAAGATTAGCAAACAGTTTCGCAAAGATGATTCACGGGATCTTGGAGGGGATCGAGGAGCAGGATGAAGTTCGAAGGAACTGATCCCTGATCCCTGACCCTGATCCCTGAAAGGCTTTTATGCTGCATACATTCGTCGCTTACGTGGAAGATCTGCCCGGCGTGCTGACGCGCGTGGCATCGCTGTTTCGCCGTTTGAACATCAACATCATCTCGCTCACCGTGGGCCGCAGCGAGCGCGTCGGGCTCAGCCGCATGACCGTGGTCGCCGACGCTTCCGCCGAGGCCGGTCACCGCATCCGGGCCAGCCTGTTTAAACTGGAAAATGTAGTGGACGTGGACGACATTGGCACCACTCCAAACGTGACCCGCGAACTGGCGCTCATTAAAGTTGGCGCCACGCCGCAGACCCGTTCGCAGATCTTCGAATTGGTCGAAGTCTTCCGCGCCCGCATTGTCGATCTGACGTCGGAATCGTTGATGATTGAAATGACCGGCGTCGAGAGCAAGATCGAAGGACTGATCCAGGTGCTCAACGAAAGCGAGGGCCGCATTCTCGAAATCTGCCGCAGCGGTAAACTCACCATGCGCCGCGGCCATCACACCAGCCGAGTCCTGCGCGCATTGGGCGCAGGCGAAGAAGTGGAAACCCCGGCCGAAGAAATCATCGAAGCCCTTCAGCCGGAGTAACAGAATTTTCATCCTGAGCGAAGCGCGGCGGAGTCGAAGGACCTGCGGTTGCTTTTCAGCAGGGGATGTATGGGTGCCCGCCTCGTTGTTGTTTCGGGCGGAATACCTCTAACCTCATTCCGCGAGCTTTTCGAGTTTCAGCGGCTCCACAAAAATCCAGACCAAGCAAAGGAAGAACCGAGAAAATCATGGCTAAGACTTATTACGATCAAGATGCCGACCTTTCCCTCATCCAGTCCAAGAAGGTAGCCATCATCGGCTACGGTTCCCAAGGGCATGCCCATGCTCTCAACCTGAAGGACTCCGGGGTACATGTGAAGGTTGGCCTCGCGGCCAACTCCAAGTCCATTGCCAAGGCCCAGAATGCCGGGCTTGAAGTCGGCACCGTTGCAGATGTGACCAAGTGGGCCGACGTAGTCATGGTGCTGGTTCCCGATCAGACTGCTGCCAAGCTTTATGCCGAAGAGATCGGACCGAACCTGGCTGCGGGCAAGATGCTGCTCTTTGCGCACGGCTTCAACATCCACTACAAGACGATTATTCCCGCGGCGGGAATTGATGTAGGCATGGCTGCTCCCAAGGCTCCCGGACATCGCGTGCGCGATATCTTCCCCGAGGGCGGCGGCGTACCCGGATTGATCGCCATTCATCAAGACGCGACGGGGAATGCCCATGCGATCAACCTGAGCTACCTCAAGGGCATCGGCTGCACCCGCGCCGGAGTGCTCGAGACCACCTTCAAGGAAGAAACCGAGACCGATCTCTTCGGCGAGCAGGCCGTGCTTTGCGGCGGCGTCAGCGCCTTGGTGAAAGCTGGATTCAACACGCTTGTTGAGGCTGGTTACCAGCCGGAGAGCGCCTATTTCGAGTGCCTGCACGAGCTCAAGCTGATTGTCGATCTGATGTATCGCGGCGGTCTGGCGTATATGCGCTACTCCATCAGCGACACCGCGGAGTGGGGCGATTATGTCAGCGGCCCGCGCGTCATCAACGAAGAAAGCATCAAGGCGATGAAGGGAATTCTGACCGACATTCAGGATGGGACTTTTGCGAAAAGATTCCTCGCCGACCAGAACAGCGGCCGCAAGGAATTTTTGGCGTTTCGCGAGGCCGAGGCCGCGCAGCCGATCGAAGTAGTCGGCAAGGCGCTCCGCGCGCAGATGCCGTTCCTTGATCCGGTGACGGTCGAGGAAGTATCGAAGAGCCGGTAGCTGCACTAAAAGGAATACGCCGGGGATTAAAATCTCCCGGCGTATTCTTGGTATATTGCATTGTTGTCAGTTGAAACGACTACGGCTCACGCCATTTGTCACGGCCGCCGACATTCGTGTTACGAACCCGCTCAACCAGGATCGTAGCATCCGGTGCGATTTCACGTGCACGCCCAATTGCCTCTGCTTGCGTAGGTTCAACTCCGCTCGCGCGCTCGGCTCCCGGCCGACGAATCGCATAATCACCTTGGGGACGTTGCTCAATGAAGATTTCCCGTTTCATGAGGTTTCTCCTTGTTTCAGCAATCTCAATTGCTGAAACTGTTTTTAAGTTCTTCTTGACAGCACGAGGGCGAACGGATAAGAATCCCAATCAGTTCGCGCCCACACCAACGGGCGCCGGGCAGTTGATACCGAAAACTTCCTAGGGTTCAGCGGTATCACCTGTTTACCAACGCCGCCTCCGGGCGGCGTTTTCTGTGCCTCAAAATCAGGCACTGGCAGATGAAACAATAGCGCTGCCAATTGTGCAAGTCAAATTGAAACCACAACATGCTGTGTTATGTTCACATTATGATATTTTGCACAGGCATTTGGCGCATAAGTTGCTAGTAAATTTAGGCTGTATCTGTGGAAAAGAGGTCCTTTACTCACAAAAATAAGTAGATAAGCGCCAAATCTGGATGGCCGGGGGCCTCAGATCCAAGGCTTTTGGGGATTTGGAAAGCACTCCCCCCCGCAGGGCCTCACCCCACCCGCCTCATCCCACGCTCCTTCTCCAGCCTCTCCGCCAGAAACACCTTGAGCAGAGACTGGTAGGGCACATCGCGCTTGTTGGCCAGAATCTTCAGGTCTTCGATCATGGAGACGGGCAGGCGCACGCTGATGGTGCGCAGCGTCGGCTTCAGGTTGGGCAGCTTCGCAGGTTTGGACTTCGACCAGTCCACGAATTCGGTCGATTCGGCCCCAGCCCCGGTGGCAGACCAGAACTCGAATTCCTCCGCCTCGCTCTTGAACTCAGGAATCTCTTTTTTCATGGCTCTCATAGACCTCGATTTCCCGCTCACTCATGTCGCGCACTGAGATCACGCGGATCAGCTTGGCGCGCACTGTGAGTGCCACGAACAGCCTGCGTCCGCACCCCGTTTGCCCCAATGCCCAGTAGCGCTTTTCCCGTTTTGAATGCCGTGGATCTGAGCGCACAATGAACGGATCGTGGAAGAACACATCCTCGGCCTCCTCGGGCGTTACTCCGTGGTGATCCCAGTTCTTCGTGGAATTCGCTTCATCCCAGTCGAAGCCGGTACACGCCGCAAGCGGATCTTTCGCGCTCATGCTTTGTATATATGACACATATACCGAAAGAATTCAACCAAATCGAAAACAATTCTGCCGGTTCATACCCTGCCGGGATCTCAGGTCCAGCGGCCAAGCCTTTGGTGATCCCACATTTGCGCGGTCCAGCAGTCTCCACCTGTAGCCATTTTCAGAGGGCGGCTCCGGAATCGCGCTACAATCCTAGCCATGGCGACCATCCGCATTTCGGCAGCCGATGCGGCCCGCGACTTTGCCGGGCTGTTGGCCAAAGTGCGCGCCGGAGCCGAGGTCATCATCGAAGACGGGGCAAATCCTCCTGCCATCCTGCGCTCGGAATTTCCCGCGCCCCGCACGATCTCCGAATCCATCGAAATTGCCCGTAGGCTTCAATTGGAAACCGGGGAGGCCCCGGAAAGCCGGAGGGTCGGGTTCCTGGAAGGAAAGGGCGATGTCGGGCCGGAGTTCTTTGACCCCCTGCCCGACGATGAGCTTCGCCTCTGGAACGGGGAAGGGGAATGAAGTTCCTGCTGGATACGCACACACTTCTGTGGGCGGCATTCAGGCGGGATTTGCTTTCACCGCGCGTAACCAGCATCCTCACGCACCCTGGGGACGAAATGATTGTCTCTGCGGCCACGGCATGGGAAGTTGCTACCAAGTTCCGCCTTGGCAAGCTCGATTTCGCTCGGGCTCTTGTGGAGAATTTCATCCCGCAGGTGACTGCGGTTGGCTATCGGCTGCTCCCCATCTCGCCGGAGCACGCCCTGCGGGCCGGACTCCTGCCCGGCGATCACAAAGATCCATTTGACCGAATGCTTGCGGCCCAGGCGATTCTCGAAGACCTGACGCTGCTGAGCAACGACACGCAATTCGACCAGTTCTCTATAAGGCGGGAATGGTAGCCGCAGCCAACTGTTTTTTGCGAAACACCGCTTCAAGATGACGGCTCACTCTCCGGCCGGCCATACTTTGCTCTCAACTCCCGAAAGACCTGCGTCGCAGGGATACTCGGTTCAGGATCGGCCAATGCTTCCTCGGCCATGCGAATCAGTTCGGCATCGTCCCAGCCGCAGTTGTCTGCCTCTTCTCGATCCAGCGCCGACAAGCCGGCCTGAATCACCTCATCCGTGGAGGCGTAGGCGCCCGCCTTGACCCGTTTCTCGACTGCCTCTCGAAACGGTCCCAGATTCACGACGACTGTATCTTGTCCCATGCCCATGTCGGCCTCCCCTTGACGGTCTCCAATGAAGAGATTGTACCCCTGTTCTGTTTGCCGGGTTTCAGGTGCGCCTATCCCGTTTCCGCGGCAGGGAGGCCAGAAACCCCAACCAGACTGACTTCCAGACCCCCTGACCCCTGAAACCCACTCCCTACTCCCACGGATTCACCACCGACTTCGCAATCTCCTCGAAGTGCTTCACATTCCGCGTGGCAAGGGTTGCATGGGAGGCAATCACGATCCCCGCGATCATGGTGTCGCGCACCTCAACCGGACGGCCTCGCCGGCGGCGGTTGGCGGATAATTCCGCTGCTCGATTGGCCGAATCGGAATCGAAATGCAGGATCCTGCCTTGAAGTGCGATTTGAAGAAGCTGCTCGAATTTCACTTCGAGCGCGGTGCGCCTTTTTCCGGCGGGCATTGCGAACAGGCCGGTGCGAATCTCGTAGACATTGATTGAGGTCGTCCAAACCGAGGAGCGGGGTTGGAGGTCCAGCCAGTGCGCGACCCGCGGCTCAGGGGCGGGTCCCATGAACTCCGAGATAACGTTCGTGTCGAGCAGGATCATGGCTCAAAGTCCGGAATCTCCATGTGCATGTCGCGAGCTTCGGTGATCGGCTCGTCGAGAAAAACACCACTGCCGCTGAAGAGCGCAACCATCTCCGACCCTAATCCCAGCTTTGTTGGCTCCTTTTCCCGCAGCGCGTCGCGCAGAATCTCCCGGGCTTCCTCTTCCATGCTGCGGCCATGCCGACGGGCGCGGCGTTGCAAGCGATCTTTGAGACGATCATCGAGGTTGCGAACCAATATCTGCGCCATTCCCGCCTCCAACGACAGCATGATAGCACGATAGCACGAAATCCGGCGCACAGGTCTTGTTTCCGGACCCAAGGGTGGCAGCTACCGTCCACGCTCGCCTCAGTACAAAAAGCTGGTCATGATCGGCGAGCGATCTACCGGCGCACGGCGCGCAAACTCTTCAAACTCGTCTGCAGGCACCGCGCGGCTGAAGTAGAAGCCCTGATAGGAGTGGCAGCCGAGTGCGGCCAGCAGATTCTTCTGCTCGACGGTCTCTACGCCTTCGGCAATCACGTCCAGTCCCAATGCGTGGGCCAGCGCCACCACCGTCTTGGCAATCGCCGCGTCGTTCGCGTCCGTGAGCAGGTCGTTCACAAAGGACCGGTCGATCTTCAGCGTGTCCAGCGGCATGCGCTTCAGGTAGGCCAGCGACGAGTATCCCGTCCCGAAGTCGTCCAGCACGAAGCCCACACCGCGGGCTTTCAGCGCAGTCATCTTCTGGATGACGTCATCCACATTCTCCACCAGCAAGCCCTCCGTCAGTTCCAGGTCCAGCTTCCTGGGATCTGCGCCGGCGCGTTCGATGGTCAACAAGACCTGGTCCACGAAATCGGGCCGCTGAAACTGCCGCGAACTTACATTGACGGCCATGCGAATGGAGCACAGGTTCGCTGTGATGGTCCATGCCGCCAGTTGCCTGCACGCGGTTTCCAGCACCCAGTTGCCCAGCGGTAGAATCAAGCCCGTATCTTCCGCCAGAGGAATGAAATCGGCAGGCGGAATGAAACCTCTCTCGTGGTGATTCCAACGAATAAGCGCCTCTGCGCCGACCACACGGCCACCGGGTCCGATCTGCGGCTGATAGTAGAGTTGGAACTGTTCTACGGCGATCGCCTGGCGAAGGTCCGCGTCCAGCGCCGTCCGCGCGCGCACCAACTCTTCCATCTGCGGGTCGAAAAAGCGGCAGGCATTTCGGCCCGAATCCTTCGACTTGTACATCGCCAGGTCGGCCTGCTTCAGCAACTCATCCGCCGAAGCTTCTTCGCCTCGGAACAACGTGAGGCCGACGCTTGCCGAGGTGGAGTGTGTCACGTTCCCCAGATCGAAGGGCTCATTCATTGCCGAAAGCACTTTCTCTCCCACAATCTCGACGGCGGCAGCTGCCTCCTGCTGCTTCATCCCGATGTCGACAACCACCACCACAAACTCGTCGCCGCCCAACCGGGCAACAGTGTCTCCGCTGCGCACGCATGACTCCAGGCGCACCGCCGCTTCGCGCAACAGACGGTCTCCACAATCGTGGCCCTGCGTATCGTTGAGGTTCTTGAACTTGTCCATATCGATCAGCAACAGGCCGCCAAAATTCTTCGACCGATTGCCGGCCGCCATCGCCTGCCTCAGGCGGTCCATGAACAGTTTGCGATTGGGCAGGCCGGTCAGTTGATCCAACCGCAACTCCGCCGCATCCTGGCTGTTGTCGCGTAGCACCAAGAGCGCGCGCGCCATTGCGCCCAACTCGTCCTCCCGATCCACGCCCGGGACCTCGCCCTCGAATTCGCCCTTGCCGACTCCGGTCATCCGTGCCGCAAGCCGCTTGAGCGCCCCGGCGAAATCCCACCCCAAAAGGAGCGTCCATATACCGGCGGCTCCGATCAACGCAAGGTCGATCAGGACAATCGAGAGCAACTTGTGGCGAAAGCCGGCTTGGATGTCGTCCACATAGGCCCCGGTTCCAACCGACCAGCCCCAGGGCTCAAAGAGGCGCGCATAAGCGATCATTTCTTGCGGCTGAGTTTGCCCATCTTTCGCAATTTGAAAAGAAGCGGGTCCCTCCTTGCCGTCGCTGTCACAGGCGTCGATCAGCCGCTGGACCATCTCGGCCACATGCGGATTTCGGATCGAATACGGTGGCTCCAGCACGTTCCGGCCTTCCCATTCCGGATGCGATCCGTCGACGATTCCGCCGCCGTCCATGGCCCAGATGAAGAAAAAGTTGTTATTGCCGGAGTGCATGGCCCGCACCGCGTTCCTAGCAGCTTCTTTGGCCGCCGCATCGGTTATCAGGCCTTTGTTTTGCCGATCGTGATAGAACACCACCGTGGAGTAGGCGGTCTCCAGCAGATTCTTGACCTCGGCGGTCCGCTGCTCCATCAGTGCGTGCTTCAACTGCTCCATTGAAGCGAGCAACATGCAGGCCTGAAAGGTGACTCCGATCGCCAAAACCAGCAGCAATCGCGAGGACACACTAAGGCGGGCACGAACCATCAAGAAATCTCTTTCAAGAGAGGCAAAGAAGAGTACCTCTTTCAAGTATCTATCGGCTGACGGGGTTGTTTGTATAAAGAATCTGTTTCTGGGCGTCAGGAAATAGCATTTGGCTCCGGATCAAACGTTTCAGTGCGCATCTTCAAGACTGCTCGCGGCGTCGGGAGCCCCGTCCGCAATTGGCCGGCTTTCCTGCAACTGAGGGCGCCCCGTTGCAAACACGCCGCTTGCTTTCCTACCACTTGAAACTCGCGCGGGTGGCGGCTCGTCCTGTAATGTGATGCGCGGAGGAATTTGTGATGCAATTAGGAAAGAAAGCTGCCAGCGCGCTGGCGGTTGCAGTACTGCTTTTGGGAACGTCGATGGCGTCTCACGCCGATTCTCTGACGGTAAAGACCGCAGAGGGCAAGGTTCACGGCAAGACCATCAACAATGGCAAAGTTAAAGCGTTTCTCGGGCTGCCTTACGCGGCGCCCCCGGTCGCCGATCTGCGCTGGAAGACGCCCCAGCCGCCTGCAAAGTGGAAGGGTGAGCGGGACGCCACCACTTTCGGCGCGCATTGCGCGCAGGGAAAAGTCTTCGACGACATGGTGTTTCAGGATGCCGCGCCCAGCGAGGATTGCCTCTTTGTAAACGTCTACGCCCCTGCCGATGCCGACAAAAAGAGCAAGCTCCCGGTCATGTTCTGGATTCATGGAGGAGGCTTCTCCGGCGGCGGCAGCTCCGAACCGCGCCATAACGGCGACTTCCTGCCCACCAAGGGTGTTGTCCTGGTCACCATCAACTACCGCCTTGGCGTCTTCGGCTTTCTTGCCACCGCTGAAATGGCCAAGGAGGCCAACGGCGCAGCCGGCAATTACGGCCTGCTCGACTCGGTCGCGGCCTTGCAATGGGTCAAGCAGAACATAGCCGGCTTCGGCGGCAATCCTGACAACGTAACCATCTTTGGAGAGAGTGCGGGCTCCTTTGCCGTCAGCACATTGATGGCGTCGCCCGCAGCCAAGGGGCTGTTCCAAAAGGCCATTGGCGAAAGCGGTGGCGCATTCAGCGGCACGCTTGCTTACGAGCCTTTGGAAGCCCGCGAAAAGGCGGACGGTGACTGGGTGGCTTCGCTCGGCGTCAAGTCCCTCCAGGAACTGCGCACCCTGCCCACCGACAAGATTCTCGCCGCGGTCAAGAGCAAAAAGGGCGGCTTCCCACCCGATATCGACGGAGTGTTGCTGACCGAACCGGTAGAGAAGACCTATGCCGACGGACATCAGGCGCATGTTCCGCTGCTGGCCGGCTGGAACCGCGACGAAGGCAGCTGGATGGGCAATGGCATGACCGTCGCCAAGTGGCAGGGCATGGCCGCTGGCCTCTTCAAGGAGCGCGCCGCCGAGTTCCTCAAGCTCTACCCCGGAGAAACCGACGAGCAGGCCATCGATAACGCAGGCGCCTACGGCGGAGATGCCTTCATCGCCTTCGGCACCTGGAAGTGGCTTGAAGCCCATCGGAAGACCGGCGAATCGCCCGTCTACCGCTACCACTTCGAACTCCGCGCGCTGCCCAGCAAGTTCCACCCCGGAACCTTCGCCTTCCACTCCGACGACATCGAATACGTCTTCGGCACTCTCGACACCCGCCCCGGTTTTACCCCCAGCACCGAAGACCGCAAGCTCAGCGAGCAGATGATGGGCTACTGGACCAACTTCGCCAAGACCGGCGACCCCAACGGCCCCGGCCTGCCCACCTGGCCCAAATACGACAAGGATGACTCGCTCATCCACCTCGACAGCACCATCACCTCCGGCCCGGATAAGCTCCGTCCCCGCTACGAGTTCCTCCTTCAGGGCATGCCCTCCTTCCACTTTTAGAAGTCAGGGAAGGGAATTGAAACACGAAAGGCCGCCCTCGGGCGGCCTTTCGTGTCGGAGGCAGAAACCATTCTGACGGGCAACAGGCGGATTTCGACCCAGTTGCGCGAAATCCGCCGAAACTGATGGGGCTAACTGCGGGGTGATTTCAGGGTAGGCGACGCCCGCGATGTCCGATTCACCGAGGTCTTTGCCATCCTCGGTCCCCAAGTGCGAGGGACCGAGGGCACCCTCATAGGTGGTTTGGGAGGGACGAACGACCGTGGCCACCCGCCCAACAGTCCCGATCTCTGGCTAAACCTCTAGCAGAGGCACGATCTCTCCAAATCGCCTGGAGCGAGAGAAGATCATCGAGCGCGACGTTAAAGTCTTCAACGCCGCGTAAACCGCGTCCTCAGCCGGCATAACCCGATCACTCAAGTCGCAAGCCCATTCAGCAGCGAGCACTCCGCATGCGAATGCAGAGCCTCATCCTTGACTTCGTTCGATTCTAGGGCGAATGAGATGGCCGCGGGGCGCTAATACAGCGGCAGGCGGTAGACATCGATCGCGGCTTTGGCGTTCAGGACATAAGCCGTGGTCGATAGGATCTTTGTCCCCGGTGAGCTGGCGCCCTTGCCTACGATCGCTAACGCACCCAACTGCTCCGGTTGGTCGATGTAGGTCGCTAGGTTGAGTTCACGCTCGGGATCTGGGGCGAGTCCGACCAACTGCACAAAAGTAAGCTGCTCCTTGATGGTCAGACGGCTGGCGAGGTTGGCCATCGACAAATCTGCGGGAACCGGGAGCGTTCCTTTCATGATATGTCCCCGTATTGGCCGAGATCGGCTGTGGCAACTGCGGCATTCAGCACCTTAAGCCTCTCGCCGGACGGGTCCGCATCCGTGTCGGTATCACCGAGCGCCTTTTGAAAAACTCCGAGCAGATCGGCCGTAGATGCGTCGCTGTCAGGCTTATACCCGGCAGCAACCAGAATCTTCTTGAGTGTCTTGCCCACCCTCACGACTTTGTCCGGGGTCGCGCCAATTGCGGCCGCGTGGAGCCGCTCGTAAGCCGAGCGCGCACCGAGGGCCCGCGCTGCCGGTTTGCTAATGCGTACTCTTTGCAGTTCCAGAAAAGCCTTGTCACTTCGAAGATCACCTGGAGCGTGCAGAACTCCTGCGTTGAAATTTAAGGTTGCGAAGAAGAGAAGCACCAAAATCGTCGGGAAGCCCATCACATACCAAATGTATATACGCTGAAGATCCTTATCGACGAAAGCCATTGCGGCCGTACCGGCAATCTCAGCTAGGCCAGCAAAGAGCGCAATGATCGTGAGCGGATTTTGGACTTTCCTGAGCTTTTCCAGCATCTGAACCGGCAACTCAATCGCGAAATGGAGTGATCTTGAAGGGCCTCGACGATTATATCCCGAGCCCCGACTAGGGCTTAGAACTTATCCGAAATGGCGCTCTGCCTGACTCGCTTTGGCACAGGCGCGGCGGGTGGCCCCGGTCCATCCAGCAGTTGAGGAATCTGGCCGGAGGCATTCTTGTGCGAAGCCATTGGAGGGCATCTTTCCGCCTTCCGCATGAAGGAGCGCTCTCGCCCTTGCCTGCAATCAAAAAGGCCGCCCTCGGGCGGCCTTTCGCACAACTGGTATGAACTTCTGCGGTTTAGTGAGCGATTCCGGAAGCGGCCGTGAAACCTGCCGCCTGCTCCTGGGGAAGGTTCACCGGCGCAGGCGTGGCGAAGGTGGAGTCTTTCGCGTTGATGGCATTGGAGTAATCCGGACCGAGACCGAGCTTCTTCAGGGCCCGCGAGTCCGGCATCAGCTTGGTCTGCCAGCCCTGGTCCGCCTGAAGCTTCTGCATGGCTGCGTTGGTGGCGGCGTCCCATTTGCCGGTGGCCTCGCCGTGCAGATAGTGCTCGCGGATCAGGGCCTGCTGGATCGCCGTAACGCGTTCCGGATCAATCGTTTGCTGTCCGCGCGTCTTTTTCGATTTCGCGGCGGCTTTGTGGGACCCGCGCGCATGTCCGCTGGTAGTTGCGCGGTGGCTGGTAGGCGCCCGGTGAGTGTGGGAGGCGAAAGCGGGAGAGGCTATCAGCGTCGCGGTAAGTACGAAAGCAAGACGGGCGCGAAGGGAAAACACGCTTATATCACCTCGGCCGGAGGGGGGAGTTCCGGGAACTTTCCTGTTGATTCTAACGGAATGCCGGAAACAGTCCAACAAAAAAGAAAGTATCGAAAGTGCGTTACCAAGGATGAAACAGAGGCGTTCGGGCCGTTTCCCGTTCCCGAACGCCTCTGCAAGCGAGCCTTCCTTTATTCCAGCGTGCCGCCCAGGTAGTTGACTCCGTTCCCCGGATGGCGCGGGTCAATCACCTCGAAGACCACGTCGTCATGTGGTTTCAGCTTCGCCGCCACGGCATTGAACTCGTCCTTGGTGGTGGTGGGTTGCTTGTTGACCCGCACGATCACCAGGCCTGGCTCCAGTCCCTGCAGGTCGGCAAACGAGCCGGTACGTACCGACTGGATCACCACCCCCTGGGTGTGAATCTTGGCGGCTGTGGACGGCGAGACGTCGCGCACCACCAGCCCCAGTTTGGTTTCCCCGGCGTCGCCCTTGTCGTCCTGGCCGGTGTCGGGTTCCTGGTTGTTCAATTCCGCGAATACCTTGTCGCGGTCGCCGATGGTCACCGTGGTGTCGGCTGTCTTGCCGTCCCGCAGATAACCCAGGCGGACCGTCGAACCCGGACGGCGGCTGGCAATCTCGTTGACGAGGTCATCGCCATCCTTGATGCTGCGTCCATCGATGGCGGTCACAATGTCGCCGGACTTCAGTCCGGCCTTCTCCGCCGGTCCGCCTGGTGTAACTTCCTGCACCAGCACGCCGTTCTTGAAGCCGTACACCCGGTTCACCGCTCCCGAAAGCCCCTGCCGGAAGGTAATCCCGATTGAGCCGCGCACCACCTTGTGGCTGGGGCTGATCAGGTCGTTGTACACCTCGACAACGGTCTTCGACGGCATGGCGAAGCCCAGGCCCTGGTAGCCGCCCGACTGGGTGAAGATCGCCGTGTTCACGCCGATCACTTCGCCGTTCATGTTCAGCAGCGGACCGCCGGAGTTGCCCGGATTGATCGCCGCGTCGGTCTGGATGAAGTGCTGGAACTGCCCCGGCGCACCCTGGTCGATGGTGCGGTTCTTGGCCGAGATGATGCCAGCCGTCACGGTCTGCGACAGCGCGTAAGGGCTGCCGATCGCCTCCACCCAATCGCCTACCTGCGCCGCGTCACTGTCGCCCAGCTTCACGGTTGGCAGCGGGCTGCTGGTGTCGATCTTGATCACCGCCAGGTCCGTCGCCTTGTCCACGCCGATCACGCGCGCCGGCCGGCCCTTGTCTTCGTTGTTCGGATCGGTCGAGAGCTTGACGTAGATCTTGTCGGCCCCGTCCACCACGTGATTGTTGGTGATGATGTAGCCCTTGGAATCGACAATGAATCCAGACCCCAGCGACTCGCGCATCTGGCCGTCGTTGCCGCCTTCCTGGTCCGGAGCCTGCCCACCGAAGAATTTATTGAAGAAATCCTGAAAATTGCCCTGTCCCTGCTGCTGCTGATCTTCATCCTGGTCGTCTGGTTGCTGCGGAGCTTGCTGCACATGCCCATGCGGATTGCGACGGCCTTTGACGCTGGAGTCCTTAGGCAACGTCTCGGTGTTGATATTCACAACCGCGGGTCCCACCAGACGGGCGATCCGCACGAAATCGTTCGGCGGTACCGAGGAACTGACAACCTTCAGCGGAGCAGCGTCGGAGCTGTTGGCCTGCTTCTCCTGCCCGCGCACTCCATGAGCGGCAAATGAACCAGCCACAATGGCCACGGAAAGCGTGGCAAGCAAAACGAAAGCGGAAGCAAGACGGCGCGAGCGCAACCGATCAAAAAGCGATTTCATGTTTTCGACGACCTCGATGGGTGACCGGCCTTTTTGCCGGGAATGTTCACAGCACCAGTTTTCAGTATAGACAGAGCCGGATTCGACTGGGTCCGTCTTGCGCGCTTAAAGGGTGGGCGCCTGCTGATATAGACGCGAATTTCGGCAAAGAGTCGCGGAGAATGCGCCCCGCCCTACGCTTCGTGGGCCGTCGGAACGTGCGGCTGCGGCGCCAGTTCGGTCAGCGCGATGCCGGCGAGAATCAGCAGCGCACCTGCCGCCGGGCGCGTGCCCATCCTCTCGCCCATGAACAAAAACGAGGTCACCCAGGCGAAAACCGGCTCCATGGTCAGAATCAGCGCGGTATGCGTTGGTGGAAGCACCGCCTGCACCCAGCTCTGAATCGAGAAGGCCGCCGCCGTCGCCAGCACCGCGGCAATCGCCAGCGCGACCGCCAGCCGAGGCGTCCAGGTCACCTGCGGATGCTCGATGAAGGGCAGGCTCAGCGCCATGAACAGAGCGCAGAAGCCCACCTGCAGCAGCGCCAGTTGCCGAAAGCCGATGCGCGGCGAAACATGGCTCAGCGCAAGGCAGTGGAAGGCGAACCCGATGGCGCAGCCCAGCGTCAGCACATCGCCCAGGTTGATGGAAGTCAGATCGGGCAAGATCCCTGCCATCCCGCCTCGCGCAACAACGGCAGCCGGTGCGGTCAGCAACACAATCCCGGCAAAGGCCAGCGCCGCGCCCGCAAAGGCGCTCCAGCGAGGCAGCCTTGCGCCCGGAGGACGCATGCCGGGAATCAGAGAAAAGAGCGGCACCAGCACCACCAGCAGACCGGTAATAAATGCCGACTTGGAGGGCGTGGTCCGCGCCAGCCCGATGGTCTGAAACTGGTATCCGAGTGCGAGGCAAAGCCCCACCACCGCTCCAGCGCCCACCTGCCACAGCCGAATCCCGCGCCAGAAGCGGTGATAAACCACCGCCAGCACCGCGAAAGCCAGCGTCATGCGAATCAAGTTGAACGCCGCCGGGCTGGCATCGGTGAGGGCGCCCTTTACCACCACGAAGGTCGATCCCCACACCGCAACCACCAACAGCATCAGCACATATGCGCGCAGTTTCATCTATAAGAATTATGTCAGCCGGGCGTCACTCTGCCCGCATACAGAGCTGGAAAGCCCATGTCCCTCGTTTTTCAGGACCTGCAAGAGCCAGACCCCGGTAGTGCCCGAAAAAACGCAAATTCGAGAAGAGAGGGGAAAAGGGAATTCATTTGAAGACCGAAGCACCTACTGTTCCGCCGCCCACTCCACCATCGCCAGACACAGGAGCAAAACCCTCCGCAGCCCGACCTCGCGGTTCTTGGCGCAGTACCACTCTGCCACCGTGTGCGCCCCTCCACCCGATCCGCCTGCGCCCATCGACAAGGCCGGCACGTTCAGCGAGAGCGGAATGTTGGCGTCGGTCGAACCCAGCAGAAGATCGGTTCCGAGACCCAGATGCCGGTCCACGGCGCGCAGCGTCTCCAGCAGCACGGAGTCGGAAGGCAGACCACCGGCCGGGCGGTCGCCAATCTTTTCTATATTCGCCTTGAGCAGTCCCCGGTCGCGGATACGTCCCGGCCTCACGAGGTCGTTCCAGTAATCCATAGAGTCCGTAACCGCGGCCTCCAGTGCAGCTTCCAGAACGCCTAGTTGCTCTGCCTTGGTGGAGCGGAAATCCACCGCGGCGGTTGCGCTTTCCGGAATCGAGTTGACGCTCGTGCCGCCGTGAATCGTGCCCAGATTGAGGGTTGTCCTCGGCTCCTCGGGCAGCTCCATCTGGGCCACCACGGCCAGCGCCGAAGCCAGCGCGGCGATCGGATTCGGCGTGCCCGCATCGGTAAAGCTGTGCCCGCCCGGTCCGCTGATCGTGACCTGAAAGCGCCTGCTGCCCAGGGCCTGCGTCACGGCCGACTCCGCGCCTGCGCCGTCCAGAACAATGTGCGCGGCGATCCGGCCCCCCAGCGTGTTTTCGGCGTACAGATGCCGCACTCCGCGCAGATCGCCTTCGCCCTCTTCGCCCACGTTGCCCATAAAGACCAGAGGCGCGGCCAGCTCGAATCCGGACGCTGCCAGCGCTTTCGCTACCGCCAGCATGCCCACTACCCCGGCACCGTTGTCACAGGCTCCGGGCGCTTCCAGACGGTCGGCATCGAGCTTCGGATGCAACAGGGTCTGGGCGGGAAAGACGGTGTCCAGATGCGCTGAAAGCACCACCAGTGGGCCGGAGCTCTCCGGAGGCAGATCGGCTGCGGGCAGAGTGCCGAAGACATTCCCCACCGCGTCCGTCTCGATGCCCGTCAAGCCGATCTCCGCAAACCGCGCCGCCAGCCACTCCGACCGCGCCGCTTCGCCAAAGGGAGGTCCGGGAATCCGCACCAACTCCGTCTGCCAGTCCATGATGGTCTTGGGATTGCCGTGCAGCCACGCAAAGGCCGCATGGACCGGCCGCAGTGCCGCCAACGCCGTCACCCGTGAAAATGCCGAATTGCGCACAAAGAACGCCATAGGGTTGGAACCAGCGTACCAGCAGCGCTGCGGTTAAAGCAGTTTCAGAGTTGTTTTACACCGGAAACACTCCTCTAAATTGGCTTTTTCCTCCCGGAGGTCCCGGCGCGCAGGCCTTCGTCCGCAGGGTGGATGTAATTGCCACCTTTCGAAGTGCTACAGCGGGCGCATAGTTTGTAGGACCGACTTAGACTGATTCTGCCGATCTATACTTGCTTCGAAAGAAGACGGAGGCAGTTCGGTGCGTAGATTGGTCTTGCTGGCGTTGGTGGCTGTCGTGGTTCTTCCTTCCAAAGCTGCTCAGAATCCTACCGGCATCACGGTGGAACAGTTACAGCAGGTACTCGCAACATCCGAGGACGCACATCAGTCGGATGCCGACCTTGCGCGTCAATTGTCGGGAATGGATTTGACCGAACGGCTGAGCACTGCCAAATTGGCACGCCTGAAAGCGGGCTTGCCGGGTGAAAAGGCTCAGCAGGCGCTGCTTGCCCTGGCCGACTCGTCGGTCTTTCTCGACCCTCCGGCAGCGGAGATTCCCGCAAACCCCACGCCCGATGCTGCCGCGCTGCGCCGGATGCTTGTTTCGGTTGTGAATTACGTGAATACGACCGTTCGCCAGTTGCCCAATTTCATGGCCACGCGCGATACGACCCGCTTCGAGGATAGGCCGCAAGAGGATATTCAAGGGTCGGTGGGCATGACCACCTTGATCTACCTGCCTTTGCATGTCGTAGGCAGATCCAATGTACTGGTGACTTATCGCGACGGCCATGAGGTGGTGGAGAAGGTTGCGGCGAAGACGAAGAGAGGCGAATCGCAGGAGCGAGGACTGTTTACAGAGGGCGTGTTCGGGCCGATCCTGAGCACGGTGGTGGGAGATGCCCTCAAGGGCAAAATAACATGGAGTCACTGGGAAGAAGGAACGAAGGACGCGGAGGCGGTCTTCCACTTCGATGTGCCCAAAGAAAAATCACATTACTCGGTGGGGTTTTGCTGTGTTTCGGGCGGTGTTGGCACCGAGACCCATGAGTCGGGAGACTGGGTTTCATTCGCGCCCCCCGAGCATGGGGACTGGCATTCGTTCGCCAAAATAGCTTCATATCATGGAGAAATTTCATTCGACCCGGCGACCGGCGCAATTCTTCGCATCACGCTGGAAGCGGATATGGCGCCCGAGGAAGTGGTGTCCAGAAACGGCATCATGGTTGAATACGGCGCTGTGGATATAGGGGGAAAGAGCTATATCTGCCCTCTGCGGGGCGTGTCTGTCTTGATGGCGCACTCGACTCACCCTGTGTTGGGGGTGATTCCTCCGAAGGATTACAAAGGGTCCACAAAGACATTCTTGAACGATGCTGTCTTTGAGCAATACCGCCGCTTCGGCTCGGAGGTACGCATCTTTGCCGGGAACGCCGCTGAACCGGAAGGCAATCCGTCTGGCCCGACCGCTACGGGCGCGGCCTCGACGAGCGTGCAACCCGCTTCGGCCGCTTCTACCGGTTCGCCCAAAGCAACGGAGATTAGCACTGCTCCCGCGGCGTCTGGCGAGATGGCCACGACCACCAAGGCTGCAACAGAGCCTGCGCCCGCGGTGGCCGCGATAGCCGAGGCGCCTCCGGCGTTAGCGGAACCTGAAATCAGCATTGGAACGGCCAGCGACCAGCCGGCTCCGCCGGCCTCCGCTGCCCTGGACCCGTCGCCCGGTTTCACGCTCAAAGTTACCTCGCGGTTGGTGGACGTGAGCCTGGTGGCCGACGACAAGAAGGGCCACCCGGTAAGCGGCCTGAAAGCGGAAGATATCGAAGTCTTCGATAACGGGCGCAAGCAGTCGATCAAGTTCTTCAGCTCGGTCGATGCTGTTGCGCCATCCCCTGGCAATGCGCCAACCGCTTCTCCGGATAACGCGTTTTCAAACCACGCCGCCGATGCAGCGGCGGGTTCCCAGGCGTCCGCGCCGGCAACTCCAAACAATGGCGCCGGAGCTACGATTCTGCTCATCGACGAGAGTCACATTGCGTGGAGCGACATGAATAACGCCCGTGCGCAGATGCTGCAGTTCCTTGCCGCCGCGCCCTCGGGCGAGCGCATCGGTCTCTACACCATGAACAGCCTCGGCTTTCGCGTGCTGGCGGAGATCACCACCGATCACGCCGCATTGAGCGCGCGGCTGCAGAAGTGGATGCCCACAGCGCAGTCCGCTGCGCAGGCTCAAGGCGAAGAGGCGCGCAACCGCCAGCAGTTCAATGAGGTGATGCACGTTGGCGACCTAGGCTCCGTGAACGGGAATCAAGCGAATGCGCCGGATGGTCTCTCCTTTGTCGATCCGCAGTTGCTCACGATGGGGAGCAACCCGGCGCGGGCGTCCATGGTTATTCTGGTTGGCGTAGCACGACGCCTTGCCGCTGTTGCCGGGCACAAGAATCTGGTTTGGGTATCGAGCGACAACGTCTTCGCCGATTGGGGCAATCAGGAAGTCGGCACCGACCGGAAAGCCGGTTTCCTTGACGGCTTTGCCCTGCGCGCGCAAGAGGCCATGAACGACGCGCATGTGGCCGTCTATCCCTTCGATGTTTCGCAACTGGAGACATCGGCGATCGCCGCCGACACCCAGCACCGCAACGTGGAAGTGACCTCGACGAACTCCTTAGCCGCGAATATTCCCACCGATTATTCGGGAGGCCGCATCAAGGCCGAGATGCAGCAAGATATCCATCCCATTCAATGGCCTGTGCGCCAGGTGGCGGAGGCCACAGGCGGGCGCACGATAAGGCGCTCCGGCGATCTGGTGGCTGCGCTTTCTCAGATCGTGGAAGACGGACATGGCAGCTATCTGTTGAGCTTTTCCCCAGATGAACAAGCGGACGGCCAGTACCACTCCATCACAGTGAAGCTGAGCGGCAAAGAGCGGGGCCTCACTCTGCGCTATCGTAACGGCTACCTCTACACCAAGGAGCCGGCCACGCTCAAGGAGCGTTTTCAGCAGGCGGTTTGGCAGCCTGCGGATGCGAATGAACTGACGTTGACTGCGAAAGCGCTGCGCACGGAGCAGGGCGCCAATCTGAAGATCGACATCGCAGCGGGTGGACTGGATTTGGAGCGGCTTTCCGAACGTTGGGTGGACGAACTGGATGTCTTCTTCATTCAGCGCGACGATGCGGGTCTCCATGCCCAGATGGAAGGGAAGACGCTGCGGCTGCGGCTCAAGCCCTCCACTTATGAGCAGTTGCGGTCGGCTGGCGTTCCCTTCGAACAGGCCGTTCAGTTGAAGCGGGGTATGGCTTCGCTGCGCATTCTGGTGGTGGACAATAACTCAGGCCGCATGGGTTCGGTCACCGTTCCCGCATCGGCCTTCGGCACCCTCGGAAAGTAGGGCGAACCTCCGGGGCAGGCGTTCCTCACGCGCCCCTGAGGCTGCTCTTGTAGTTCTCAGGCAAGAAGGGCGATTTTCCCGAATCCAAGGGAATCTCCTCAGTCGTCCGCCCCGCCGTACTCCACCTCGCACAGAAACAAGCCCTGTGCGGGAGCCGTGGTTCCCGCCGCCGAGCGACGCCGCGCCGCCAGCATTGCCGGGACTTGGTCGGCCCGCAGCAGCCCGCGGCCGATGTCCAGCATGGTGCCCACCAGGTTGCGGACCATATGGTGCAGAAAGCCGCTGCCCCGCACGCGATACACCAGAATCGAAGCCAGATCCGTCTCCCGCTTCTCCCATGTCGAAGAATAAATCGTGCGCACCGTGGAGGGGGCGGGCGGTTCCACGGTGAATCCTGGACGCGGCAACGGGCGATGAGCCGCTTCCTCAGCCAGTCGCCGCGCTGCCAAATCCGGGTCGGTGGCCGCAAAGCTCAAAAAGTCGTGCTCGCCTATGAATTGCCCAGCAGCCTCATCCATTGCTTCATAATCCAGCGGCCAGGGATACGTGCCGACATACGGCGCAAGAAACGGCGGGCAGATCCGGCTGGCGGGGCGCATGCCGAATTCGGACGCGGGCCAGTGCGCGGGTTTTTCTTCAAAGACGCGGTACTCGTAGGTCTTGCCTACCGCAGAGTGGCGCGCGTGAAATGCGGCGGCAACAGTTTTCGCTTCAAGAATCCGGATCGACGGAGGAAGCGTCCGGTTCAGCGCCATGCGCAGATTCTCCGCCGGAATCGGTGCGGCAAGCATGAAGCTGGCCACCTGGGCCAGCGCGTGCACCCCGGCGTCGGTGCGGCCCGAGCCCTGGGGCAGGGGAGTCTCGCCGGTGATCCGGCCCAGCGCCGCCTGCAACTCTCCCTGCACTGTGTTGTGGCCCGGTTGCACCTGCCAGCCGCGGTAGCCGGTTCCGTCGTAAGAAAGGGTCAGTTTCCAGTTGCGCAGGTTTTCCGTCCTTACTTCTGTCGTTTCTTCAGCTTCCGTCATCCCACCGCTCCGCGCGCTTCTTCTTCAAATGTATCCGTTTTGTGCCAGTTTTTCCTGCTTCAGGCTCAGCGATCAACCTGCATTTGGGGCCTGCCTGCCAAGGACGTCGCGACCGGGTGGGATATACTCATTTTTTTGCGGGAGTTTGCTGCCGGACGGTCGGCAGTCCGCGAAAATCAAGCCATTGAAGGAACTGGGGAACGAATAGACAGTCGCCTGCGTAAGTAGCCTTGAGAGCAAAACCAGAGTCCTTGTGTCCCGGTCAGTTGAGTGCAAGGTCGCCGCTCGCTTCACCCCACGGAGGAAACCTGTCTGTGGGGACCCCGGTCCTGATGGTCGCGTCAACTTTGGTGCAGTGCTTCCGGGATGCACCCACTCTGGTTTCGCTGTAGCCCGCTGACAGGGTTGGCGGTCGATGTCGGCTTGAGTTTGCTATAGGCCAAGAGAAATCACAAATTTGCGTCCGGAGAAGCTCTTCGGCCGTCTTGAAGAATGGCACCCCACATGCCTCAGCGATTCGTGGAGAGGAACCATGCATTTGTACGGTACACGTGTGTTTGAGCAGCAGGATGAAACCGCGAGCGAAATGATTGCCAAACCGGCGCGCGGACAGGCAGGCTACCGCTTGCGCGCGTTCGCAGCAGTTGTGCTCGCATTGACGACGGGGATGCCCTCGGGATTTGCCCAGCAGGCTACGGATAAAACAGCCTCCGAACTGCCCGCGGCGCCGACGCCCACGCCGACCGAGACGCTGAATCTGCGCCAGCAGCAGCGCGACTTCACCAAACCGGCTGCGGGATTTCGGGGCAACCCGATCAATATGTACCGGCCCACCACCATCGCGAAGGCCAGCTTTGACAACTCGGTGCGCCTCGACCAACTGGTCAAGGACGGCAAGATTTATCTGAGCCTCTCCGATGCCATTGCGCTGGCGCTCGAGAACAACTACGACATCGCCATCGCCCGCTACTACCTGGATATCGCGGACACCGATATTGCCCTCACCAAGACGGGCGCTGCGTTTCGCGGTGTCGGCGCAGGCGTGTTGGCCAATACCCTCGGCGGCAGCTCGCAGACGCTGGCGGCTAGCGGCGCTCCCGGCGGATTGTCCAACACCGCGGCAGCCGGCGCAAACGGCGTCACGCTGTCTACCGACGGCGCAGGACCGGCTCCGGAACTCCTCGACCCGACGCTCGGTGGAACCTTCCAATTCGAGAGAGCCGAGTCTCCGGCGAACGGCCTTTTCCAGCCCCGCGAGTTCACCAACACGGATTCCTACGACTTCACCTATAACCAGGGATTCGTCACCGGTACTTCGCTCGCCACTACCTTCAACAACAGCCGTATCACCACCAACGGCCTGAGCGCCTTCAGCCCACAGCTGAGTTCCAATTTCAAGGCTACCGTCACCCAGCACCTGCTGCAGGGCGCCGGAATCTGGGTCAACAAGCGCTACATGTACGAAGCGCTGCTCAACCGCAAGATCACCGACTCCACCTTCCGCCAGCAGATTCTGTACACCGTCAACCAGGTGGAGAACATCTATTGGGTGCTGGTGAGCGCCTATGAAGATGTGCAGGCCAAGACGCACGCCGTCGAGCAGAGCACCAAGCTGCTGGGCGACACGCGCAAGCAGCTGGAAATCGGCACCATGGCGCCGCTCGATGTGGTCAGCGCGCAGTCCACTGTTGCCACCGATCGGCAGGCCCTCATCAATTCGCAGAACAACCTGAACTACCAGCAATTGATCATCAAGCAGGCCATTGCGCGCAATCTGAACGATCCGGCGCTGGTGGCTGCCCCGGTGATCCCCACCGACCGCGTAAACCTCGATCTTCTGCCCGAAGAGCAGCAGACTCCCGAGGAACTTACCAAGCAAGCCTTCGAAAATCGCCCCGAGTTGGAACAGGCCGTGCTTTCGCTCAAGAAGGACGCGATCACGCTGAAGGGCGCGCGCAACGCCATGCTTCCGGTTCTGGACGCCTATGGATTTTATGGCGCCAGCGGCGTGGGCGGCTCACCGAACCAGGCTTGCAATTTCGAAGGGATTTCCTGCGCATCGACAACCACCTCGGGCTACTCCACCATCTTTGGCGATCTTTTCAACAGCAGCTCGCCGGACAAGGGCCTCGGCTTCAATTTGCAGATCCCGCTGCGCAATCGCGCCGCGCAGGCCGTTCAGGCGCGCTCGATGATCGAATACCGCCAGGCCGAGCTGCATCTGGAGCAGCTCTACACGGAGATTCACATGCAGGTGGTCAACGCACAGCTCGCTTTGACCAACGATCGTGAACAGGTGAAGGCTGCCACCGCCGCACGCGACTTCAACCAGCAGAGCCTGGATGCCGAGCAGAAAAAGCTCCACCTTGGGGCTTCCACAACGGCCAACGTTCTGCTACAGCAGCGCAACCTGTCCCAAGCGGAAAATAACCTGATTGCCGCGAATGCAAGCTACGCGCAGGCGCGCGCCGCTCTCTACCAGATGCTGGCTTCCACGCTGCAGCACTACGGGATCAACCTCAACGACGCAACCGCGGGCGTGGTCAAGTCCGCTCCCGTGGTTCCCGGCCTGGAGCCGGTCAAGGACGCGAAATAGCTGCTTTCTACTCCGCAACAGAAAGGCCCTTCCAGCGTGGCTGGGAGGGCCTTTCTCCTTAAAGGTGATTCGATTGCCTGTCGAGTTCGGCAACAGGCCGTTTCAGACCATCCCGCGACAGTCCCAGCCCGCAAGAGGCTCTTCAGCTCTCCCTCCCGCGCATCCATTTGGCGCGGGCCACGCGAAGCGTCTGCCGCACCGCAGGTGCTGCTAGCGGTCGGCGACCAGGTCCAGCAGGTTGAAGAACTCCGGAAAACTGATGGCGGCCGATTCCGCGCCGGTGATCAGCGTTTCGCCCTCGGCACGCAATGCCGCCACGCTGAAGGCCATGGCGATGCGGTGATCGCTGCCTGAGTCGATGGTGGCTCCGTGGAGCGTCTGGCCTCCCGGAACGTCGAGGCCGTCCTCGAATTCCTCCACCTCAGCGCCCATGGCGCGCAGGTTCTTCACCACCAACTTGATGCGGTCGGACTCCTTGACCCGCAATTCCTTCGCGTCGCGGATGCGGATGCCGCCGCTGGTGTAAGGCGCAATCGCCGCCAGCACCGGCAATTCGTCGATGAGCTGGGCTGCCAGGGCGCCGCTCACGGTAGTCGAGCCAAGGCCTTCGGGGGGAGCGGAAATTCGTACCGTACCTATCAGCTCGGCGTTCTTTTCTTCAAGATTCAGCACACCGATGTGTGCGCCTAGAGCGGTCAAAACATCCAGAAGCGTAGCCCGCGTGGGATTCAGTCCCAGCGAGTCCAGAACCAATCCGGAGCCGGGGAAGAGCGCCGCGGCACACAGAAAGAAGGCCGCCGACGAAATATCGCCGGGAACCGCCGCGTCGATCGCGTGCAGCGCCTGCGGTCCATCGATCGAAACGGAGTCCACGGTCCGGCTCAGCGTGGCGCCGAAGGCGCGCAACGCAAGCTCGCTGTGGTCGCGGGTGCGCACGCTCTCGCGTACGGTGGTCATTCCCTTGGTCTGCATGCCCGCCAGCAGCACGCAGCTCTTGATCTGGGCGCTCGGAACCGGCGTGGTGTAGTCAACTGCCGTCAGCGGTCCGCCCACGATGGTCAGCGGCGCGTGGCCCTCGGTCAGAGTGAGGCGTGCGCCCATGGCCTCCAGAGGCTTGCGGATACGCTCCATCGGGCGGCGGCTCAGCGACTCGTCGCCGAAGAGCGTGAAGCTGCCTTCCTGCGGCGCAAGCAGCCCGCTGATCATGCGCATCGTGGAGCCGGAGTTGCCGCAGTCCAGCAGATGATTGGCCGGCGTCACGCGTCCGCCCACTCCTGTTACTTCAACAACCCCGTCGCTGGTCCTGTTTACCGTGGCGCCCAGAGCTTCCATGCAAGCCAGAGTCGAGGCGCAATCCGCACCGGTGGAGAAGTTGGTAAAGCGCGAGGTGCCCTCGGCAAAGGCGCCCAGCAGTCCATAGCGGTGGCTGATGGACTTGTCGCCGGGCAGGCTGAGGCTTCCGTAAATGTTGCGGGCGGGACGGATCAGGCGTTCTTGAGCAGCGGTATGCAAAGGATCTCCGAAGCGAGGTGTCGTCCTTTAAAGTCTACAGGCTTCGCCGCGCCTCTTGGTGCCTTCGCGGCATAGCGCCAGGTGGTCCGGTGGCGCGAAGCCTGGGCTAGTGCGCTTCCGTCGGCGCAGCCGGCGCCGGCGCTGGCGGCTGTTTGGCTCGCTTGGCTGTGAATTCTCCGTCCACGTTGTATGGTTGGACGCTGACCGCTCCCGTGATCTGGTCAGCGTCGGTCACTGTTGCGCTATACCCGAGGGTCAAAGGAGATCCGTTGTAATCAATTTCGTATTGCCAGCTGACCTTGTTTCCGTCTACCTTGCCGGTCAGTTTGTGCTCGCCGGTCTCTCCCACGCAGGAACCGCTCAGGTCGGTTCCGGTTTGGACAAATGTGCAATCCGAAGTGCCCCCATTTCCCATCACAGTCGTCGAAACGGTCCATTTGCCGGCCATCGTTACGTCGGCCGCGAACGCAGTTGTTGCCACTGCGAAAAACAAGAACATTCCCAAACGCTTCATTCATTTCCCTCGCTTGTTGTCCGAATAGAATTCTCCATGACGCGGCTTCAGCCTGTCGAGGGCCAACCGGGCATTCGCGACATCCATTGCGCCCCAACCCGGCTCTGTTGACCCCCTCACCGCCGCGCGAGCGAACTGGCCGTCTACGCCGTCCCCTGCCGGTGGTCGAACGGAATCGCAACAAAGCGCGACCGTAAATAGCTGAACGACAGTGTGTCTTGCATCACACCTCGTCTTGAGTCCCTCGTTCTTTACTTAGCGTCACGGGAGAAAAGCGATGCCTTTACTGGCTTGGACAGACAGGTACTCTGTCGGTGTTAAAGAAATTGACGCGCAGCACAAGATGCTATTGGACATTCTGATCCAGCTCAATGAGGCACTGATGGCGGGGGAGACCGGTACCGTCACCCGCCCGCTCCTGAAGCGCCTGGTTGGCTCTACGAAGGAACACTTTGCCGACGAAGAGAAGTTGATGGCCAAAACCAAGTACCCAGAACTGGCAGCCCATCGTGCGCACCACGTCGAACTGACCCATCGAGTTCTGAAGTATGTGAGCCGCTACGACAGTGGCGAAGTCGCGATGAATTTGGAGCTGATCAAGTTTCTGCGCGAATGGCTTATCAACCATATTCTGAGGGAAGACATGGAGTACGGTCCTTGGATGAACAAGTGCGGCGTGTATTGACCCATGACTTTACGCATGGGATGGGTATTTAAACTTCGCCATTCGCCTTTGCGTCTGAATGGCGCTCCACTTCCCGCTCCCTGCCGTGGCAATCTTGCGCAGAGGCGGGTTCCGCTCCACCTGTTTAGCTTGAGCGAAAGGCTGGCCCCGAACCCGGCCCGATGGTACCCTAGAAGCGAAGTGTTTCCTTTCGTGGCCCCGTAGCTCAGCTGGATAGAGCATCGGTTTCCTAAACCGCAGGTCGGCTGTTCGAATCAGCCCGGGGTCACCATATTCCATTGAATTTCTTTGTCTTCGTAGATTCCCCGAGCTTTTGGGGGTTGCTATTCTGTGCCATTTTGCGCCGAATTTGACAGGCGAATGGCGAGCGTCTCAGGTTTCCATGAACACCTTGCGCGGCGCGCGCATATCGCCCAGTGCCGTCATCCCGGCGACGAAGCACTTCTGGTCCGCATCAGTGCCGCCAATGCGGAGAATCGCGGGGCCTACGGTTGGCCGCTCATCTGGCGGCAGCCGGTGACGCAAGGCATTCGCGTCGCCAAACTGTGTATGCATCGTCTCACGCAGAAGCATGACATTCAGACTCGCGGTAAGCGGAGGTTTCGCGTCACGACCACCGGCGGCCGACATGACTTGCCGATAGCTCAAAGCGCCGGATCGCAACTTTATGGTTGCAGCGCTCAACATTGCTTGGGTAGGCGATCTTACCTAAGTCGCGACCGACGAAGGTTGAGCGATACTCGCGTCTCGCTGGGCCAAGGATCGAACCGAACTTATCGATGGACGTTCGATGCTTGCCGTTCCTCATCTCCCTCTTGTGATCTCTGATCATAACTATTGATTGGACAAGGACGAGATGCAAGCGGATACTGCTTGGTCGGAGGGTACCGATATGGGCATCAAGTCAAGGCTCTTCAGCGGTGTCATTGCAGCCGCCTTTCTCTGCGTAGTGCCTCTCGGGGCTACGGAAAAGGCTCAGGTTGTATCCCATTCCAAGGACGTTGTCGTTGTCACGCCCGGCAGCCTGCCAGAACTTGCGCAACGGCATGGGATTGCGTTTCAACTCTATACGGAAAGCGGCGATGGTAGTTGCTACCTTTACATCGAGCAGCACATGGGTGAACGTCTCCTTGTGCTCGATGTCACCGATCCGGCACATATCAAACAAGTGAATGCGATTCAACTGAGAGTTCCCGGTCCTTTCGATTTTGTGCGGACATTGAAAAGCGCAGCCATCCTGGTTCAATTCCGGAACAATCTTGGAATGGCCGTACTGGATGTGCGAAAGCCAAAAGCGCCGGCGCTTAAGCGAGTGAGCGCACTCTTTAGTCCCGGCCATACCGAATCGCTCGGCGAAAATGCGTTTTCGATGGTGAATCAGCCTCGACACGACGTTCCAATTGTGCCGCGAGATTACCAGATAATCGATGCTTCAAACCCTAAGGACCCGGCATTGCTTTTCACCGTAAAGCAGGTGAACAACAAGATCGCGCGCGACGAGACGGGCACAACGTTTCTGCTGGGAGCCGAAGGACTGACAGTCATCCGGCGTCCACGCGTCGAAGAAAAGTTCAGACTCGCCGAGACTTACACCAATTAGCGGTTTTGCGATTCCATTGGCGCTCCCATGATGCCTCAGGCACCATGGGGGGGTGGAATTGCCAAGATCATTGTCCCAGGGAAGGCGTTCGGGTGATTTGCCTGGACTTCCGGCGGATCACCGCGAACAGGAAGCGCCTGCAATGCCTGATTCTGCAAGGTTTTCTCATTGCATGATTTACACCGCTTCAGAAAAACGATCTGCATCGGGGCTCGAAGTATTCGTGGAAATCCAAATCTTCTCGACAAGGACACGGACTCATATCTCCCAGCGCCCCCATCCGAGAATAAATGAATAGTTTTTCTTATCGACGATAAAGAGATCAGTGCAACCATTTGGCCGATTAAACAGTCGAATAGATGCTATTCTACTGGCGTGTCGATACCGCGACTGCTCGGGCCGCCGGTGCGGATAGGATTCGATTGGGTTTGGCGACTTTGCGCGATTTTGGGAAAACTCGAAAGTTCGGCCTCTTGGGGAGCCTCGCGCTCCTCGGATTGGCCTTTTGCGTTTTCGCATGGGGTTTTGGGTACAAGATGTCACTCTATGACCAATCGAGTGCCCTTTCCCATCGGATTCCCATAGCAAAGCTTCTGTCCGGCAACGAGCTATCGAGCATGGCGAGGTCCCCTCTCGTCATCAGGACAAAAACGTCTACCAGGGTCGTATACGCTGCGCCTCCTACCGTATCCCTGTTTCTGCTGCTTGCGATCTGCCTCGCGAATGCGCCGGCACTCGCAAGAGTGGGCAGACTGTCAAGTAAGCTATTGCATCTGCATCGCGCCATCTTCAATACTCTGTTTGTTCGTCCCCCTCCCGTTCTCGTCTAGTTCATTCCTCATCACAAATTCTTTTGTATTCGAATGAATATCAATCGGACGGTGCACGGCGCATTTTCCTTTGGAAGACGTTCCTGTTGCCGTGAACCGAGCAATCCCAACTTCATATTAGAGGTGCATTCGAACTATGCGAAAGCGAACCTCCTTGATCGTCGCCGCGGGAATCGTATTTCTCGTTTTGGCAGGCATCGTTGCGTACAATGTTTTGAATCGCCACCCGAATGCGCGCGCAGCGGAGGCACCTTCGGCCAAGGTGGCCGTCGCGGCCACCGGAGATATTGCGCACACACTTAGCCTTGCCGGACAGTTTCAGCCCTATCAAGTTGTCGATGTCCATCCCAAAGTCACCGGGTTCATGGTGAAGATCAACGTGGATATCGGCGACAGGGTTCGCAAGGGGCAGACTCTCGCGGTGTTGGAAGTTCCCGAGCTGAATGCGCAACTCAAGGGAACTGTCTTCGAGGTGCAGCGTGCAAAGGACGACCTGCTGCGCGCTCAACATGAGATCAAGCGGGCAGAGGCAGTTCATTCCGCGTTGCACGCGGATTATCAGCGGTTGCTCGAAACCTCCAAGGCGCAACCCGGCCTCATCGCCCAGCAGGAACTGGACGATGCCGAGAGCAAAGACCTGTCGTCCGCGTCACAGGTGGATGCGGCCAAAGCTGCTGCCGCTGCCGCCGAGCAGCACACGGAGGTGGCCCACACAGACAACGACCGGGTCCAGGCGCTCAAGAACTACACCAATGTGGAGGCTCCGCTGGATGGCGTGATTGTCTGGCGTTATGCGGATACGGGTGCTCTGATTCAAAGCGGCACCAATTCGAATGAGCAAGACATACCGATCGTGCGACTCTCGCAGAGTGCCTTGCTGCGCCTGCGGATGCCGATTCCGGAAAACGATGTGCAGTTTGTTCACATCGGCGATCCGATTCAGGTTCGTGTAGATGCGATTGGGCGTTCATTCACAGGCAAGATCGTGCGCTTTACTCGTGACGTGAACTTTGAAACGCGGACTATGGAAACCGAGATCGATGTCGAAAATCAAGACCTCTCCATCTCTCCCGGCATGTACGCGAATACCCAGATGCAACTCGCTGTCGCGGCCAACGTCACGACGATTCCTGTTGAAGCGCTGGTGCTCAAAGGGAACCGTGAATTTGTCTATACGCTGGATGCCGACAATCGAGTTCATATCCGCAGCGTAGAGGTTGGGCTGCGCGGATCGAAGCTTGCCGAGATCAAGAGCGGTCTTCAGGCAGGCGACAAAGCGATTCTGGGCGGCCAGGAGAATTATGCAGAAGGTGAACAGGTTTCGCCCATTCTCACGCAGACACAGTCTTCCGAGGTGATGCGCGAGTCAGGAGGCGTGATCGATATGAAAGCGGAGGCAGAAGAGAGCAACGGAGGTACGAAGTAATGCCAAGGTTTGCTCTCAGGTATCCGTTTTTCATCACTATGCTCTGCTTGATGGTCACTCTTGTAGGAGTGGTCAATACCGCCAAAATGCCGGTCGATCTTTTTCCGCGGATCGATATGCCCGTGGTGGTAGTGGCGACGTTTTACAACGGAATGCCGCCACAACAGATTGAAGCAGACATTACGAATACCTTTGAGAGATTCTTTACGCTGGGTGCAAATATTGACCATAGCGAGTCGCGCTCGCTTACCGGCGTAAGTTTGATCAAGATCTACTTCAAGCCGGGAACCGATCCCAATGCGGCGCTCAGTAATATTGCCAACCTTGCCATGGCCGATCTGCGCCGGTTGCCACCGGGAACATTGCCTCCCGTGGTGCTGGGCATGGATGCCTCAACGCAGCCAGTCTGCCTGGTAACCCTGAAGGGGCAAGGGCTGAATGAGACGGCCCTCAAGGACATGGCGCAGTTTCAGGTTCGCAACCAGATCTCAAATGTCCAAGGAGCGTCGGTTCCGCAGCCATACGGCGGAACGTATCGACAAATCCAGGTCTATGTGGACCCCGTGAAAATGGAGGCGCGCAACCTCAGCCTGAATGACGTGGTGGAATCAGTCAATAGCTCGAATCTGATTCTGCCGGCGGGGGACGTACGCATTGGCTCCAAGGATTTCAATATTTATGCGAATAGCCAGTTTACGGATGCGAAGGCGATGAACGAGATGCCTCTAAAGTCTGTGGGTAACGCCTCGGTTCTGGTCGCCGACATTGGCAAGGCTGTGGACTCGGGCGCACTCCAGTACAACATTGTGCGCATCGACGGTCAGCGTTCCGTTTATATTCCTGTATTCAAGCAAGGCGGCAACAGCAACACCATTACCATTGTCGATGGCATGAAGGATGCGATCAAGCATCTGGTCGATATTCCTGCTTCATTGAAGACCGCTGTGGTCTTCGACCAGTCGGTCTTTGTCAAACTCGCCATCAAGAACCTAGTGAAGGAAGCAAGCATTGGCCTGGTGCTGACCGGCATCATGATTCTGGTCTTTCTCGGCAGTCCGCGAGCAACCTTCGCAGTGCTGTTGTCGATTCCTCTCTCCGCACTGGTCTGCCTTTTGCTGACAAGCGCCATGGGCGGTTCGATCAACACCATGATTCTGGGTGGGCTGGCGCTGGCGTTCTCGCGCCTGATCGACGACTCTGTGGTGGTTCTCGAAAACATCTTCCGCTATATGGAGATGGGTTTTGCCCCGCGAGAAGCGGCAGAAAAGGGAGGCATGGAGGTTTCCCTAGCCGTGCTGGCGGCGACTTCAACCACGTCCATCGTCTTTTTTCCGGTCAGTTTTCTCTCCGGCATAAGCAAATATATCTTTACACCTCTCGCACTCGGCGTAGTTCTGTCGATCTTCGCATCGTACTTCTTTGCCATGACGGTAGTGCCGCTTTATTGCGCCAACTTCATCCGTCTGCGCGATGAAGAGCAGCACCCTGAAGGTCGACGGCAGCGGATCCTTGCTCGTTTCGATCGACAATTCAACGAGTACTTCCAACGGCTGCTCACATGGTATGAAGGATTGGCGAATCGTGCGATGAAGCGTCCCGGATTCACGGCAATTGTGATCCTTGGGGGAGTTGCGCTGACCATGCTCGTGCTTTTCCCGTTCCTGGGACGCGCCTACTTCCCACGAACTGACCCTGGCCAGTTCGTAATCGACGTGCGCATGCCCAGTGGAACGCGATTGGAAACCAGCAACGACTACATCGCCAAGGTTGAAGCCATCGTTCGCGATGCAGTGAAGCCGTCCGATCTGGATATGGTCGTTTCAAATATCGGCGTCTATCCCGACCTTTCGGCCATTTACACCACCAATGCCTCGATGAATACGGCTTTCGTGCAAATCAGCTTGAAGGAAGATCATCGGATTACCAGCTACGAGTACATGCAGCGGGTGCAGGATAGGCTCTCCCACGAGATGCCCGAGCTATCGACCTATTTCCAGGCTGGGGGATTGGTGGATGGCGTGGTGAACCAGGGCTTGCCCGCTCCAATCGACATACAGGTAAGTTCGATGGACATGAATGGGGCATACGCTCTCGCCAAAGATCTATCCCAGAAGATCAAGACCATGCCAAACGTTAGCGGAGTATACATTCCACAGGACATCGATTATCCCGGCATTGCGCTGAACATTGATCGCCAGAAGGCCAACCTGATCGGCCTTTCGGCGAAAGACGTGGTGCAGAATGTGATCATCGCCATGACCTCGGACGGTATGGTAGCTCCAAGCTACTGGATCGATCCGAAGAGCGGCAACAACTATATGGTGACGGTTCAATACGCAAACAA
>CAZQPY010000050.1:0-42283 GCA_964595345.1 uncultured Occallatibacter sp.
TACGAGAACCTGATGGTGAACGTGCACATGCAGAACTCCAAGCTGGTGGAGCGCGGCATTCGCATTCTGATGTGTGCCTGCAAAGTGGACCGCTCGGTTGCCGTGGACACGATCAAGAGCGCCGGACGCAGTGTTCCGGTGGCGCTCGTAATGCTCAAGGCCGCAGTCGACAAGCCGGAAGCGGTGCGCCGCCTCGCGAAGTCGGACGGCAACGTGCGCCTGGCGATTGAGGACAATATCCTCGAGCTTTAAAGCGGAATTAAAACAAAGAGAGTAGCCCGCGAGCTATCGCAGAATGCTGGGGAGTTGCCCAGATCTCAGCGATGGCCGCGGGTTTCTTATTGACGGCGCGTGGACAGACGCGACGAGCGTCCGTTGCTGCTGGAGCAGTGGGAAGCCAGCCTCAGCCGGTTGCAGGCACTCCCCCCGATTCCGCCGGTTTCAATAGGCGGGGCGAACGGGCTTTTTCTGGCTGGCGTCGATGTCGGCTTGTGTGGACTGCATATCCGATTGCCGGTCCATCCACTGATCGAGGCGGGAACGCTTGAAGCGCCAGCGGTTACCCAGCTTGAAGGCCGGCACAAAACCCTCCGACGCATATTTGTAGAGCGTGTCGGCAGAGATGCCGAGATAGTCCGAGGCCTGGCGAATGTCCATGACCTCGCGTACCTCGGGGACCAGCAGGTTGGAGCGGGCCGCAGCGTTGCGCACGTGAGCCTCCTTGAGAGCCGTGATTTCACCGAACAGATTTCCGGCATTCCTGCCGGTAGTCTTGTATATAACGCGGATTCGTCCGTGATTTCAAGGGTTTTCAGGAATTTACCGGAAGTTTACGGGATCGTTTCTTCCGCTTTCAAGGCCATCGAGGATCGGATTTCCGCTATGCATCCATCCGGTTGTGTACCGTACAACGGCGAGCCCTAGCAGTAGGGATGTTAGAGCGGATGGTGCGCCTGTGCGGTTCTTGACTTCATCCGGAGTGGAACCCGGCGCTGCGAACCCTTACATGACCTTGCGCCACCATGCGCTCCGTTCGAGGCTGAGGAATTTGGTCTTCTCGCCGCGAGAGAGATAAAAATCCATCACGTCGTCTTTCTGGAACTCCGAGCAGTCCGGCCAGGAGCCGTCCTTTTCCAAATGGGTGGCCTTCTGGTGAGGATCGACGAGTGTAATTTCCTCTGGAGAGCATTGCACGACATGCTGGGCCTTCAAGGAAAAGGCAGTCCCGCTCAGCGCCTCCGGAGGAGCCTGGTTGGCGATCTTTGTCAATAGCAGGATCAACGCAAAAAGGGCGGCGACAATGGCGATCTTCTTCATGGCGTGCGAGATACCCCGGGGAGAGCGCGGCAACACCACAGAGGAAGCGCGTAAATGTCTGGCGCAGTGTTGTTTGAGGCGGCTCTCTTAGAGAACACTTTAATGCGCGGCGCGGGGGAACACAAGCCAAGCGGACACTGCGCCGCGCACTATCGATTCAGCTAGTTCTGATCGTCGCGCCGGTGGAGCGTCGGCTTGTCGTCGGCACTGTCGGTGGTGGACTGCCCGGCGGCCGGGGAGTCCTTGTCGTCGGATCCAGTGCTGGCGCGACGCAGAGACGGCTTTTTGGTGTCCTTGGAGTCGGTCAAACGGCGCTTGTTTTCGATCCGGGCCAGGCGGGCTTTTACGTCGTCAAACTCCGAGGTGGTGACTGTGTATTCGTCGCGGGCCGGCAGGATCTTGGCTATCTCTTCCTGGGAATGCAGGATGCGGTCGGGCGTCTGCGGATGGTCGGAGAAGGCCCGGGAAACCATTCCAGGCTTGCGCTTTTCGAGAGCTTGGATTTTCTCAAAGAAGCTGATGAAGGCCTGCGGATCGTAGCCGGCGCGATACATGTATTGCACGCCGAGGTAGTCGGCCTGCGCCTCAAACTCGCGGGAGAACTTGAGGAAGGTAAGTGGAACGCCGATGGAGGCCGCCTCGTAGATGCCATACCCGGTCCAGCCTCCGATGAAGATCAGGGGGATTGTGCCGAGTTGCGCGTAGTTGGCGCGGGTCTGTTCGCGGACGGCGTGGTGGGCGCAAACATGAGCGGTCTCATGAGCCATGACACCCGCCAGTTCGGCCTCTTCGTCGGCGTTCAGGATCAGTCCGGAGTTGACATAGAAGAATCCGCCCGGCAAAGCCATGGCGTTGATCTCGTCCGAATCGATGACCTTGATGGTGAACGGGACTTTGCAGTCGGAGTTTTTGACGATGTTCTGGCCGATGCGATTGACGTACTCCACCACCACGGGATCGGTGATGAACTTGGTGCTCTTCTCGATCTCCATGGAGTACATCTTGCCCATCTTGATCTCGGTATCGGTCGAATACCAGTTGCCCATGCCGCGACCGCCGATGTCGCGATTCCCTACCGCGTTGACGTCGTCAATCGATCCGGCCTTGACATTGATCTTCTCGCTGCCGACTTCGACAACTTTGTCGGGGTTGACGGCGGGCGCATCGGCATCCCCTTTGACGGGAGCGGTTCCCGGAGCGGGCTTGTCAGACGGCTTGCTCTTGGCAGTGGGAGTGGGCGAGTCTCCGCTGACCGGGGCGGTTCCGGCCGCCGGCTGGTTCTGCGGAGTGCCACCGGGAGATGCCGAAACCGGAGTCGAGCCGGGAGATGCGCCCGGCTGGGAAGGCGGGGCTGGGGATTGCGCCCATAACGCCGCGGCCAGCGTCAATCCCGCCAGCGGCACGACTTTGGAAACCGTGAAATTGAATCTCATGACCAGACCTCCGACCCCACGACATAGATGCTACGCCGAAACGGCGCACCGCACATGCATTCTGCTCCGCTTCGCTCCATCAGTTAGACGTGACCGGCAGTTCTTCGGACACCGTCCGCGATGAATTTTCGTTTTGATCCTACGTAAATCCCGCTCCAAGGGCAATTGCAATGGAACGGGAGTGCACCCATGCGCATCCTGCTTGGAGGTTGCATCCGTCTGAATTAGAGTGGATAACACGCCGAACCGGGGGACGACTTTGCGCAATAATATCCTGACGATGGCAGTTCTGGCTGCCTGCGGAGCCCTACAAGCCTTTTCTCAGCAGCCTGCCCCTCACTCCGGCATCGAAGATCTGCTCCGGCCGCACCGGCATGCGATGCCAGTTCCCGCGAATGCGCCCCACACCCCCGAAGTTCTATTCGACGCCAGCAACCTGGGCTCGCCTCTGAGACTGGATCATGGATGGAGAGTGGGGATCACCTCGAACCAGGAGGCAGCGCAACCTTCCTTCGACGACTCCACCTGGGCAGTGCGCGACGCCAAAGAGTCGTTCGCGGATGTGCCGGACGAAGACCATCCTTCAGGCGCATCTCCGCGGAATCCGGGTGACGGCCGACCTTCGGGCCACAGACGTCCTTTTGTGTGGTTTCGCCTCCATCTGAAGCTGGCGCCGAACCACGCTCCTGTCTTCCTGCTGCTGGAATTGCCTCCCTCGCTTAGCGGGTCTTCCGGGCCGGAAACTCTAGGTCTCGATGTTTACTCCAACGGGCATCGAATTCAGCCCGAGGGACCGCATGCCGACATCCCGGAGCGCTATCAGCAGATTTCGCGCATCTACCCGCTCAACATAGACAATTCCGAGACCGAGGTAACGCTTGCGATCCGGACGGAGCTCGTGCCGGTGGGATACAGCGCGTATACCAACTTCTTTGCTCGCCGGACGATCCACCTGGGCAGCCGCGAAGACTTGGATCGGCTGCTTGAATTGTGGTCCTTCCACAATTTTTCCGAGCGCCTTCCGCGCCTGGTGAACTCGATTCTGCTGACGGTGCTGGCGATTTTCCTGCTGGCGCTGTATTTCACGCAAAAAGGGCATATCGAGTACCTGTGGCTGGCGCTCTACGAGCTGCTACAAGCGCCCATAGGAGTGTTGGATCTGGCAGGCAGCACAGCGCGGCTGGATCATGTCTGGTATACGACGCTGGTTCTGCAACTGCTGGTGTTTTCTGCCTACCTTTATTTCGAGTTTCTTGTTGCCTTCCTGGCTTTACCAAAGCGGTGGTATATCCGGATGTTGAGATACTCCGCGCCGATACTGGCCGGCATCTCTCCGGTTCTTCTGCTCCCCAGTCACGGCCCGCTGGCGATCGTTGTGCTGGCGATCGTCTTGATCGTCAGTGCGTTCTGGGTGCTGGCCTGGCTAGTTTTCATCTTCGCGACACTGATCCAGGCGACGCTGCGGCGCAATTTTGAAGCCGGACTTCTGCTGATTCCCCTGCTGCTGAGTCTAGTGGGCTGGATTGAGGCGATGCTGATGGTAAGCATGAGCGATTTGGCGGGACGTCCCTACCGCTCGCCGCTCACGCTCCAGGCGGGCCCGGTTCCCATCCACTTTGCTTCCGTCGCGGACTTTGTCGGAATCCTGGTGATCGTGCTGATCATCTTCGTTCGCTTCCTGCGTGTCCAGCGCGACCAGGAAAGGGCCAGCAGCGAATTGGCCGCGGCCCGCAGCGTGCAGGAGCTGATGATTCCCCAGGAGAAGCTGCAGACCCCGGGCTTTGAAGTGGAATCCATCTATAGCCCCGCGAACGAAGTGGGTGGCGACTTCTACCACGTGCAAGCTACCACCGAGGGTGACCTGCTGGTGGTGATCGGCGACGTGGCCGGCAAGGGCCTGAAGGCGGCAATGAATGTCTCGATGTTGATGGGCGCGCTGAGAGGGATCCCGGAGCGCAGCCCGGCACGGATTCTGGCGGCGCTCAACCGGGTTCTGAGCGGGAGCGAGAGCTTCACCACCTGCCAGGCGGCATTATTCCTGGCCAGCGGAGAGGTGATTCTGGCGAATGCCGGCCATCTGCCTCCGTATTTAAACACCCAGGAAGTGGCAGTTGCGGGGGGCCTGCCACTGGGGGTGATCCCAGAAGTGGTATACGACGAGATCAGGCTTTACCTTCACCCCGGCGACCGCATGCTACTGCTTTCGGACGGGGTGGTGGAAGCGCGCCGGCCGACGGGCGAGCTTTTCGGTTTCGACCGCGTACACAACCTGAGCAATCTCTCGGCGTTCTATATTGCCGACGCGGCCAAATCGTTCGGCCAGGAAGACGACATTACGGTTCTGACCGTGCGACGGCAATAACGACAAGCCACCGCCCAACCGGTGGCAACTATCGACCCTCCAACAACTGAACACCGTTTGCTCCACGTCGAACCATCGACTAGACAGCGGATCCCAGCCGCTCTTCGGCGAGCATCCGATCAAGTTGCTTGCTGAAACCGCGGCAGATGGGCTCCTTCTCGGTGGCTCGGAAGATTCCTTTGTTGACCAGGTACTTCTCCATCTGAGCGATGGAGTCGTCGAGGAATGCCGCCTTGCCGCGAGATACAGCCCTTGCCGAGCCGGGACGGGCCTGAAGGCGAAAGCCGCGGCATTCGATCAACGTCGGTCCCCTGCCCATCCTGGCGCGGGAAAAGGACTCGAACGCGACGCGATAGACGGCGACGGCGTCGTTTCCGTCCACGGAAATTCCGGGTACTCCGCAAGCTTTGGCACGGTCGGCAGCCGTCGAGGCTCTGGACTTTCCGGTTGTTTTCATACTGTCACAGACGAAGATCAAGGGCAGCTCCTGATCCGCGGCAAAGGTCAGTGCAGCTCGGGCAGTGGCAGAGGCACTCTCCTGCGCATCGGCAAAGACGACGGCAATATTGTTGCCGCCCTGCACCTTGGCGGCAAGGGCTGCGCCGATGGCGATGTTGAAGCGCGCTTCATAACCGGCTGCCGGGGCCGGAAAGCCTGCAACACGAGCGCCCCGCCCGGAGAGGATGGTTGGGGCCGGCACGCCCTTGAGGAAACCAGGGAGACGATTTCGCGGAGAAGAAAGAACAGTGTCGGAAGGCAAAAGATCAATGGTGACGCCGGCGACGATAGCTTCGCGGCCCACGGAAACTTCGGCCCCTGTCGAGTTGGAGTTCGCATTGGCGAGCGACCGCTCCGCCAGTATGCGCATTCTCAGCATGGCGGCATAGAGGTCATGCAGCTTCCGGTTTGAAACCAGCGAGAAGCCGGATTCGTCTTGTGCAGCCCCCGAGGCAGGTGCCGCTTTTGGCTGGTTTGCTCCAGGTCCCATATCCACTTTCATCTTCGCCGGAGTTCGCTGTATCCCGGGCGGTTATCGAATTGCGTTTCGAGCAGAATACCCGAAACGTCGCGTTCGAAGCAGGGGAATCCATGATTTGATTACGTTTCTGAGCGAAAGCGCAGGCCGGTGGCGAAGAACCGGTATGCCTCTCGTTTTTAGACTAAATGAGTCCATTTGTGCTGGGAGCGTATCTTTGTTACCATGAGTTCACATGATTCGCGCTTCCCACAGCCGTTCTTGTTGTCACCTGTCGAACATCTTCGACGGGTGTATGAACTAGTCTCTGATTCTCCTTCCGCAATCCATCAGATGACACGCCCGAGCTGAACAGCCCGCGTGCGCACTCCTGCATTGGCCTTCAGCAAAACTCACCCACTGAAAGAGGCAAGCATGGAAGTTTTTGAAATTGCATCGCAGGAAGTATCGCCCCCCGAGAACAAATCCGCTTCGCCGCGCCTGAGCCATCTGCGCATGTTGGAAGCGGAGAGCATTCATATCCTGCGCGAAGTCGCCTCGGAATTCGAGCGGCCGGTCATGCTGTATTCGGTGGGCAAGGACTCCTCGGTGATGCTCAGGCTGGCGCAGAAGGCTTTTTATCCCGCGCCGATTCCCTTCCCCTTGCTGCATGTGGACACAGGTTTCAAGTTCCAGGAGATGATCAGCTTCCGCGACAAGATGGCAGCGGAGGTGGGGGCTGAGTTGCTGGTTTGGCGCAACGAACCGGCCATCGCCGCGGGGACAAACCCGATTGCGCTGGATACCAAGCGCTGCTGCGGTCTATTGAAGACGCAGGCTTTGCTGGATGCATTGAAGCACTACAACTTCGATGCTGCCTTTGGGGGCGCGCGACGTGACGAAGAGAAGTCAAGGGCCAAGGAACGCATTTATTCCTTCCGCGACAGCGCCGGCCAATGGGACCCGAAGAATCAGCGGCCCGAGTTGTGGAACCTGTACAACGCCCGCATTCATCCCGGGGAAAGCATTCGCGTGTTTCCGCTGTCGAACTGGACCGAGATGGACGTGTGGCAATACATCCACGTGGAGAAGATTCCGGTTGTCGATTTGTATTTCGCCAAGGAGCGGCCGATGTATGTGCGCGGCGACGGATTGCTGCCAATTGAACAATCGTTCGTCGCAAGGATCGGGGAGAAGCCGCAGATGGTGAAGTCGAGACTGCGCTCGCTAGGATGCAGCCCCTGCACCGGCGCTATCCGGTCCGATGCGGAGTCAATACCGGAGATCATCGCGGAACTGCTTTCTTTCCGCTCTTCCGAGCGCGCCAATCGCGTCATCGACCACGACCAGGAAGGTTCCATGGAGTTGAAGAAGCGAGAGGGGTACTTCTAGATGGCGGCGATTGCAGAGTTTTCCATTCGCGAGTTTCTGGCAGACGAAGGACAGAAGGACCTGTTGCGCTTTTCGACGGCGGGTAGCGTGGACGACGGCAAATCCACACTGATTGGACGCCTGCTCTATGACACGCAGTCGGTATACGAAGACCAGGTGCGTGCGATCGAGGGCAAGGGAACAACTGCGCCTGGACAGATCGATTTTGCGCTGCTGACCGACGGGCTGCGCGCCGAGCGCGAGCAAGGCATCACGATTGACGTTGCATATCGCTACTTCTCGACCGCACGGCGGAAGTTCATCATTGCCGACACGCCGGGGCATGAGCAGTACACGCGCAACATGGCTACTGGGGCGTCAACGGCAGATGCGACGGTGGTGCTGATCGATGCCAGCAAGGGCGTACTGGTGCAATCGCGCCGCCATGCATTCATTGCTTCGCTGCTGCGTGTGCGCAGCGTTCTGGTGGCCGTGAACAAGATGGACCTCATCGGTTACGACGAGGCGAAGTTCAAGGCAATCGAGGCCGATTTCACCAACGTGCTCAATCAGATTGCGGCCGACACAGGCACCGCGGTCGAGGCGATCTTTGTTCCGGTGAGCGCGCTGGCCGGCGACAACATCGTGCATCGTTCAGAGGCCATGCCCTGGTACACAGGCCCATCGCTCCTGGAGTTGCTTGAGTCTCTTCCCTCTGCGGTAGAGGCCGACTCCACTCCGTTCCGTTTTCCAGTACAAAGGGTGCTTCGCCCCGATCACACCTTCCGCGGCTTTGCGGGCCAGATTGCGTCTGGAACGATTCGCCCGGGCGACAAAATCACGGTGCATCCTTCGAACCGAAGTGCATTGGTTACGCGTATAGTCACTTTCGATGGAGATCTTGTGGTAGCGGCTGCGCCGCAGTCGGTGACGCTGCTGCTGGATCGCGAACTGGACATCAGCCGCGGCGATTTGATTGTTGCTTCAGATGCGCCGGCTACGGTTGCCAAGAGCGCGCGGGCCGCGGTGGTATGGATGGACCAAAAGCCGCTGGAACTTCATCGCCGCTATCTGCTGAAACACACCAGCCATACTGTACCGGCATTCATTTCGTCGATCCGGCATCGCACCGATATCGCAACACTGAAGCATGAGAATGCGCGAACGCTGGAGATGAACGGCATTGGCGAAGTCAACATCGACTTGCTGAGGCCGATTGCCTTCGATCTGTATGGCGAGAACCGCAGCACAGGCGCGTTTATCCTGATCGATGCGGCCACCAATAGCACGGTTGCGGCTGGCATGATCAAAGCCGCATTTGTGGATACGCCCGACGGCGCAGCGGAGGAAACAGCGGCATTCAGGCCGGTCGGCGCCAGCGAACGCAGTGCGCGCTGGGGGCATCAAGGCGGAGTTCTCGAACTCACCGGACCTGCGGAAGCGATCAATGCAGTCGAGCGTTCCCTGTTTGCGGTGGGTGTGGTTACGCAGCGGGTTGACCTCAAGGATGCCGCGTTGCAGGCTCATCCCGAATTGCTGGAAACGATTAGCCGGATGCAGGTTGAAACGGGGGTGCTGGCGCTGCACTTCGCGACCGACGAGAGCGATCAGTTGACAGCGCGTGTGAACCAGCATGAAGAAAGCTTCGACACCGGCAACCTGGCCGAAGTCCTTGCGGGTGTACATCGTCTGCTTCACAACACGGAAGTTCTCTTCGACACGGAAAGGGCGGGCCTCTGATGAGCACCGTTGAGATTGAAGAGCAAGTGAGGAACAAGTTCAGCGCTGTACGCGCCACGCTGGCTCGCGAGCTGACCGGTAAAAGCGATGTGTGCCTCACCTGCAGCTTTCAGGCCGAGGACGTGCTGCTAACCAAACTCGCGTTGGAAGTCGACCCGAAGATTCCGGTACTATTCCTGGACACCGGCTATCACTTCGCGGAGACCTATGCGTATCGCGACCGCATCGCAGCGGAATGGAATCTGAACTTGATCAATTTGCTTCCGGCGAAGACTGTTGCCGAACAGGAGGCCGAGTTCGGCCTGCTGTATCAGTCCGCGCCCGATCAGTGCTGCAAGCTGCGCAAGGTGGAGCCGCTGTTCAAGGCGGTTGCCGAGTATCGCGTCTGGTTCACCGGACTGCGGCGCGAACAGGCCAAGAGCCGCACCGCGCTGGAAGAGTCTTCGCTGTTCACGTTGCCGGGTGGAAAGCAGGTTTTGAAGCTCGCTCCGCTGGCGGAGTGGAGCACGCGCGACGTCTGGTATGCGTGCCAGGAACTCAACATCCCGCTCCTTTCCTTGTACGAGAAGGGATACACGTCGATCGGCTGCGAACGATGTACCACATTGCCTACGGATCCAAACGATCCGCGGTCGGGCCGCTGGGCCGGTCGCAAGGTTGAATGCGGTATTCACATCGAAGCGTCGGCAATCGGAGCTGCATAAGGCTGGCGCGGCAAGAGCGGAGAAGGCTATATGCAATACCTTGTTGGAGCAGTCATTGCGCTCTTCATTGCGCTGACCGGAGTGGGCGCAGGTACGGTAACGGTGCCGGTCCTGGTGCTGTTTCTTGGCGTTCCCGCGCCGGAAGCGGTAGGGATCGGGCTGATGTTCGCCACGGCGGTGAAGCTTTTGCTGGTGCCCGCGCAAATCACCAGAGGCAATGTCTCCTGGCGCACGCTGGGATACATGCTTGCAGGCGGTGTGCCGGGCGTTCTGGCCGGTTCACTCTTCCTGAAACATCTCATTCATGCCGGATCGCAAAACTTGATGAATGCGCTGCTGGGCACGATTCTGGTGACCACGGCCGTGTGGCAACTGGTGTTCTGGTTCCGCAGCAAGCAAAGGAACGCAGAGGCGAAGGATCGCAGCCGGTTGCTGGGGTGGTTGATGCTGCCGGTGGGAGCCGAGGTCGGATTCTCATCCGCCGGAGCCGGAGCGCTGGGCAGCGCTGCGCTGTTCAGCCTGACGGAGTTAACGCCGGCCCAGGTGGTGGGTACGGACATCGCCTTTGGCTTTGTCGTATCGCTGATCGGCAGCGGCGCGCACTGGTTCTCGAACGGAGGCAACACCGCGTTGTTGCTGCAACTGGTTTACGGCGGCGTCTTCGGCGCAATCGGCGGGACAATTCTGAGCACGCGGATTCCACGCCGGCCACTGAAGTTCGCACTGCTGGTATGGCTACTGTTGCTCGGCGGGCAGTTCCTGTTTAACAGCTACCAGATTTGGAACGTACCGTACAAAACTGCATTGCAGATTCAGGCGTCGCGCGTGAAATAGGCACTCGAGCGCTTGGCCTCCCACCCTTCGCCAGAAAGAAGCGAAGGATGGGGCACCCAGCCTTTGTGTCGCGATTCGCAACTTAAGCAGGCTACGTCGAATAGTCCGCGTTGATGTGGACATACTCGTGGGTCAGGTCGGTCGTCCAGAAGAGACAAGTGCCTGGACCCTGGTTGAGCTCGATTCGAATCGAGAACTCCTCTTGCGAGATATAGGCGTGGGCCGCTTTCTCGTCGAACTCCACCGCGCGGCCGCCATCCCGGCAAATGCGCAGGTCGCCGAACCAGATGTCGATGCGCTCGGGGTCGATTTCCGCGCCGGAATAGCCGATGGCTGCCATCAGCCGGCCCCAGTTGGGATCGCAACCGGCCCAGGCGGTTTTCACAAGCGGCGAATGCGCGATGGCCTTGGCAATCTTCAGCGCATCCGCGTCCGTGTCCGCGCCGTTGATGCGCAATTCGACGACGTGAGTAATGCCTTCACCGTCCGCGACAATCTGGCGTGCCAGCGACGTGGTCACCTGCGTCAGGGCAGCGGCGAACTCCGCGTTACCTGGCCCAATGTCGACGCCGCTGGCGCCGGACGCGAGCAGAAGCACGGTGTCATTGGTGGATGTGTCGCCGTCCACCGAGATGCGATTGAAACTGATCTCGATGGCGGGGTTCAGATAGGTGCTCAGCACCTTCGGCTCAATCGCCGCGTCGGTCAGGATGTACACCAGCATGGTTGCGTGTGGCACCAGTTGCGGGTGAATCATGCCCGACCCTTTGCAGACGGCCGCGAAGCGGACTTCGCCCGGCTCGCCGTTCGGCCCCGGCAACTGGAGTCGGGCGAAGGCGGTCTTCTCCTCCGTGTCGGTGGTCATAATGGCTTGGGCAACCTGAAGGAAATGATCCGTTTTCCCGCCGACTGCGGCCCCCAGTCCAGGCAGCGCGGCGATCAGCTTTTCCGCCGGAAGCGGCACGCCGATGATGCCGGTGGAAGACGGAAAAACCTCTTCCGGCTTGCAATCGAAGATCGCAGCCGCAGCGTCGCAGGTGGCGCGCGCGGCGTCGAGGCCAGCTTTGCCCGCCGAGCAATTGGCGTTGCCGGCGTTGACGGCTACAACGCGCACCAAGCCACCCGTCGCTTGCAGATGCTCCTTGTCGACGATGAGTGGCGCGGCGGTAACGCGGTTTGCAGTAAAAGCCGCTGCGGCGCTTGCCGGATGGTCGGCCACGATGACCGCAAAATCAGTGCGGCCACTGGCTTTGAGTCCGGCTCTGCAGGCTGCAAAGCGGAAGCCAAGAGGAATCACAAGATCGGAAGTTTCTGCCATATCGTTTTCGGGAATCAACCCATTTAATCTAGCAGGTATAGCGGAACCAGAGTATATGTACCCCACAGGCACGCCCGCCAAGTGCCCTTTTCCTCAACCGGGGTCCCCGCGGACAGGTCCACGTCCGTGGGGTGGAAGAAGAGGGCATCCTTCAAGATTATGTTGGTCGGCACTGTTACTCTGGTTTCGCTCTAGGCGAGGGGTGGGATGGCGAAAAACGGGACGGACGAAAAGGCAGGGCCGGAAACAGACCATTTTCTGGACTTGCGCCATGTGAATGTGGCGCGTGGCGATCAGGTTGTATTGCAGGATGTGAATCTCACCGTCCGCACCGGCGAGCATGTGGCGATTCTGGGCCCGAATGGGTGCGGGAAATCGACCCTGATCTTGGCCATGAGCTGCCAGATTTATCCGGTCGTGCGGCCCGGCATGCAGGTCCGTATCTTCGGACGCGAGCGCTGGGATTTGACCCAACTGCGGAAGCATTTCGGCGTGGTGGGAACGGACCTGCCCGGCGAGCGCACAGCGGTCACCACCGGCTTGGATGCGGTGATCGCCGGATTCTTTTCGGCTTCGACGCTGTGGCCCAACCTTCATGTAACGGATGAGATGCGCACACGAGCGGTGAAGGCTCTGGAGCGCATGGAAGCCATCCATCTGGCACAGCGGCTGGTGGGCGAGATGTCGGCCGGAGAAAAGCGGCGGATTCTGATTGCGCGTGCGCTGGTGCATGAGCCGCGCCAGCTTCTGCTGGACGAGCCTTCGAATGCGCTGGACCTTGCCGCGCAGCGCGAACTGCGCGATACCCTGCGCGGGCTGGCGCGGCAGGGCACGGGCCTGGTTCTGGTGACCCACCATCTGGGCGATATCCTGCCGGAGATCGAGAGGGTGATATTGATGCGGGCGGGCCGCATCGTGGGCGACGGGCCGAGGGAAGAACTGTTAACCGAAAAGATTCTCAGCGATCTTTTTCGCACCCCGGTTCGGATTGGGCACGACGAGGAATGGCTGCACAGTTGGTAAGGAACAGCCCTTTACGGAAGAAAGATTTGCGATGAAAGAGGGACTTCTGGACAACGCCTCTACGCGTCGCCTCGGGCAGTTCCGTTTCCGGAATAGATGTAAGACGCAAAAATCTACTGTTGACGCCGTATGAATCCGGGCATAGATTGAGTTCACACGGGAAAGGAGGTAGATCCAAAAGATGCAGATAGACTCTTCCAGTTGTACCCAACGTGAGGTGACTGAGGCCTAGGGCATCGCGCCCCAGACCCCATGATTGCCCCAGCGGAGAGCACTTAACCGCATGGGACGCTACCGTATCTTCACAGGGTTTGCAACCTTTGGTTCGCAATGCGGGGAAACGAGTTCTTCATACACAGCGACGTTTTCCGTCGCCGAAGGGGCCCGGCTTCACGGGCATCGTTTCGAAGCAGTTGGGGATTGCAAGGGTTGTTGGTGAAGATGCCAGGGCCATCGCGGCAGCGAGAGCCTTAGTCCAATTTCCACAGTTCACCGCGGCGGTTTGAGCACCAAGCTCAGGCCGCCGTTTCACTTTGCGGGATCGCGGAACTTCAGATCGCGCCAATCCGGTTTCACAAATCGACCGATGTGCTTGGCCGCGAGCAGAATTGCTTTGTCACGGGGAATTTTCACGCCTGTCTCGTATTCTGGCATCTAATGAGAATCCCCTGGATTGCCGATGATGAGTTTGATCAGCTTCGTGCTCCGTGAATTTGAGCGAAACCAATGTCCCTTTGTCCCGGACTGTTTCGCGCATAAGGATTACACCAACTCTGGTTTCGCGGTAACGGCAACCTCCACTTGAAGGCTTGAGGGCAAATGATCTCACTGAAGAAGTATCTCGATTCTGCTTCCTTGCAGCCGGCTTCCCAGGAGCCGGAGATGAAAATTCATCCCGATGGCAAAGTCCTCTTCCCTTATGCCCTTTCCGCATACCGTTCGGCGCTGCTTGAGATAGGCGATTGCAGCGCGAATGCCAGCCCCGCGCTGGCCCTCGAACTGAAACGAGAGTTTCAGAAGGTGGACGAGTCGGTGGGCGCAGCGGTTTCCAAGGAATCTCTGCAAGTTGCGGAAAAGACAGTGCGAGAGAAGCTGCAGGATTGGGGAAGGCGGACCGCGCTCAACGATCAGCAGCGGACGCGCGAGGTGAAAGAGATCCTCCTGGTGATGGCCAAAACGGCCGAGTCGGTGGGGGAAAGAGATCAGGTCTGCGCGCAACAGATCACCGATGTGACCGACAGTTTGAAGAAGATTGCCCGGCTCGACGACCTGTATCAGATCCGCTTGTCGATTCAGAAGAGCGCGGGGGAACTGAAGTCGTCCATTGATCGAATGACTGCGGAAGGCAAAGCTGTTCTGGACAAGCTGAAGGCGGAAGTGTCCACCTACCAGGCGAAGCTGGAGGAAGCCGAGCAGATCGCCTCGGCCGATTCGCTGACCGGCCTGCGGAGCCGCTTGTGCGTAGAGTCACAAATCGAGCGCCGGGTCGAGGCCGGCGCCACGTTTTGTGTGGCCATCATCGATATCAATCACTTCAAGGCAGTGAATGACCAGTACGGACATCTCGCAGGGGATGAATTACTGAAGCAGTTTGCCACCGAACTCAAATCCACTTGCCGCTCGACGGATGTGATCGGCCGTTGGGGCGGAGACGAGTTCATCATTTTGATGGAATGCAACATGGAGGAAGCCCAGGCGCAGAGCGAGCGGCTCTCGAAATGGGTGTGTGGAAACTACACTCTGCAGGAAGATTCGAACCCGATCAAGCTGGTCATTGAAGCGTCGATCGGATTGGCGGAACACCTGCCCAATGAGACGCTGAAGGAATTGCTGGCGCGAGCCGATGCGCTGATGTACAAACATAAGGCCGAATCGCGGGGTCCCCGGAGCCGCTGAGCTGAAGAGCTTCCGGAATGGCTGCTGGTTTGACGCCAAATTGTGCTGTTTTCGGCGTGACCAGAGGCCCAGTTACTTTTTCCGGAACACTTGTGACCCAGACCTTTGCCCGGGGAGACTGTACGCACTATACTCATTTACCGTACGAAGTCCGGCGAGCCGCCAAATACACTCGAGCGGCATTTCCTCGGCTAGGAGCACGGCTCATGCCCGTCATTACCCCGATCAACGAAGATGAACTGGAATTTGACAACGGTAGTTTCGATGCGGCGGCGTTTTCCGCGCAAACACTTTCAGGTTGGCGGAACGTAGCTTCGGTCATCGATCATACCCTTCTGAAACCCGACGCCACGCGAACCCAGGTTGAAAAGCTCTGCGAAGAGGCTGTTCGGTACCGTTTCGCCTGCGCCATGGTCAACCCTATCTGGGTTTCGACCGCGGTCTCGATACTCAACGGAACCGGCATCCCGGTGGGCGTTGTGGTGGGCTTTCCGCTGGGCGCGACGCTGGTGTCTACTCTGAGTACTGAAACAACGTCTCTTACCCGTCTGGGCGCGCGGGAACTGGATATGGTTCTTCCCATCGGCCAACTCAAGAGTGGTAATCATCAGGCGGTGGGGATTGCCATCCGTGCGGTGACCAAGATCGCGCATCAGCACGGATGCCTGGTGAAGGTAATTCTGGAGACATGCCTGCTGACCGTGGAAGAGAAGTTGCGGGCGGCGGAGATTGCCATTCAGGCTGGCGCAGACTTCCTGAAGACCTCCACGGGCTTTTCCACCTCTGGCGCGACACCGGCGGATATCGCGCTGCTGCGCGGTGTGGCCGGGGCGCGGGCTGGCGTGAAGGCCTCTGGCGGAATCCGCACTCTCGCCGATGTTCGCGCACTTCTTGAAGCTGGCGCCAACCGGATCGGCGCATCGGCATCGGTGGCCATCGTCCGGGAGCTGGGAGCGGAATAGCAAGCGGCCAGGGCTCATCCGCTAACCGCAGCGTCTGAGCTTGGCAATGCTCAGACCGTCAGGAGCCGGTGGGGAGAGGTTTGCCTGCAGCCGTTCCGACAGGGCCTGGATGCTCTGGAACGACTCCAGCTTGCACTTCTAATAGCTCATGCAGTTGAATCGATCTGCAACATTCACAGCATGCGGCGCGCTTCCGTTATCATTCCCATCAGCGCCCATGCCCTCCAGACCCCCATCCCCGCCTGTTCCGTCCGAGTTCGAGGGCGACTATCGCCCGTCCGGGCTTTCCCGTCTTAACCCGCTGAATGCACGCGTCGACCCGGCAGACGTGGATTACCTGATGCGCCTTGCGGATGCGCTGAACACGACCCTCGATCTGCAGACGCTGCTGGCCCGCACCTCGGAGCTTGTCCGCGCCGTGATTCACTACCGTATTTTTGCCATTCTTCTTTTGAACGATCGCACTCATGAACTGCGCATGAGGTTTCAGATCGGCCACACGCCCGAAGTGGAGCGGATGCGATTCCCGCTCGGCAAGGGAGTTGTGGGCCAGGTGGCGCAAACGCGCGAGCCCATCCTGCTGAACAACGTGGATGCGTCGGATTTCTATCTCGCCGCAAACCCGGCGGTCCGCTCGGAGCTTGCGGTGCCGCTCATCGCAAAGAACCGCCTGATCGGAGTCATTGACCTGGAGAGCGAAGTTGCCGGGTATTTCCGTCCCGAACACCTTCACCTGTTGACCCTGACAGCGTCACGCATCGCCCAGGCAATTGAGAACGCGCGCCTGTACTCGCGCGTGTCGCGCCAGGCTGAGACGCTTTCGGTTCTCAATGAGATTGCGGCCGAATTGACCTCGATTCTGGATCTCGATCCCCTGCTGGAACGTGTGGGACAGCTTTTGCGCAGGCTGATCGACTACCAGATGTTCTCTGTGATGCTGTTGGACGAAAAGGGAGAGGCGCTGATCACCCGCTATGCATGGCGGTTTGGTTCAACCCATGCTCCGCAGCGGCGCATCTCGGTGAACAGCGGCCTGGTGGGCGCGGCTGTGCGCGAATGGAGATTGATCAACGTTCCCGATGTGCGCCGCGATGCGCGATATTTGCCGATGAATCCGGAAACGCGCTCCGAATTGATTCTGCCGCTGTTTTACAAGGGACGTGTGATCGGGGTGCTTGACCTGGAGCACACGCGGCCAGGCTTCTTCAACGAGGAGCACGAACGCACCATCTCCACGATGGCCGCGCAGGTGGCCATCGCAATTGAGAATGCCCGGCTGTACCAGGCAGTGAAGCGGCAGGAGCGGCAACTTGAACGCGACATTGCCATGGCGCGCGAGGTTCAGATGCGCCTGCTTCCCCATACCGCGCCAATTCTGAGCAACGCCGAACTGGCGGTGAAATTCCTGCCCGCCCACACCATCGGGGGGGATCTCTACGACTTTCTCGATTTCGGCCCCGGACGGACCGCGATTGTTCTCGGGGATGTGAGCGGGAAAGCAGCGCCCGCGGCTCTGTTTGCCGCCTTGGTGAGCGGGATGATGCGTTCCGAAGCGACCCAGCATCCGCAGCCGGCCACGATGCTTGCCACCCTCAACGATGCGCTGCAGGAGCGCAAGCTCGAATCGCAGTACGTGACCATGCTCTTTGCACTATGGAATGAAGAGGATCTGACGCTGCAGGTGGCCAATTCCGGCGCCGTGCAACCAATCTTCTGCAGGGCCGGCGAGTCAACCGTGGTGAAGGCGGAAGGGCTGCCGCTGGGCCTGTTCCCGGGCGCAGTCTACGACGAGATTCGTGTCGCGACGCAACCCGGAGACGTGGTCGTCTTTGTCTCGGATGGAATCACGGACGCTGAGGACGCGGAGGGCGAGATGTTTGGACAGGAACGGCTGACCCACATTCTTTGCGCCCATCGCGATCACTCCGCGGACCAGATTGCGCATGCGATCCTGACCGAGGTTACCCTCTTCCAGGGGGATCAAGACCGCTTTGACGACGAAACCATTATCGTGCTGCGCGTGCGGGAATAACGCGGTTACCCCGGATGCCTCACAAGACGCCGCATCCAACGAGTCATGGTTGCTCGCGCGCGCTTGATGCGAAGGCGCAGAAAAACACTCCGGGCATAATTCGCCTCGACAAAGGAAAGCTCTTGCGGTTGGAACTCGCCCAGCACGCGGTCAACGGAAGTAAACTGTTCCGCGTGGCTGCGAAGAAACGTGCGAAGTTCCTCCACCTCGGAATCGGAGGCCGTATTGCTGTGGATACAGATGCACCATAGCCCCTTCGATTGCACTTTCGGACGCCATAATTGTTGCGGAAGCCATATCATCCCTTCGCGCGTGAACGGAATGCGCGCAAATCCGTCCGACACAATTCGAATGCCCTCCTTGCGCAGGACGCAGAGGGTGTTGAGGTCGAAGCCATGGCGAGGCGCTACCCAAACCTTCGGGTCGAGTCCCTCACGCGCCATCCGTTCCATTCCGGCGTGAATCCATCGGCGCTGAATCAACCAGTTCACTCCGGCAAACTCCGAAGCGCGATGCAAAGGGACCAGGCCGCGGCCCATGCTCGCGCAGAGATGCCGATAGCCGTGCAACGCAATGGTGGCCCCAGCGGACTCAAGCGCGCGCAAACGATCCCAGAATGCCGGGTCCGGCGCGGCTAACTCCAAGTCCGGGTCCTGGTTATCCGGAATCACCGCGAGAATCGGGCACAGCGCAAACTCCTCGATAAGCGGCACGAAGCGCTGCCATCGCGCGTGATCCATGGTCGGACAGAGGTCGTCGAAGCGTAGCAAGTATTGCGCGGGGGTGGGGAGGTCACCGGGTGTTCGCATCAGCGCGCTTCCTTGGTTGGGAAGGACTCATTCGGTCCGCCAGGAAGAAGCCTGCGGGCCCAGAACCAAAGGAAGAAGAAGGTGGATACGGTCCAAAGCGAGGTGGCCAGCGCGATGCCGGCAAGGCCAAACCAGCGCATGAGGACCAGGTTGAGGAAGATGTCGAGCACCAGATTCAGCACACCGCAAATGAGGACGAGATCGGTGCGGCGCATGGCCACCAGGAATCGGTAGAAGACGCGGCTACAGACGAAGAATGGAATCTGAATTGCGCAGAGTCCAAGCACAGGGGTCACGGCAGCGGTTTGCTCCATCTGAAATGCGCCATGCTGCAGCGTGGAGCGAATGAGCCAGTGTGAGCCAGCAATCAGCGCTGCCGCAATGGGGATGGAAACCACCGCGCTAACACGCAGCCACGTGCGCAAGACCTCGCGGCATCCTTCCCAGTCCCGGTAAGCGATCAAACGAGAGAAGTGGGGCACGATTGCCGTGGAGACCGCGCCGGCCAGCAGGCTAAGCACAACGCTGACGAAGCGGTTTGCATAGGCCAGCATGGAGACGCTGCCGGGCGGGAGCATGGCGGCCATCGACTGATCGACCAGCAATCCGCCCGAAGCCACGATGCTGCTGAGAAAGACGGGCCAGTACTGGCTCGCCACTTCGCGCGAGGCTTGCGAACTGCCGTGCCAGCAGAGGAGGAAGCGATAGCCGCGCAGGTGGACCATCCATGCCATTGCGACCGCTTGGATCAGTGCGCCGGTGAGATTCCCGATCACGATAGCCCATATTCCGCATACTCTTCCGAAGCAAAGCGCCGCGGTAATGGTAGCCAGGGAAATCGCAGCGGGAGCAAGCGCCGGCCAGGCGAACCGGTCAAAAGCATTCAGCACTGCCGTACAGTTGGAAGCAATACCGGTGATCAAAATTGAAGGAAGCAACGCATAAACAATCATGAGCGCCAGGGCCAGTTTGCCCGGCGAGTAACGAGAAGCAATCAGCGGCAGAATGGACCGCGCGCCGAGGGCCAGTACGGCAGTAACCGTGGTGAGCAGCATGCAGACGGACAACATGGAGCTGGAAAACAGCCGTTGCGCCGCAGCGTGCCCTTCATGTTCTTGGACACGGATGAGCGTGGGCACCAGCGCCTGGTTCATGGATTCCGCGATCAAGTTGACCAGCAATGCGGGCAGCAGTGCCGCCGCGAGATACGCATCCATTGCATCGGAACAACCGAAGAGATCGGCGACAGTCACGTCTTTCAGAAGACCTGCAATCTTGACCAGGAGTGTTGCGGCGGTGACCACCGAGGCCGCATGCAGGATGCGGCGATTGACGCTGCCGGCAATCCATGGAGGCGCGGATTGGAGCGATACATTCATAAACTTGAGTAAAGACACAAATTCCCAGCAATCACCCCGCGGTTATGCGGACTGAATCCGGATCAGCCTGGGATGATTCAGAAGCGAACTTCCGCTGATGGCTGGGGAACTCCGCTGCGAGGCGCTCGGGCATTTCCACGGCGAGACGCCCTGCCAATGCGGCAAGCGCAAACAGGAGCCAGGTGGTTCTGCTCTCTTCCACCGTGGCAACAAGTGAAGTGATTCCCCAGACGAGAAATGCCAGCACCATTCCCATACGCAGTGGGCCCTGAATCTGCAGGATGGAGCGGATGGCGAGGGCCAGAATCAACGAGACCAGGAAGACCGCGCATAAGCCCCCGCCGACGGCAATCGACAGGATTGTGTTGTGCGCGGTATCGATGGGCGCAAGCCCCGCAGCCTGCACAAAAGTTCCCGTTCCGCTGCCGAAGATGGGAGCGTGCAGAAAGGCATGACCTCCCGCGATCCAGATATTGGGCCGCTGATTCAGATCGCCGCTTTGAATCTGTTCGGGAATGGTGCCCAGGCGCTCGAAAACTTGGTGGGGAATCGAGACCCACAGCAGTACGGCCACAACAGGCAATGCGAGCGCGCCTGCCAGAACCGCGCGGGCGTGGCTGCGGAAGAGTAGCAACGCGCAGCCAGCGAGCGCTACCAGACCGGCGAGAAAGCCCCCACGCGATGCGGTAAGCAGTACCGCGACCAACCCCAGCGGCAGGAAGCCGAGCGCCAACAAACGCCCGGGCCAGCGATTCTCTCCGTTGATGAGCAAGGCCGCCACCGGGAATCCTAGATCAAGGAACCGGGCAACATCGTTGGGGTCCTGTCCGGCGGCTGCAAGCCTCGTTTGCCCGGCAATTGTGGCGTCCAGCGAACCTAGATTCGCCAAGGTCAGCAAGGCGAGGACGCAGGATCCGGCAAGGTAAGCACGCAGCAGCATGCGCAACCCGGCGGGATCGTCGACCAACTCCCACGCCAGCCAGACAATCATCATTTCCTGCGGAAACCCTCGCAGCTTATCGAGGGTTGCGCTGGGGTCGATACTCCAGAAAGTGGAGCAACAGAGTCCTAGAAAGAACGCCAGGGTAGCCCACTGTAGAGGTCCCGGCGTACGCAGAGATCCAGCGTGCATGACCGCTGGAACTGCGACCAGAATCAGCAGCAGTCCAACGATGCGGGCAACGTTTCCCAGAGGCTCTCCCAGGTCGAGGGAATACTCCCACTGAATGGTGAAAACGAACAGAATCAGGACCGCTCTGGCGATGGGGCGCATACGTCAAAACCTCTGCGAATAAACCAGGCCCGCATAGATGCTGACACCCAGTGCCGATTGAATTGCCGCTTCCATGGTTCGGTTCCAGAGGTTTCTGGCGGTTGAATCCGGAACAAAGAGGATGTCGCGGTCCTGCACCAACTGGTCGGGGTCGCGGCCATTGAGCATCCGCTTCAGATCGAGCGTGGTCACTGTGCGCCCGCCCTTTTGTTCGCGAATCAGGACCGCTCTGGACGAGGCGGCGTTCTGCGTCGGGCCCCAGGCCAGAGAGAGTGCCTGCAGGATGGTTAGGTGTTGACCGGGATCTACCGGAAATCCGCCGGGACGAATCACGTCGCCGATTACATAAACCAGCCCGGAGCGGCTGACCTGCACGGTGTCGCCCGGCAACAATTCCGGGTTGTGCTCCGTTGCGACGTCGCTCCCGTCGGGGTCCAGAAGAACGGGATGGGGTGTCTTCGCATCCTCGCGGTGAATGATGGTCACCAGGCGACCGGCGGAAGGCGACAAGCCCGAGGCGGCCGAGACCAGATCCAGCAATCGGTGGTGCTGAGTGTATGGATAGACGCCCGGGCGCACTACCTCGCCGAGAACGCTGACATCCTGCCCTGCATAGCCGGTGACCTGCACGGAGACTCTGGGATGAAGCAGCATGCCCTGCGCAAGAAGCGCCGCTTCGATTGCGCGCGCCGCTTCCTGCTCATCCAGGCCACCCAGGTGCACATCCGTAATCATCGGCAGGGATACCGTCCCCTGGGCGGAAACACGCGTAGCGGTATGAAACTCCGGGGTGTGAAACTCGCTGACGTCGAGAAAGTCTCCGGGGGCGATCGGAGCCGGCATCGGAGTTCTCAACTCGGCCGGCGTCATCGCCGGGAGCCCAGCCTGCGTTGCGCCTTCAGGCTTTGCCCAGACAGCCGGAGCATCCTTGAGATCGGGCAAGCTTCTCTTCTCCTCCGAGAGTGGAATCCGCGCCACTCCGGTTGGAAGTCCCGAGGTGCTCGGCGTGGGCGCCTGCGCAGCGCCAATCATGCCCACCAGGAACAGACAAACCAGCAGTCCGCCTGCGCGGCGGCCCGGAAATGATTCCTGCAAAAGAACAACAGCAAGCGCTAGCCAGAGACTCACAAAGAATGTCACGGGGAGATCGAGCAGCATATCCGGTGAAGCAGGATTGACTGGCGGACGCGCCTCGTCCACCACAGTGATGTTGCTGCTGTGCACACCCGCCGCGAGGTCCGCTTCCTCGGCCCTCTCGAGAACCCGCATATAGACATCGTGGCTGGAGATCGCCTCTTCGCGCATCGCCACATATTGGCTGGATGCCCGGCTAAGCTTGAAACTCTGTTTGGTGAATTGTGCAAGGCTGCTGTGCAAAGCCTGTTCGCGCTCCAATGCTGTTTGCCAGGAGCTGCGAAAACGCTCCAGGAGCCGGGCGTCTTCCGCTTGTTTTTGCCGGTCCAATTCGGCGAGCTGCTGGCGAATCTCCACCACGCGCGGGAAGTTCGGGCCATCTTCGGCGCCGAGCTTCGCCAGTTCCTCCGCAAGTGCGCTGCGACGAGTTTGAATCTGTTGCAGCAGCGATGTTGCGAATCTGCCATCGCTGTCCTGGAGCCGCGGATCGGAGGCAAGGACAGTTTCCGGATCGCCCTGGCGCGCGGCATGTAGCTCGGCTTCACGCAGAATCCGTTCGGTTGTCGCACTGGTGAGTTGATGACCCAGGTCGTCAACCTCAAGGAGCGCGGAACTATGCTGCGTTTCGCCTTGTACGCCATTCGCCTCCAGTTCCGGCGTGCTCAGAATTCCGTGCTCTTCCTGAAAGTCCGCGAGACGCAACCGATCGTTTTCAGCCCGGGACTTGAGTTCGACGAGCCGGCTTTGCAGCCAGACGGATGCCTGGCTGGTTGCCTGCTGGCGTTGTTCAAGCTCCTGCCGGGTATAAGCGCGAATCAGGGCGTTGACGACTTCAGCCGCCAATGCCCGGTCGCTGCTTTGAAAGCGAATCCGAATGATCAGGGTGCGCGGCAAAGTCTGCACATGAAGGCTGCGACGAAATCTTTCCAGCAAATATGCTTCGGCATCCGGATTCACATCCCCTGCATGGTAGTCGGGAAAGTTGTAGGCGAACCAGCCTCGAAATGCCCGGGATTTGTGAAGCTGCAACTCCGAAATGACTGTCCAGGCAAGCCGATCGCTTCGGAAGACATTGGCCAGCGTCTCCTGTTGCATGGGCGCGGAGATCGCGGTTGCCGCAACAAGCGACTCGGCGGATTCGAGGTTCAGCGACGACCCTGGCGAAGTGCGCACAGCGATCTTTGCGACGGCTTCATATTGGCGTGGAGCCAGCAGGCCATACAGAAGACAAAGCAGCATCAGTCCCCCGACGACCCACGCAAAGACCCGCCGGCGGCGGACTAACAATGCCCAAAGATCGCGAAAGGATGTCGTGGAACCAATTGGACGCGCCGCGCTCGCTGCTTGCGCGTCCAACTCGGAATTCGAATTGAGAGAGTGCTCTGAAGAATCAGGCAAAGGATGGGAACCTCATCCCAGACGGATCTCCCGCGGACTATGCCGCGAGATTCAGAGGGCCCCAATTGCTGAAGTGGAAAGTGGCAACATTGTGGAGGATTCAGGGCAATCCGTCAATAGGTTCTTTGCAAAGATCGGGGGCGGAGTTTTCCCATCCATGGGTTGGGGCGAGTTAGGACGGATCTATGGCTGTACTGTAAGGACATTCGGCATCGAAGGGCCGATTCGAGAGTAATTACTAAGTAGTATCGACTCTTTCCGGCGATTCGAGGTAACAAGAAGAATTATCCTTGAAGCAGTTATTCTACAGCGACTCTTCGTCCATCCATTCAGATCGACTTCAGGGGTAGCTTCTTCCGATTCGTCCGCTATTTCCACCATGGCCTGAATTTAGATTCCAGCGCAGAACTCTTCGCGCTGCCTGTCCGGTCAGCGGGCGGACTGGAGCCAGCAATCGGGATGATTACTTTCTAAATACACGCTGAGCTAGTCCTGAGCCGCAGCCGAACTCAGGCAGTCCGATCCGCGTGGGCAACAGAGCGGTACCATTCGAGGGTCCGCTGCAGTCCTTGCTTGAAATCGACGACTGGCCGGTAGCCCATCAACTCGCCGGCCAGGGAGATATCCGCCAACGAATCATGGATGTCGCCAACGCGGGCAGGCGCGTAAACCGGCTCGCCGGAGTAGCCGGTGAGTTCGCGCAACAATGCGAAGGTTTGATTCAAGGTGAAGCGGGAGCCGGTGGCTGCGTTCATCGCTCTTCCGGAGACGAGATCGGCAGGAGCGGCGGCAGCCAGCAAGTTGGCGTGAACAACATTTTCGATGAAGGTGAAGTCCCGGCTCTGCTCGCCGTCTCCGTAAATCGTTGACTTTTCGCCGGCCAGCATCTGCCGGCAAAAGAGCGCCAACACCCCGGAATAATGCGAAGTGGGGTCCTGGTAAGGGCCGAAGACATTGAAGTAACGCAGCACTACAGTTTCCAGACCGTAGACCTTGGAAAAGGCGCCCATGTAGTGCTCTCCGGACAGCTTGGCAACGGCATAGGGAGAGATGGGGTTGGGCAGCATTCCTTCATGTTTGGGCAAGGTCGGGGTATCACCGTAGGCCGAGGACGAGCCTGCGTAAACTACCCGGCGCACTCCGGCGGCGCGGGCTGCGACAAGCAGATTCAGCGTGGCATTCACGCAGCACTCGTGGGTTCCCACGGGATCAGCGACGGAACGCGGCACCGAAGCGAGCGCGGCCTCGTGAAAGACAATCTCAACCCCTTGGCAGGCCTTGGAGCAGACGCCGGGATCGCGCAGATCGCCTTCTACAAACTCCATTTGTTCGAGGCCGGCCAGATTGGCGCGTTTTCCGGTGATGAAGCTGTCAACGCCGCGCACGGATTCGCCCCGGGCGATGAGAGCAGCGGCAATCGACCGGCCGATAAATCCGGCTGCTCCGGTTACAAGAAACTTGGCCAAGGGGGTCTCCGAAATCTTTGGGAATCTTCAACTAATTTGGGATTCATAGATAAGAATACAACCTTCGGTTCCATCTTGCCGGGGAAGGGTCATTTGCTCGCCTTACAATTCAAGGATGACAACTTTGATCGAAGGTTCACTGCAAGCATTCAAGCAAAAAGTGGAGACCCGCGAAGCCCGGATAGGGATCGTCGGGATGGGGTATGTTGGCCTCCCGTTGGCGCTGCTCTTCAGCGGCGAACGGTTCCGCGTAACGGGCTTCGATGTCGCTGTCGACAAAGTGAAGACTTTGAACGGGGGCGGCTCCTACATTGTGCGCATTCTGCCGGCCGAAATTCAGGAAGCGCAAAAGGCCGGATTCCGGGCCACTGCGGATTACGCGGAAATCGCCGAGATGGACGCGGTGATCATTTGCGTGCCAACGCCGCTCGACGAGTACCACGAGCCCGACTTGAGCTACGTGACAGGGACGGTCGAGTCCCTTGCCCCGCATGTTCACGAGGGCCAGCTGATCATTTTGGAAAGCACGACCTATCCCGGCACCACAGAAGAAGAAGTCGGGCCTAGGCTGGAAGCGGGAAACCAGCTCGGTCTGAAGCTTTCGCGCAAGGCGGGCGAACCGGGCATTCATGTGGCCTTCTCGCCGGAACGCGAAGATCCGGGCAACGACACGGTAGCGCGTCACGATATACCCAAGGTTGTGGGCGGATGCGGACCGGTAGCCTCGGAACTGGCGGCGGCTCTTTACGGCACCATCTTCCGGCACGTGGTTCCCGTCAGCAGCCCCGCTGTCGCCGAGATGACCAAGCTGCTGGAGAACATCTACCGCTGCGTCAACATCGCGTTGGTGAACGAGTTGAAGCAACTATGCATGCGGATGGGCATCGATATTCACGAGGTGATCGACGCGGCCAAGACCAAGCCCTTCGGATTCCAGGCCTTCTATCCCGGCCCGGGCCTGGGTGGTCACTGCATCCCCATCGACCCGTTCTATCTGTCGTGGAAGGCCAAGGAGTTCGACTTCCGCACGCGCTTCATTGAGCTGGCCGGCGAAGTCAACATCAATATGCCGTATTTCGTGATCGAGCAGACGACGGCGGGGCTGAACGAGCAGTGCAAGTCGCTGAAGGGGTCCAAAATCATGGTTCTCGGACTGGCCTACAAGCGCGACATCGACGATCTGCGCGAGTCGCCCTCGCTGACGATCATCGAGTTGCTACGGGATAAGGGAGCGCTGGTCAGCTACAACGATCCCTTCTTCCCAAAAGTGGGCCATGGACGCCACTACGATCTGAACATGACCAATACGCCGCTCGACAACCTCGGCGATTTCGATGCGGCGATCATCGTGACCGACCACACCAGCTACGACTACAAGGCCATTGTTGAGCAGTCCAAACTGGTAATCGACACCCGCAACGCCACCAAGGGCATCCGTTCGCCCAAGATCGTGCGCTGCTAGAGTGGTTTGCAAAGGTTCGTCCCGGGCCGCGGCACAGTGGCCCGGGGCGCACCCGACATGTGGAGGAGATTCCTCATGGCGATCGAGATGCAAGGTCTTTGCCCGCTTCTCCAAGTCTTCGATATGCCGGCGTCGCTCCGTTTCTATCGCGACATCCTAGGCTTTGAAGTTGTCAGCACTTCCCCTCCCCGCGCGCCCGACGATCTGGACTGGGCCTGGCTCAAATGCAACGATGCGGCGGTGATGCTGAATACCCGCTATGAGTTCCTCAGCCGCCCTCCCGTTCCCGACCCCACCGCCGCCCGTTTTCACGACGACGTGGGCCTGTTTATCGGTTGCCCGGATGTTGACAAGGCATACGCCGAACTGTGCGCCAAAGGCCTGGACCTGCGTCCGCCCAAAGTCGCGCACTACGGGATGAAACAGCTCCACCTGAAAGACCCGGACGGTTACGGCATCTGTTTTCAGTAGAAGGCGTAGACTCGGCAGGACAATGCGCTTCAGGGTGGTGTATGGTGGCTTCGTTCTCCTGTGTGTTCGCCTATGACGCCGCTCTTCGGAACCCTGACCGAGCCTGATTCCTTCTCCCTTGCCGAGAAGCTGATCTTTGTCGCGCTGGCGGCGGCTTCGGTCTGCCTTTTCTGGCTCCGCTTCCGCAAGGTGCTGGCGATCATTCTGGCTGCAAGGCTCGACCCCGGTTTCAAGCTTTTTCCCCTCGCGACCCGGCTGAAGGAATTCGCTTGGGAGGTTCTTTTTCAAGCAAAGGTAATCCGGCAACGCCCGCTGCCCGGGCTGGCGCATGCATTGGTGTTCTGGGCTTTTCTGGTGTTTGCGCTGGTCACGCTCAACCACTGCTGTGTGGGCCTTGGCGTGGGGTTTCTAGATCCATCCAGTGGGCTGGGCCGCTTTTATTTTGCTGTAGCCGCTCTCTTTGCCGCCGCCTGCGCCCTCGGAATCGCGGCCCTATTTGTGCGCCGATTTGCGTTGCGCCCGGTCTGGCTGGGCGAGAAGCTCTCCTACGAGTCCGGCGTGATTGCCGCCCTGATCTTTGTGCTGATGATTACCTACCTGGGCGCATTTCTCGTGGCTCCGGCAAGCGCGGGCGCTCGAATCCTGTGGTGGCTGCATACGCTGGCCCTGCTTGGCTTTCTTCCTTTGATTCCGCACACCAAGCACCTGCACCTGGTTCTGAGCCCGGTTTCCGTCTTCCTTTCCCGGGGAAGCTTCAGCAGCATTCCGCCTTTGGCGGGCGATGACGACTTCGGACTGGTCGCGGGTACGGATTTGACCAGGCTGACGGCGCTGCAAGCCTTTTCCTGCGTGGAGTGTGGCCGCTGCACCGAGCACTGCCCTGCCGCCAACACCGGCAAGGTGCTCAATCCGAAAGAGATCATTCTCGGCCTGCGGGGGTATTTGAACGAATCCGGACCAGCTTCGCCCGACCCGCTTCTGGGCCGGTTCATTCCACCTGAAGCTCCATTTCAGTGCACCACCTGCGGAGCGTGCGAGTTTCAATGCCCGGTCGGCGTGGAGCACCTGCCGTTGCTGATTGGGCTGCGGCGCGGCGCGGTCAACACCGGGAGTTGGGAAGACGAGGCCGGCGGCAAGCTGTTCACCACCCTGGAGCGCACGGGAAACCCTTTGGGCGGCAGTGCTGCCGAGCGGGACAAGTTCCTCCAGAGACTGCGGCTCCCGATCTTTGACGGCAGCCAGGAGTACTGCCTGTGGCTCGGCTGCATGGGCGCTTACGATCCGGAGGGACGTGAAATCATTGCCGATCTGACGCGCATTCTCGACCATCTGGGAACCAGCTACGGTGTGCTCCGCAAAGAGCGTTGCAGCGGCGACTCGGCGCGCCGGCTGGGCAACGACCTGCTCTTCCAGCAACTGGCGGAAGTCAATCTCGAAACGCTTGCACAGGCCGGAGCGAAGAAGCTGCTCTCCATCTGCCCTCACTGTGTGCGCACCATCCAGGAGGACTGGAAGGAGTTCGGCAACCCGCCCGCCATCGAACACCACTCGGAGTTCCTGGCGCGCCACGCGGACCGGCTTCCCCGCCAACAAAACGACGAGAAAATCGTCTATCACGACCCTTGCTACCTGGGACGCTATCGCGATATCTATGACGAGCCGCGCGAACTGGTTTCGCTGGCCGGAACGCTGGCAGAAGCTCCCCGCTCGCGCGAGCGCAGCTTCTGTTGCGGAGCCGGCGGCGGACTGGCCTTTCTGGGCGAAGAGACGGGCGAACGCATCAGCCATCGCCGCGCCGAGGAACTGGCCGCGACCGGCGCCAACACGGTGGCCGCGGCATGTCCCTTTTGCAATACCATGCTCCGGGATGCCCTCGCAGCCGGCAGCGCTCCCACGACCCAACTTCTGGACATTGCCCAGCTTGTGGCGCGAGGATTGCCGGAGAAGATTTGAGATTCCAATCGATTCAAGACAGGTGCGTATGAAGATCATCGTCGCGATCAAACAAGTTCCCGAGTCCGGCGCGCCGTTCAAGATCGACGGCAGCGGCCGCTGGATCGAAGAGACTGACTTGAACTACAACCTCAACGAGTCGGACGCCTACGCGTTGGAGCAGGCGCTGCAACTCAGGGAGCAGCACGACGGCGAGGTGGTGGCGCTGAGCGCCGGCCCGGACCGCGTGCAGTCTGTGTTGCGCGATGCGCTGGCCAAGGGCGCCGACCGAGCCCTGCACATCCGCTGCGACGATCGTTCCGGCCGGGATGCGCTGGGCACGGCGCGCCTGCTGGCGGCAGCGATCCGCCCGGAGAGCCCGGATCTGGTTCTGGCCGGCTTGCAATCCGACGACGTTGGCCACGGGCAAACAGGCGTTTTGCTTGCGGCGTTGCTGGGGATGCCGCACGCCTCGCTCATTCTCCAGGTGGAGAAGACCGAAGCCGGACTCAGCGTGAAGCGCGAGTTGGAAGAGGGATGGCTGCAAATGATCGAGCTCCCCATGCCGGCAGTGCTCGCCATTCAATCCGGCGGGAACAAACTGCGTTATGCGACCTTGATGGGGATCAAGCGCGCGAAAACAAAGGAATTACGCGTTGTCGAGTCCGGAGAGCTGGGTGTCGACCTTGCTTCTGGGTTGGTTCTGGACCATGTATCCGCGATCCGCAAACAGAAGAGCACCCAGTTTCTGCCGGGCACGCCGGCGCAGGCGGCAGCTTCGCTGGTCGAGAAGCTGCAATTTGAAGCGAGGGTCCTATGAGCGGCGTCTGGGTTGTGGTTGAAGAAAGGGCGGGCAAGATTGCTCCGCTGAGCTGGGAAGCGCTTGCGGCAGGCCGCCAGTTGTGCGCGCTCACCAACCAGCCGCTCCATGCGATCCTGATCGGCGCGGAAACGGCAAACCTGGCCGGTGAGCTGGTGGGGCAGCCTTTGGAAAGAGTGGTCCGCATAGAGCACCCTCTTCTGGATGTCTATTCCGCGGATGGATTTGTGCTGGCGCTGGAGCAGTTTTTCCGCTCGGTGGATCCCCGTTATGTGGTATTTCCGCACACCTATCAGGTTCGAGACTACGCGCCCGCCCTGGCAGCGCGGATGGGGCGAATGCTCATGAACGATGTGGTGGAAATCGGCCCCGCAGCGTCGGGGGCCAATGGACCCACCTTTGTCCGCCAGTTGCTGCAAGGCCGACTGAACGGCCATTACCATCCTGCCGGAGACGGGCCTTGCTTTCTGTCTGTGCAGGCGGGAGCATTTCGAGCCGAAGAGACTCCGACTGGAGCGGTAGTTTCAGCGGAGACCTTCACTCCCACCCTCGAAGCCGCGCAGATCCGTACCCGCCCGGGCCAGCCTTTTCGCGCTTCCGCGCAGACGGTGGACCTGGCCTCGGCTGAGCGCATCGTCAGCATCGGCCGTGGCATTCGGGAAGCAGCCAACATCCCCATGATGCAGGAACTGGCATCTGCGCTGGGCGCAGAATTGGCCGCCAGCAGGCCCATCTGCGACAGCGGCTGGCTACCCACGGACCGGCAAGTGGGCAGTTCCGGCCAGAGCGTCGCGCCCAAGCTTTACGTCGCGGTGGGCATCTCGGGAGCCATTCAGCACCAGGTGGGCATGAAGGCTTCGCGATGCATTGTGGCCGTCAACAAGGATCCCGACGCACCGATCTTCGAAATCGCCGATTATGGGATTGTGGGGGATTTGTTCGAGGTTGTTCCAGCTCTGACCGAGGCGGTGAAAGCCCTCAAAAAGTGACGCCCGCCGTTGGCCGCTCGCGCAGCAGCACACGTTGAAAAGGCCCGGCGGATTGCCGGGCCTTTTCAAGTGAAGCTGAAACAAAATGTCAGAAAGACGGAAGAATCTAAGCCAGGAGCCTTTGAATCTTCTCTTCGATCACGTCCTGGGGTACGAAGCCGACGATCTGATCGGCGACCTTGCCACCCTTGAAGAAGAGAAGCGCCGGGATTCCGCGAATGCCAAAACGCGAAGGGGTTGCGCTGTTCTGATCCACGTTGACCTTGATGACCTTCAGCTTGCCGGCATAGCTGGCAGCAATCGTGTCCACAATCGGACCAAGGGCCTTGCAGGGGCCGCACCATACAGCCCAGAAATCTACCAGGACCGGTTGCTCACTCTGGAGCACCTCCTGCTCGAACGTTGCATCGCTGACTTCCAAAACTCCCAAACCAGCCATATTCCTCCTTGCGGTTTTGCTCTCACCAGTGTAACTGCAGAGCAACTCGATCCGTGCTCTCATAGGATGCTGCGATGGACGGGAAGGTCGCAAAACAGGCTGGCCGGATAAGCTGACAGAGGGTGATCGAACCTTCCAGGTGATGCGTAGGCTATTCTATCCAGGTCGTTTAAGTACATTTAGCTTCGCGACCAAGAATAAAGCGCCCGGACCCATTAAGGATCGCGGGCGCTAGAGCAGCCCTCCCCCAGGACTGCCCACGCAGCGAATTTAGGATCATCCCGGTGGATTAGCAAGAAAACTTAGGTAATGCGCAAGCGAATGACTATTATGGGGTTGCGCAGAAAGGCAACGATGATCGAAACGCGGTTTGCTGGTTGATAACGCTTACAAGATAGCTCGATTCCCGATCGGCGAAGAGCCTTTGAACCGGCACACTTGGTCGTCAGAACGCCACGGCTCCCAGCGTCTTTGTTGTCCCCTGGTTCTCGAAGCTGCAGATTTTGAGTTCCGGCTCCAGAAAACCATCCAGCGCGCTGCGGATCCCACTGCAGGCCGCCTCAATGTCTGCCTCGTCTTTGACGATCAACAAAACGGCCGGACCCGCGCCGCTCAAGGCTGCGCCAAGAATCCCATGCCTTCCCGACAAAGCGATGAGCGGGGGCAAAAGCGGGCAGATCGAAGAGCGATAGGGCTGGTGGATGCAATCGCGCATGGCAAGGCGTAGCAGATCTCCACGCGCCTGTGCAAAGGCCAGGCCCAGCAGCGCGACCGACTGAATGTTGGTAACCACTTCAGCGCGAGAGTAACAATCGGGAAGCACAGCGCGCGCCTTGCTGGTTGCAAGCGGTTGCAACGGCAACGCCAAAATCACACGCCATTGGGCTGGCGGATCCACGCGGACGACATGGACCTTCGGCCCTTCGGTGGTTGCAGTGACGAAGCCGCCCAGCCAGCAGGCCGCGGCGTTATCCGGGTGGCCTTCAAGGGCGCATGCCTCTTCGAGGATCTGCTCGGAACTCCAACCCAGATTCCCGAAGTGTACAGCCAGGGCGATGGCGGCGAGCCGCCCCGCCGCAGACGAGCCGCAGCCCATTCCGAGCGGTATCCCGTTTTCCATGCGGATCGCCAGTGGGATGATCGGCTTTCCATGGCGGACGAGCAGGTCCTTGTAGATCTCAAGAATCAGATTGTCCTTGAGCCGCGAGCATCGCTCCGCATCGCGCCCCGTAGCAGCGATGGAAAACTCTTCGGCAGGGCGGGCTTCGATCTCCAGGTAGAAATCGAGAGCCACGGCGGAAGCGTCAAACCCCGGGCCCAGATTTGCCGAAGTCGCAGGCAAACGGAGCCTCAGCGGCTCGGGGATGTCCATTCCGTCCTTGCTTGCGCCGCTTTCGCTCATTCGTAATTGCCCTTCAACGTGGCCAGCACTGCGGGGATGGTCGCGTCGACTTGCTGAGCGTTGCGCCGCAGGCTCTCAATCTCGCCCTCGAAACCAACCTTTTCTTCGTCCTTGAGCAGCGTTCCACGGTGGAAGTCGATGGTGTAGTCGGCGTCCTTCAGGGTGTTGCCGGTCAGCAGCAATACGACCGTTTCGCCGGAACCGATTGCTCCCTGCTTGCGAAGTTTCTTGAGGCCCGCCAGGGTGACGGCGGAAGCTGGCTCGCAGCCCAGTCCTTCTGCGCCGATTTCGGCTTTGGCAATCGAGATCTCGGCTTCAGTAACGTCGAGGCACCAACCGCCTGTGTCCTGAATGACCCTCGCAGCCTTGCGCCATGAAGCGGGGTTGCCAATCCGAATGGCGGTGGCGCGGGTCTGGGCTTCCACCGGTTCCAGGACCGTTCCCTTGCTGGCTTCAAAGCTGCGCACCAGCGGGTTTGCCCCTGCGGCCTGAATCACGCTGATGCGCGGCATGCGCGCTACCAGCCCCAATTCATACAACTCCCGAAAGCCCTTGCCGAGCGCCGAGCTGTTGCCCAGGTTTCCGCCCGGAACAATCAGGTGGTCGGGCACATTCCAGTCGAAGGCTTCGGCAATCTCAAAGGCCGGCGTCTTCTGCCCCTCTAGACGGTAGGGATTCACCGAGTTGAGCAGGTAGATGGGCGCTTCCTGGACGATCTTGGTCAGCAGGCTCAGGCAGCCGTCAAAGTCGGCCTTTAGCTGGCAGGTGACGGCGCCGTAGTCCATTGCCTGGGCGAGTTTCCCCCAGGCGATCTTGCCATCGGGAATCAGCACCAGGCAACGGAGGCCGGCCCGCGCGGCATAAGCTGCCATCGCGGCCGACGTATTTCCGGTCGATGCGCAGGCTACCCACTCGAATCCGCGCTCCTTGGCCACGCTCAGGGCCGCGGTCATGCCGGTGTCCTTGAAAGAGCCGGTGGGATTCATGCCCTGATGCTTGGCATAGAGTTGATCGATCCCCAAAGCCTTGGCTGCGCGCGGAAGGTGATAAAGTGGCGTGTTTCCCTCGAAGAGCGTCACCGCATCGCCAAAACTATCCAAAATCGGCAGCAATTCGCGGAAGCGCCACACACCGGAACGGTCCAGTGTCTCTGCCGAACTGCGGCGCTCGCGCCACAGCCATTTCAGTGCGCCGGGGTTGGGGCGGTCGGGGCCACGGCGTTGAACCCAGCCGGGGTATTCCACTTCGAACAGGTCCCCACACACGGCGCAGCGAAAGTCAGGCCTGGCTTCAGCGCCCGAGATTCGCGCTCCGCATCCGAAACAGCGCAACTGATGCAAATTGTCGTTCATATCTGAAGATAGGTTACCAGCCGCCGGCAGATTTCGCCGCATGGAACGGCAGGTTCAATCGGCGAGAAAGAGACTGAAGGGGATGGGTTCAATTTGCAACTTTGGGTTCGGGACAGGAAACCGGCCCGATGCGTTCAGAAGCCGAGCATCACCGGCTCCATCTCGAGCTTCACGCTGAAGCGCGCTTCCACCTTCTGCTTGATTTCGTCCGCCAGCGCCAGAATTTCCTGGGCCGTTGCGCCGCCGCGATTGGTCAAGGCCAGGGTGTGCCAGGTGGAAATGCCGGCCGCGCCACGCCGGTAGCCTTTGGCAAACCCCGCCTGCTCGATCAGCCAGGCAGCGGGCACCTTGACTACCCCTTCACCGGCGATGTAGTGCGGGGGCTCCTTGCCAACCATCTCGCCAATCCCCTGCATATGCGCAACACAAAGCAGCGGATTCTTGAAGAAGCTCCCGGCACTCGCGCAGTCCGGGTCGCCCTCGACCATCAGCATTCCCTTGGAACGGCGCACCCGGCGCACCGCGGCGGCTACCTCCGCGAGGCCCGGTTCCCTGCCCTCGGCGGCAAGCGCGGCCAGTTCCCGCTGCAGATCGCCGTAACGAATGGCTGGAGCACCACCGGGAATGAGGCGGTAATCGACACGCGTCACGATGTACCTTCCCCGGTCCTCTTGATTGAAGCGGCTCTTGCGATAGGCGAAGCCGCATTCGGCGGCGCTGAACTCGGCAAACGCGATCTGCTTCAAGTCGTAGACGCGTACCTGCTCGATGGCCGAGGCCACTTCCTGACCATAGGCGCCGACGTTCTGGACGGGCGTGCCGCCCACCGATCCCGGAATGCCGGCCAGGCATTCGATGCCGGCACAACCATCCTGGACGGTGCGTTCCGCGAACGTATCCCAATCTTCCCCGGCGGCTGCGCGGTAGATGGTCTGACAGCCTGCGCCATCCGCTTGCGTCGCCTCAATTCCCCGCAGTTCGATCTTCAGAACCAGCCCGTCGAAGCCTCGATCTGAGACCAGCAGGTTGCTTCCGCCCCCAAGTATGAACAGAGGAAGATCACGCTCGACAGCCCAATTCACTGCTTCCACGACTTCGTCTTCCGAGGTTGCCGCAGCGAAATAACGAGCCGGACCGCCGATCCCGAAGGTTGTATAAGGCGCCAACGCCACATTTTCGATCATCTTCATCAAATAAAGGCTACATTACGCCTTCGGTCGCATCTATATCGCAAAGGCACTTCCCCATGCCGGAGGAAAACATGTATCCAGAGCTTATGGTCATCCCCATGCGCGAAGAGTTGACGCGCGCCGGACTGAAAGAAGCCCGCACCGCCGCCGAGGTGGACGCTGCCGTGGCTCAACCAGGAACAACGTTGCTGGTTGTGAACTCGATCTGCGGTTGCGCCGCGGGCAAGATGCGCCCCGGAGTGCGGCTGGCGCTCACCAATTCGGCCCACCAGCCGGATCGGAAGATCACCGTCTTTGCAGGCCAGGACCGCGAAGCAACCGATCAGGCCCGCAGCTACTTCGAGGGCAACCCGCCCAGTTCTCCGGCGGTGGCCATCCTGCGCGACGGCAAGCTCGTTTACCTGATGCAGCGCTACATCATCGAGCAGTCGACTGCGCAGCAAATCGCGGGCGAACTCACTCGTGCATTTGAAGGATTCTGTGTGAAGGCGACGGCGTAGACAAATTCGTCAAACCTTTCTTATGGGGCCGGGGTATTGGGCTATCCGTGGATCGGCGGTCAATAGAGTAATCCCTTCGATCATAGCCTGAGCAATCAGGATGCGGTCGAAGGGATCTTTGTGTATGGATGGGAGATTGCCGGCTGCAACGGCGTGTTTCCCAATCACGGCCAGTTCCGTATAGCCATTCTCCAGCAGACCCTCCCAAACCATACCGGGATGAGCATGGAAGCTCTCTAACCCCTTGGCATGTTTGATTGAGATTTCCCAGATGCTTGCAACGCTGAAGAGAAGTTCGTTCTCAGTATCCGTAATCAAATTCGACGCCAACGCGGGAAGACGGGGAGAATCCTCACTAGCCCACAACAGCAGGTGAGGATCGAGAAGAAGTTTCATTCTTCACCGCTGTACATCTTCTCGATCTCATCGGCCATCAACGTGTCAAAGTCATCCGGAACCTTGATCTGTCCCTTTAGGAAGCCCAATCGGCGCTTAGGGTCAAGAGCCGGTTCGCTGAGCCGGGTCACCATCACCTTCGGCTTGCCAGCCTTGGCAATGATGAAGGAATCGCCCTTCTCAGCCTCGTCGACAAGGCGCGAAAGATGGGTCTTGACTTGGTGAATATTAATGGTCCGCATGGGATCTCTCGATTGAACTAAGTTCACCTGGTTTAGTTTAACTTGAAGCAGAAGAACAAGCCCACGCGCAAAACGGCCTCCCAGCAGGAGGCCCTTTTGCTGTGTTCCCAGCCCGATCAGTCCGCCTCGGGAGCCTGGACCAGCTTCTGGACCTTGCTATGTTTGACGGAGTAGCCGAAATAGATCACCAACCCGATCAGCAGCCAGAGGATCATGACCGTCCAGGTGAGCAGCGGGAGACGGCTCATGACGAACAGCGCTGTCACAATGCCAAGGATCGGCACCAGTGGCACGAACGGAGTCTTGAAGGGCCGCTCCATCTCCGGATTGCGCACCCGCAGCACCCAGACACCGGCGCAGACGATGGTAAATGCCAGCAGAGTACCGATGTTCACCAGGTCGGAAAGAACGTCGATGTTCAGGAAGGCCGGCATGATGGCCACAATGACGCCAACGACAATCGTGGAGATCCAGGGAGTGCGGAACTTGGGGTGAATGGCGGAAGCCCACCTGGGCAGCAGGCCATCCTTGGACATGGAGAAGAAGACACGCGACTGGCCGAGCAGCATGACCAGCATGACGGTAGCCAGGCCGAAGACAGCGCCGATTTTGACGAGAATCGATCCCCAGCTGATGCCGACCACATCGATGCCCATGGCCACCGGCGCTTCAACATTCAGCTGCTTGTAATTGACCAGACCGGTCAGGACGGTCGAGACCAGAATGTATAGGATGGTGCACACGACCAGAGAACCCAGAATGCCGATGGGCATGTCGCGCTTGGGGTTCTTGGCTTCCTGGGCAGCCGTGGAAACGGCGTCGAAGCCGATGTAAGCAAAGAAGATGGACGAGGCGCCGGTGGCAATTCCCATGAAGCCGAAGTTGCCGTGGCCGTCGGAGGGCGGCAGGAACGGGTGCCAGTTGTGGAAGGCTAGCGATGGGTGCAGAACGATAAAGTAGCCGCCGACGATCAAAAAGACGCCAACAATGCCGAGTTTGACAATGACGATGGCGGAGTTGAAGTTGGCCGATTCCTTGATCCCGATCACCAGAATGGTCGTGATGAAGAGGATGCCGAGCATGGCAACCAGGTTGAAAGCTGCCGTGACGTGGGGCAGGGCGGAAAGATCCAGACCCGCGGGCAGAGCGGTGAGAGGCTGCCACTTGTCCTGATACTCATAGAGTTGCGTACCCGGTACGGCGGTCAACTGCGGCGGAATATGGATGTGGAGCTGCTGAAGGAGGCTGTTCAGATAGCCAGACCAGCCGGAGGCGACGGTGGCCGCCCCGAAGGCGTACTCGAGGACCAGATCCCAGCCGATGATCCAGGCCACAAACTCGCCCAGAGTGGCGTATCCGTAAGTATAAGCGGAGCCGGCTATGGGGATGATCGACGCAAATTCGGCATAGCAGAGGCCCGCGAAGGCGCAGACGATGCCGGCCAGCACAAAGCTGAGCGATACGGCGGGTCCAGCGTGCAGCGCGGCAGCCTTACCGGTGAGCACGAAGATGCCCGCGCCAATGATTGCGCCGATTCCCAGCGTGATCAGATTTACCGCTCCAAGCGAGCGACGGAGCGTGTGTTCGCCCACTTCACTCGCTTCTTCCTTGAGCATCGACATCGGTTTAATACGTAGCAGTCTGGACATGTATGAGGAATATCCTTCCCATCAGTTGGGATCAGCCGAATTTGGTTGGTCTTTCGATCCGAGGAAATTCAGTCTGTCCGGGTCCGGTGCGACCAGAAGAGATACACCGGAATACCCAGCAGAACAAGAACGAGACCTGGCCAAGTGTATTGAGGCTTGTATCTCAACAATACGATACAGATCCAGGCCGCCATCGCGATATAGAGGGCGGGAAGGAAGGGATATCCCAGCGCCCGATAGGGCCTAAGTGCGTCCGGTCTCTTAAAACGCAGAACGAATAGCCCGACAATAGTGAGGACGTAGAACACCAGCACGGCGAAGATGATGTAGTCCAGCAGTTGGCCGTAGGAGCCGGAGACGCACAGCACAACGGTCCACGCGGCCTGTACCAGCAGTCCGGCCACAGGCGTCTTGTACTTTGGATGCAACTTTCCCACGGACTTGAAGAACAGCCCGTCCTGGCTCATGGCGTAGTAGACGCGTGCTCCCGCCAGAGTCATTCCGTTGGCGCAGCCAAAGGTGGAAATCAGAATCGCGCTCGCCATCAGGAATGCTCCGCCTGACGAGAAGATCTGCGCCAGCGTCGCCGTTGCCACCCTGTCCTCGGCTGCGTATTGAATTCCACGGGCCAGCACCGTTGTGCCGTTGGGATCGCCGTGCATCGGCAGCACCAGTAAATAGGCAACGGACACAAGGAAATAGACGGTCAACACGAATCCGGTACCCAGAATCAGCGAGAGCGGAATATTGCGCTTGGGGTTCTTCACCTCGCCGGCGGTGAAGGTGATGTTGTTCCAGGCATCGGCACTGAAGAGCGACCCCACCTGCACCACGGCCAGAATCACCACCAGGTTGACCAGAACCATCGGCCCGCCGACCCCGACCTGCACGGGATGCAGCGTGCCCCAGCCGGCGTTTTTCCAAAAATTGCCCCAGCCTGCGCCGAAGTTGGCCTCCCAGGCCGTCGCAGTATGCCCCACGGTGAATGCGAGCAGAATCAATGCCGCCAGCGAGAGAGCCTTCGCCGTGGTGAAGACATTCTGAATCAGAGCCCCCAGACTGACACCGAAAACATTGACCACCGCCAGCAGGACCACGATCGCAATGCCGGTGAGGTTGGCCGTACTGACACCGATCTCCATGTTGCCCAGGACCATGGGCCCGACTCTCAACGGGGGGACATGGGCAATGTGCCAAAGCCAGTTGGTGGTGGAAATCGACGGGAAGAAGACGCCCAGAAACTTGCCAAAGGCCACGCAGACGGCGGCGATGGTCCCGGTCTGGATCACCAGGAACAGCGTCCAGCCGTAGAGAAAGCCCCAAAGCGGCCCCAGCGACTCGCGCAGGTAGACGTATTGGCCGCCGGCTTTGGGCATCATGGCGGCAAGCTCTCCGTAGCTCAGAGCGCCGATGGTGGTCAGAATGGCGGTTACGATCCACGCGCCAAGGAGCAGGGCAGGCGAATTGGTGCCGCGCGCGATGTCGGCATCGACAATAAAAACGCCGGAGCCAATCATGGATCCGATCACCAGCGCGGTAGAGCTGAACAGGCCCAGGCTTTGCACCATCTTCGGCGCTTCCGCGGTGATGTGGCCCGATTGCCCGGCCCCGGAGGGGGCCCCGGTGTTGGATTGCTTCTCTCGATTATTCACGTTATGAAAGTTTTAACGGATTCTGCCCAGCTTGTCGCCCCTTTTCTCGAAGCGATAGTTTCGCTTTGCCTTCCGAACTTGTTCGATTCAGGAGAGAAGCGCGCGGTACAAGCCTTGATTCCGCGCTGTCAACCGCCCCTCAAGACTTACACTGGAAACGAGATGACACAGACACCGCAGCTCCCCATCGCGCGCACGGAACACGTTGAAACCACCCATCATGGCGCAGTTCTCACGGACGACTACGCCTGGCTGCGGAATAAACAAGACCGCGACGTCACTTCCTACCTGGAGGCCGAGAACGCCTATGCGGAAGCGTGTATGGCGCCGCTTGCCGATCTTCGCGGCGAGCTTTACCGCGAAATGCTGTCGCACGTGAAGCAGACCGACGTTTCGGTGCCCTATCGCAAAGGCCCCTGGTGGTACTACACGCGCACCGAGGAAGGCAGTCAGTACGGGATTCACTGCCGCAAGCCGGGAACGGCAACTGGAATCGACGAGTCCGCTGCCGAAGAGGTTCTACTCGACGGCAATCAGCTTTCGGTCGGACACGCTTTCTTTTCGATTGGCGACACCAGCATCTCCGACGATGGCCGATGGCTGGCCTATACGACAGACACCAAGGGCTTCCGGCAGTACGCGCTGCAGATCAAGGATCTCTCGGTCGGCGAAACGCTTCCCAGCCCGGAGGAACCCTGCCAGATCGAACGAACCGGCACCGTCGCCTGGGCAGCCGACAATTTGTCTCTCTTCTACACGGTGGAAGACGAGGAGCAGAAGCGGCAGTTTCAACTGTGGAAGCACATCCTGGGCCTGCCATTTTCCGAAGACACCCTGATTTACCAGGACGACGATGAGCGCTTCAACATCGCTGTTGGGAGAACCCGCGACGACCAGTATCTGGTCCTGGAGTCCGCCAGCCACACCGCCAGCGAATGCTGGATTCTGCCTGCCTGGCAGCCCAACGCCGCCTTCAACCTGATCCAGCCCCGCGAAGACGAGCACGAGTATTACGTCGAGCACCGCAACGGACGGTTCTATATCCGCACCAACGACCAGGGGCGCAACTTCCGGCTGGTCTCGGCCCCGGTGGCCACCGCCGGTCGCGAACACTGGACGGAGTTGATTCCGCACCGAGCGGAGATCATGCTCGAGGATGTGGACCTGTTCGACAGCTTCTTTGTGGCCTGCGAGCGGGAAGACGGCCTGCCGCGCCTGCGGTTGTGGTCTTTTGCGGGTGAGGGTTCGGCGGCCAACCCGGCAGGGGAAATCTCTTTTCCCGAACCGGCCTACAGCGCCGCACCGCACATCAATCGCGTCTTTGATACCAAGGTCTTTCGGTACAGCTACCAATCGCTGGTCTCTCCGCCTTCGGTCTACGAGTACGAGGTGAAGAGCGGCGCGTCGAAGCTCCTGAAGCAGCTTGAAGTCCCGGGCGGATTCGACCGCAGCCTGTATGCCAGCGAGCGCATCCACGCCATCGCGGCGGACGGCACCGCTGTTCCCGTGTCGATTGTGTATCGCAAGGACAAGAAGGAGCAGGGCAAAAACCCGCTCTATGTCTACGGCTACGGGTCGTATGGGTATTCACTGCCGCTGGGCTTCAATTCCAACCGGTTGAGCCTTCTCGATCGCGGCGTGGTGATGGCCTATGCGCACATCCGCGGCGGCGGCGACCTGGGCAAGCCCTGGCATGACGCGGGCAAGATGCAGGTCAAGCGCAACACCTTCACCGACTTCATCTCCGCTGTGCAGCACCTCACGGTGGAAGGCTACGGAGATCCCGCGCGCATTGCCATCGAGGGCGGCTCGGCCGGGGGCCTCCTCATGGGCGCGGTCGTGAATCTGCGTCCCTACCTTTTCCGCGCGGTGCTGTCGCACGTGCCGTTCGTGGACGTGATGAACACCATGCTCGATGCCACCCTGCCGCTCACCGTTCCCGAATACGAGGAGTGGGGCAACCCGAACGAGGCGGAAGCCTTTCATTACATGCTCAGCTACTCGCCCTACGACAACCTGAAGGCGGGCAAATATCCGTCGATGCTGGTGAAGACCTCACTGCACGACAGCCAGGTGATGTACTGGGAGCCGGCAAAATACGTTGCCAAGTTGCGCACCCTGAAGACCGACAACAACCCGCTCTTCCTGGTCACCAACATGGAAGCGGGCCACGGGGGCGCCAGCGGCCGCTACGACTACCTCAAGGAGATTGCCTTCGACTACGCCTTCCTGCTGCGCGAACTGGGGCTTATCGAAGCGGGAAGCTAACTCGACGGGGACTTTCGGATTGGGGAAAGATCCACTCCATACTGTAACCTTGCTATAGTGGCTCTGCGCAAGAATCTGTAAGGAGCGTTGTTCTGCCGGCTTTTTGAGATTTG